>CAWCDM010000071.1:0-67876 GCA_963794185.1 uncultured Alphaproteobacteria bacterium | reverse complement strand
CGCGCTCTTTCTCACCGCCCCAGCGGTTCTGGTGTCGGCGAGCTCGACGACAGACGACATGATCGCCGGTGTCCCACTGCTCATCGGGGCACTGTTCGCCTGCCGTTGGTGGCGCACCGGCACGTGGCTGGATGCTCTGCTCGGTGCGATGGGTCTTGGGCTTTCAGCCGGGTCGAAGCTGCATTTCCCGATGCTCATTCCGTTCATCGGCGTCCTCATTCTATGGCGGCTTGTCTCGTTGCTTCGTGTAGGCGCTTTCAGGTCATTTCTCCGGGGTCGTGCGCTGCAGATGGTCGCGGCGTGTGCAATGATTGCCATATTGGTAGGGCCCGCCTTCGCCATAAACTGGGCGGAGACCGGCGCACTGACCCCTCATTTCCGCAATCTCCAGAACATACCCTTTAGCCCTGCCGCCGCAGGGATCAATACTTTACTCAGCACAATTATTCCTGGCACCGATCCCCGACCTTTATATCTCTCAGATCGCGGGCGATCGAAAGTCGCTCTACGATGCTTTCGACGCCTGGTTCAACACCCATGCCTTCTATTGGGTGACGCCCGACCTCCATTACAGTTTTGAACCCTCCTATTATTTCCATGGCCTCGCTCCAGAAGGATACCTAGGCGCTTGGGAGCAATCGGTCTGGCTCGGCTTCATTCCGTGGTTACTGCTGATCGTCCTGATTCTGGGGATACTGGCAAGGGCTGACGGCACGCGAACGCCTGCCGTCTGGCTGGCATCCGCCTTCTTCTCTTTCCACCTCCTGCGAAGTGTCCTCCTAAAGTACGCGGATACGTCGGGGATCTATTATGCTTATCCAATCGCGCTCTCGGCTCCTGCCCTGGCGTGGCTTTGGGAGACGCGAGCTGCGATCCTACGAATTGTCAGTCTGGCCGTGCTGGTCACCAATTTGGTCAGCGCCACGAGCACATTCGCATTCAGCCCATATCGAAACCTACCGGAGCTTGTGGCCTTGGGCTTTCGGCCACGCTCCGGCTTGGTTTCACCCGAACTTGCGGCTTTTCTGGGGGCGTCGTGTCGGACCTTCATCACCTATTCCCAGTGGGATTTGCCGTATCTCGATCTGATGTCGGTCCAACCGGCGTCGCAATTCCGGACTGGGCCCGAACTGCCTGCAACGCAAGATTTGGGGGGCGATGTTGCTTTTGTCCTTGAGCGCGAGAATGCGGCTTACGGTGAGGTGCCAATCCTCTTCGAGCATGATGATCGCCAGCGCTTGACGCTACTGGGGACCATGATTACCGTCTATGGTCCCCAGCGAGCTTTTGGGCGCGCGGCCCCGAAAGCTGAACCGGTACGTGCGCCCACCGATGCTCCGATCCTACTGTACGAAGCTGCGGGAGAAGACGATGCGGGCGTTCTTGCAACAGGTTGGTCCTTTTCTGAACGTACTCATCGCTGGTCGGATGGCCGGGAGAGCGTCCTCAAATTCAAGATACCGCGGGGGTGGTCCGGCTGCGCGCTCGATGCCACGGCAATCACCGCCGGTCCTCAGCAGACCTCTTGGTCCCTGAACGACCACGAGGTTGATGGCCTGGCGATACAGGGTTGGTTTCCCGGCGTACCGCTTCGCTTCGCGCTGCCCGACGATGATCTGATGTCAGGTGGGGTGAACCCACTCGTCCTGCGGTTTGAGCATCCGCAGCAGGATGCCAGCGACCGGCTGCTGGCCTTAGGCATCGTGAGACTAGCTTTGATCTGCCAGAACCACAATCCTGCGGTTCTAGTAGACGAGAACTCGACAGGCTTTGCACTGTTGCAGCTAGACGAAATGCGCGACAGTTCGGGAGGTCTCACCGCCCTGCAAGTCTTACAACTGTACAGGCGTTGACCGAGACGAGACGTTTATCCATTCGATCGATCTGGTCCCGCCAGATGGGCGCACAATACATCTAACCTCGGAGGAACCATTAATCCTCGCATCGTCTAGCTGGCTGGCGATACCAGGCGCGCCACAGGACGGCTATCTGCATGTCCATTTGACGCGTCGGGACCAGCCCAAAATAACAGGCGACGCCTGGGTGCCGATCGCGCGCAGCGGGACGATCGCCCTGGATAGTCGGGCATCTCCGCTTTCACCGCCATGATCCCTAACCTACGGTCGCTAGGGTCACCTTCCAGCAACTGGCGGCGGCGAGGGCGAAAGGTGGTGGCGCTGCCGCTGCCGCGTGTGGCGAGCATGACCCCGAGGAACATCCCGCGCGCTCGAACCCAAAGGCACGTCGGCTCAGGGATCCCGCAACAGATTGGGCTTGGCATAACTGCCGTCGCCCTATAAGGTTAGTATCCAGTACCATACCGGATTATTTGACACGATGAAGAAGCCCTAATGTGCCCCTCTGGTAGTTGACGAGCCACTACTCCGACTAAAGCATCAACCCACTTCAAAGGAGGTTCTACTTCATCAATGGAGGAGTTACATGAGCGTGGCTTTCCCGAGCCGGCTACCGCGATATCCGAGCGCAGTATTGGTTTCGTCACCATGCATAAGGCCGGCAGCGTCTTCGTCGACCAGGTTCTTAGCCAGCTGACAGGACCAATGGGTTTTGAGCACGTTGATCTTGCGTTTCAAGCATTTCAAATGGGGAGGTCGGAGCACTTATACTGCGTTGCGCAAGATTATGTGCTTTCACAGCCCCGGTGTTACTTCGGTCCTTTTCGTGGTCCATATATACGGAAGATGAGGAAACTCGAGCGGCTTCGTTTGGTCGCTCAAGTGCGCGATCCACGCGACTGCATCGTATCACTTTACTACTCTCTGAAATACAGTCATCCGGCACCTGCATCGGGACCGGCCAAGGAAACATACGAGCGGAATCTGTCATTCATCCAAACAGCAGATTTTGAGGCCTTCGTCCACAAGCAGGCGCGACAGTATGCGGTGCGGATGCAGGTCCTTCTAAACGTTCTTGAGCGCACGCAACAAAGTCTCTTGCTTCGCTATGAGAATATGGTGGGCGCTCCATTGGAGTGGCTTTCACTGCTGTGCAAATTTCTAAACATAGATATGTCGCCACAGATTTCTGACTGGGTGAACGAAGAGATGTCCACTATTGGTCTGGTTGAGGATTTGTCACGCCATAAACGGCAGGTGCTGCCGGGTGATTTCCGCCGCAAACTGTCCGCTAGTATGCAGGATCATCTGACACGAATGTTGCGTCCGCACCTGGACGCGTTCGGCTATCGTTGATTCGGACGTGGCTTAAACATACCCTATGGCAGGCCTATTTGCCACGCGATGACGTGACGTCGGGCTCAACCGAAATTTATGGACAAACCGCATTGGGCGACCTTGCCGATTTCGCGCGTAGGTCAAGAACGCTTCCCTCGCAGAATGGCGCGAATGGAGCTTTGATGTAGCCTTTCTCTGCCGACAATCTTAGACCACCGTTTCTCAGCATACTCGTAGACTGACGATCTTCTGAATTCACTGCTGAAAGCGCCGCGATCATGCGTCCCGACAGTTCCGCCATCGTTTCCTTATGCCTTGTCTCGTTTTCATGGTGCAGGTCGGGGACGAATGGCCATTCGAACGCCTTTGCTAATACTGGAGGCGCTTGCGCTAGGCGTGGAAGCGGAATCACAAAGTCGAATTTCTTTTCCAAATTACGGCGAGCCTGTTCAAAACTCTTCTCACCGCACATTAGCAGGCACTGAAGGTTTGATACCTCGATGTCATTGCGGTCCATTAGGAATTCGAAAAATTGCTGTATATTTCTTTCTCTCGCAGCTTTATGGTGGTGGTGAATCTCCCAATGTCTTACGAAGTTATAGTATGACTCAAGGCGCAATAATGGGTTCCGCGCTATTTGGGATGGGTAGAAACGTCCTCATAACGCGGGCAACTGCATGTCGAGCTTGCCCGCCAGCAGGTAAATGATGGCCTTGAGGTTGCGGGTTGAGCGGTAGCCTCGTGCCTTGGCCTTGGCCGCCTGCACTAAACTATTGATGCCCTCGATCAGGCCGTTGGCGATCTTGCTGTCGAACCATTGTAGTATACCGTCCCAGTGGCGTTTGACGGTGCGCGCGGCGGCGATAACTGGTTCGATCCGGCTATGGGTGGCCCAGAAGTACCACTTCTTCAGATAACTCGCGCCCGCCTGCGCGGATGGCTCCTGATAAAGGTCCTGAAAGGCGAGGCGGATCTGATACGCACGGGCGGTCTTGAGGTGCCGCGTGGGCAGACCATCGAGCGTCTTGCGCTGACGAACGGACAGCGTCTGCGGATTGCGTAGCCAGATATAACGCGTGCCACGCAGCAGACTTTGCTCCTCCTGTTCGGCGCGGCGTACCTTATCGACCGCATCGTTGACGATCTTGACAGCGTGGAATTTGTCGAAGGTGATGGCGGCATTCGGCAGGTTCTCAGCGATGCCCTTGGTGAAGGCCGGGCTCATATCGATGCAGACTTGGCTGATCGCGTCGGGATCGCCGCCATGCGCAGTGAGGTCGTCGGCGAAGGCGGCTATGGTGGCGGCATCGTTGCCCTCGGTGGCGAACATGACGCGGGCTTGGTCGATGTCGACAAACAAAGTGACGTAGTCTTGGCCGCGCCGGGCGGCGGTTTCATCGATCGCGAGCCGGGTCACGCCCGCCGCATTGGTCCGCGCCCGCGCCTCGTCGACATAATGATGAATGACACGCCATAGCCGGGTGTCGTGCTCGCCCACTATCCGGGCCACCGCCTTGACCGGCATCGCCGCGACCATGGTCATGACCAATGCCTCGAACAGCAAGGTAAAGCCGCTGCCAGGCCGTGCCCATGACACGTTTACTGTCTTGATGCCGCACTTGTCGCAGCGGACGCGCGGCACACGGGCATGCAGATAGGCCTCGTGCTGAAAGAAGTTGAGGTGGCGCCAAGTCATCCGCTCGGTGTCATAGGCCGGGCAGTCCGCCGCACCGCAGGTCGGGCAGGCGAAGCGGCTGCCCGGGGCGAAGTCGATCTCGATGTCGAGCCGGTGTGCCTCGGGGTCAAAGTCGCTGCGGCTCACCGTCCACGGTGGGGCCAGTCCCAACGCCTGTTGCAGCAAAGAGGTGTCACGCATGGTTGGTATCCCGCACTCGTCCCGGCCTGCCCCAGCCTGGCGCCGTGCTCGCCGCCGTCAATGACGCTGCGCGCCGCAAGCGGTGGCCTGTGGCCATCATTGACCGCGGCTGCGCGCGGCGCCTTGCTGACGTCAGGCCGGGACGGAGAAACGGCTCCTGTCAGCCGAACTGAGAAACGCTACCAAGTAGGAAGCGTAAGATAGGCAAGCAAGGGGAGGACGTTTCTACCCACCCCGGACAGCGAGGAAGCCAATAATGGCTCTCTTAGGGTTGTTATGTAGCGCGCCGGGCGCCTGAATACTTCGTGAATGCCGAACGCGTGATGCCCTGAAAATGCTCGGTAGAATTGTGGCCGCTCTCCAATGTCTCGGAGGACATCATCTGGCAACACCTGGGGCCACCCCTTGGGATGGGCCACCAGAAGTCGGTCACCATATACATCCCGTAACATCCGCATCATTGACCGTCCACCGGCCTTGGGCACATGAACATAGACGACGAGCGCATCAGAACCAGGGTGGCGATCCCGCGGGGCGGCCAGCAAGTCTAGCCATGAGTTTTTTCGCTCAGCCTTATCAACGCTGCGATCCATTGGTTCGACAGTCCTTATGGGGTCAGTAAGGTGCGTAGGACTTCTCTTCGATCAGGTCCGAGCCGAGCGCAACGTTGATCTGGCGCTTCACCGCGGCTCGCTCGTCGTTGGTCCGGTAGATGCTGCGCGCCACGGCGACGAAGTCGGCGCCGAAATCAGCACGCCGCTCGCAGTCCCGGATGCAATCCTCCAGTTCCCAGATGCGCTCGTTGACGGCCTTCAGCTGCGCACCCAGCGCATCGAGTCGCGGCGATTGCGGGACCGCCTGATCGCGCCGGGCGCGCAGCATGCTCAGCTCCGCCGCCACGTTCTTCCTTTTGGCGGCGTCGGTGAACCGCTCGGCCTTGATCTCCAGGATGGTGATCTTGTCGATCAACTCGCCGATGGCGACCGGTGTCTCAACTGCATGTGTCATCAAGAGCCTACCGAAAATCCTCCAGGAACGCGTCGCTGTACAGCGGCTCCAGCTCCCTCATCGCAACCAGCTGTCCGGAGGAAATATCGACCACGGGCATGTCGGCGACAAGCTCGTAACGGCCAAGTCCGCGCACAAAATCCAGCTCGCCGCGCAGGTCGCGCGAATCCCGGTGTCGCGGCGCCCAGGCACGAGCCTCCGAGAGCAACTCGACAATCGGCCCCGCCAGGTCGTCGCGCACGAAGAAGGCGTTCACACCATTGGTGTTGGTGCCGAGGAAGGTGTAGCCCTTGCGGTGGCACAGCAGCTTCGCCGCGGCCAGCGAGCAGCCGAAATACTGGCCGGAATAATGCGCATCCATCCGGTGGAAGTCCGGCCTATAGGGCACGGTGAACGCCCTCAGGTCGCCGAAAACGCCGTTGATCTCGCAGATGATGATCGCCGGTTCGACGCAGTCGATCGCCTCCAGCACCCAGTAGTCGTTGCCGTCGATATCGACGCTGAGGATCCCCAGATCCCCGGCAAAGCCGTTCTCGGTGATCAGCCGGTTGATGTTCTCGGCGGTGATGAAGGCTGCGACCGCCGTCAGGTCGTGACGCCAATACAGCGCATCCTGCCGCAGGCCGGCCATGTGCGTGGCGCTGCCGTCCATCACCAGCCCGCGCCACCCGCGATTCTCCAGCAGAAATCGGGTATTGGCCTCGGCGAAGTTCTCCACGCCGAATTCGACGAAGGAGCGGAAGATGTTCGGAATGCGCTGGCAAAGCCATTCGATGATGCCGTCCTCGCCCCATTGCGAGCACACCCGAAACTCGACATCCCCCAGATGGCCGATCTTGTCGCGGGCGCCGATCTGCATCGCAGCGATGCGGCCCTGCAGCAGCAACGCGCGGTCCAGCCGATTCAGACTATGATACGTCAGCATCGCCTGCTGACCCAGAATCTGCCGCCCCAGCTCCGCCGCCTGGCCATCCGCGGCGATGACCGGCTCCATCGCCACGTGCAATGGTTCGACCGGCGGCGGCACCGTATGGCGGGCGGCGATGCGCACCGCTAGTGCATCCAGCCCGTGCCGCGCAAGCGAACGCGCCCAGGACAGCGGTGGATACCGGATCAGACGGCTGCCCGTGGTACCGCTACCGCTCATGCAGCGGTGCCGTCTATGTAGTCCTTGAGCAGACCGGTTCCCGTCATGGCGTCCAGCCTGCCCAGCAACTCTGCCGCGAGGTCCTGCTTGTTGTAGCAGCTGTGCACGATGACGGCGGCTCGGAACAGGTCATCGGCCGATAGCGCGCCTTCGGTATCCAGGTCCCTTATGTAGATGCAATCGCCCCACAGGGTTCGCCCGCGATGGAAGGCCCGGGCAGGCGAGGCGTCGAAGCTGCCATAGCGCTGCCGGCCCAGGCTGAAGAAATCCACGAAGCAGAAACCGGCCGCGCGCAGCAGCGTGTCGATATCGCCGAACAGCCGCTCGCCGAGATACACCGGCGCGAACTCGATCTCGACGTGGCAGACCAGCGTGTTGCGCAGGACCTTCGGGGCATTTTCCAGCAGCATATGCGCGGCACCCTGCACGTCGATCTTCAGCAGGTCGATCCGGGCGGCCTCGCCCTCGACCGGCAGCACGTCGTCCATCCGATGCGACGGCAGCTGGCGGGTCTCGACGGTCTCGACCGCCATATCGAGCAGGCCGAACTGCCTGGTGAGCGCATGGTTGCTCGGCAGAATGGACGAGGTTGGATCGTAGCGATTGACGTGGAGGGTCACGGTCCCGCCGTCTGCGAGCAGCGCGGGAAAGGTGCGGATCCGGCGACCGTCGCTTCTGGTGACGTCGATACTTGTCCTCGCGGTGCCGGCATCTGAGGCATCCGGCACTGCGAAGGGATCGAAGCCGATAATCTCGACGGGGGCCGCGGCATGCAGCGGCGCGTGCATGTCGCTTTCCGAGTCGAGTTCCTGCGATCCGACATCGACGATCCGCAGCGCCGGCAGGTCGGGCCGCCACGGCAGCGGAAACGGCCGCGCCGGGGCCAGGATCGGCACCGCATGCTGGAACGGCCGCACGCCGTGCGAAGCTTCCGACAGATTGATCAATGTGGCCAGGGTTTCCTCGACGGGTTGGTCGGCCAGCACCAGCGTCGTCGCGCCCTCGCTGGCGGCGGTGTTGCCGGTCACCTCGAACAGCATCCGCTGCCATTCGTTCATCATGGCCTGCACGCCGCGACAGGCGGTCTGGAACGCTGCGGATGCCTCCGCGTTCGCGTCACGCAAGGTCTGGTTCGTGATCTGGAGGTCCCGATTCCAGTCCTGCAGCCGGCTTGCCTCGGCGGCGGTCGCCTCCGCCAGTTTAGTCGCCTTAGCCGCCTCGGCGGCGGTCGCCTCCGCCAGTTTAGTCGCCTTAGCCGCCTCGGCGGCGGTCCGCTCGGCTCGTTCGGTGGCTTCGACGTAGGCGGTCTCGACACGGCGGAGATGCTCGATCGCGCGTGTCGCCTGTTCCAGATTTGCCGCTAGGGTGTTGTTGCGTGCCGCCATCCTGCTGGCCATCTCGACGGCTGCAGACTGCGCGGCGAGCGCCTCCTGGTGCGATAACGCCAGGGACCGCAGATGCGCAATCAGACCCGCTGGTGTCTCGATTTCGGCCTCGATCAGCGGCGCGTTCGATGCCACGGACCACCAGGACACGATCCCCCGATGCAGAATTTCGGCTTGTTCCGCTGCCTGATTCAGGGCTCGGAAACGTTCCTGTGTGATCGGCCGCACGCCCCAGCGCTCGAAGCGTGTCACACGCATGGCGATCCGAATGACCTGCCTGGTGGTCAACGCCCCCGAAAGCCACAGCCTCAGAACCGAGCGGGCACGCCTCAGCAGGCCGATTGAGCCGGGCGCTGCTTCAGAGGATCCGTTCATGCCGGGCCCACTTCCGCTTGAACGGCGGCCAGCATGTCGTCGTATTCACGGAGAATCCCGACGATCTGCCACAAATACATCTCTTCGGACGTCGTCTTTTGCGCCGCGTGTTCACGGCTGACACCCAGTATGTCGGGAATGCGCACGATGGTGGCGCCGGCCAGGGCACAGCGCAGCCACAGGTCCCAGTCCATCGCCCAGAACAGATGCGGTTTCAGATAGCCCCCGGCTCGTTGCCAGATCGCGCGTGTGAAGAACACTTCCGGTTGGAAGAAATAGTCGGCCTTCTCCCATGCCGTGCACCAGTCCAGAGGCCCGTCCAGCGTGAACGGTTCCCGGCGCAGGGCCGGCAGTGCGGCGTGATGCCTGTACAGCACACGGCCATCGTCGTCGCCAATACGCTCGCAGGTGCCGGCAACTAAGTCGGCACCGGTGGCGCGGATCGCCATCGCGGCGCGCTTCAGTGACAGTGGTGCCAACATGTCATCGCTGTTGACCCAGGTGACGATCTCGCCGGTGGCGAACCGGAAGCCCTTGTTCAGGCCATCCGATTGGCCCCGGTCCGGCTCCACGATCAACCTGGCAAAGGCGTGCTCGTAGCGTCGCAGCAGCTCAACGCTGCCGTCCGTCGAACCGGCGTCCACCACGATGTATTCGAGGTTGGGGTAGTGCTGGTTCAGCACCGACAGAACGCACTGCTCGAGATAGCAGCATTGGTTGTAGCTGACGGTCACCACCGTGATGCGCGGCCAGTCGGCGTCCGGTGCGAGGCGGAATCGGCCGGATGGTTCACGAAAATAGCGCGCCGGCTCGGACAGTATGAATACCTGGCCATGACGGGTGGCGATGCCATCCCAAAGTGCCAGCAGCCAGGTCAGGGCGGGTGACCCGGCTTCGACGAACACGCGCTGATGCGCATAGACACGGTGGCGCAGCAATTCCACATCGGCACGGCCAGCCTGGCGCCCAAGCACGAAAACCCCGACTTCAGCGCGGTCGCTTTCGCCCTGGGCTGCCTGCCACGCACTGAAGGAGTTCGCCCCCGGGCGCAAGCGTCCGCTGAGCGTCTTCGTAACCTCGCCGTCGCCGGGCGTCACCATGGTTGTGATGGCAGCGACTCGGCTCAGGGCGTCTCGCAGCGCGGGCTCTGTTGTGTCGCCGACGCACAGAATCCGCCGCGCTCGGCGCAGCATCTCGCCGAGCGCCACGTCGGAGTCGGCCACGGCCTGGTGGCGAATCGCCGGCGCGGGGTCGATCGCGCGGCTAGCCGAAGCAGGCAGCGGATCGGCCGCGGCCAGCTTCAATGCGAATTCACGACGAGTCTTGGAGCTGGCATAGCCCTTGTGACGCAGCGCCTGCTCGGGAAGCATCTGCTCCAATGCACTGCAACGGGGCAGCAGCTTATCAAGATCGGCGCTTATTCCGGCGCGGAGTCGCGCGATGTCGCTTCGGGCCGCGATGTGAAGGGTGAGCGGGGACGGATTTTCCCAGCCCTGCAGCATGAGGGAGACATTTCCAGGTTCACGGGTGATGCTCAAACCGCGCCATCGCCTTTCGCACCTGTTAGAGAAATCGCGGCTGGCAGGTGTCCTCCAGCCGCGCAAGACCCTCTATCAAGAACGCCAGCCAGCGCCAAGGCGCCGATCGCTGGCCTTCCCGAGGCAGGTTGACGAGATCGGCTAATTGCACAAGTTTGGCGCCGGACTCGCTAAGGTGAAACCGATGCATATTCTCCACAAACAACGCTGCCGTGTTTGCGGTTGCACCGATTTGGCGCCTGTCATCGACCTTGGCGAGCAGTTTCTGCAAGGCTCGTTCCTCAAGCCACCCATGCAGACCCCACCGACACGGAAGGTGCCCACCCAGCTGGTGCGGTGCGATGTGTCGAGCAGTGAGGATGCCTGTGGCCTGCTGCAGCTCGCGCATTCCATCCCGCCGGAAATCCTCTACGCGAATTATTGGTACAGATCAGGGACAAACGAGACCATGCGGCGGCATCTTGCCGAATTGGTTGACTCGGCCCGTGCCATTGTGCAGCCGAACCAGAAGCGAGTGCTGGATATCGGCTGTAATGACGGGACCCTGCTGCAGCAGATTCCCGGCGATTTCGAACGCTGGGGCATCGACCCATCCGATATTGCGGCCACTATCCCGCCGCCCGTACAGGTCATCAACACCGTGTTCCCGTCCGACAGTGCGACCCACCGGCTGTCCAGTCTCAGCTTCGATCTGATAACCTCCGTGGCCATGTTCTATGACCTGGAGGACCCGGTCGGCTTCGCCCGCAATGTCCAGGCCCTGCTCGACTGCGAGGGCATCTGGGTTCTCGAGATGTCGTACATGCCGCTGATGCTGGCGATGAACTCCTTCGATACGGTGTGCCACGAGCATCTCGAATATTACAGCCTGTCGGTGCTCAACACGATCATGTCGCGTGCCGGCCTGCGCATCTTCAAGGTGTCGCTGAACTGGATCAACGGCGGCAGCATCCGCTGCTACGTGTGCAAGGCCGATTGCTTCCGCTATGACACGGTGGAAGCACGCGACATGATCAGACGGCTGCAGGTCAACGAGTTCCAGATGCAGCTCGACACCAACGTGCCGTATTTGGCCTTCCAGCTTCGCATCGATGCACTGCGCACCCAAATGACGGAACTGCTGGCACGCATTCATGCTGATGCAGGTCGCGTGCACGTTTACGGTGCCTCCACCAAAGGCAATGTTTTGCTGCAATGGTACGGGATCGATTCCTACAAGGTACCGTTCGCCGCAGACCGCAATCCCGACAAGGTAGGCGCACTCACCCTCGGCACTGGCATCCGCATCATTTCTGAGGAGCAGTCCCGCGAGATGCAGCCGGATTACTATCTCGTGCTGCCGTGGCACTTCAAGAAGGAATTCCTAGAACGGGAACGCGAGACTATTTTGGCCGGCACGAAAATGATCTTTCCGCTCCCTCAAATCACAGTTGTGACGGCGGAGAATCTCGATGAGGAGATCGCCAAGGCGGATGTCACGGCGGACATGCTTGAAGACATGCTCGGCATTTGAGTTGCGCCGGGTCGGTTCCAGCTCGCCATGAACACCGCCTTGGTGCTGGGTGTAAACGGGCAGGATGGCAGCTACCTCGCGGAAATCCTGATCGAGCGCGGGTACCGGGTGACAGGCGCCGCTCGGCAGGCTGTCTCGCGCTGGGTCGATCCCGGCCGTTTCCGCTACGTCGCACTTGATGTCGCCGATGCGCCTGCGCTGGATGCGCTACTGGCCGAGGCGCTGCCAGGCGAAATCTATCATATGGCGGCGATACATGGTTCGGCCGGACACTCCTATGAAGCCCGTTGGCGCGAGGCGCTGGCATTGAATGTCGGCAGCGTGCACACCTGCCTGGAGCACATTCGTAACCGCCGCCGGGACACGCGGCTATTCTACCCCAGTTCTCTGAAAGTGTTCGGCACGTCGCCGCCGCCGCGCATCGACGAAAATACGCCGCGTGTGTCAAGCTGCCTCTACAGCATCACGAAAAATGCCGCGACCGACCTGATCCAGTACTACCGTACATGTCACCACATCTGGGCCAGTGTCGGCTATTACTTCAACCACGACTTGCCACGGCGACCGGACAGTTATTTCCTGCCGCGCCTTGCGGCTCGAACCGCCGCCCAGATGGGCAAACTTGGCCCAGCACCGGAGATTGTCACTCTGGACTTTTGGTGCGACTGGGGAAGCAGTCGTGAATTCATGGAGCTGACCGCGGACCTGGTCCAGGCCGAGCATCCCAACGATGTGGTCTTTGCCTCCGGCCAACCAGTGCACGCCGCCGTCCTGGCGGCGGAGCTGGCCGATGCGGCCGGCATCGCATTGCCGCACACCACTCCGCCACCATCTGGCGAAGCACCGTTCCGAGCTGACCTAACCATGCTGAAGCGCATGGTGGGCAGGCTGCCGCGCCACCAGGCAATCGATGTTGCCGGCTGGATCCTGCGCGAACGGCACGGTATTGCCATTAACCGCGCAACGGCTGACATGCGATGACCCGAATCCTGCTCGGTATGCTCGGCTCCAACGGCGACTGCCTGTACGCCACCGCCATCGCCCGGCAGATCAAAGAGGACTTCCCGGGATGTCACCTGACCTGGGCGGTTGCCAGCCTCTGCCGCAATGTGCTCTTCAATAACCCGGATATCGACACGGTGTGGGAAATCCCGCTGGAGAGCTGGTCCGAAATGGATCGTACGTGGCAGCTGTTCGAAATCGAAGCCCATAGCCTCGCATCGTCCGGGCATTTCGATCACGTTTTCCTCACCCAGGTCTCGCCCGCTCGCTTCGCGAACTACGATGGCACGGTGCGGCCATCGCTATTTCGCAATTACCCGCGCCCGATCAGCGTGCCGGTAGACGTCACCATCAACCTGGACGCTGAAGAAAAGGCTGCGGTGGACGCGTGGTTTGCCACCAGCCCTGCGGCAGATGCGTCGCAGGTCATACTCTGCGAATGTTCGTCGAAGTCCGGCCAGTCCTTCATGGACATTGGCCGGGCAGTGGAAATGGCTGAGGCGATCACCGCTGCACGTCGCAAGACGGTGGTTATAATCTCCACGCACGACGCCTTGGTGACCGACAATCCGCGCATCATCTCGGGTGGCAGCATCAGCATCCGTCAGACAGCGCGACTGACAGAGTATGTCGACTTGTTTGTCGGTTGCGGCAGCGGCTTGACCGTCGCCGCCACGTCGGGAACGGCCAAGCCAGGACTGCCAAATATTCAGATCCTACGGCGACACACGTCTGTCTATGCCTCCTTTCGACATGATTTCGGCTACTTCGGCAAGCCGAACGGCCAGTTCATGGAACTGACATCAGAGGATCCCTCTCACCTCCACGCCGCCGTGTTGGCAGCATTGACCGACGGATTTGAGGCCGCCAAGACAGAGTTCGACGACCCCGTACCGCTGACCTTCGACTGGTATATTGAGTTGATCTCCATGATGC
The DNA here is from genome assembly GCA_963794185.1 of uncultured Alphaproteobacteria bacterium. Taxonomy (GTDB): domain Bacteria; phylum Pseudomonadota; class Alphaproteobacteria; order Acetobacterales; family Acetobacteraceae; genus JAMXLO01. The sequence goes on along the minus strand of CAWCDM010000071.1, from coordinate 53,902 downwards.
TCGTCGACACTGGTAGATATGTGGACGCCGCACATTCATTGCTAGTTACAGCTGAACGCTATGGCTGGCATCCCGCGTTGCGTCGGTTTGGCAGGCATTTCGTGGTGCCATTCCTGAACGACGACCCGCGTGCCCGGTTGCCCCACCGCCGTGACGAGGCAGAGTTACTAAGGGCAAGTATTGCTTGATTCGATCGGAGTTGGGCACACCATGTCACGTCAGGTGGTGGCGTGAACCCTGCGCCAAGCCCGTCAAGCAATTGTCCGGCTTCCTGCTGCGCCGCGGCCTTCACTACCCTCTCCCCGCAGGCCCGGCTCGGCCAGCGCGTTCATCTACCGTGGTGGTGGCTGCACACCGAGGATACATCGCTGTTCCTTGCCGGCTTGCGCCGCCGCCGCCTCGCATTTGTGCAACTCGTTGGCATAGGCGTTGCCAAGCCGGATGTCCTCGTTCACCGCAGCGACAGTGCCCGGATTGTTCCAGTCGATCAGCTTATATCCGGCCTGGAGAGTGTCCGCTTGCATCAGCCAGGCTGCCCAACCGGCGGACCACCCCAAACCATCCGGCGCATGCCGGTTGACCTCCATAAACAGCATCGTACCGAGGACCGCCCCGACCAACGCCGCACCACCGCCAATGGCCCAGACAATTCGCCGGTCTTGCTGCGCTCGCTGCTCGAAGAACGCCACGCGCGCGAGCGTCTCCCGCCCGCGCTCAAAACCCTCGCGTGCCGCCAGCGCCTGCGCGACCTGGCCTTCCGCCAGCCGACTTGCTTCCTGCCGCACCTGCTGCGCCACGGTCGCTGGTGTGGCGTGCAATTGTGGTGACGCCTCGATCGCGGTCAGCCGCGCGCCGACAGCCTGCAGTTCCTTGGCGATCGCCCCCAAGGTGAGCGCATAGTCGGCGCGGCACGCTCTTCGACGGCTTGGGGTTCTCGTCCCCAATGTGCAGAAAGTGACGACAAGGAAGTCGAGCCTTTTCAAAGTGTTATCCCACGACCGTCGGGAGTGTCCAGCGAATGGGGGGTCAAGCGGCGTTGGCCAACCGCTCGTTCTGGTTGGCATGCGGCTGAAATCGGTGGCCCAATCCAGAGCCGAGCGTTCCATTGTAGACCGCGCAGCGAACCTGAAGCAGGAGATCGGCACCTGTTCGGGACCAGCGCATTTGCTGCGACTTGTTCATTCGCCGATTGACGAGAAAGTTTGCGGTTCCTTCTGAAATCGAAGTTCCGACACGCAGACCGGCACGGTATCGCTTGGCGTAGTTGACGAGCCAACTACTCTGACCTCTCAGATAACGGTCGACGTCAAGCAGTGCGTGCCACAGCCTGCGCGAAGGCGCGCTCCTCGTGTGTTGGCCTCGTTCATCCTTGTAAACATGCATGACCTTGCGGACTCGATCGATGCTGCGCCTGGCATTCTTCGCCTTGCCGTTCCAAATGCGCCAGCGCAGCCGTTCGACCTCGTCGACGATCACGGACTTTGCCTGCATCCGGCCGAGATCGTCGGCCGGCAACCCGCTTGCTGTCTGCGCCGCGTGCTGGATCCGCATTGCGATGTGGAACCAATCGAGGAAGGGTGGCGTCGTGATTCCGGCATCGACAAGGATAGACCGCAGACCGGGACAGCCGTCGGTGAACGCGGTCACTTTGGTCTCGTCGGTTCGGCCAACGGCGCGAATGCTCTGTCGGATCAGCGCCGAGATGTCGGTGTCGGCCTTCGCCACTGCTCCGAACACCTGCCGACTTCCGCTCGCTGTTTCGACATTGCCGACGCGCACTTCCAGGTGACGTTCGCCCTCTTCGCGGCTGCGGATGAACGTCGAATCCACGCTGACAGTGATCACTGCTGCCGCAGTTGTTGGCTGGTCAGAGGTTGCACTTCCAATCTGCGCGCCGATCCGCAGCGTATGGTTGCGCAATGTCTCAGGGCTGAGACCGGCGTCAATGGGCAGCAGGTGTTGCAGTACGCCAGAAGCGACGCGATAGGTCATCAGGGCGGAAAGGTGGGCCTGCAGTTGGTCCAGCTCAGGTGTCGATCGGCAACGCGATGGCCAACCGACGCTCGTCTCGATGCGATTGCAGGCGGTGCATCGAAACCGGGGAAGCGGCACCGTCACTGCGCCAAACAGCGTTGCGATGTGGTGTCCGCGCCAGTCCTTCAGGTGGCATTTTCTGTTGCAGGCCGAGCAGCACGGCCGCCGCAGCCCATGGCTGTCGGCTTGCGCGGAAACGACCGCTCGCTGAACGCTCGCCAGAAGCTGCTTCGCTTCCGGCAAGGTCAAACCCAGGCTCGCAATATCGCCAAGACCTTCCGGACGGCAGATCTCTGCCAGATCGGTGCTCAGGCAACGGGCATCATCCCCTGTCGCAATCAACCGCAACACCCACCGCATCTCCGTTCTCCCAGTCGGCTATCGACCCGACCGACCGTACCTCCCGTGTCGTCATACCCCCAGTCTCTGGACACTCCCTATTTGCTGCTTCGCGCGCGCCAGGATCTGATCGCACCGGTGGTCCTCGCCGGTCCCAAACTGGATAGTCGGCAGAGCCGCAAGGGGCGGGAAGATGAAACCGAGACCGACTGCGGCGCCACTTCGCAGGGCGAGTTCTCCGCCGGGCATGATGGCTGGATTCTTCAACGTGCCGCCGATGTTAATCGGTGCAGGCAGTGAGCCAATGCTGAAGTGCTTGGACTCTGTCCGCAATTGCATGTCCAACCGCTCATCACGGAGGTTCACGCTTCCGGTTCCGGTTACGATGGCCTTGCTGGTGTCGAGCGCCAGCGCCTGAAGCCGAAAATCGCCTCGATCGAGAGCTGCTTCAGTGATGAAGCATTCCACTCGGGCTCGCTGCGGCATGCCCAGCGCTGACAACAGCGCGTTGCCGAACGCCAGGCCGGACAGATCGACGAGCACCGCGCTCAGGTCACCGCCAACCATCGCCAGCTTCAGACCCCCACGGCCGTTGTCCAGCATCTGCGCCAAGGAGTTCCCTACCGCGTCGATGGTGCCGGAGCCGCTGATCGCTCCAGCACCTTGGAAGGCGTGTGTCGCGGCCATGAGCCGCGACACATCAACACGCTGGAACTCGATGTCGGCTTTGGTATGCGTTCCATCTTCCTGAGGTGCCAGCTCGACGGAGGTCGCGATGCGGCCCTTGCCGACGCCGAAGCTGAGCGGATGCAAGGTGACCTGCCCGTCCTTGATATCCAGTCGCACGTCGAGATTGTCCAGCGGCACCGACCGGCCTTCGATGGACTGGCCGCGATAGTGCAAGTGAACATTGGCCCAGCGCAGCTTCGGTACATTGATCGGCGTGTCAGGGATCAACCTGGGCTGCGCTTCTGCCCGAGCCACCTGGGCGCGCTGCGAGGCCGTTTGGCCCGGCGTCGTGGTACGGCCGGTGTCCGGCGACAATCAGGATGGATGTCGGCGACAATCAGGATGGATGCCGCTGCGGGGTTCGGGCGAAGGTCGGGGTAGCTCGACCGTAGGCTGAACCCCGCAGCGGCGTGGCCCCGGTGAGGGCCTGCCTGCAACTCCGTGACGCATGCCGAATGTCGAGGGTTCTCAACTCTCCAGAAGAGACCCCCGGTGCCCGGCAATCACATCACGGACCAACAGGTGAGACTGTACATGGACATCCGCCGAACTCACACACGCGAGGCCGCCGCCGCGAGGGCGGGCCTCAGTACCACGACCGGCGCTCGGATCGATGCCGATCCCCGGTTGCCCTCTCAGATGCAGACCCCGCGCGGTCGCCGCAGGCCGGACCCACTGGCGGCAATCTGGGACAGCGAGATCGTCCCGCTATTGGAAACGGCGCCGGGGCTGCGCCCAATCAGCATCATGGCCGAGATGCTGCGTCGGCATCGCGATTTTCCGGCCGCGGCGCGGCGCACCCTGGAGCGCCGGGTGCGCATTTGGCAGGCGCTGCACGGGCCGGAACGCGACGTGATCTTCCGCCAGGAGCATCCGCCGGGGCAACAAAGCTTGTCGGACTTCACCGATGCCAATCCACTCGGCGTCACCATCGCCGGCATCCGGCTCGCCCACCGGCTCTATCACTTCCGGCTGGCGTTCTCCGGCTGGCAGCATGCCGATGTGGTGCTGGGCGGCGAAAGCTTCGTGGCACTGGCCGGGGGACTACAGAATGCCCTGTGGGCGTTGGGAGGTGCGCCGCGCGAGCACCGCAGCGACAGCCTCTCAGCGGCGTTCCGCAATCTCGACCGTGATGCCGCCAAAGATCAGACCGAGCGCTACGAAGCGCTTTGTGCGCATTACGGCATGATCGCTACGCGCAACAACCTCGGTGTTGCGCACGAGAATGGTGTCATTGAGGCCAGCCATGGCCATCTCAAGCAGGCCTTGGCGCAGGCACTGCTTCTGCGCGGCAGCAGCGACTTCGCCGATCTGCCGCTGTACCGCCGGTTTGTTGCCGAGACCGTTGGCCGCGCCAATGCCGACCGGCGTCGCGAGCTTGAGATCGAGCGACCATTGCTCCAGCCGCTGCCGCCACGCCGAACCACCGACTTCGAGGAAGACCTGGTCACTGTCACCCGCAACGGCGGCTTCTTGCTCCGCCGCGTATTTTACACCGTGCCGTCGCGGCTGATCGGCCACCGTCTGCGCGTACGTATATATGACGACCGGATCGAATGCTTGCTGGGCAGCGAGCCGGTGCTGACGTTGCGGCGCGGGCGGGCACCGCAAGGTCGCGCCATGCGCGGTCGCACGGTTCATGTCGTCGACTATCGGCATGTCATCCACGCGCTGCGCCGCAAGCCGCACGCATTGCTCAATCTGGTCTACCGCGATCAGCTCTTCCCCCGCGCAGCGTTCCGCAACACCTGGGACGCGCTGATCGCCGCCGAGCCGCCGCGCATCGCTTGCCGGATCATGGTCCGGCTGCTCGCGCTCGCACATGAGCGTTGTTGTGAGGCGGAATTGGCGGCAGAGCTGGACGCGATCCTCGGCAGCGGAAAACTGCCGGACCTCGACACCCTGGAGGCACGGTTCGCCCCGGCCAGCGCGACGTCGCCGCAAGTCACCGTCACGTTGCCGGCGGCGATCACCTACGACGCATTGCTGAGCAGTGATGCAGTGGAGGTCGTGGCATGAGCAAGATCTCCGTCGATACGGCCCGACTGCCGCTGCTGTTGCACGAGCTGCGGCTGCCCGCCATCAACCGCCTCTGGCAGGACATCGCCGCTCGGGCAGACAAAGAGGGCTGGCCCGCCATACAATTCCTCTCGGCGCTCGCCGAACTCGAGGTGGCCGAGCGCGCCAGGCGTCGAATTGAGCGCCATCTCGCCGAATCCCGGCTGCCAACGGGCAAGACGCTCGACAGTCTCGACTTCAATGCCGTGCCAATACTCAGTAAGGCACACGTCATGGCACTTGCCTCCGGTGACACCTGGCTCGGCAAGGGCGCCAACCTGCTGTTGTTCGGTCCGCCCGGCAGCGGCAAGAGCCATGTTGCCGCCGCGCTCGGCCGGGCGCTGATCGAGAACGGCTACCGCGTGCTGTTCATGCGCACCACAGATATGGTGCAGCGCCTCCAGGCAGAACGACAGGCGCTGCAACTCGCGGCGGCAATCGCCAAGCTCGACCGCTTCGATCTGTTGATCCTCGATGACCTCTCCTACGTCAGCAAGGATCAGGCCGAGACCAGCGTGTTGTTCGAACTCATCGCCGCCCGCTATGAACGCCGCTCGCTGCTGATCACGGCAAACCAGCCGTTCGGAGACTGGGGCAAGGTGTTCCCCGATCCGGCGATGACCGTCGCCGCCATCGACCGCCTCGTCCACCACGCCACCATCTTCGAGATGAATGTCGAAAGCTATCGGCGGCGCACCGCCATCGCACGCAAGATCAAGTCCGAGCGTCAGTCCGAACCCGACTGATCTTTGCCGACCTGATTGTCGCTGGCCAGCGACAATCAGGGCGTACCTCGTGCCTCTTGCCAGCGGCAATCACAGGCGACAATTATGCGTTCAAGCGGTGTCGCAGGTACCCATCCTGATTGTCGCCCGCCGCCATTTTGATTGTCGCGCTACAACGGCCGGGCTCGCTGCCAATAAACCCACCCAGATCCGCAAGATCGACGCGCCGTGACGCCAACTCCGCCGTCATCTCGGGCGGCTCGTTCTTCGGGTCGACCTCGATGGAGCCGGCCAGATCACTGCTCCCGACGCGGGCGATGAAATTGCGCAGCTGAACACGCTGATTGGCGAAGTCGAGCTGACCGATTAGCTGATAGTTCGGCGTCCGCGGTAGAGGCAGGCCGGTCAGTTCGCTCAGTTGGGACATGTCCGGGCCGGCGAAACGGAGCTTCAGATTGACACCTTGCAGCGCCATAGGATTGAGCACCGTGCCGACCAGTGTCACTTGTGTTGGGCCATTCTGCAGGCGAAGGTCGACCGGCCACGGGCGGGAAGCATCCTCCAGCGCCAGTAGTGCGCCGCCGACGAATTGGCCGGTGATCGGCCGCGCATTGTAGGTCCCGTGCGCATCGGCAACGAGCTGCGCCCCATCACCCTGATTGCGCGTCGCCACCCCGATCGTCATGTCGGCTTTGAGCTTTGCCAGCCTGACCCTTGCCTGCCCACTGTCGATGCGGATCTCGCCAATTCTTGTGCTGCTATCGGAGCGGCTGGCGAGCTGCAGCTTGTAGTTGGCGGCGCCGCTGGGAAGCTGGGTCGCGGTCAGCTGCGGATGATCCAGTACCACGAGCGGAACAACCAGCTATCCGTGGCGAAGATACGCCCAGGCGTCGGCCCGGACTGTGAGATGCGCCAGTCTGGCCAGAGGCTCGCCCGTCCAATCCGGCGGATTGCCGATGGTCACGTCATCGGCGGTCACCTGAAGTATGCGCCCGGGGACAAGGTGCAGGTGGGCGATCGTGACCGGTCGCCCCAAAGCTGCGCTGGCTTCGGACGCAACCAGCGGGATCATCAGGTCGCCGCCCCAGATGACGACAAGAGCGACGACTGCGAGGAGCGCGCCGCCGAGTGGTAGTAGCCAGACCAGCGCGCGGCGTCCGGGAGCCATGCGGAGCCTCGTGTGCTGTCACGCTGGCAAGAGAACGAACCGAGGCCGTTCGGGTTCCCTGGGATTAATTCCGGCCAGACGGAGCGGAAGGGTAGGCTCAGGGCACCCGACAGCAGTAATGCGCCGCGTCTTCTTCGGCATTCAGGCGAGCGCGCGGACCGCCGCCGGCGTGCCGCGGCGGCTCGCATGGACTTTGGTGAATTCAGCACCCGCGGACCTGCGGCGCATCGTGCAGGCGATCGAACGTTCCATCGTCCGGGCCCAGGCTGTTGACGACTTACAGGTGACGCTGCCAATGGCGGCGTAGCGGGCCGCCGCCAAGGGCCCCAGGAGCGGCGCATGACGGATGACGAACTGATCGATGCCTATCATGAAGCCATGGGCGACTATGAGGCCGCCAAGGCTGGTGCCGGCAACCGCGTCGAGACGTTCGGCAGGTTTTTGGTGGCGGAGAAGGTCCTCGCAGCCCGTCTGGGGCGGATCGACCTGGATTTGGAGCGGTCCGGACGCGCTATTCACCATTGGCCGGACAACCGCCAAGCCCAGTGAGAAATGCCGTCGATGCGGGCCGGCGAATTTGTCTGGACTGATGTCGCGTGTTGGGACCCGGAAGTCCTCGGCGCGTCCACTGCAATCGGCCCACGCCGTGTACTCCGACCTGCCAGAACGACAACACCCCGCCTTGGTGGCGGGGTGGGACATCGTTCCTCGGATGCTGATACCCGCGTCACGCGGTGCGGCTGCCGGCGTCTGCCCTTTAGGTGGGGCGTCTGGTGATCACGGAAAATGAAAGGTCTGCGCTTCGGCGTCCAAACTTCGAACATGACGACGGCTTCGCCCGAGGACGGCATCCGCTGCAATCCCGGTAGTAAATGAAGAACGCTAACGATCGGTGTTGTGATAGCCGTAGTTGGGTGAACGATAGTAATCGTCGCTGCCAGGGTTCTGGTCAAAATCCCGGCGATATTGGTCTCTCTCGGCTCGCTGGCGGCGAATTTCGTCGTCTCGGCCACGTTGATAGGCGTCGCGATCATCGCCTTTGTTGTTCAAGAACCGTTGAGCCTGTCCCATAAAATCATTGTTATCGGCTCGCGCAGCAGGTGTTCCGACCGACCCAAGCGGGGCCGCTATCAGGAGCGCGGCAGCTAAAGTGGCTGTGAATCGCATTCCTGTCATCCTTTCTCCAACATATCCTGGAACGCGGGCGGCTGGTCCAGGTTCAATGCACTGACAACGCTCCGATCGGCGCACCGCTCCAGAGCGCGGGAATTTCAAAAAATCTCGACCTGTCGTGCAAGCGGGCAGCGAGCGTGGTGGGTTAGCGACACCGCGCGGCCAAGGCGAAACGGCGGGTGCGGATTACGTGTGTGGTGTTCACCGCGGCTCTCGCTTCCCTCGGCGCTCTACTTCTGCGCAATACGGTGCAGGCCGTACGCTTACGAGCTGGAATCAGGCGGCGTCTCTTATCTCGCCGTACATCTGCGCCCGCAACAGCGTCCGGGCCCGGTGAACTCGGCTTTTTAGAGTGCCTACCGCGCAGCCGGTCGCCTCAGCGGCTTCTTCATAACTCTGCTCTTGAAGCCCGATCAGATGAAGGGCTTCTTTCTGTTCCTTCGGCAAGCGCTGATAGACGACGTTGAGCTCGCGAATACCGGCGCGTTCCTCCTGTGAGGCACTTACACTAATCTCGGGCGCCTGGTCGAGGTCGTTATACTCGCGCTTGTTGCGCACGCTGGAGATGAAGTGGTTGATCATGATCCTGTGTACCCACGCCGAGAAGTTGGTGCCCGGGACGAAGGACTCCTTCGCCAGCAGGACTTTCACTGCGACATCCTGCACGAGATCTTCCGCGGCTGGGCGGTTTCGGGTGAGGCCTAGGGCCCAGACGCGCAATTTCGGCAGAAAGCCGGTGAGCCGATCCTGGAATTCACGCGTTTCTGATTCGGACATCAATATTCTCCCTCGTTCTATCCGCGACGTCAGCGGATGAATGAGGCGGCAAAGTGCTCACAACGGGATGGTGTTTCTGACTCACGCAGCAGTGCTGAACGATTGCGTGAGAAGCGGGCTTTCATGCCGAGCCGCTTGCCCCCCGTGCTCACGGGCGAGCGAGCAAGCCGCACCAGCGGCGCTGCGAACGTACCGGGGTTCTACGCCCTAACCCTCGAAATTTTTGACACCACCGCTTCTGGCGTTCGGCTACGGATTTTCTGCCATTGAGCAGGCCATGCCATATATTCCGGCGGACTTTCCCGAAAAGCTTGGCAGGCGTTCGCCGATGGCCGCGAGCCGCGAATTATCGTGGTCGCAGCTCGACGGCGCCTCATGAGCGGCAATCATGCCGTTGGTGGACGGCTCGCGCTTGACACGTCGGCGTCGACGGACAGCAGTTCGGCGGTGCTGCGCGCCAGACTGTCCTTCAGACCGTAAGCACTTCGAGCAGGTGACCGTTTGGATCCTTGAAGTAGAAGCCACGGCCGCCGCCCCGATGGTTGATCGTCATGTCGTCGGGCGAGAACGGCCCGCTGCCATAGGCGAGACCCTCGTCCCTGACCCGCTGAAAGATCCCGTCGAACTCTCCGTCATTCACCTTGAAGGCATAGTGCTGCCAATCGAAGGTCGTGCGCGTGTCGAAATCCAGCACCAGCGTCTCGTTGACCCGGACGGGCGCGAAGTGCGAGGCCGTTCCCTCGTAGGGCAAGCCAAAGATGCGCGCAAAGAACCTTGCCGAGGCTTCGTTGTCGTGCGCAGGAACAATGGTGTGATCGAGAACGATGGCCATGTCTGCCTCCCTCTGTTGCACCAGCACCGTCGGGCATCATAAAGCGGCCTGCCGACCCTTTGCATCTTGATCAGCGTGACCTTGCACGGCGGCAGCCGGAGGTCGTCCCGCGCCTTCAGGCGGAGGGAGCGGGCGGCAGCCCGACGATAAATCTCGAGGCGCGCGTGAGGCCCTCCGTCAGGCAGACGCGCCGGCCTGAGATCGGTGCGGCGGTAGGCCGGTCAGTCCGCCCGCCGGCGCGATCGTCTGACCAGGTGGAGCTTCGCCGGCAGCGGCTTCCAGCCGGCGATGGTCCGCGCGCACTCCCGCGCCTGGGCGGTATCGGTGATGCCGGGGAACAGCCGGCGCAGCTCGATGGCGGCCGACAACTCGCTGCGCTGATCGAAGACGGCGCGGATCGCGGCGGCCTCTGCCTCGCTGACGACGAACATCCCGGGAGGATGGGGACGCACGTCGCGGCCGGCAAGCCGATGCGCCTCTGGTAAGTCGCTGGACGAGCGGGCGTCCCTGGCGCAACGGGGCGCAATCGTGGTGGCGGCGAACCTGGACCGGATGGCCATGTAAACGGTCGGCGCTCCGGACCCAACCTGGTCTAGAGCCGGACCCAACCTGGTCTAGAGAGAGAGTATGCCCGACGCTGCAGCCAATCAGCTGCCGCAGCGTCGGGAGCGTCACCTGACACAACCAGGCCGCGCTGTTTCGCTGGAATCAGCGCGTATTGGATCACGCGGCGGCTTGCGTGCCGGTGTGCATGCGTGTCTTCAGGCTGGCAAAGTCAGACTCGGGAACCAGCTTCGCCGTCTTCGCGGCGCTGAGTGCCGCCTTCTCGTAGTCAGCATCCCGCGGCCAAGGGCTCGATGCGCCGATTGGGGCGCTCGATGCGCTGAGCGTGATCGGATAAGTATGCAGGACCCTGCCGCTCTTATCCATTACGTCAACCTTGCGTTCTGTCATGAAAATTCCTTTAGATTGGAAATATAATTCGTGCGCCGGCCATAGAAATATTCTCCGGCAGCCAAACCTCAGAAACACATAGTGAAATATTCCACCGGTTCTGGTCCCGGGATAGTGGTGACCTGTGTCAGGTATTACAACCGACGACTTGCAAACGGTGTCCACTTTACCGTGAGATGCCACGGCGCTCAGTAGCGTAGGCTATGGAGGGGCCCCTTCGCTTGGCGTAGGTCGCCACCAGTTCGGCTGTTCCGCTTCACCCAGCCGCAGGACTGGGGGAGGGGAGGGCGGCCGATCGTCTGGCCCTCAGCTTCGCTGCAGCAGGAGGCGCTCGGCCTGTCGGCGACGCGGGTCAAGGCGATCAACCGGGCGCTGATCGAGGCTGGGCTGATCACCGTGAAGGACAGCCCGAACGGCAAGCGCTACGGACGCCGTGACTCCAGAGGGAATATCGTCGAGGCTTACGGCTTCGACCTATCGCCGATCGCCGCGCGCCATGCGGAGTTCGTCCGTCTGGCCGAGGAGGCGCGTGAGGAGCGCGAGTTGATGGGCAGGCTGCGTCGGCGCGCGACAATCGCCCGGAAGGGCATCGCCCAGATCCTGGAGACGGCCGCGGAATACGGCTTCCAGGGCGAGGAGTGGTCTCAGCTGGCCCGCGACACCCAGGGCCTCGCCATGGCGGTCAAGCGTCCCGAAAAGCCCGAGGTCATGGTCGTTGGCGTCGAGAGCCTGGAGCGGTGCCAGAAGGCGGCGTGTGAGCGTCTGGAGGGCCTGCTCAAAGCAGTGGATTCGGACCCCTTGGGGTCCGAAAACGGACCCCACCAATATACCTACAAAGCAACCCCTGATCCTGAACAGGATACCGTAGCTGCTCCCGAGGCATGTAACGAACCGGCCGGGCCGACCATCGGCTCATCGCCGGCACCGGTGCGGCAGGAACCGGTGGAGAAGGGCAGGGTGCTGAAGCTGCATCCGGACGAGCTGGTGCATCTGGCACCACGGCTGATGCCCTATCTGCCCCGACCGAACCCGCATTTTCCACCCTGCTAGTTTCAAGACCCATCACCAGGCGGAGTCCCTCAGCGCCTTCACGGCCAGGTTAATGGCCTCCAAGTTTTGCCCGATCGCCAGTATGGCCGGCCCCCCCTGGCCACCGGTTTTCCCACGGCATAGCGGCGAAGGCCGTCGAGGATGATCAGGCATTCCACCATAGGCTGTGCCGTACCAATGCTGAGGGTTCGCCGACAGGTAAGAATTTGCGGGAAGTAAAATTCTGTATTCAGAAGCAACCGCGCTTTCACTTGCTATGTCAGGATTGCAAGAAAAAGCCGTCCCGGGGTCGGTCGGTCTCGATCAGGTACACGCCGCGATGCGGCTGCGATTTCGGTGTGTCCGATAGATCCGCCATGCGTCGGTCCCTTGTGGTGATGATCATTCGGCGTCGGAATCTCGAATCGAGGCGTGACGACAGAGCCCCCGGTCAAAGCGTTTGTCGTCGACTACTTGCTCCCTGCGCGCGAAGAGAGATTGGTAGGATCCTGCCTGGGCAATGGGGGTGTGACAAAAAGGCTACAGCCGTATCAGTAAATCCGCGCCCTCGCGGTCCTGTGCTTTGACAGGGGTAGGTCCTAACAGCACCGTTATCATCGCTTTTCAGAGCGGGAGATGCGAATTGATACGATTTCGGACTGTAATGTTTGCCGCCATGCTAGTCGCCCCACGGCTCGCCGCGGCCCAGCTGCCGCTGCCGTCCCTGGAACCAGCCCCGCCGCTCAACGGGCTCTATATCGGAGCCGGGGCAGGCATCAATTGGTTGCAGAACCAACATCTGATCGACGCCGCGGGCACGGCGGGAAACGCAGCCCTGCAATCGCGCTACGGGTGGGCCGGCGTGGGGAGCCTCGGCTGGGCCCTGCCCAATGGTCTGCGCGTTGAGATCGAAGGCGATTACCGCAACAATCAGTTCGCTCATGGACGCGATTTTGGCTTCCCGGCTGGCGCGGGCGGCAGGGAAATCAAGTACGGCCCGATGTTCAACGTGCTGTACGACATGACCAATCTGTTGGCGCAAACCACTGGCCTGACCGTACCCTACTTTGCGCCATATGTCGGTGTCGGCGTCGGCTATCAGTGGGCGCATCTAAGTGGGTTTAGTACTTCCGGCGTCGGTGGGTTCCCGAATATCGCCTCCAATGACACATACGGCGCGATCGCCTATCAGTTCATCCTCGGTGGCGCAATGCCGATACCACAGGTGCACGGATTGGCGTTGACTGTCGAATATCGCTTCTTCGGTGTAGGATCACGTAAGTACAACGTTTCAGCACAGGCCGCCCCGGACACGCCAGTCGCATTCGGCACGGCGAAGCTCGGCAATGACTTCAATCACGCGGTGATGATTGGTTTGCGCTATAATTTTGGCCAGCCGCCGCCGCCACCGCCACCTGCTCCTGCGGCCGTTCCGGCACCGGCACCGACCCGCTCCTACCTGGTGTTCTTCGATTGGGACAAGTACAGCCTCACCGATCGCGCCCGCCAGATCATCGCGGAAGCGGCGGCGAACTCGACCAAGGTGCAGTACACGCGGATCGAGGTGAACGGCTACACCGATACATCCGGAACGCCGAAGTACAACCTGGGTCTGTCGATACGCCGCGCCAACGCGGTCAAAGCCGAGCTGATCAAGGACGGCGTGCCGGAAAGCGCCATCACGGCGAAGGGTTTCGGCGACACCGTTCTGCTCGTGCCGACCGGTCCAGGTGTGCGCGAGCCGCAGAACCGGCGGGTGGAGATCATCATTCGTTGATGTGACATATTCCGGAGTTTCGTCTAGGAAATCGAGAGCACTTCGAAATTGCTTCTCCGGGCCGTGCCGTAATCTCGGTACGGCCCTATTTTCATTCACCTCAGCCAATCATCACTCGCGGGGTTGCTGCCAGATAGCCCTTACTATGAACCCGCAGCATTACTCGTCGCTCGCGACGATTGCGACCGCCTGGGCCTAATCCGGTTCCGATACTCAGCAACCGTCCCGGATGATCGACTTTATCCGACCGGCCAGGGTCCCATCGCGAATGGCTTGGCCATCAGGCGCATACCCGGCGCCAGAGCGCCCCTGCCAATTGCGACACTTTCAGCGTAAGCGGTGATGAAGAGCACTGGCAGTTTCGGGCGGCTCAGCCGGGCAGCGTTGGCCATCTGACGGCCATTCAAGCCCCCGGTAAACCGACATCGGTCCGCGCCCGCATGCTCGCGGAACACCTGGACGACATCGCTGGACAATGTCATCTGGGAACCGGAGGACCGGCTGGCGCTGTCGTGGCGCGCGATCTCGTGGGGGCCCGCCGACATAACCGCTTGCGCAGCTTTGGAATGAGTGCGCCACTGCTTGACGGCGGGGTGTGCGACACGACTCGGCCAGGGCTGATGCGGCACCAACGGGTCCTGGAGCCGTTGCGTTGCAGAACTGGCGAGTGCAGCCTCGCCATGCCGGTTTTCCGTTGGCTGGCAGGCCTCGGGCCGAGGGTTGCAGGGTTGCTCCTCGGTCCGTCGCTTGTGAGCCTGAGCACGGAAAGGGATGTGGCGACTCGGGAGCACTGACCACGGTATGTGATGTTGGACGGAACGGCTTCGCCGAAAGAGGCGTGTAGCTCGCGCAGCCTGGATAGCTGATAGTCAGGAGTATCCTTTCGCGTCGGCGGGCGTGATGCAGCCCGCCGGAACATCAACGAAAGGAGACCCCCATGTCGCCACAGCGTACGCGGATGATCGATGACATGATCCTGGCCGGATTGGCGGAAGGGACGCGGAAGGTCTACGTCCAGGCGGTGCGCCGGCTGGCTGCGCATTACCACCGCTCGCCCGATCTGCTCAGCGAAGAAGAGGTGCGGAACTACCTGCTCGGCCTGCGCCAGCGAGGCGTGGCACGCGGCACCTTCCAGATCGGTCATTACGGCCTACGTTTCTTCTACCAACACACGCTCGGCCGTGGCTGACAACCGACACGGCGTTGTTCCAACGTTCGCTGGTCCCGCCCCAGTCTGACGACAGCGCAGCCCACGTTGCCTCTGGCAGCGTGATCGGGCGGATGCTGCGCGGCGATCAAGGTTCTCACCCAGATTGTCGCGCAATAGGCGGAGCAGCGACCGCCGCCCATTGGTCCTAGGACCGGCGCATAACCGACTGCCTTGCTGGCGTCCTCGAGTATGGTGCCAATGCCCTACACTTGGTGGCTTCCGCCAACTCCCCGGTGCCCATGCCGGACTGTCGATCAGCACGCAGCCGCATGACTGTTTGATGAAGCCGAAGACCTGACTGACGAGCGCTATTGCTCGCGATGAGCATACATTGGCGCATCATGACTGCGGCCGGGCGCCTAGAGCTTGATTGACCTCACGTGCCGGGCCACGCAAGCCGTCCACAATAGCTTTCATCACCTACGCAGAAATGTGCGCCTTCCTTCAGGCCGGTTCACAATGGTGATGGGTCTTGCAACTAGCAGGGTGGAAAATGACACGCGGCGAGCGACCATGGCCAAATCCACATCGCCGTGCTCCGCTACGTACGACACACTCTGGGGGGCACCCGAGATGAGAACGCTGGCTGAGTTCACCAAGACGACGCTGATTGGCGGAGTACTGATCATCCTGCCAATCTACATATCGATCTTGCTGCTCGCTAAGGCCATCAGTGGCATCTTGAACTTGGTCAGTCCCATCACCGCAAGCCTTCCGGCCAGCGTAGAGTTCCGTCAGGTGTTGGCGATCCTGGCTTTGGCAGCGATCTGCTTCATTGCTGGTTTGATCGCTCGCACCGGTCCGGGCTTTCGTGCCAAGAACGCCTTTGAGGCAGCCGTGCTGTCCAAGCTGCCCGGCTACACGCTATTGCGGGGCCTGACCGGCCGGGTAACTGGTCAGATCGATGAGCCGACCTTTGCCCCAGCGCTTGTCGAGATCGAAGAGGCATTGGTCCCGGCCCTTATCATCGAAGAACTGGAGGATGGATTATACACCGTGCTGGTGCCTTCGGTTCCTACACCGATGGCTGGCGCGCTGTACATCCTACCAAAGGAGCGAGTGCATCCAGTCGATGTATCGTTTACTGATGCACTCAAGGTCTTCACCAAGTGGGGCACTGGCGCTGGTGAGTTCGTGAAAGCAATGAAACCCACGAGCCTCTCGCAGCGAGGTAGCGCGCCCACGGGCGACCAGACACAAGCACTGCTTCAGCCCTGATTGGCTCCGAACCCGGACTATTCGCCCAGCCTTCAATGTCGCGGGGGACCCTCTCTGAGGCCGCACCCGCGCCACGTGGACGTGACCGACACACCTTGCTTGTCGCGATCGCCATCTGACGGTCGCGACACCATTGCATCGGGCACGGTGATCGGGTGGTCACGCCGTTGGTATTGCCGGCAAAGTTCGGCCACGGTGATCGGCATTCGGCCAGCGATCTAGCGCTCTTCTTGGGGTCGCCAGGCGATTTGTTCAAAATCGTACGCCGGCGGGCCATGCAGATCACCATCACGTTCTGGCGTGATTTTGAAAGAGGGTTATGAGAGGGAAATTCCTGGGAATTGCGGTCCGGGGCCACCTCATGCGCAAATGGCCATATTTGAAAGCCGCTGATTTCGACGAGTTTTCTGCTTAACGTGCAATTTTGAACAAACCGCCCAGTGACCCCCTACCCGCGCGATGCTGGTTACGATAAGTCGGAGGACGCGCCGGCCGAATGGACAGCTCAGCGCGACTTGGTGATCTTAAAGTCCCTGAGCTGACAGCCAAGAGTTGGGCTGTCACTTGACCTGCGCGAGAAATCCGGGCTGACTGCCGCGAAGCCTCCTTGAAGACCACTGATTTATGTCGCGTCCCTCGTCGAGGGGGTCTGTCACAGTGGTGGTCGGGAATAGACTCAAACCGGAAAAAGGAAGCGTCCAATGTCAAGAAGCATAGTAACGACGAGCCTTGCAGTTTCGGCGATTATGGGCCTTTTTGCCGCTCATGCTGCAACGGCACAACAGACGCAGAATCTGCCACAGTGCACGACCCATTTTATCTATTTTACCACTGGCAGCCACGCGTTAACGTCCGAAGACCAAGACCATATACGCGATGTGGCCGGTATGATGCAAAGCACCCCGACCTTCGTCGCCACGATTGTCGGCAAGACCGATTCGGTTGGCTCTGCGGATTTTAATGAGCACCTATCCCAACGACGCGCCGAAGCGGTATTCGAGGCTCTTGTCTATACCCACAAGGTGCCAGAGAACCGGGTCCAATTGCACTGGACCGGCGAGCGGCTGCCAGTTACATCCGCCGCCGATGAACAGGCAGAGTCGCAGAACAGGATGGCTGCGATTATCGTAAGCAATGCGGCGGCTGAACGTTGTCGCGGTTGAGCACGCTGTGTGGGTGTAGGTCATCGACACCGCACCGCCGTCGCGGCACGTTTCGGAGCGGCATCTCCCGCGCCAGGCACTCGTCGCAGAAGCGCTGTCCTGCTGGCGCGCCGGGAATGTGCCCGTTCGGACACCGACAGTCGTCATTCGTGTAGCACAACCTTCCGCACCGGCCGGCGTTCCGCCTTCGCGGAACGGGACGGCAAGGGCCAAACGGCGGATCAGGGGGGCCTTACCAGAATGGCCTTTCCGCTCCTACCCGAGGCGATGCTTGCGCACTGTTCGCCATTTTCGTCGCAGATGGTGACCTTCTGGATACTTGATTGTTGCGCATTGGACACATTTACCATGTTCTGCAAGGCTGAGATGGTCAGTGCTGCCGCGATTACCGTGAGAACCGCTTTGGTGTAGTAATCAACTTGCATGAGCTTCGTTCCCCTCAATCGCCAGATCCCAGAGTAAAAGAACGCACCCCGGAGCTTGCTTCAACGCCGACGCAATGCACAGCCTCTGCGGCCTTGCCGGCAAGGTGGTCCCTCATCAGTTGCCTTTCCCTCTGGCTTCTCCGACCTACTTCGTTGCGTTCCCGGCGGCCGGTGCCTCTCTGGCGCGGCGCTGTGGCCGCGTTAGGCGCGGCCAGGCCGTGTCATCGTCCGCTAGCGTGTCCACAGGCGCGGTGGCCTGCAACACCGGAATGCGCCGATCTGCCTCAGGCAACTGCGGGCCGAGTTGGGACCCCCGCGGCGATCGCGAAGCGTCTCGGCATCGCCCGGAGTTCGGTCTACCGTGTGTTGGGGGCATAGTACCATTCGCTCGTCCGGCGGGAGCCGGCCCGCCTTCCACGAATCTCGCATCTCCCCTTAACGTCCTGCTACGGTCGGTTGGCGACACTGGCGGAGCGTCTTTCGGTAATGCGCGCTGTGACCGCCCTCATGATGGTGTGCTTGTCGGCGTGCGGCACGAGCCCGGCGCTCGAGCAAGCATGGGATGAGCGGGAAAACTGGGGCGGACAGCAGGCGCAACTTGATGCGCAGGCGATCATGGCCGGTATGGATCAAGCGCGCATTCGGGCTGCGCTACTGGCTCGCATGGGGCGCTAGGTCAGGGCGTGCGGGATCCCTGCCTGACATGTCGCGGTCCGCGTCCGACAGTCTCAGGGGCCGTAACCACCGTGCCGCGTCATGTACGTCAGCACGATCACCAGTAACACCATCAGCACGAGTAGGAAGTTCATCGGAACCAAGGGGCGAGGGAACGGGCTCGGCGTGGGCCCATCTACCATGCACGCCAAGCGCCGTGATGACCACGGTTCGCAATCACCCGTATCGGCTTGCCGCTGCGCCAGCGACGGCCAGCTATAGCCAACCGTGCAATTCACGCGGCCGCCGTGCTGATCGGCTACTGCCGCTTGCCGGGCAGCCTGACCAGCCGGGGCTTCACGGGCAGTGGCTTCCAGGCCGCGATGGTCCGGGCGCATTCCCGCGCCTGACCATTATCGGTCGCCTCGGATTTGGTCGCCAGCCTCGGCCGGCGGCCTGCAGCAGGATTGGTACACCTCCGCTCTGCGGCGTCGGTGGATCATCACCTGGGTCGCCGTACGACGTGACGGCCAACAGAAATGCCGCGGCGGTCCCCTGGTGGCACCGCCGCTTCTACAGCGCTCGGCACTACCACACCCGCTGCCAAATGAACCCTGCCGCTCCGGCGACCACCAGCACAACGCCGCACCAGCGGTAAAACCGAAGGGGGGACAGGGAAGCGCGCTTTTCATCGAACATCGCCGCGTGCTGCTCCGGAGAGCCGTGGCTGGCAATTCGCGCCTTGAAGACTTCTGTTCCCCAAGTTGGAGTGTCCTCATAAAGGTTCACCGCAGTGCAAATGAACAGGACGAACAACCCGAGGATCACAAGCCCGGCCGGCCCCAAGAGGTTGACCGTAACGAAGGCAACCGCGATCAGGACAGCCAGGACGGCCCATGCGGCTGCGTTCGCGACGGTGCCCGCAGAGAAGCGCATTGCGCACCATAACAATCGGGATGCCGTGGCGCCACCGGAAGCGGGGTTCACATCAGGCCGGAGCCGGTTGAGCGCTGGCGTCCCAACTTACCATAATGCCCAGGCTGACACACGACGGCTGACCCGCAGGTCCTGGCGCAAACGACGGTTCTGCTCTGCATAGATATCGACAAACTCCATCTACTTGCGGTGGACGCGTTTACCCGGTCCATGATGGCGTCGTCGAGAACATGCGGCTGGGCACGTGCTTTGGTCAGCGTCTGGATATGGTCGACGGTGTCGCTCATGGCGCCGTTGATCATGCTGGCGACGAGCGGCATCTGGCTGATGGGCTGCCAGTTCACGCGTTCGGACGGGGGCATGCGGGGCAGCATCTCCCACTGATCCGGCCGTGAAGGGATCCGGCGCGATGTCTGCTCGGCTGGTCCTATCGGAAGCCCCCGCAACCTATTGAGGACAAATGCAGCCTCATGTGGAAACAGCAATCCGCAAACCGTGCTCGCTGGCCAGCCGCCCCGGTCGCGCAAGGCCCCCCTGATAGAGACGCGCTTCACGCTGCGTCAAGCCTGGCAACTTCTTGGTCAAGCCGGGCAAATTCCTGAAAAGGATCAATTCCGTCCGTTAGCTTCAATGCTTTCTTGCACCGCTCGAATGCAGTATTCATCTTGCCGGTATCGGTGGATTCCAAACTCAAGAGCCCGTTCTGGATTTCTCTCCGAATTCCCGATTTATAGGCATTGAGGATGCCTCGGATTGCTTCTCGAAAATCCTTGTCGCGGCCGTACACTTGAGATCCCCAATGGACGACAAAGTCGTGCATACCCTCTCTTGCAAGATACCGCACAAGCAGACAAATTGCATGGAACACGAAATACGAAGCCTTCGGTCCACCTTCGCGTGGCTCCAGGCTCAGGTCTTTCTTCAGCACAAGCCCAATGATACCATGCAAGTTGTGGAGGAATGTCAGAAATGCGATGGACCGGAGCCGTGTTGCTTCGTTGAAGCAACGCTGGTACGCTGCATCGCTCTCGAAGAGATCATTTGGGTGCAGTGCAAGCCTTGTTTCACCAGCTGCAGCGGCGATTGCCCGTGCAATGTCACGTATGTCAACACACTTGCCCTGAGTATTTTCGTATTCGTCTTCCAACAGTTCTGGTTGCATTGCCCAGATATTGTCGAATGCTCCTTCTTGGCGTTGATAGAAAATGTGGCGATCCCTAAACCGCTGCTCAAGCCGGATCTGTACAGAATTGTTCGACCGTAAGGCAGCAGGCGACATCGCATTCTGTCGGTTGTTGTTCACCGTAATCGACCGAATGAGTTCGTCGTCACGGGTCTCAACAATGCGGATCGGTACGGAAATCTGCTTCCAGCGATCATCGTCAATCTTAGACCTTAGGTTGCCATCGACTCGGAACAAAAAGGCATTCTTGATCGTCTGGCACCCGTTGAGTACATAGGGATCCCGAATACGAACCGCGCCGTCAAGTTGTTGCACCTTCCCAGAGAGCATGGTGATGCCATTATGGAAGACAGCAAAACGTTCTGGTTCAACATCGGCGTCGACGCAAATTTGCTTCAGCGCCGATCGCATTTTGCCCGCCGGACCTTTCTCGGTGTTCTTCTTTGACTGCAGAACATCGTCCATGAGCTGAAGGAGAGACGCGTGACCTTGCGCGCGACTGAGCAGCCGATCGATACGGGCACCGCGGCTGGCAAGGCCTTCCTCGATATGCTTGGTGTGTTCGCCGAGTTCGAAACCAACTTGCGGAAGGAACGACAGGCCGAAGGCATTGCCGCAGCAAAGGCGCGTGGCGTGTACAAGGGGCGGAAGGCGAAGATCGATGCATCTGTCGTTAACAAGCTCCGCTACGGGGAAAATCTCGGCCCTGCCGAGATTGCACGACGGCTCGGCATTGGCCGCGCCAGCGTCTATCGCGTGCTTGGGAAGAAGGCAGCATAGCGATGCCTATACGCCCCGAATTGCGGCCGCTCTATCCGCCGCACTGGCGTGAGTTGAGCAGCCACGTTCGCTTCGAGCGCGCCGGAGGTAGGTGCCAGCGCTGTCGGCGACCACACCTCGCCCTCATCCGCTGCCTGCCGGACGGGCGGTGGTTCGACGAGCAAGCGGCGACCTGGCGGGATCGCCAGGGACGCATGGCCCGGTGGCCTGACCTTGTGGAGGCCACCCAGTTCCGGATGACCCGTGTAGTGCTTGCGGCGGCGCATCTCGACAGCGACCCGACGAACAACCGGCTGACGAACCTCCGCGCGCTTTGTCAGCGCTGCCACCTGCTACACGATCGGTCGCACCACCTGGCGCAGCGATGGATCACTTACCGGCGGCGGCTGGCCACCGGCGATCTGTTCCTCGGTCCGTATCAGGCATTGATCGCCGCACTGTCATCGATGCGCATTCCGGTGATCGTGAACGGTCAATCCGTTCGATCGTGAACACCAATCCCGGTGATCATGAACACCTGCTCGCACCGGCCTAAGCGGGTGGGTACGAGGGTGTCTCGGCCTTCACAGTCCGACCCGGGAGTGAGGGCGTGACCGCGTCGGACTAGAAATCTGTGCGGGAACCCGCTACGGCTGACATCCCGAACTGCACCGGTGGGAGGGATCAGTGGGGTGCGGCAAACGGTTGCGAGGCGCAAGGGCGCCGGAGAAGGGAACCACGCCATGGCTAAGACCGCCCTGATCACGGGCACGACGGGGCAGGACGGCGCCTACCTGGCGGAACTGTTGATCGCCAAGGGCTACATGGTGCACGGGCTGAAGCGCCGGTCGTCCTCGTTCAACACCGAGCGCGTCGATCATCTCTATCAGGACCCGCACAAGGGCAAGCCGCGGCTCCTGCTGCATTACGGCGATATGACGGACTCGACCAACCTGATCCGCCTGCTGCAGCAGATCGTGCCGGACGAGGTCTACAATCTTGCCGCGCAGAGCCATGTGCAAGTCAGCTTCGAGACGCCGGAATACACGGCCAACGCCGATGCGCTTGGTCCGCTGCGCCTGCTGGAAGCGATCCGCATCCTTGGCCTGGAGAAGACGACAAAGTTCTACCAAGCCTCGACCTCGGAACTGTACGGCCTCGTGCGGGAAGTGCCGCAGCGCGAGACCACTCCGTTCTATCCGCGCAGTCCATACGGGGTGGCGAAGCTGTACGCCTACTGGATCACCGTGAACTACCGCGAGGCCTACAATATCTTTGCCAGCAATGGGGTGCTGTTCAACCACGAGAGCCCGATCCGTGGCGAGACCTTCGTCACCCGCAAGATCACCCGCGCGGTGGCGGCGGTCCATCTTGGATACCAGAGCGAGTTGTTTCTGGGCAACCTGGATTCCCGGCGCGACTGGGGCCATGCTCGCGACTATGTCGAAGGTATGTGGCGAATCATGCAACATTCCGAGCCAGATGACTTCGTTCTAGCTACCGGGGAGGAGCATTCTGTGCGCGAGTTCGTGGAGCGCGCTTTTGCTGCGGTCGGCCGCGCGATTGTTTGGCGCGGCGCCGGCGTGGATGAGGCCGGCGTCGATCCGGCATCCGGCGCGGTTCTAGTGCGCGTCGATCCGCGCTATTTCCGGCCCACCGAAGTCCAAACACTGCTGGGCGATGCTACCAAGGCGCGCGAGAAGCTGGGCTGGCGCCCGACCGTAATGTTCGGTGAACTGGTTCGGGAGATGGTCGCCTCCGACCTGACCAGGCTGACCTCGCCGGACCATGCCCGGCGAGCTGCCGCAGATTGAGGAAGGCCAGGATGGCATCGCGAGAACTGTCACTGGCAGGCCGACGCGTCTGGGTCGCTGGTCATCGCGGCATGGTTGGCGCCGCATTGGTCCGACGACTGGCCGGCGAAGGGGCCGTGCTGCTGACGGTACCGCATGTGCAGCTCGATCTGCGCCGGCAGGCGGAAACCGAAGACTGGATCGCCAGCAATCGGCCGGAATTCATCTTCATCGCAGCTGCGAAAGTCGGCGGCATCCTCGCCAACGACAGTTATCCAGCCCAGTTTCTCTATGACAACCTCATGATTCAGTCGAACATCGTTGAGGCCGCGCGCAAATCAGGAGCGGAAAAGGTCCTGCTGCTGGGTTCGTCCTGCATTTATCCGCGCTTGGCGCCGCAGCCAATCACCGAAAGCAGTCTGCTGACTGGCCCACTGGAGGAAACCAATCAGTGGTATGCGATCGCCAAGATTGCCGGCGTCTTGCTCGCCCAGGCTTATAGGCGAGAGTACGGCCTCAACCTGATCTCTGTCATGCCCACCAATCTGTACGGGCCGGACGACGACTATGATCTGCGCAACAGCCACGTTGCCGCCGCCCTCCTCCGACGCATTCACCAGGCGAAGTTCGAGAAGGCCGACCGCGTGGTGATCTGGGGCTCCGGCGCGCCGCTCCGTGAGTTCCTGCATGTCGATGACCTCGCCGATGCCTGCTTGTTTCTAATGAAGACCTTGGCAGAAGCCGACCCGATCAACATCGGCAGCGGGCACGAGGTTTCGATAACCGAGCTGGCCGGCCTGATCGCCGAAGTCGTGGGGTGGGCCGGCCGGTTCGAGTTCGACATCGGCAAGCCGGACGGCACCCCGCGCAAACTGCTGGACACGACACGATTGACCGCGATGGGATGGACGCCATCGATCAGCCTGAAGGCCGGACTGGCGAACGCCTACGCGGACTTTCAGGCCCGTTGGAATGCCGGCGAGTTCATGGCCGAAGCGGTGGAGCGGTAGCCCGCCTTCAGCTCACTCTTTCGGTTTGGGCATCGCGCACCAGGGCCAGTCGCGTGCGCGCCACTTCATGGTCCGGTTGAAGAGCAACAGCGGCGGCGAGATCAGCTTCGGCGCCGACGAGGTCAGCGCGCTCGTAGCGCAAGTAACCCCTGTTGCAGAGAACCCAGAACCGATCGAAGCCAAGTTCCAGGGCCCGGTCGTAATGAGCGAGCGCCGCGTGGCCCTGCGAATTGTGGAGGGCCAGAGCCGCCAGATAGTGCCACTCCCCATTATCCGGTTCGTCGCGAAGCTGCCGCTGCGCTCGCCTGGCGACGGCTCGGTGCTTGCCGGCGAAGAACAAACGCCAAGTCTTCGCCTTGAACTCATCGGAGGAGCGCTTAAAGGTGCCAGGTGTGTGTTCTGGGAGGTTGGGATCCCGCCGCTGCAGCACGCGGCATCGCCGCCGATCCATCATGGCGGCAATCCGACGGCCAAGCTGGTGCAGAATAGGCGCACGGTGAAAGCGCACCCAGAACTCGTCGAAGCCCGCCGCCAAGGCCCGGTCAAAGTGGGCCAGCGTCTCCTCCGCACTGCCTCCTTTGCCTTGCAGGCAGAGCCCCGCAAGGTAGTTGGCTTCTCCATCCTCCGGACGTGCCTTCAGCATAGGTTGTATCAGCGCCAGCGCCTGATCGTGCAACGACTGATAGAAGAATTGCCAGGCGACCTCCATTCCACGCGTCCAGCCCGACAGATCCCAAAGCTGCCTCGTGTGCAGGCCGATGGCCCGCCGGTATTCCGCCTCGGCCTCGGCAGTACGATCGAGCTTACTCAGCAACCGACTTCGGTCGAGCCGGACTAAGAAATCCACGGGATCTATCGCCGATGCCTCGGTGTAATGCGCGAACGCACCCTGCAGGTTGCCCCGCATTTCGTCCATTTTGGCCAGCACCAGGTACCGAATCGCGCGTCAGTCCACATCTTGCAAGCGCATCCCGGGCAAACGCGACGAGTTCGGGATCGGCCGCCCCGTGCTCCGCTATCTTTTGTCCGAGCGTCCGCAACAAGGACGCTCTGTACGCGATCGCTTGTGGCGGATCATTGGTGACAGCCGAGTGTATTGTCGCATCGTCAGGTAGGCCCATCAAAGGTAAGTAGGGCGCGTTCACGCGGTGATAGTCGTAATCCTCGGCAAAAGCACGCGCCGCGGTGCCCATTGTCTCGGGCAGGCTGGGGACTGCGAGCAGTCCCCGGATCCGGTCGGGAAAGCGCTCGACCACGTCTTCAACGATGCAGTCGCGCCCTGAGACGACCGGATACCCACGGAAGCTGAGGGTGGTGCCAATTACAGGCTTACCGGTGGCCATCGCCTCGATCGTCTTGATCGAGGCGCCGAGGCCCTGCTTCAGCGGAAGCAGCACGACATCGGTAGCATCGTACAACAACCGCAATGCCACGTCATCGACACTGCCAAGCGCGATGAAATTGCTGTGCCGCTCCGGCTCGGCGCAACCGCCAGCAACGACAAGAAGCAGGGCATCGCCCGCGACCTGTTCACGGGCACTTAGTGCAAGTCGACGCAGTTCGGCCGCGGCATTGCAATTCGGGATGTGCGTGCTACCGACGAACAAACCAACACGTGAGGTCCCGAGATCGATGCCATAGAGTTCCCTTAGCAGCTGCCTCGATCGGCCATCTGCCAAAGGGGCAAGACCAGCGATGTCCACCGGCATGCGGATCTCGACCGACGGGACGCCCAGGGCAGCAAGTGTCAGGCGATCCTCCTCGGTCACGGTCACCGTCGCATCGGCTGCTTGCGACCAGGCGACGTCATAGCGACGCAGCGCACGGCATAACGGCCGACAGTCCGCGGCAACGAGATGCATGATGTCGTGATGCGTGAGCACCAGTCGCTTGCCATGGAGACGGCACGCCGCTGTCACGACGTCGCCCCAGAACGGGTATTCCAGCATCACGACGTCTGCCCAACGGACCAATTCGTGAATTCGCAACCGGAACTGCCGATCGCCTCTATGTCGCAAGTGGTACCATAGATAAATGGACGAGTCGGCCTGCGCCCCGCGACAGGCGAGCCCCCAGCGCGTCTGGAACAGCCAGCGGAAGATCGGCCTGCGTTCGCCGATCTCGACTGATTGGTACCGCACGATCCCGTCTTCTCTTGTCGGCGTCTTCCCTTCCTGCAGGACTCGGATGCGGTCCACATGGTCGCGCAGGAAATCAACCATCAGGTTGGTTCGCACGCTGGCGCCGGCGCGGCGCTGCAGGATGTCGCCCCACGGGTAGAGCACACCGACGCGTATTTCAGTACGTGGTGAGACCTCCGGCGGACGTCTACACGTCAGCACTTCGATCAGGGCCTTGGGGCTGTGCCAATCGAGGCAAGTCGGTTTTTTCGCCAGGGCGGCGCGCTGGTTATCGGGAAAAATCGCGGCGAGATCGAAAATCGCCTGGGCCAGCGCAGTAGGATCGCGCTCCGGGCATGTGATACCAGCGCCAAACCGATTGAGCTCGTCGCTCATCCAGGTATCCGCCGTGACGATCAATGGCTTGCCGGCACCGGCCGCCTCGATGAATACGCCGGAACTGCGCGCTCCGTAGACGTGCCGGGTATAAGGCAGCAGCACGGCGTCAGCGCCGGCCAGGAGCGCCTTGTACTGGTCGCTCCGTAACGGTGTACGAACCAGCATGACGGAGTCGAACTTGCGCCGTGCCAGATCGCCACAGGCCCTATCGATCGTCGGATCCTTTGTATTGCATTGAATAACGAAGGAGAGGCCATCAGCCTTCCCCAATTCCTCCAGCGCGATGATTGCCGCGATGAGATCGAAAATGCCCTTCTCGCTGCGTGCCTCGCCCAGGCTTACGAAATCGGACCCGGTGCGCGGCGTCGCTCGACCTGTTGAAGGGGTCTTGTGGGGGCCCTTTTGGCCGCAACGCGGGGCGGCCGTCGCATTCGGCCGGCTGCCTGCCGGTAAGCGGGATGGGAAAAACGTCGATTGGGGCGAAGGTGAGTTTCGTGTACGCCTGTGCCATGCGTGCACTGTCAGACGCCAGCCGCACCCTGCCACGCCGCACCGCCCATTCGATCAAACGGAAAGTCAGATCGGCTGCTGGCCCCTGGCAATAGCTCGGTTCATACCCTAGGCGGAGGACAATCGGGCGATGCCGATTGCCGAACAGGGCGGCAAACCACGACCAAGCAACCAATTGATGCAGGGTCAGCATGGTGACGAAGATCACGCCATCCTTCGTCTGCGCGGTCTGCCGAGGGCGCGCACGCCAACTCTGTCGCAACCCGCCGCAGATATCGACGAAATGAATGAGATTTCGACCAAAAAACTTCGAGCAGCGGCGACTTCTCGGCCAGCGCCGGAAAGCGCTTCCAGATGTCGTGCGAAAAACATCTTACGCCATTGATTCGCCTCTGGACCTCGTCAGGCATGTCGCGGGGGCCCAACGTGACCGCCGTCATCCCGTTCAGCTCTGCTGCCTGAACGAGCGCTTCGTTGTATTCCAAGTGATGGCCAACGAAATCCCGCACGCAAGGATCAACAATGATCATGACTTTGGGCGAGAACGAGGTTGGAGAATGAGAGGATTGCATCAGGATGTCACTCTGCTATCTCGTCTCCGCCACGTTGCCGGCCGGCCAAATTATTGGAACTCCCGCGGGTCACAGAAGGCGCCTGACCAGCTCGGCAGTGGATGTTAAGCTCAGATGCTATAATATGTTGCATGATAGGTTTGTCCACGCAGACAATCGGTCAGAGCAGGCGGTACCGATGCGGCACTATGTAGGAATATGCCACCCCTCAACGTAGCGGAAGACCGCCGGTCCAACCTGCCCGAACTGACGCCAGACCGGCACTCGCTTCCGAGCCTGGCAAAAACACTTGGAGCCGGCGGTTGTCGTGGTGTGGCGCCCTGTTGCTGCATGGCACCATCTGCATCGTCCAGTCATGAGATTATAGTGAGATTGTCCCCATGCTGAAGTCGGTGCCCGGTCTGCGCCCGGTCAGCATCGCCGCGATGCGGCGTCGTCATCGCAGGCACGCGCCGCACCCTGGAGCGCCGGGTGCGAACCTGGCAGGCGTTGCACGGCCCGGAGCGCGAGTTCCGGCACGATCCCTTTGCGCGTGATGTGGCATCAGACCCCGGCGGAGCGATGGCGCGTCGCGATAGCGGAAGTCGAATGGCAGTTTGCCACGACCGATGCGCGTAAGAAACCATACCCTTGCTATGCTGAATGACAATGGGATCAGCCACCGTAAACAGCATAATGATCCAGCTGCAGTCAAGCCGCATGGCCGGAGCGGGCAACCTCCGTCGAGCGCGCCGTCGTCCTCACCGTCCTGCACCGGCTGATGATCTCCAACTCCGACCGCGTCTGCGACCAATGGCGCGGCGACTGCCGCATCGAGGGTGTCGATGGCCCGCAACTCCATCACCTCTACCGTGCCATGGCCTGGCTTGGCGAGGAATTGCCCGCGGTCGATCAGGAAGGCCGAACCTTGGTTGCGCGCTGTATCAAGGATCTCGTCGAGGGGCGCCAGTTGGCCCGTCGACGCTCGTTGCTCACGGATCTTTCGGTCGCGTTCATGGATACCACCTCGCTGTATTTTGAGGGCGAGGGCGCCGCCGCCGCCATCCCCGCTCTGGAGCAGCGAGGATTGGAATACATTCTCGGGGTGCGTGAGCGTGGCACCAAGGGCGGCGCGCGAGGTCATCATGGCCGACCCCATACGAAGCGTGCCACTGGGGGTTCTCGTCCCCGGCATGCAGAAAGTGACGCTAAGGAATTTGAGTGATTTCAATTGGTTAGCGCATAGCTCAAGGGAGTGTCCAGAGAATGGGGGTATGACGACACAGGGGGTACGGTCGGTCGGGTCGATAGCCGACCGGGGGAACGGGGATGCGATGGGTGTTGCGGTTGATTGCGACAGAGGGTGATGCCCGCTGCCTGAGCACCGATCTGATAGAGATCTGCCGGCCGGAAGGTCTTGGCGATATTGCTGACCTGGGATTGACCTTGCCCGAAGCGAAGCAGCTTCTGGCGAGCGTTCAACGAGCGGTCGTTTCCGCGCAAGCCGACAGCCATGGGCTGCAGCGGCCGTGCTGCTCGGCCTGCAGCGGAAAATGCCATCTGAAGGACTGGCGGAGCCATCGCATAGCGACGCTGTTTGGCGCAGTGACGGTGCCGCTTCCCAGGTTTCGATGCACCGCCTGCAATCGCATCGAGACGAGCGTCGGTTGGCCATCGCGTTGCCGATCGACACCTGAGCTGGACGAACTGCAGGCCCATCTTTCCGCCCTGATGACCTATCGCGTCGCTTCTGGCGTCCTGCAACATCTGCTACCCATTGACGCCGGTCGGAGCCCTGAGACATTGCGCAACCATACGCTGCGGATCGGCGCGCAGCTTGGAATTGCAACCTCTGACCAGCCAACAACTGCGGCAGCAGTGATCACTGTCAGCGTGGATTCGACGTTCATCCGCAGCCGCGAAGAGGGCGAACGTCACCTGGAGGTGCGCGTCGGCAATGTCGAAACTGCGAGCGGAGGTCGGCAGGTGTTCGGAGCAGTCGCCAAGGCTGACACCGACATCTCGACGCTGATCCGACAGAGCCTTCGCGCCGTTGGCCGAACCGACGACACCGAAGTGACCGCGTTCACCGACGGCTGTCCCGGTCTTCGGTCTATCCTTGTCGATGCCGGTATCACGACGCCACCCTTCCTCGATTGGTTCCACATCGCAATGCGGATCCAGCACGCGGCGCAGACAGCAGGCGGGTTGCCGACCGACAATCCCGGCAGGATGCAAGCAAAGTCCGTAATCGTCGACGAGGTCGAACGTCTGCGCTGGCGCATTTGGAACGGCAAGGCGAAGAATGCCAGGCGCAGCATCGACCGGGTCCGCAAGGTCATGCATGTTTACAAGGATGAACGCGGCCAACACACGAGGAGCGCGCCTTCGCGCAGGCTGTGGCACGCACTGCTTGACGTCGACCGTTATCTCAGAGGCCAGAGTAGTTGGCTCATCAACTACGCCAAGCGATACCGTGCCGGTCTGCGTGTCGGAACTTCGATTACAGAAGGAACCGCAAACTTTCTCGTCAATCGGCGAATGAACAAATCGCAGCAGATGCGCTGGTCCCGAAGAGGTGCTGATCTCCTGCTTCAGGTTCGCTGCGCGGTCTACAATGGAACGCTCGGCTCTGGATTGGGCCACCGATTTCAGCCGCATGCCAACCAGAACGAGCGGTTAGCCAACGCGGCATGATCCCCCCATTCGCTGGACACTCCCAATACTATTCTCCTATGACGTTGGTATTGTTCCTGGTTCACGGTGCGTTTCAGGTTCAGCGAATATTCTATGAGGAGAATCGTCTGCGGCAGACCTTCCCAGATTACGATAGCCTCTGCTCGACTTTCCGCAATTCCATGCTGGACAAACTCGCTGCGCTGCCCGACGAACTTGGCCAGCCGGATGCGTTGTTGGCGGACAGGTGCAAGCTGTTGCTTGTCGTTCGGTGCCTGCACAACATCGGCAGCCACCACCAGCAGGCTGCCCGCGGTCACCGCCGCCTGCGCGTTGTAGCACTGCTCGAAACCGCCGCCGGCCGCCGGCATGATCCGGCTTTCCTCGTCGGTCAGATTGATCTGATCGCTCGGCAGTGGCGCAGCGACCGGCGGCGGCGGCACGCGGCCGCTGGGCTTCTTGCCGGTCGCCGCTGTCCCCCGCCTTCGCAGGGGCATGCTTGGCCGCTCCCACGAAACGCTCACGCGCCCGCGCTTCGATCTTCGCTCTCGCGTGCCGCCAGCTTGCGTAAACGGACTTCGCGACGCGCCAGTTCAGCAGGGATCGACATGCCGTCCGGAATATCGGCCTGGTCCGCCGCCTCGGCCTTCGCGAGCAGCTCCGCCACTTCGGCCTTCAGCTGTGCCTCCACCTTCCCGGCGTGTTCATACGACAGCGCCAAGTGCCGGCTGGCATTCGCGTGGATCTTCGTCCCATCCAGCGCAACTGTGCCCAGCTTCAGCACACCGATCTCGCGTGCCAACAGCAGCACTTGCACGAACAGCGCCTCGATCTGTGGCAGAAAGCGCCGTCGGAACGTGGCAATGGTGTCGTGGTCCGGATGGTCGTTCGCGGCAATGAAGCGGAACGCCACGCTGTCATATGTTGCGCGTTCTAGCTTGCGGCTGGAGAACACGCCAGTGGCATAGCCGTAAACCAGGACGCCTAGCAGCAGCGCCGGGTGGTAGCAGGCCGAGCCCGTACCGCGGTAGCTCTTGCACATCCCGCTCAGCTCAAGGCCGTCGATCACCTCAACCACGAAGCGCGCCAGGTGTTTGTCTGGCAGCCAATCGTCCACCGAAGGCGGCAGAAGGAAGCCAGTGTCGCGGTCAATCGGGCGGAAGTTGCTCATGCAGTGCAATGTCTCTGTCTGACAACGGAGCGAATCACTTCCCCGATTCTACGGTAGAAAACCGCGTCGCGTTAAGTCCGACAGGCTGCCAGACCGTCCCAATGGCACGCAAACACCACAGCCACAGACGCCCAAACTTCACGCCGCCGTGACTGTCGGCGCGGTGAATCGATTCACAGTGTGGCGCCTCCATTCGGTGCAGTCTCTGCCTGTCAGCAGGACTGATGGAAGGATAGCCCCATGGCGCTGTTCATCTTCGCCGCTCTGGCCGTCACGGCCGTCACCGCCATCGTCTGGGGCACCGCGGCGGTCGCATTGCGGCAGTCCCAACAGGAACAACTGACAATGGAAGAAGCCGCACCGGAAGCCGGTTGGTCGATCACGGAAGCCGGCGCGGCTCCCGGCTGGTCGATCACTCCTGCCCACTTGCGCATGTGGTGATCGCTGCCGTAGTGCCGACCGACAGGGGTGGCGGCCGGATCTTTCGGCCAATGGACTGCCAGAAAATCCAAGCCGGCGCCGCCAAGGCCGCGTGGCCAGGTGATGGACCGCCAGGCGATGTGAAGCATTTCAGATCGCGGCGCGATCGGCAGTGGCACCCTGACGTCAGCCAACGAGAAGTGAGACCATGAAAATCATTTTCGTGCTTCGCGCCGCCGCGATGGTGATCAGCCTTGGCATCGGGACCGCCTACGCCGGCGACGGCGACGGCCAGTCTGCGCCCACGCTGTTCACCACGGTCCAGGCGCAGCAGCAGGCGGCAATCCAGGCACACCGGCAGGCCGATCCCGCCCGCGTCCTCGCGGCTCAGAATAATGGTGCGGCGGCTCAGGCCAATGGCTCCCGCCCACAGGGTGTTGGCACGTCGTTGTTCAGCGTATTCTCGTTTCCCTGATTTGGCAGAAGTCGCCTTCGACCGCCCTATCGGCCGCAAGCTCAGCCTTCGAGCAGCGACGCTTATCCTGGTCACGAATCATTCGAAGACCTTGCAGAACGCGGCGGCGGTCAATATGCGGGCGATTCCGATACGGCGCTCGGCCAGCAGCCCGGACCTCTTGTCGCCTGTCACCACGTAATCGGCGCACGCCGTGTCGGCCAGCGCCAGCAGCCAGGCATCATCCGGATCCGCAACCTCATATCCGCTCGGCACCCGATGAAGAACCGTGGCTCCTTGGAGATTGTTCAACATGCGGCTGACGCGGTGCGGTTGGAGAACGATGGATTTGTGAACATCGACCAAATACGAGGTGGCGATCTGTGCCTGGACTTGAACCGAAACAGGCTGCCATTCGAGGACAACAGCGCTGATTGCGTATTTTCCTACCATGCACTGGAACATTTCGAAAATTACCTGTTTGCCCTAGGCGAGATTTGGCGGGTATTGCAGCATGGCGCCCGGCTTCTGATCGAGGTGCCTTATGTTACGTTGAGTGAATATAACCTGGTCAATCCCTATCACAGGCAGCATTTCAGTGAGCACTCGTTCGCTTTTTTGAAATCGGAAAGCTGAAGGCCTCCGCCAATGAAGACAGCCCGATCCTGTTCACCAAGGGTTGGCACAGATTCCATTGTCTTCCTGAATTCAAGGACATGCCCGAACCCAACCGGACATATGCCAGACGGCACTTGTTCAATGTGGTGCGCGCCATAGATTTCGGCCTTTATGCCGTCAAGCCCCCGGCAATTCGCTTCGAGATCAAGCCGGGCATGGCCGATGCGTTGCGCGCGGAGTTCGAACGGCATTTTGCTGCCCGCGTCCGCATCTGACCGCGATTGCCGCGTATCGCGCGTGGGGGAATTACCTGGGGTTGCGCAGCGAAGCCACCCGCTTCGAGCGTAAACCGGCCTAAATCCCCAAAGGAAAATCAATCACATGATGGTTCCCAGCGCAGCCGTTCAGACGGTGAGCGGCAGCAGTGCGAGCCAGGCGCCCATCAGGCTGTTACGCGAGACGCGGAAAAGGCCGGACCGCCATCTATCTGATTGGGCGGGGGCGTTGGTTTGTGTGGAGGCGGCGGCCTGCCCGAGGTCGATCGGGTGCCCGGCGAAGCTTATTCCTCCGGCAGGGTGAAGACCGCGCAGGGCGCGGCGATGCCGCGCAAGGCGTGCTCGCCCAGGGGGATCAGCGCCATTGTCGCCTCCGCCGCAACCGCGCCCGAGACCAGCACGCTGCGGCGGAGGGACCGGCACAGCCCTTCGAGTCGGCTGACCAGGTTGACCGAGGGGCCGATCGCAGTGAAGTCCAGCCGGTCGGCGGTGCCGATGTTGCCCCACAGCATTTCGCCGAGATGCAGGGCCAGGCCGAAGGGCAGGGCCGGCAGGCCTTGCCGGCCGCGTGCCTGGTCGAGATGGGCCATGCCGGCGCGGGCCGCGCTGACGGCGCGCAGCGCGGCATCGCAGGCGACCGAAGGGGGCTGTCCGCCAATCGGGAAGATCGCCAGCACGCCGTCGCCGATGAATTTCAGCACCTCGCCGCCGAAGGCGTGAACGGCGCCGGCGATGCGGTCGAACCAGGCGTCGAGTGCGTCGACCACCGTTTCAGGCGCCGTGGTCTCCGACAGCGCGGTGAAACCGCGCAGATCGCCATAGAGCAGGACCGCACGGATGGTCTCGCCGGTCTCGCGCCGCAACCGCCCGGCCAGCACCTGCGCCGCGCTGCGCCGGCCGAGATAGGCTTCAAGCAGTGCCGCGAGCGTCGACCGCGAGGCCAGCAGGGCGAGCGGCGCCGCGGCGAAACGCGCGGCCTGATGCAGCAGCGCGGCTTCGCGCTCGGCGAGCGGCCGCAAGACGGCCCAGCCGAGCACCGGGCCGCCGGAAGCCGGGCTATCTGGCGCCAGGCTGGCGACATCCTCCTGCACCACGCCAGTGCCAAGGCCGGCGAGCCAGTCGCGGCCGACATCGCCCTGCCCTGGGCCCTGGCCTGGGCCCTGCCGGGCAGGGGCCAGCGGCCCAAAGCCCAGCCCTTCGATCACCTGCCCGGTTTCCGCCCGCCACAACCAGGTGCGGCGGGCGATGATCGGATGCGGCGCCGTCAGCGTCAGGGCACCGCCGGCGAGCGGCAGGCCATCGGCGATCAGTTGCTCGCCGAGCGCCGCCAGGAAGTGGTCGGCACCACGCACGGCACCGGCCGCGTCGACCAGCCAGGCGAGGGAGGCGGACAGCTGCATGCCAGTGATCATGCGGCTGCAACACTTGCATGAGAAGACAACTTCAGTACGGATGGATGCTGTCTCGCCCGGCTCAATCACTCGAGGCAGAGCATCGCGCTGCAGTCTTGCCGATGGAGGTTTCCGATGGCTGAACCACTCATTGTCCGGCGTGAGGTCCAGATCGCAGCACCGCCCGCAACTGTCTTCGCCTTTCTCACCGATCCTGAAAAGATCCTGCGCTGGATGGGTACGGAGGCGACGGTGGAGCCACATCTCGGCGGCATCTACCTCGTCAATGTCACCGGCAAAGACATAGCTCGAGGCCGGTTCACGGAGGTTATCCCGGTCCACCGCCTCGCGTACAGCTTCGGTTGGGAGGGGCGCGAAAAGACGCCGCCGGGGTCGAGCCTGATCGAGATCGACCTGATCGACCAAGAGGACGGGACGCTGCTTCGCATGACCCACAGCGGCCTGCCCGACGCCGAGGCCTGCGCCAGTCACGAGCAGGGCTGGAGCCACTACCTCGGGAGGCTGGCCGTGGCCGCCGGCGGCGGCGATCCGGGCCGCGACCCGCGCCGCAAGGCGTGACGATGGAGGATCATTTTCGGACCTTGCCGATCAGGCCTGTTTCACCTCGTCGGCGACAAGCTGGTGTTGCGGCCGCGGCTGTGCCGGTGGCGTGAGGCACCGTGACGGGGGCCAGGGCTCCGCCCCCGGGTCAGGCCCGGGGCAGGCTCTGGACCCGCTGGGGCCTGAGCCCCAGACCCCCATGACTGAAAGTACAAGGTTCCAAGGACTTGTCCTTGGCGAGGGCAGGGGCAGAGCCCCTGCTGTTATGTTCGTTACGTTACCAACCAGCAAACCGGCCGTTTTTCCGCAACCTGTTAGGCGGCCGTGGTCTGGACATTGCCTGGATGATCCTCAGAGAAAGCCAGTGCAGCGCACCCCGGACATCTGACCACAGGTGGACGCGAGGGAATGGATCCGGCGCGGATCGTTGGTCCGAAAGCACCGCTGCAAATGCCGCAGCCACGGCACCCGGGGATTTGGTATCGCCTACGGCAGCATCTGCGTAGCGCATTGAAAAACACTCCATGTGCTGGGGCAGCGTTCTGCCGACGATATTGTGCCCAGGGCAGGGCGGCCGCGCATTGATCTGAGTCAGCAACGGATGCATTCGCGCGCCCCGAAGAGGTGTTTCCCCATGCTGGAGTAACGGGGGGGCGAAATGGCGGCGGCCGGATCGCCGATGTCCGAAAATCTGATACCCGGATGATGCAAGAGAGGCGGCGGGGTGCCGATCGGAGCCCCCGCCGATTGGTCGGCTAGCGGGTCGTGGCGTGATCCGCGTCGTCATGGTCGTGCCGCCAGTCGCAGGGGCACTGGATGATCTCGGCCTTCTGGCGTGTCAGTCCGCACTCAGGGCACCGCTCCGGCTGGCTCGTGCAGCGCCGCCCAGAGGCGCCGCAGCCACGTCACGGCACGCGGCAGCCGGCGCGCATGGGCTCACGGCTCGCCGAGCAGCTCGTCCAGCGTGACCGGGCAGACGTCCGGCACCGGGGCAAGGCCTTCCAGCGCGTCGGTGCAGATGCCTGCCGGATCGCGGCGCTGGCGGATGGAGGGGGCGAACCGGCGCAGCAGCCCGGCCTGGCGCTCGGGCCACAGCACGATGTCGTCGCCGTAGAGATCGCTCATGCGGCCTTCCGCCTTCCCGGCAACGCCTGCAATGCCTGCAACGCCATGACCATGACCTGCTGGTGCGCGACCTTATGGCCCGTCTCCCGCTCCTGCTGGGTGCAATAGTCCCGCAGCGCCCAATGGTCGGCGGGCTCCAGCTTCACCGTCAGAGACTTCGGACCATCGGCGGGCACCCGCTCCGGTGCGGGCGGCTCTGTAAGTGGAACGGCGGCCGAAGCCGTGGTCCGGGGATGCCGAGCCTGTCCAGATCACCGCGAGGCTTTGCCATGCCAATCCCTCGGCAGGTTGCTAACGTAGGCACGTAGCTGCTTAACCTCGTCCGCGCTCTTGGTGCCAGTGAATTCCACCGCAGCCCTCCCCTCGATCGCGGCGGCTGGACAGTCCTGCCCGTGCGCCGAGGCTGACCAGCCGACACTGCCGATGACGGCCAGATGCCGCAGCGAGCCACCCACCAGGCGGGGCCGCGGCGGCGTCTGATTCAGCACGAAGGCCCAGTACGGATGCCCGGCCAGGGCTTGCCCTATTCGGACGGCGGGACCGGACTGCCGGGCGGATCGGCATCAGGGTTATGGAGGCCAACTGCCAAGGCGGATTCCCTTGCGGGGATTTCCTGCTTGACCTCGGCGATCAGAACATCGCCCACCATGACTTCCGGCAATCCTTTGGTGAAATCCAAGACGTTGTTCCTCACCCAGTCCGCCGCGCTCACGTTGGAAGCAAGTGCTGCATCCGCGCTATCAAACATACTGATGGTGATGAGTACATCCGGACCACCATCGAGCAAGTAGTAGCCCCTAAACCCCTGCATCTGCCGCAACAGCGGCACGAAGCCGTCCTGCACCCGTCGAGCAAGCTCCGCCGCTGAACCTCGTCTCACCTGATACTTTCTGATGCTGGTAAACATGCAGCTGCTCCAGGGATAACCTCAGGAACTCTCTGCCCTGCTCAGCAGGCCGCAGGATTACATTATATCACGAAGGCGAGGCGCAGACCGCTGCGCTCGCGCCATTCATCGGACCTGTGTAAGCTCCCGGATCTTGCGACGTGTCCTCCGCATCTCGGTCGACCGCAGACCATGCCGCTACACGCCGTGACCCTCGCCCATGACGCCACCGTGCGACCGGCATAGGTTCCCCGGGACCGACGCCCGCGGCAGGCGTCTGCTCTGCCGCCAATACCTGCGCTATCTTTATGCCGCAGGCCTGTTGCTCGACGCCCCGAGTTCAGCATAGGAAGGAGCTTTGCAATGCATAGCGCAGACATTGACCAGGAGCATAACCGACTGATCCTGCGTTGGGTCGACACGCTCAATGTCACTGAGGTCGATCGGCTGCAGGCAGAGATTGAATCGCTGCTGCCGAAACTGCGGCCGGGCTTCGACTGTATCAGCGACATCGCCAACATGCGTCCATCCTCGCAGCACGTTGCGGAGCATATCGAGAAGCTGCAGGCGTTCTTGCACCAGGCGGGAATGCGGCGCGTGGTGCGTATCGTCGGCAAGGGCGGCGGGGCGCATATAGCTTCGGCGCAGATGGACCGCACGGCGGCAGCGGCCGGGTATCAGACGATCCACGTGGGCACCGAGGCGGAGGCACTGGTCGCGTTGAGCCGGGAGTGAGCGTCGGTTGCAAGATGATGCGACGGATAAGGGCGCTGGGACTGACGATCTGATCGATACCAAACGCTCTGCTGTCCACGAAACCCGGGCAAGTCCGCCGGTGACCCTTGAAATCGAGCACGGCGGCCGGTGACGTCGAGCAGCTACAGCTAATCGCCAATCAGCA
Source organism: uncultured Alphaproteobacteria bacterium (assembly GCA_963794185.1). GTDB lineage: Bacteria > Pseudomonadota > Alphaproteobacteria > Acetobacterales > Acetobacteraceae > JAMXLO01. The sequence continues at coordinate 15,898 of CAWCDM010000071.1, read as the reverse complement.
AAAAAGCGCCCCGACAAAGACCCGGGGCTGAGTTTGGGGAGGAGACTCTCGCGCCCACGCGGAAAAGGCCGGCAAGAGCCGGCCCTTCCGCTTCAGCGCCGCGTCGGCAGGCGTTAGTTGTCACCACCGCCGGTCTGGTTGGGCGGGAACAGCCAGACGCCCTGGTTCTGGCTCTGCGAATGGGTGCCGTAGATGTGGGTAGCCCGGCCGTTCTGCGCCGCCGCTACCGACGGGGCATTCTGCACAGCGCCTGCGAAGACGGAACCCGGAAAGATGTAGTCCGGGTGGACGTAGCCGCCGGCCGGACCTTCACCATCGCCCGCGTAAGCAGATCCGATGCCAAGGCTGAGCGCGGCAGCGGCGGCAAGAAGCATGGTCTTCATGATCTCTCTCCTGAGTGCGGAGCTCTCGTTTGGAGGGGCCCCGTTCTGTTGCATCGCATCGTTTGCGATGGCGGGAAGATAGCTATTGCGCCCTCGCGGGATAATCGGCCGCTTGGTCATATGATTTGTGCCAATATCGGCGGAATAAGCGGATCAACCACCGCAGAACGTCCCGGCGGCCCTGCGCCGCCAGGACAAGCCCGACCCTCGCGTGCCGGGCGCATGGTGCGAAGCGCTTCAGAGCGCGGCGCTTCACACGCACGCAATCTCCGCCTGTCAGCCGAGCACGGCAAAAACTGACGGAGGGGAGCCCCATGACGATGTTCGTGATCGCTGCTGCTCTGACCGCCACTGCCATCTGGGCCATCACGGCGCCACGGTCCGCCCACGAACTGACGACGGAGGAGATGATCGATCTCGTCGTGTCGGGTTTCGTTCCATGAAGAAGTTCGTTTTTGCTGCTCTGGCCCTCACCGCCATCATCTGGGGCACCATGGCCGGAGCCTTCCGGCAGTCCCCACAGGGACCGCTGACGATGAAGGAAATCGCGGCCGTGCTGCTGCGCTCGCCCCCGTTCACGCGCGCCTGCGGTGATCACCGTCCTGCGACGCGCCAGGCGGCTCGGTCGGAGGACCTCTCGCCGGCTCTTTCCGAACCGCCCTCCCCGCCCGGCTGAGGCGCACCAGGACGCCCGCTTCGGACCCTGCCCCGGTAGTCTCCATCCACCGCGCCCGACCGAGACGTATCGCCGGCTCCCTCGCCCGTTGCCTTAACCCATCCGAAAGCCGCCTGTGCGCATTGTCAGCCACGCGGGCCGATTTTAAGGGCCAGTGAAGTGATTTGGCCGGGAGGAATATCCTCCCGGTCTTCTCCCACTCTCCTCGCCATGCCTGCCTGAGTCGTGCCAGCAGCCCGGCGCTCGGCCCTGTGTGGCGCCGGCCCGCTTCCCACAGCCGCGCCTCTGGTCTGCTCGATTTGCTCTCGCAGTGCGCCGTCCCGGCTTCGCTCCCCAGTCGTCTATGCAGACCGCCCTGGCTCCGGGGCAGTTCGCCATTCATACCGGCCGCCTGATTCGGCCACGCGCAATAATCGGCTTGCCAGCCCCGGCCGCGGGCGCCGATTCTCGCCGCCATGGTCGAATTCGGTTTCTGATCGCAAACCTGTTCTGCACGGTGACGTGGTGCCCGCCCCGCTGGAACGTCCGCACATGGCTGTCGCCGCCATGCCGACAGACGCGGGAAAAGCCGCCCTGACGGCTGCCCAGGCGCTTGCGCGCAAGGCCTCGGCCCCGGCGACGCTGCGCGCCTACAAGGCCGACTGGCAGCATTTTGCCGATTGGTGCGCCGCCAAGAACTTTGTGCCCGTCCCGGCCGCGCCGGCAACGGTCGGAGCCTATCTCGCGAGCCTCGCCGAGAGCCATGCGCCGAGCACGATCCGCCGGCGCCTCTCAGCGCTGGGAAAAATGCATCGCTTCAATGATCTGCCCTGGAATCCGGCCCATCGTGACATCCAGGGCCCGCTGCAGGGGCTGCTGCGCACCCACGGCCGCCCGGCGCAAAAGGCCGCGGCACTGACCCTGGCCATGCTGCGCCAGCTCGTCGCCACCTGCGATGCGAGCGCCCGCGGCCGGCGCGACCGCGCCCTGCTGCTGTTCGGCTTCGCCGGGGCGCTGCGCCGCTCCGAGCTCGTGGCGCTGCAGGTCGAGGACGTGGCCGTCGCTGCCGGCGGGCTGCGCCTGCGCATCGCCCGGGCCAAGACCGACCAGGCCGGGCAGGGGGCCGAGATCGGCCTGCCGCGCGGCCGGCACGCCGAGACCTGCCCGGTGCGGGCGTTCGACGCCTGGCAGGCGGTCGCCAAGAGGAAGGCCGGGCCGCTGTTTCGGAAGATCAGCACCGCCGGACGCATCGGCGACACGGCGCTGCACCCCGACGCCGTCCGCCGGATTCTTTGCCGACGCATCCAGATGGCCGGGATCACTGTGGAGGGGTTCGACCGCCTCAGCGCCCACGCGCTGCGCGTCGGCTTCATCACCGCAGCCTATGACAAGGGCGTCCGCGACGAGGACATCATGCGCCACACCCGCCATCGTGACCTGCGCACGATGCGCGGCTACGTCCAGCGTGCCGGGTTGGTGAGCGAAAGCCCTGCCGGGATGCTCGACCTCTGATGTTTTCCCTCCGGTATCCCTGGGAGAGCGGGGCGGAACCGGCCGAGACACCGCTGCCACCGGGCCCTGCACCACAGCCGAAGCGAAGAGGGCGGCGTCCCGCTGCTCTTGCCGATGCGGCCTCGCACCAGATGGAAGCTGCGCCACGCTGGCTGTATCATCACCTGACCATCAGCGGTCCGGCCGAGCCGGTGTCGGCCTTCGCCGATGCGGCGCGTGGATCCGGTGTCGTCCCGTGGCGGATAGACGTCGAACGCATCGAGGAGGATGTATTTAACCTCGCGGTGTCCCAGCCGCCCGAGCGGCGCAACCTGACGATCGCAGGCTGCCGCATCCTCGCCCGGCAGTTCCGCGAGCGGGTGGAGATGCGCCAGGCGAGGGCGGCTGCGCTGGTCGGACGCAGCCGGGCCTGCCCGTTTGATCTCCAGCAACTGCTGCCGGTGCCGGCCGCCATTCTGGCGCAGGGGCTGACCCATCCCGCTTCACTGGCCTGGCTGTCGGAGCATTGGGGAACGACTGACCGTCTGCGTCAGGTGGAAGAGCGGCAGAACCCGACAACGGGGCGGCGTCTGCCAAAGGGCCACGCGGTGATCGGCTACGGGTTCTTCACCGCCGGCGAAACACCTCACGCGGCGATCGCCTGGCTGGCCATAGGCTGGCCAGCCCTGCGCTTCGCGTTGCAGCCGCGACCACCCAACTGACCCGGCGCCGGGCATGGACGGCATCACCACTGATCGGGTGGCCCAGGAAGGCGAGGCGGAGACACCATTCCTCGCGCTCGACGGATTTAATGGACCGTTGGAGCGGCTGCTGAAGCTGGCACGGGCACAGCAGATTGATTTGGCGCGCCTCTCGCTCGGGACTCTCGTCGATCAACTGGCGGTAGCGTTGCAGCACGCACCATCGGCAACGCCACTAGGCCAGAAGGGCGGCTGGGTGGTGATGGCGTCCTGGCTGCTGCAACTGCGCTCGCTCCTGCTGCTCCCCGCGGACTCGCCAGCACAGCAGGCAGCAGAAGCGGAGGCGGACCAACTCCGCGGGCGGCTGATTGGCCTGCAGGAGATTCAGGCACTTGCCGCCTGGTTGGACCGCCGGCCACAGCTCGGTCACGACGTGTTCGCCCGCGGGCAGCCCGAGCTGCTCGGCACGTCCGTCGAGACCGGGCATGAGGTCGATGTCATCGCATTCTTATGGGCCTGCCTGGCGCTGTTCGATGACGCCGCCGGAGGCGCTGATACCGCTCCGGTCTACCGGCCACGATGGCTGGAACTGTATTCCGTGCCGGAGGCCCGAGACCGTATCCTGCGGCTGCTGAGAGAGATGCCGGACGGGGCCCCGCTCGGCGGTTTTCTTCCGGAGGCCGCAACTAAAGCGGATACGGAGCTGCGGCGGCATTCGGCCTGGAGCAGCACCTTCGCGGCCAGCCTGGAGCTTGGGAAGCAAGGCGACGTGGCCCTGGCGCAGGACGGCCTCTTCATGCCCATCCAGGTGAGCCGAGCCGCCGCGAACGTCCACGTCGATAGCGGCGGGAGGGAGACTGCAGAGGCTGCTAATTACGCCCCGAGTGACGAACGCGTTGCAGCCATCGGGACCGAAACCCTATATGCTCGGACTGTAGGAGGTAGGCATGGCTGGCATCGTCGAGGTCGTCATTCCCGTGGAGGCCCAGGCGGCCGCGGCGCTGACGGATAGGCGCAAGCGTGAAGCCGTCGGCCGCATCGTGAGCCGCATCCTCCGTCCCCAGCCCGATCACGACCCTCTGCTCGACGCGATGGAGCGGGTCAGTGCCGATGCGAAGGCAAAGGGACTGACACCCGAGACGCTCGAGGCTGAACTCGCCGCCCGCAAGGCCGAGCTGACCCGCTGATCGTCTTCGATGCCTCGGCGCTCGTCAGCGCCGCGATGGATGCCGGCGGTCTCCCGCACCAAGCATTACGAAAGGCCCGTGCGACCGACCGCTGGTGATGTCTCAGGCGGTGTTCAACGAGGCATTCGATGTGCTGCACCGAGTTCAAACCAAAAGATTCCGGAAACGAGCTGATCCAGAAGATCGGCCCGCAGGTTCGCATCCACGAAACGCGCGAGCCGGGGCCTACAGCGACCGTGACAGACTGTCGGGACGCCGCGGACAACAAATATCTAGACTTGGCCCTGGCGGCCCAGGCGAGCGCCATCGTGTCCAGCGATCAGGACCTGCTGGTCCTGCACCCCTGGCGCGGGATTTTGATCCAGCGGCCGGCAGATTACCTTGTGCCATTCTAACGATCGCCCTCCTGCTCATGATCGGGTCCTGCGGCTGATCGCTGGCCACCAAGAGACACCGATGGACGCATGGAGGCGTTTCCATGGTTGAGCTGAGTTTGAGGCTGCCAAGGCCCGTGAAGAAGCCCGTATGCGCGGCCCCCGAGCCGAGAGCGCGCATTACGACGCCGGGCGCAACCGCGTCATAGTGCGGCTGACGACGGGGGTTGAGATCGACTTTGCACCGCGCGACGTGGAAGGCCTACAGCACGCCTCGACCGACGATCTCAAGGCAATCGCGGTGGACGCATTCGGCCTCGACATCCATTTCCCGACGATCGACGCCGATCTCTATGTCCCGGCCCTGCTGGGAGGGGTGCTGGGCTCAAAACGTTGGATGGCAGCGCAGCTCGGCGCTGCAGGTGGGCGGACTCGCACTCCCGCCAAGGCCGCGGCCTAACGTCAAGCGGGCGGTCGGCCGCGCAAGATTGCCACCACCGGCGAGGCTGATCACGGGAGTTGAATACCTGCTAAGATTGGCAAGAAGGGAGCCATGTTGAAGCACGTCATTTGCCGGACGCCGTTCGACGCCGGAATCGCGGTTGCGCTCGCCGGTCTGGAGGATTGCACACCGCGACGGAGGGCCGCATGAGCGACCGGCTGACGCTGGCGAACGCGATCGAGGACGCCGGGATCGAGCGAGCCAAGGCCGAACGCATGGCCTCGGTCATCTTTGATGCGATCCACGACAACGTCTCGACCAAGGGCGACCTGCAAGCCGCAAAAGCTGAATTGAAGGCCGACATCACCGCCGTACGCAGCGACGTGCAGGCCGTAAGAGCCGAGGCTGCACTGATCGAGCACAGGCTGATAACCAGGCTCGGCGGAATGATCGTCGTGACCGCTGGCGCACTGTTTGCCGCCATCCATTATTGGCCGCCGGTCGGGCACGGCTGAAGGAATTTGTTCAGAATAGGGGCCGGGTCAAGCGGATCCCCCACTGACCCGCATCGGTGTCGACGCGCTCATACGGCCTTACCCTGCCCCCAACGCCGGGGCTTGCGGCCACAAAATCTGGTCAGTCCAGCGAGATGCCCGATTTCCGGAACAGTGGGTCAGTAGCCGTACGCAGCGCGCGAATTACCGGACCGATGCGGCGGCGCTCTATCAGCCAGCGCCGCGAACCCGGCTCCCATACCCCGCCGGCACGCAGAAAGATCCCATCCAGTTCCCGTGGTGCCCTGACCGCGACGAGATTCCCAAGTTGGCCGAACTCGGCTGAACCAACTCTGGCGGGAAGGGGAGGGAGCTCTTTCATTGGTCGATTTTAACCCGTACTTAGGGGCGTTCAGGCGAAGAGCAACGCGATGGATGAAGCCGGGGTCAGGCCTTGCGCGGGGCAGCGTCTCTTGTTGCTGAAGACGCCCCCTCATAGGTTCTTCCCATGGACACCGAGCCCCCCGATTTGCCCCAGCGTGCGCTTGGATTGGAGGATACCCTCGCGGCGCTGGATGCGGATCTGGCCGATGCCGAGAAACAGACTGCGGCCTTGCTGAAGGCGGTGCGGCGCTTGCGCCGGGCCGCCCGGGAAGGGGTGATTGGCAACCTGCCCGCCGCCATCGCCGCCGCGAAGGCAGACGCCGACCGGACCGGCGAACCATTCGCGAGAGCCGCCGCGACGCTCGACTATGATGTCGCGGACGCCTTCGCGAGCGGCGCCTGGCTCGATGAACTCGCCGCCGCGGCCAAGGACGCCGGCGTTGTGCTGGTGCGGCGGGATGGGCGAGTGACCGCCTACCCGGTGGCGCTGCGGCTCGACGCACGGGCCCAGGGCGTGCGGGTTGGGCGCAAACTCGAGAAGCGCATCCGACCGAGCTTCGTCGCCGCCCAACTCAAGGCGTTGCAGCAGCGACCCGAGCGGTTCAATGCACGCCAATTCCTCGATCGCCTGTTCTCGCTCTACGAGAGCAAGGCGCGGGCCGAGGATCCGGCGTGGCGCCCCACCAAGCCGGGTCAGGGTCCACTTGTTTCACTGGCGGATCTGTACGGTCTGCTGACCGTGCTGCCGGCCGCTGGCGCCGACTACCCACCGGAGGAATTCGTCGCCGACCTGCTGCGGCTGGACCGGCAGCCCGACGCCATGGGCAGCCATGGACGCCGCTTCGAACTGAGCGGGTCCACCGGGCGCAAGGGTGGCAAACGGCTAACCTTGTTCGATGAAACCGGCGAGCAGCACGACTATTACGCCATCCGATTTATCCTGGAACAGTCCAATGGACGTGCTGACCACGCCAACGCTGCCGCTCGCTGAGTGGCTGTCGGTCGTCGAGCGCGAATACCTGTCGGAGTTCCTGCCGGCAGGCGGCGCTGCGGTGAAATTCGCCATCCTGGACGACGCCGCTGTCGGAACGGCCGCGGAACACCTAGTCCGCATCGGACAGGCGCATGCCATGCTCACGGTGTCCATCGAGGCTGGGCGCACCCGCATTCATCTGATGCATGAGTTGTTCTTCGCCATCGCCCGCGCTCTGCCGTGGGACAGCCTGGTACAACGATATCTGGAAGGGCTGTTCGGCGCGCACGACTACGCCTGGCCGCGGCCAGGCGCTGCGATGACCGTGGCAGACCTGGCGGCCGCCTTCACCGTGGCCCCCACCCTGCTGGCCCGCCACGTGGACCAGTGGCTGACCGCGGATCTGTGGGAGGACCGGCGACTGGCGCAGGATTTTCGCGTCGCCATGCTGTCACTCTGCCTGTCGCGGCTGGAGCCAGAGGATCGGGATACCGCCGGACCGGTTGTGCAATGGCTGTGCGGCGAGAAGGTCGCGCCCGCAGTGCTGCGCACCGCAGACATCTCGGTTCGCCTGTCCCGTACCAATGCGCGCGCCATGCTGGCCTCGCTCTGCCATTTCCTGCGCAAGGCCGGCGCCGCCGGTCTGGTCGTGATGCTGGACGTGCGGCGCCTTTCGAGCACCACGCCCGCCGACGGCATGCTGCGCTATTCGCCGGCCGCGGTGATGGACGCCTACGAGGTCCTGCGGGAAATCATCGACGATATCGAGCACCTGCCAGGCCTGTTCCTGGCGGTCCTGGCAGACGCGTCGCTGGCCACCGGCGAACCGCGTCGCGCGCTCGGTCAGTATGCGGCATTGCAGATGCGCGTGTGGCCCGATGTGCGGCCCGGCGACAGGCAGAATCCAGTGGCCCCGCTGGTGTGGCTCGCGCCATGACGCTCGAGGCCCGGATGGCGATCGAGGCGCTCCGTGCGGGCGTGCCCAACGCGGCCGCCATCCGCCTGATGGGCACCGAACAGTCCGGCATCGAGCAGCTCTTCGATGCAGCGCTGTCGGCGGCCTGGGCCGATGCCGTCCCGGCGCGCGGCGGGATCAGCGCCACCGGGATAGGAATGGCCGGCGGCTTCGGCACCGGCAAGTCGCACCTGCTCGGCTACCTGGCCGAGGTGGCGCGCCAGCAGGGCTTCGTGGTCAGTCGCGTCGTCGTCAGCAAAGAAACGCCGCTATCGCATCCGGGGCACGTGCTCGCCGCCGCCCTGCGCGACGCGGCTTTGCCGGACCGGCCGGATGACCCCATCGCCGCGTGCGTCGCCGCCCTGCGCGAGCGACCGGAGGCGCTGGAGGCCATGGAAATCGCCGTTGGCACGCCCGATGCGGGGTTCGCGCCGATCTTCGCCGCCTGCCTGTTCCTGGTGCGCCGCGCGTCCACGCCACCCGAGACGCTGCGCCGGATCGCACGCCTGTGGTCCGGCGCCAAGATGAGTGCCTCGGCCATCCGCCAGGCGCTTGTCGCGGCCGGGGCCGGCAGGATGTATCCGCTCAAGGCGGTCCCGGCCGCGGCGCTGACGGAGCAGCTCACCCGCTTCGTGCCGTTGTTGTTCCGCGCTGTCGGTTATGCCGGCTGGTGCATCCTGCTCGACGAGATCGAGCTGATCGGCCGCTATACGCCGTTGCAGCGCGCCCTGTCCTATGCGGCTCTCGGTGCCTGGCTCGGCCTGGATGGCGAGCGCCGCTTCCCCGGCATCGTCACCGCTTACGCCATCACCGACGACTTCGTCACCGCGGTCATCAACGCCCGCCTGGATAGCGAGAGGCTGCCGGAGCGGTTGACGCTGAAGGGGCGTGCCACCGATGCTGCCCTGGCGCTGTCGGCCATCCGCCATATCGAGCGCACGGTGCTGCAGAACCGTCTGCTGCCGCCCACGCTGAACGACCTGGCCGCCTGCCATGACAAGATGCAGCATCTCTACAGCACCGCCTATGGCTGGCCCGCGCCGCCGTTGCCGCCAGCGGAGCGGACCAGCTCGCGGACGATGCGGCAATACATCAAGGGCTGGATCACGCAGTGGGATCTGCGCCGCCTGGGCGGTGGCGACGTTCTGCTCGTCGCAGACAGCATCGCCAGCAACTACAGCGAGGACGCTGCCCTCGCGGAACCGCACGCGCTCGATGACGAGGAGAGAGCTAGCGAGCCGAGACGCTGCCCGACCCGGCGCCAGTTACCAAGTCGATCTTCATCCCGACGATCTATCGTCCGGCTCTCGGCGAAGGAGCGTGGCACACGCTCTGCGATCCGGCGGACTTGGCCCTGGCGGCCCAGGCGAGCGCCATCGTGTCCAGCGATCAGGACCTGCTGGTCCTGCACCCCTGGCGCGGGATTTTGATCCAGCGGCCGGCAGATTACCTTGTGCCATTCTAACGACCGCCCTCCTGCTCATGATCGGGTCCTGCGGCTGATCGCTGGCCACCAAGAGACACCGATGGACGCATGGAGGCGTTTCCATGGTTGAGCTGAGTTTGAGGCTGCCAAGGCCCGTGAAGAAGCCCGTATGCGCGGCCCCCGAGCCGAGAGCGCGCATTACGACGCCGGGCGCAACCGCGTCATCGTGCGGCTGACGACGGGGGTTGAGATCGACTTTGCACCGCGCGACGTGGAAGGCCTACAGCACGCCTCGACCGACGATCTCAAGGCAATCGCGGTGGACGCATTCGGCCTCGGCATCCATTTCCCGACGATCGACGCCGATCTCTATGTCCCGGCCCTGCTGGAAGGGGTGCTGGGCTCAAGACGTTGGATGGCAGCGCAGCTCGGCGCTGCAGGTGGGCGACTCGCACTCCCGCCAAGGCCGCGGCCTCACGCGAGAACGGCAAGCGGGCGGTCGGCCGCGCAAGATTGCCACCGCCGGCGAGGCTGATCACGGGAGTTGAATACCTGCTAAGATTGGCAAGAAGGTCGCGGGCGCAGGCCGAAGGAGCCATGTTGAAGCACGTCATTTGCCGGACGCCGTTCGACGCCGGAATTGCGGTTGCGCTCGCCGGTCTGGAGGATTGCACACCGCGACGGAGGGCCGCATGAGCGACCGGCTGACGCTGGCGAACGCGATCGAGGACGCCGGGATCGAGCGAGCCAAGGCCGAACGCATGGCCTCGGTCATCTTTGATGCGATCCACGACAACGTCTCGACCAAGGGCGACCTGCAAGCCGCAAAGGCTGAATTGAAGGCCGACATCACCGCCGTACGCAGCGACGTGCAGGCCGTAAGAGCCGAGGCTGCACTGATCGAGCACAGGCTGATAACCAGGCTCGGCGGAATGATCGTCGTGACCGCTGGCGCGCTGTTTGCCGCCATCCATTATTGGCCGCCGGTCGGGCACGGCTGAAGGAATTTGTTCAGAATAGGGGCCGGGTCAAGCGGATCCCCACTGACCCGCATCGGTGTCGACGCGCTCATACGGCCTTACCCTACCCCCAACGCCGGGGCTTGCGGCCACAAAATCTGGTCAGTCCAGCGAGATGCCCGATTTCCGGAACAGCGGGTCGGTGGCCGTACGCAGAGCGCGGATCACCGGACCGATGCGGCGACGCTCTATCAGCCAGCGCCGCGAACCCGGCTCCCATATGCCGCCGGCACGCTGAAAGATCCCATCCAGTTCCCGTGGCGCCCTGACCGCGACGAGATTTCCAAGTTCGCCGAACTCGGCTGAACCAACTCTGGCGGGAAGGGGAGGGGGCTCTTTCATTGGTCGATTCTAACCCGTACTTGGGGGTATTCACGCGAAGAACAACGCGATGGTTGAAGCCGGGGTCAGGCCTTGCGCGGGGCAGCGTCTCTTGTTGCTGAAGACGCCCCCTCATAGGTTCTTCCCATGGACACCGAGCCCCCCGATTTGCCCCAGCGTGCGCTTGGATTGGAGGATACCCTCGCGGCGCTGGATGCGGATCTGGCCGATGCCGAGAAACAGACTGCGGCCTTGCTGAAGGCGGTACGGCGCTTGCGCCGGGCCGCCCGGGAAGGGGCGATCGCCAACCTGCCTGCCGCCATCGCTGCCGCGAAGGCAGACGCCGACCGGACCGGCGAACCGATCGCGAAAGCCGCCGCGACGCTCGACTATGATGTCGCGGACGCCTTCGCGAGCGGCGCCTGGCTCGATGAACTGGCCGCCGCAGCCAGGGACGCCGGCGTGGTGCTGGTACGGCGGGATGGGCGAGTGACCGCCTACCCGGTGGCATTGCGGCTTGACGCACGGGCCCAGGGCGTGCGGGTCGGGCGCAAACTCGAGAAGCGCATCCGACCGAGCTTCCTCGCCGCCCAACTCAAGGCGCTGCAGCAGCGACCCGAGCGGTTCAATGCTCGCCAATTCCTCGACCGCCTGTTCCCGCTCTACGGGAGCAAGGCGCGGGCCGAGGATCCGGCGTGGCGTCCCGCCCGGCCAGGCCAGGGCCCCCTTGTCTCATTGGCGGATCTGTATGGTCTGCTGACCCTGCTGCCGGCTGCCGGCGCCGACTACCCACCGGAGGAATTCACCGCCGACCTGCTGCGGCTGGACCGGCAGCCCGACGCCACGGACAGCCATGGACGCCGCTTCGAACTCGGCGGGTCCACCGGGCGCAAGGGTGGCAAACGGCTGACCTTGTTCGACGAAACCGGCGAGCAGCACGACTATTACGCCATCCGATTTATCCTGGAACAGTCCAATGGACGTGCTGACCACGCCAACGCTGCCGCTCGCTGAGTGGCTGTCGGTCGTCGAGCGCGAATACCTGTCGGAGTTCCTGCCGGCAGGCGGCGCTGCGGTGAAATTCGCCATCCTGGACGACGCCGCTGTCGGAACGGCCGCGGAACACCTGGTCCGCATCGGACAGGCGCATGCCATGCTCACGGTGTCCATCGAGGCTGGGCGCACCCGCATTCATCTGATGCATGAGTTGTTCTTCGCCATCGCCCGCGCTCTGCCGTGGGACAGCCTGGTACAACGATATCTGGAAGGGCTGTTCGGCGCGCACGACTACGCCTGGCCGCGGCCAGGCGCTGCGATGACCGTGGCAGACCTGGCGGCCGCCTTCACCGTGGCCCCCACCCTGCTGGCCCGCCACGCGGACCAGTGGCTGACCGCGGATCTGTGGGAGGACCGGCGACTGGCGCAGGATTTTCGCGTCGCCATGCTGTCACTCTGCCTGTCGCGGCTGGAGCCAGAGGATCGGGATACCGCCGGACCGGTTGTGCAATGGCTGTGCGGCGAGAAGGTCGCGCCCGCAGTGCTGCGCACCGCAGACATCTCGGTTCGCCTGTCCCGTACCAATGCGCGCGCCATGCTGGCCTCGCTCTGCCATTTCCTGCGCAAGGCCGGCGCCGCCGGTCTGGTCGTGATGCTGGACGTGCGGCGCCTTTCGAGCACCACGCCCGCCGACGGCATGCTGCGCTATTCGCCGGCCGCGGTGATGGACGCCTACGAGGTCCTGCGGGAAATCATCGACGATATCGAGCACCTGCCAGGCCTGTTCCTGGCGGTCCTGGCAGACGCGTCGCTGGCCACCGGCGAACCGCGTCGCGCGCTCGGTCAGTATGCGGCATTGCAGATGCGCGTGTGGCCCGATGTGCGGCCCGGCGACAGGCAGAATCCAGTGGCCCCGCTGGTGTGGCTCGCGCCATGACGCTCGAGGCCCGGATGGCGATCGAGGCGCTCCGTGCGGGCGTGCCCAACGCGGCCGCCATCCGCCAGATGGGCACCGAACAGTCCGGCATCGAGCAGCTCTTCGATGCAGCGCTGTCGGCGGCCTGGGCCGATGCCGTCCCGGCGCGCGGCGGGATCAGCGCCACCGGGGTAGGAATGGCCGGCGGTTTCGGCACCGGCAAGTCGCACCTGCTCGGCTACCTGGCCGAAGTGGCGCGCCAGCAGGGCTTCGTGGTCAGTCGCGTCGTCGTCAGCAAAGAAACGCCGCTATCGCATCCTGGGCACGTGCTCGCCGCCGCCCTGCGCGACGCGGCTTTGCCGGACCGGCCGGATGACCCCATCGCCGCGTGCGTCGCCGCCCTGCGCGAGCGACCGGAGGCGCTGGAGGCCATGGAAATCGCCGTTGGCACGCCCGATGCGGGATTCGTGCCGATTTTCGCTGCCTGCCTGTTCCTGGTGCGCCGCGCGTCCACGCCGCCCGAGACGCTGCGCCGCATCGCACGCCTGTGGTCCGGCGCCAGGATGAGTGCCTCGGCCATCCGCCAGGCGCTTGTCGCGGGCGGGGCCGGCCGGATGTATCCGCTCAAGGCGGTCCCGGCCGCGGCGCTGACGGAGCAACTTACCCGCTTCGTGCCGCTGTTGTTCCGCGCTGTCGGATACGCCGGCTGGTGTATCCTGCTCGACGAGATCGAGCTGATCGGCCGCTATACGCCATTGCAGCGTGCCTTGTCCTATGCGGCTCTCGGCGCCTGGCTCGGCCTGCATGGCGAGCACCGCTTCCCCGGCATCGTCATCGCGTACGCCATCACCGACGATTTTGTCACCGCGGTCATCAACGCACGCCTGGACAGCGAGAGGCTGCCGGAGCGGTTGACGCTGAAGGGGCGTGCGACCGACGCCGCCCTCGCGCGGCTGGCCATCCGTCATATCGAGCGCACGGTGCTGCAGAACCGTCTGCTGCCGCCCACGCTGAATGACCTGGCCGCCTGCCATGACAAGATGCAGCTTCTATACAGCACCGCCTACGACTGGCCAGCGCCGCCGTTGCCGCCAGTGGAGCGGACCAGCTCGCGGACGATGCGGCAGTACATCAAGGGCTGGATCACTCAGTGGGATCTGCGCCGCCTGGGCGGTGGCGACGTCCTGCTCATCGCAGACAGCATCGCCAGCAACTACAGCGAGGACGCTGCCCTTGCGGAACCGCGCGCGCTCGATGACGAGGAGGAGGGGTAGCGAGCCGAGATGCTGCCCGACCCGGCGCCAATGACCAAGTCGATCTTCATTTCGACGACCGATCGTCCGGCGATTCGGTGAAGGAGCGTGGCACAACGCTCTGCGATCCGGCGGACTTTCGGGTTCTCGCGCGAAAGGAATATAACATGGCCACGGACCCACCTGAAAACCGGCGGCCGGGTGCGCACTGTTCAGGCATCCGGAGGGCGAAGCTCCACCAGCCCCATTTTGGCCAGGACCGAAACAGCCAGCGCGGTCTCGGGTGTGAGGGACCGGTACTCAACCAGTTCTGCGGCCGACCAAAGTTGTTGCATCGCCCCACCCCCAACTCGGCTCAGCCGGAAAAGCTTACCGTCGCCGCTTCCGCCCGTCCCTCGGATGGCCATTTTGCACAGCTTCGTGGTCACTGGTCCGACAAGACGTGTTATCGACACAATAGCACAACAGCGCTGTTATGCAATAGCGTAACTGTGTTGTTGCATAATTACGATCTTGCGCAACCTGAAGTAGTTGCCCTATTGCGCGTCAGCGCAACGGTGTAATTACGTAGCTATGCAGGTGGTCGAGCTGCTCAGTCGAAAGAGCGGCGTGGGCAAGACCACGCTCGCCATCCACCTCGCCGTGCTCGCGGAACAGGCGGGCTTGCGGGCGCGGCTGATCGACCTGGATCCCCAGCGATCCGCGGCCGACTGGTGGCGGGCACGGGAGGCCGAAACGCCGGCCCTGATCGAGACTGCGCCAGGCGATCTACGGCGCGTGCTCGAAGGAGCCGAGGCGGACTGCTTCGACGTTGCGGTGATCGACCCCCGCCCCAGCGTCGAGGCCGATGTGGCGCATGTCGCCGCGCTGGCCGACCTGGTACTGATCCCCACCCGGCCGGTGATCTTCGATCTGCGGGCGATCCTGGGAACGCTCGATGTGGTCAAGGGCATTGCCCGCCGGTCGCTGATCGTCCTGAACGCACGCCCACCCAGCCGTGGGCGCGAGCGAGGCTTCGATCGTCGTCGATGCGCGGTACGCCCTGGCCGCGTTCGGCGTGCCGGTCGCCCCGGTGGCGATCACCAGCCGGGCGGGTTTCCCCGCCGCGGCGATCGCGGGCCTCACTGCCTGAGGCGGAGCCAGACAGCAAGGCAGCCAAGGAAATGCGCGCTATGGCGCGTCGTTGAGAAGGAGATGCGAAATGAGAAAGCCACCGCTCGCGAACGAGCTGGCGAAAGAACTGCCGCAGCAGCAGGAGCCCGCAGAGCCGGCGTCGGCCGCTAAGCCTGCCAAGCGGATGGCGGACGACGGCAAGATGACCACGTCGCTGCGGATCAAGCCGGCGATGCTCGCGGAGTTGAAGCTGCTGGCCCTGCAACAGCGCGTCCGCGTCAATGACGTGATCCTCGAAGCCATCGTGAACCATCTGGCGCTGCATGGCCGGAGGGCGGCATGAGCGACTACGACACCGACATCCTGACCTGGTCCGAGCGTCAGGCCGCGCTGCTGCGCCGCGTGGCGGCCGGCGAACGCATCAACGACCAGGTGGACTGGGAGAACGTCATCGAGGAGATCGAGAGCGTGGGGAACGAGCAGCGTTTCGCCGTGGAGTCGCTGCTGACCAACATGATGCGCCACCTCCTCCAGATCGCGGCGTGGCCGGAGGCCACGGCTGTGGCGCATTGGCGCCAGGAAACCGCCGGCTGGCGCGTCCAGGTGCGACGCCGGCTGCAACGTAACCCTGGACTGCGACCCATCATCGAGGCCGAGTTGCCCGAACTATACCGTGACGCGATTGAGGCGATGTATCGCGAGGTGGACGGCGTTCCCCGGCCGCCGGTGACGGATCAGTGTCCGTTCACGCTGAACGAACTGCTGGCACCGCCGGCGTAGCTGCCGACAAGAAGCATTCTCGTGCGTAATTGTAG
>CAWCDM010000070.1:0-26715 GCA_963794185.1 uncultured Alphaproteobacteria bacterium | reverse complement strand
CTGTTCTTGCCGGCCCCGTTCAGTTACGTTATCCTGATACCGAACTGCAGGCCAAGGAGGTCAAGCTCGGCGATCGCCGCTACATTGTCTGCCGCAACCTGGTCGAGGCGGCACAGGCCGCGCGGACCCGCGAAGCCGTGCTGGCCACGTTGCGCGCCAAACTGCGACAGGGCGACAAGTCACTGGTCGGCAACAGTGCCTATCGGCGCTACCTGAAGACGCCCGACCAGCAGCACTTCACGATCGACGAAGCGCGCGTGGCCGAGGACGCTCGCTACGATGGGCTCTACGTTCTGCGCACCAATCTGCGGCTGCATCCGCTGAACGTGATGCTTCGCTACCGTGATCTGCTTGTCGTCGAGCACCTGTTCCGTTCGGAGAAAGCCCTTTTGGCGACACGGCCGATCTATCACCAGACCGATGCGGCGATCCGCGGGCATGTGTTCTGCAGCTTTCTGGCTCTGGTGTTACGCAAGGAACTGGAAGAACGCCTGACCGCCGCACGGCTGAAGCCGGAATGGCGCGAGTTGCTCGCCGATCTCGATCGGCTACAGGAGATCGAGGTCGAGCAGGACGGCAAACATTTTATCCTGCGCACGCCAGTGACCGGCGTGGCCGGAAAGGCCTTCCAGGCGGTCGGGGCTGCACTGCCACCCAACATCCGCGAAGCCGTTCCCTCCGTCGCCACCTGATCAGTCCACCATCGCGGCACAGATGTGGTGCTAAGACCTTGTCGTGCGCCCATAACACACTGACGTAGAACAATATTTCGAAATACACTGTTAAACCCGGGCAAGGGGAGAAAATTGTCTTCATCACCCCGACCGACTATCCGATACTGAACGCAGAAAGCATGGTTGGCGCCGACCTGCTCGGCAAACTCGGCATCAATGTCGATCTGCAAAGCATGGACTGGGGCACCATGATCCAACGCCGCAACAACAAAGACACAATCGACAAAGGCGGCTGGAGTGCATTCTGCACAGGTTGGGAAGGACTGAACCTCGTTGACCCTGGCGCTCACTACCCGATTGCCGGCACTGGCGAGAAGGGCTGGTTCGGCTGGTTCACCGCTGCGCAGTGCCTGGTTTGATGCAACTGATATCGCCGGCCAGAAAAATGTGGCCGAGAAGATCCAGGCCGATGTCTGGGAGGAGGCGCCGGACCATCCGCTTGGCCAGTGGTTGCAGCCGATTGCACACCGCACCACGATCGAGGGCATCGTCAAGTCGCCGTTCCCGCTGTTCTGGAACGTAAAGAAAGCGATCTAACCAGAAGGTGGCGATGAAAGCCGTAATCTGATGGGCGGCCCGCGTTGGAACGGCGCAGACTCGGCGCGATCCTGCCAGATCGAAAGCTCGCAGGTTCAAATCGGGGGCACGCAACCACTTATGTCGAACTCGGTTTCCTGCCCTATCGCCCCGGCGCCGCGGATACCAATCCCTTGCGGGGTGCCGGGCACGATGAAACTGGTCGCTGGGACCTCATGGTCCAGTTTCCTCTTGGCAGAAGCAGCATGAGATCTCCGCCCGCATGTGTCATCGAGGACGCTCGGCGCAACCGATGGGTCTGACCTTCCTCGGTCGGCTTGAACCAGCCGCACCGCACTGATGTCGAGAGCAAATTAAGTTGGCCGGTTTAGGTGACACATCATGTGGCCGCTCGTTCACGTTTTGTCCTCCGGAGGAGCGGTGTCTCCGTCGGGCATTTCCTGGTGGGACTGTCAGGACCATTTCCCGGAGCCGACCTGCCGCGCGAGCGCGCGACGCGCGGAGGGGCTGTCAGGGATGGCCTCGCCGAAGGCGAGGTCACCGCGCCGCGGCGCGAAGCGTCCTTGACAGCCCCGAGCACGGCGCGAGGCTGACGACGGGACGGGCCGATATCCTTTTTTTCGCGGTCCCCGACACGAGGTTCGCCGATTGGAACGCCATTGCTGTCGTAGCGTCCGAGGCAACGGCGTCCATGGAAAACAGCGAGGCCCCCATCGGGATATTGATGCACCTTCACCGTCGCCTTGACGAAGTGCGGACGCAGCGGGCTCTCCGGGATCTGGAGCTTGCGATTCAGGAACGATACGCAGTTGTCGTTGCCGACGATGCGTTCTTCCTGGACGCACAGCACCTCTGCCAGATCCAATCCGGGCACCGCGACGAAGGCGCTGCCTTCCTGCTCCGCCGTGATCGCGAAGCGCGCGTTGTGCGCCGGTATATAAGTGTCGCGCAGCCAGGCGTTGGCTTCGGACATCGTCGCGATGCCCGCCAATGCCAGTTCCTTCGGCACGCGATCCTGCAAGGTCTGGAACAAACGCTCGGACCGTCCGCGCGCCTGGGGCGAATACGCCGCGATATGCTCGACGCCCAGATGCGCCAGCGCGCGCCCGACCTGGGTGGGCTGGCCGCGATCCACCTTGCCGCCGACTTCGGCTGTGTAAAAGTAATGACTTCCGCGATCGGTATAGAGGCTCAGCGGCAAACCGTGCCGCCCGAATACGTCCAGCAGCGCCCGGAATGTTGAATCCGTGCCTTCTTCCTCGACCAGGAACGCCGAATAAATCCCGCTTGTCGCATCGTCCATTGTCACCACCAGATCGAGCGCCGGCCCCTCGGCCAGCCACGCGTGCCGTGAAGCGTCCTGGTGCAACATCATGCCGGGCAGGGGACGACGAGGCCGCTTCCGACGGTGCGCCCCGCGACGCTCCGCCTTCGGCAGCAAATTCCGGCTTTGCAGGAACGCCTTCGTCCAGCTGTAACTCCAGGCGAACCGGTGGTCCCGAACCAGATGCTCGTGGAAATGCCGCGCGGTGAAGCCCTGATAGCGCGTCCGATACAGCCGCTCGACCTCCTCGCACCGGTCCACCGGCACCCGCTTGCCCGACGCCTTGCCAATCCGGCGGTCCAGCAGTCCGCCCTCGCCTTCTTCTTCGTAGCGCCGGCACCAGCGGCGGAAGGTTCGTTCGCCGACACCCAGCAACTCGGCCGCCTCCACTTGGTTCAGTTCCGCCGAATCCCAGCGGCCAAATACGTCCATGAACTTCAGCATACGAACACCCTGTCGGGCTTCCGTCAGGCGCATCCTCCCAACCTCCTGGCTGGAAAGCCGTTACCGGACAGATCGTGTGCTACCTAAACCGGACATATCATGTGCTACTGACACAGCCGCACCGCACTGAATGACACCAGACTGCCCGGGTGCTATAACTCGCGTGAGGCTCTGGCGTGCCGGCTCGAGCTTGCCTCCACCTTTGCCTGCTTATTGTCGCGGCGGCGGCCTCTTTGCCGCCCATTCCCGCAACTGCCGACCTGCCTCGTGTCGTCGTGCTGATCATGCCACCGGTGCGCGTGCCCGGACCGCGCCATCTGCCAGTCAAGCCCCGCCACCGATGGCCTGGCTGCCACCTGCTGCGCTGGGTCCTTTGCCGGGTTCTCCATCTCCCGCCCCTCGCTGCTACGCAGGCACCAATGTCTGCCCCTTGGCTCGGCCCGAGCAGGTTGGCCAAGCCTGCACTTGCACTGCATCGGCGGGCCCAGCGACTGGGCGGGCGCTGATCCCGCCCAGTCACGACGTTGCCGGCCACCCTGCGCGGACCATCCAGTGAGGGTGGGCAATGAGCGGAGACATGGGTCGGCCACATGCTTCCCCTCCCACGTCCCGGTCCCCGTGAACCGTGTCACAACTCGCGGGGGCGCTCGCCAGCAGGTCAGAGCAAGCCATAGCGACTAGCAGCTGGGACATTGTTGGCGTTCGTGCACAGGGCGGCCGCCTGTAGCGTGCAGCTTCTGTGTCGCCAGACATCCGGATTAACTCGGAGAGAGAGCATCAACCTGTTGGCCCAATTGAAGAAGGCGGCGGCGTTGATCGTGTCAACAATCTTGGCGTCATCCAGTCCTACCGCGCGCAACTGCGCGACATGTGACGTGCCGAACGCGACAGGGGTGGCCGTGAGCGCCACCGCGGCGGCCACGATTGCATTCCAGCGCTCGCCCAGATCAGCCTGCACCCCAACATCGAGCAAACGCTGTACATCCTCGACCCGCTTCGAATAGGTCACGGCGTGGCGGGCATGCACTGAAGCGCAAAAAATACACCCGTTGTGTCGTGAGGTTGCGGCCGCTGCCAATTCGCGATCGGCGCGCGGCAAGCCTGACGCGGTGTTGTAGAAGATGTCTTTGTCAGTGCGCGTCCGCGCTTCGAGAATATCCGGGTCGCTTGCCAACAAGCGGAAATACGCCGATCTGGATCTCGCGGGATCAGCCAGACTGGTACGTTGTCGCTCGCTCAGCGCGTTCCGCGAGCGGTGCCAACCAAGGCAACCAATCGAGCATCGCCAGGGTAAATTCCGTGGGCTCATGGATTTCGGGGTGCGTGATAATGGTTTCGGTCACGGCAAGCTCCTCAGGCATCTACTACGCTTAGAGCGCGCAGGCCGGCAATTGCGCGGATCTGAAAAGCAAGAAAAGCCACGAGTTGTGACAGCGTGACGATATCGGTTTTCAACCAGCCGGCATCGCGCAGCGCCTGGAGCGAAGCAGGGCTGGCATCGCGCGGATGCAAGACCAGCATGTGCACGTGCGCCAATGCGGCCGATAGCCGTGCGCCAAGCACGGAGCGACTTGTTGTGGCCACCTGGTAGATCGGTCCGGGGACGTCTTCGACAGTCAATGGACCGTTCGGATAGGCCCCATAGGGTCCGACCGCGGTCGCGCGGCGTCGTGGGAATTTGGCGGATCGCCAGCGCACCTTGCAGCGCTTCTGCAGAGATGCACCGAGACGTATCACGCCGGAGGACGCATTCGCCTGTTCCTGATGACCGTTTTGATGACAAGCCTCACGGCCTGCAGTTCCTGGGATGATGGGCCGTTCGGTTACCGGACGCCGCATGCCAATCCTGGCGTCGAAGGCGATCGCGGCCACGATGGGCAGCCTGCCGACGATAAGGTTCACCAAGGCGGGCCTGACTGGCTTATGGTGCATTGCACAATTACGCCGGAGCGACCATATACTCGCCCAGGCCGTGGCGAGGGAGGGCTGCGACATCACGGACTTGGGAGTCATGAATGGCCAATTCCCTCAACGCCGCCAGCCAGGCGGTCGCCGCGATCATGCGGGCGACGCAGCGGGTTCTCGGCGCCATCAACGACGATGCCAGCCACCTCGCCTACCTGAACGAGGCTACAGATCGCGTCGATCTGGAAATGCGGATACGCGAACTCGATAGGCCGCGCCAGGCGCTGGCCGGCTACCCGACGAATTTCTCGATGCACTGACGCCGAGGCTGCCTGACCTCTCCGGTCAGGTCACCACGTCGGGCGCGGTGCGGCCGGTTCTGTCGTGGATACCGGCGATCTCGTTCGCCGCGGCGATGACCGGGGCGAGCACCGCCTGCGGATCGAGGCCGTGGCGCGCCGGGTCGGGCTCGAACGCCTCCAGATAGGCCCGCAGCGTCGCACCCTCGGTGCCGGTGCCCGATAGCCGGAACACCGCGCGGGCGCCGCCGTCGAACACCACACGCACGCCCTGACGGGCGCTGACAGACCCGTCGGTCGGATCCCGATAGGCGAAATCGTCCGCCTCGGACACGGTGAGACCGGCGAAGGTCCTGCCCGGCAGCGCCGGAAGGCCGGCGCGAAGCGCCGCCATCAACTGGTCGCCGACGGCCGTATCGATCGCCTCGTAGTCGTGGCGCGTGTAGTAGTCGCGCCCGTAGGTCCGCCAGTGATCCTTCAGGATGTCCGCGACCGGCTCGCCACGTGCCGCCACGATGTCAAGCCAAAGGAGCACGGCCCACAGCCCGTCCTTCTCGCGCACATGGTCCGATCCGGTGCCGGCGCTCTCCTCGCCGCAGATCGTGACGCGACCGGCGTCGAGCAGGTTGCCAAAGAATTTCCACCCTGTCGGCGTCTCGAACATCGCGACGCCGCGCTGCGCCGCCACTCGGTCGGCGGCGCGGCTGGTCGGCATGGAGCGCGCGATGCCCTTCAGGCCGCCGGCATAGCCCTTGGCCAGATGGATGTTGGCCGCCAGCACCGCGAGGCTGTCCGAGGGCGACACGGATATGCCTCGGCCCAGCACGATGTTGCGATCGCCATCGCCGTCGGACGCGGCGCCCATGTCGGGAGCGTCGGGCGAGAACATCAGGGCAAACAGCCCGGCGGCATGAACCGGATTGGGATCGGGATGGTGGCCGCCGAAGTCGGGCAGCGGGATCCCATTGACCACCGTTCCCGCCGGAGCGCCAAGCCGGCCTTCCAGAATTGCCTTTGCATAGGGACCGGTGACCGCATGCATGCCGTCGAAACGGAGGCGGAAGCCGGACGCAAAGAGTTTCCGGATGCGGTCGAAGTCGACCAGGCGCTCCATCATCGTGACGTAGTCGGCAACTGGATCGACGATCTCGACCGCCATCTGCCCGAGCGTCGCGGTCCCGATCGTGTGGAGCGGCGGCGCGTCTGCCGCGAGGATGCGGTAGGCGTCGATCGTCCTGGTGCGCGCGAAGATCGCGTCGGTGATCGACTCCGGCGCCGGACCGCCATTGGCGACGTTGAACTTCAGACCGAAATCGCCGTCTTCGCCGCCGGGATTATGGCTGGCCGACAGGACGAAGCCGCCAAAGGCGCCGCGCGTGCGGATAAGGTTCGAGACCGCAGGCGTCGACAGCATGCCGCCCTGTCCCACGATGGCACTGGCCGCGCCATTCGCCGCGAGCATGAGCAGGATGATGCCGATCGCCGTGTCGTTGAAGAACCGCCCGTCGCCGCCGACCACGATCGTGTGGCCCGCGACGCCGCCGACGCCGTCGATCACGGCCTGGACATAGTTCTCCAGATAGCCCGGCTCACGGAAGACGGCCGTCTTCTTGCGCAGGCCCGATGTTCCGGGCCTCTGCCCGGCGATCGGCCTGGTCGGAACCGTCTCAACGGCCATGTCGCTGCCTCCCGTCACGTTGCTCCGCCTATCCGCTCGGATACCGGATCGATGGCCGTGCCGCCGCTTGGATAGCCTCAACTTCCCAGGGCGTCGATCATCGGCTGCGTGATGAGGCACACACCGTTGGCGGTCCGGCGGAACCTGCGTGCATCCGCTTCAGCGTCGTCGCCGACCACGAGCCCGTCCGGAATCGTCACGCCGCGGTCGATGATGACCTTTGTGAGCCGCGCCGAGCGGCCGACGGTCACGTAAGGCAGCGCGACCACGTGGGTGAGACTGCCATACGAGTGGGTCCGGACACCGGTGAACAGCAGCGACTTGTCGATCCGCGTACCGGAAATGATGCAGCCGCCCGAAACCAGGGAACTCGTCGCCGAGCCGCGTCGCGTGTCTTCGTCGTGGATGAATTTGGCCGGCGGCGTGATCTCGCCATAAGTCCAGATCGGCCATTCACTGTCATACAGATCGAGCGCCGGGATGAAATCCGTCAGGTCGATGTTGGCTTCCCAGAACGCGTCGACGGTGCCGGCGTCGCGCCAGTAGGGCTCGGTCTCAGACCCGCTGCGGACGCAGCTGTCGGCGAACAGGTGCGCAACGGCCTTGCCGTGGCTCACGATCGCCGGGATGATATCCTTGCCGAAATCGTGACTGGAATTCGGATCGGCGGCATCCTTGCGCAGCGCGTCGATCAGGAATTTCGTCGCGAAGACGTAGATGCCCATGCTCGCCAGGGCACGGTCGGGTTGGCCGGGCATGGCGGGCGGGTCCTTGGGCTTCTCGACGAAGCCGACGATCCGCCTGGTGGCGTCGATCTTCATCACACCGAAGGCGGTCGCTTCCATGCGCGGAACCTCGATGCATCCCACTGTCACGTCGGCGCCGGAATCGACGTGGCTTTGCAGCATGATCTCGTAGTCCATCTTGTAGACATGGTCGCCGGCCAGCACGAGCATGTATTCCGGGGCATAGCTCTCGATGATATCGATGTTCTGCGTCACCGCGTCAGCGGTGCCTTCGTACCATTTGTTCTCGGCGACGCGCTGGCTCGCCGGAAGGATGTCGAAGCTCTCGTTGCGCTCGGCGCGCAAGAAGTTCCAGCCGCGCTGCAAATGACGAATCAGGCTATGCGCCTTGTACTGCGTCGCGACCGAGATGCGGCGGATGCCAGAGTTCAGCGCATTCGACAGCGCGAAATCGATGATACGCGACTTGCCGCCGAAATAGACCGCCGGTTTGGCGCGCTTGTCGGTAAGCTCCATCAACCGGCTGCCTCGGCCGCCGGCGAGCACGAAGGCCATGGTGAAGCGCGAAAGGTTGTGCATCGACCTGCGATCCCGTTGCATCTGGTTCCCTCCTTCTTCCGCGTTCGCGCGGATGTAGCGGTCGGCCGGGTCGACGCTAGCACGGGACGGCGGCCAGTCGATCG
The DNA here is from genome assembly GCA_963794185.1 of uncultured Alphaproteobacteria bacterium. Classification (GTDB taxonomy): domain Bacteria; phylum Pseudomonadota; class Alphaproteobacteria; order Acetobacterales; family Acetobacteraceae; genus JAMXLO01. Next base: position 18,365 of record CAWCDM010000070.1, on the reverse strand, counting down.
TCGGGGATGCGCCTCCGCCCATTGGTAACCGCGCCGGAATGGCTCATGTTCGCGCCCGCGTGACGGGCACGATAGGATGCGGGCAGGCCGCGAGGAGGATGGCGTGGACGACGGCTGCGCATTTCTCGTGTGCGGCGAGGCGCTGATCGACCTGGTCCCGCTCGCCTCGCAACCCGAGCCCGTCCTCCGGGCGGTGTGCGGCGGCTCGCCATACAACGTGGCGATCGGCCTGGGCCGGCTCGGCGCAGAGACGCAGTTCCTGGGCCGGCTGTCGCGCGACGCGAACGGCAGGCGGCTTGCCGACCGCCTGTCGGACAATGGCGTCGATCTCGCGCTCGTCGCGACCGGTGCGGCTCCCTCGACGCTCGCTTACGTGTTCCCGCCGGAGGAAGGGCGGCCCGATGTCAGCTACGCCTTCTACCTGGAGGGCACCAGCGGCGCCGTGCTATGGCCGGAGGACTTTCCGCGAACGCTTCCGCCGCGCATTCGCTTCGTGCATTTCGGCTCGTTTGCAGCGTTGCTGCCGGTTTCCGGTTCGTTGATCCGTGACTTCGCCGCAGGGAGCGGACGCGTCGTCAGCTACGACCCCAATATCCGGCCGAGCATCACGCCCGAACTCGAGGCCGTGCGCCCGGCGATCGCGGACTGCGTCGCTGTGGCTGACATCGTCAAGTTGAGCGATGCCGATGCCGAGTGGCTTTATCCAGGCACGCCGCCGGACGATGTCGCCACCGAAATGCTGCGCGCTGGGCCTTCGATCGTCGCCGTCACCCGCGGCGCCGCCGGGGCGATCGTGCATTCGCGCTCGGCGCGGGTCTCGCTGCCTGGCATTCCCACGCACGTCGTCGACACCGTCGGTGCCGGCGACGCCTTCATGGCGGCGTTCCTCTGGGACCTGGGTCGGCGCGGGCTGATCAACCGGCAGGTGCTGGCAGGTGCCGGTGAGGCCGATCTGGCTGGCGCGGCGGCGCTGGCCTGTCAGGCCGCGGCGATCGTCTGTGGCCGCGCCGGCGCCGAACCGCCATTTGCCGCCGAACTGGCAACGACGGCGCGTCGATAATTCGCGCGGCGCGACGAAGTCGCCGCGGCCCCCGCCTGGACCGTGCCTCGCGGCACAATCCAAGGCGACGGCCTGCGAGGCTCAGCGCGACCAGCCCTGGTAGCTCCCGACGTTGTCGCGAGTAACGAGATGCGACGCCATCAGGATCATCGGATTCTCGGGCTTCTTGCCCTGCATGATGGCGTATCCGGTCTCCACCGCCAGCTTGCCCATCCCGTAGGGATCCTGGCTTGCCGACGCCTGGACCTGGGTCGGCCCTTTCAGAGCGGCGACGATGTCCGGAGCGCCGTCCACGGAGGTGATGACGATGCCGCTGCGGTTGAGCTGTTTTGCCGCAAGGTCGCTGCCGATGGCCTGTGGATCGTTGATGGTGAAGACGCCCTTGATGTCGGGGAAGCGGGTCAGATAGCCCTGCATCACGTTCAGACCGCCATCGCGCGAGCCCTTGCCGTCCTGGTCGCTGGATAAGATCTTGATGTCGGAATAGCCGCCCAGCACCTTCTTGCACCCGTTCACCCGGTCGATCACCGCGGACACCTGCGGCCCGTTCTGGATGATGACGTTGCCCTTATGGTCGATCTTGTCGGCCATGTATTGACAGGCGATCGTTCCGGCCTGCGTGTTGTCGGTCTGCACCGTCGCGTCCGCGCCGGCGGCCGCCACGTCCACGCCGATGACCGTGATGCCCGCTGCCTGCGCGCGCTTGACCGCCGGCGCGATCGCCCGCGGGTCGGCGGCGTTGACGAGGATCATGTCGACGCCCGCCGCAATGAAGTTGTCGATCTGCGTGAACTGCTTGTTGAGGTCGTAGTCAGCCGATGCGATCGTCACCTTGGCGTCGGGATTGACCTGGTGCGCCGCGTCGGTCGCGCCCTTGCCGACGGCGACGAAGAAGGGATTGCCCAGCGAGCCGACGGTGACGCCGACCGCCTTGAGGTCCTTGGCTGATGCCGAAGTGGCGATCGCCAGCGCCGCGCCGGCCAGCAGCAGTGTCCTGAACATGAAACGTACCTCCTGAAAGCCTGTTGCAAGTGGTCCCGCCGAGCAGGCCATTGGCCCGCCGGGACGTCGCCGGGCCTGTTGCCAGGCCCGACCCTTTGTCAGGTGCGGGCGCTGCCCTGCAGGCGAACCCGGTCGAGCGCGACGGCGCCGATGATCACCAGGCCCTTGATGATGAACTGCCAGATGTCGGAGACGCCGACCAGCGTGAGTCCGTTGGAAAGCACGGCGATGATCAGCGCACCGATCAGCGTGCCCCAGATCGAGCCGATGCCGCCGACGAAGCTCGTTCCGCCGAGGATCACTGCTGCGATGGCATCGAGCTCGTAACTCTGCCCGAGCTGCAGGCCGTTCGCGGCGAACAGCCGCGCCGCCGACATCACGCCGCCGAGCCCCGCGAGCAGGCCGGAGACGGCATAGACGAACAGCAGGATGCGCCAGACCTTGATGCCCGACAGGCGTGCCGCCGCCTGGTTGCCGCCGACGGCGTAGATCCAGATGCCGAGCACGGTGCGACGCAGCACGAACCAGGACACCAGGATCACCACGATCGCGATGATGGCGAGTACGGGAATGCCGAAGCCGGGAGCGACCGGTATGACCGCGTTGCCGATGAAGGCAAACGGCAGGTCCGGATTGAATATGGTCGAATTGCTGCCCATCAGGCGTGCCAGCCCGCGCACCGCGGTCAGCGACCCGAGCGTGACGATGAAGGGCGGCAGCCTGCCGAAGGCGATGAGACTGCCGTTGATCAGGCCAAACAGCAGGCCGGTGAGCAGGGCAGCTGGGATGCCCAGCATGCCCCAGTCCGGTATCAGCGACGCGATCAGCGCCGCCATAGCAGAGGCGGCGAGAACGCTGCCGACCGACAGGTCGATGCCGCCGGTGAGGATGACGAAGGTCATGCCGGCGCCGAGCACGGTGTTGATCGCCGCCTGCTGCGCGACGATCGAGAGATTCTGCCCGGTCAGAAAGCGTTCCTCGCCGAGGTAATGGAACGCGATCGCAAGAATGATCAGCACCGGCAGCATGCCGAGCGCCTGGACAAGACTGCGAATCTGAACCTGGCGGGCGGACAGTCCGCCACCACCCGATCCGCGCGCCGCTGCTGCAGGTGCGGAGACTCCTGTTTTGCCGTCAGACATGGTGTTTCCCCCTTTTGTGCGGCTAGGCGGCGACGCCGGCGCCGTAGCTCATTATGTTTTCCTGGGTGATCGGCATGCCACTCGGGCCGCCGACCTCGCCTGCGATGCGGCCCTCGCGCATCACCAGCACGCGGTCGCAGACGCCGATAATCTCGGGCAGCTCGCTGGAAATGACGATGATGCCGATCTCGCGCGTCGCGAGGTCGTCGATGATCCGGTAGATCTCGGACTTCGCTCCGATATCGACGCCGCGCGTCGGTTCATCCAGGATCAGGACCTTCGGGCTGATCTCCAGCCAGCGCGACAGCAGGACCTTCTGCTGGTTGCCGCCGGACAGGCTGCCGACGAGAACCTGGGGGCTGGCAGCGCGCACGCGCAGCGTCTCGAACGCCTCCGCTGCGCGGCGGCGCCACATGGTCCAGTCGAGGATCCCGCCGAGCCGTGCGTCACGGCTGATGACGCCAAGGTTGATATTCGTGCCGCAGGACAGATCGAGGAACAGGCCGAGCGCTTTGCGATCCTCGGTCAGGTAGGCGATGCCGGCCTCGAGCGCATCCTCGGGCGTCCGGATCGTCACCGGAATGTCGTCCAGCAGCACGTCGCCCGCGACCTTTGGATCGGCGCCGTAGACCAGACGCGCCAGTTCGGTGCGCCCGGAGCCGACGAGCCCGGCAATGCCCAGCACCTCGCCGCGATGCAGTTGCAGGCTGCACGGATGCACGCGGCGGCCGCCATCGGTGATGGCGCGGACCTCCATCACCACCGGTCCGTGGCTGTCCCGCGCATCATGGGTCTTGGTGTAGAAGGTGGACAGGTCACGCCCGACCATCATCTTCACCAGCGTGTCGGGATTGAGCTCCTCGCGCGTCAGAGTGCCGACATAGCCGCCATCGCGCAGCACCGCGACGCGATCCGCCAGTTCATAGACTTCGGCCATGCGGTGACTGATGTAGATCAACGCGATGCCTTCAGCGCGCAGTTGGCGGACCAGCGCGAACAGCCGGTCGGTTTCCCGCGTGGACAGCGCGGTGGTCGGTTCGTCGAGCACGAGGATCTTGGATTGCGCGTGCAGAGCGCGGGCAATTTCGACGAGCTGCTGTTCGGCGATCGAAAGTCCGGCAACGGTCGTGTCGGCGTTGAACGGCGTGCCCAGCCGGTCGAGCACCGCCTGGCAGCCGGCGCGCATCGCCGCGCGATCGACGCGGCCGCCGCGCGAGGGCTCTTCGCCGAGATAGATGTTCTCGGCAACGGTGAGGTTGGGGGCCAGCGCCAGCTCCTGATAGATGATCGCGACACCCTGGCGCTTCGCCGAGATCGGGTCGGTGATCGCGACGGGCTGGCCGTCGATCAGGATTTCACCACCCGGGTCGGCATAGTAGGCGCCCGACAGAATCTTCATCAGCGTGGACTTGCCCGCGCCGTTCTCGCCCATCAGCGCCAGCACCTCGCCGCCCCAGGCCTTGAGCTGCACCCCGTTCAACGCTTTCACGCCGGGGAAGGTCTTGGAGATTCCTCGCATCTCCAGCCGTGGGGTCGGCTCGCCGTCGTGCACCATCTTATGTTCCTCCCGGCTCCGTCGGTCGTCTAGAGTATTATGATCCGAACAACGCGTCCTGATCGGGACCGTAGCTGCAGTACAGCGGCAAGGTCGCGGCGCCGATGGCAGCGGCGTTGCGCCCGATCGTGCCCACCTTCAGTTCCGGCGGCTCGCGCGCCTCGGGCACGTGCGTTATCAGCAATGCCCGCAGCCGAGCCACCAGACGCTCGATCAGTGGCCGCGCCAGGTTGCCATCGATGACGATCGCCATCCTCCCTTCCACCGGTCAGTTCCCGCAGCGATGAGCGAGCTATGGCTGCGACGAGGCAGGCAATCCCCACAACATCCGAGCATACTCCCGGATCGAGCGATCCTACGAGAACCAGCCGACACGCGCTGTGTTGAGGATGGCCGCCTGCCACCACCTAGCCGGATCGCGCCTGAGCGTCTCCACCTTTCGCTGCGTCTCGAAGTACGCAGCGAAATCGGCGCAGACCATGAAGAAATCACGGTGGCGGAGCGCCTTGACAAGTGCCTCGTAGCGCCCGCGATCGTCGGGCGGGAACACGCCGTCCTCGATCGCAGCGATGGCCTGGGCGAGCGCATCGGAGGCGGCGATGTGGTCTGACGCATCGAGCCCTTTCGACCGGGCCGCTGCCACCTCCAACGCCTCGATCCCCAAGATGAACATATTCTCGGCGCCGACCCGCTCGCTGATCTCGATATTCGCCCCGTCCAGCGTACCGATGGTAAGCGCACCGTTGAGCGCGAGCTTCATGTTGCCGGTGCCTGACGCCTCCATTCCGGCGGTCGAAATCTGCTCCGACAGATCGGCGGCCGGAATGACCGCCTCCGCGATTCGCAGCGGCTTCAATGAGGTCCGGGCAGTGATGCCCGGAATGTCCTGCGGCAGCGCGAACCCGGTGAGCGAGGAGGGAGACGCTTCGGCTGCGGCCGGTCCTGCGCCGGGCTGATCCAGCTCACCGGCCGGACCGACATTCCGGGCATCACTGCGCATACCAGGTCGTTGACAGGCCAGCCGTAATCGGGCGGGTGGAATTCTGTTGACTATGTAGAACCGCTGCAACCGCAGACGGCACTCAGTGCAATTGGCCTGGCGGACCTCGCATTCGAAAACAGCGGCGACTTCCTCAACGTATCGCCGCGCGAGGTCCTTCGGCACGCGGTAGGCTGCCAAGTCTGTCCAGAGTTGGCCGGACCGGAGGATGTAGCCGAGGTTCACCGGCGAACTTCCAGCCGGACGCGCCCACTTGAGATTCAGCGATGCCCGAAACTCGGGATACACCCCCAGCGGCTCTGCGGCCTCGATCAGGCGCTCCAACGCGGGACGTGCACCCGGCGTGGATGCCTGCAGTGCCGACCAGTAAGCCTCGGAACTGAGCGTCTCAACCTTCTCGGATACTGAAGCCGCCTGTCCCGCCGATGCTGCTTCCGCCATCGTGCCGTACATCACCCGCCGAACCATCTCGGTCTTGACCAGTGTACGGGGCCGGATCAAGAGCCGGTTCGGCTCCGGCATCCTGAACACCGCCAGCTCGATCATCGCCAGCGCGAACTCGAAGCGCGCGTACCTGTGCAGGTCGCCAAGCAAGATCTCCGCCTCATTCCGGATGCCGTCACCGACGATCATGATCAGCGCACGGCCTCGGCGGAGATTTCTGATCACGGAGTCGATGAAGACCGCCTCCGGTGGCTGCTCGGGCCCGGACAGGCAGGCATATAGAGATGGCGGCTTGGGTCGAGGGCTGAACTGTCCTCGCAGGGCAGCCTGTTCGAACAAGGCGAAATCCATCCGGAACACGGCCATGGCGTAATCGAGGACCTGCGCCAGTACGAGCCGACGCGCCTCAGGGTTGCGGAACAGCTTGGTCTCGACCAGGGCGATGTCGCCGGCCGGGGTCATCAGCAGGTTGTCGACGGGACCGTGCGGCGTCGGGAATTCGCGGCAAACCGGCATGAAACGCCCAAGGCCGGGTTCGATCTCGCTGATCGGCAGGCAGGCAGGCGTCGTGTGTATGAGGTTCTGAAGCCACGCCTCATCGAACTGGCCCAGCACGCCCGAAATCAGCGGCACGCGTTCCAGCGACATTCCCTCGCCGCCCAGCTCTACCAGCACCGGCGAGCCGGCCAGCACAGTGTCCAATGCCATATTATCCTCGTGTCTGAGCTCGACTTTCCGCATTTCAGGCTGCGAGGCATAGAGTTTGGAAGACTTGGTTTAGCAAGCTGGTGGGAATTTCGATGATCTCCCCGATTGGCCGGGACGTGGAGAAATTCGGCGGGCACCAAAGCACGCGGCGCACGGCGTCTGGCCGGGGGGAATAGTCATCGAGGGCCCCGAACTGCTGATAGCCAAGCGCCAGGTAGAAACACCGCGCCTGAAACGTACCCCCTCCAGGCGGAGTGACATCCCACACACACCGCCGCTTCGGCCTGCGCCAGCAACGCTTCACTGATGCCACGGCTACGCCAGATGTCGCTGACCCATTGCGCCTCGATGAACGGGCACTGCCAGGGCAGCACACGGCTAGCCCCGCCACCAGCCAGTCGCTCGCGTCGTGCAACAGCAGGGTAAAGCGCTGCCCGTCCTCCGGCACCGTCCGCGCGCGGTAGACGTTGATCTCGTGTCCGAGCATGGCGCGCGTCTCCACCTTGGGCGTCGCGTCGAAGCTGACGCGCAACCCACCAGAATATCGGTTGCGTCGTGCGTCATGGGATCATCACGACTGGCCTCACCGTTGGCACCTCGCCTTATGCCGATAAAGCGGCCGCGGCCCGACCCCGTCGTTGGAGACCGCTGAACGATGTGCCGCCTGTGCCTGCCGCGCCGGACTTTGCCGGCAGCTCCAGCCGTTCTCCCATGGACACGTTCCCGCCGGATGACAGCGATCGCCTCAAGCAGAAGAGCCAACTGCGCGGGTGTCAGGATCATGCCGCCATCCACGATCGGCGGCCAAACGAACTTGCCGCTCTCCAGCCGCTTGGCAAACAGGCACAAGCCGGTTCCATCGTAATACAAAATCTTCAGATAATCGGCTCGTTTGCTTCGAAACAAAAACAGATGCCCCGAGAAAGGATCGGCAGCCAGCACCTGGTTCACCTGTGCAGCCAGGCCGTCAAACCCGTAACGCATGCTGACCGGGCGGCAGGCCAGATAGACCTTGGTGCCCGGCATCATCTGGATCATGGCGTGGCCTTCAATACCGCAAGCACGCGCCGCAGCGCCCGCTCATTGACGAAGGCGTCCACACGCAAGCGCACGCCATCCGCCAAATCAATTTCGATCACCCCAGGCCGCTCATCCATACCCGGGCGCGGTAATGTCTCCCGGCGCGAAGACGTCCCGTCGACCACAGCCGACGAGGATCCGGCGGCCAGCGCCACGTCTTCATCCTCTGCGCACCCAATAACGCCAATTGGCATGAACTCACAGTGCTCAGCGGCAGGCGACGATGCATTCGCCTGCAAGCACACTGCCAAGCCGTTCGGCTCAGCAGCCGACAACGCCGCCCGAGCGGTCTTTCGCCAGTTGAACACCAGGTTGGCGTTCACTCCATGACGCCGAGCAATGTCCGCCACCGACGCGCCAGGGAGAGCCGCTTCGGCGACGATCCGCTGCTTCTCTTCATCCGACCATGAACGACGCGACCGCCTACCCCCAATCGCACTCAATGTCGGGGTCGTCATTTCTGGAGATCTACTCAATCACTCTTGTCCCGATATCCTTAGAGATCGCCGTCCGTACCGATAATGTCCGCTTAACCGATCATGGACATCAGCCCGCTCTCACCAGGCTGGAGCAACGTATTCTCCAGGCCGCCAATCCGGTAGGCGGCCATCGGCTGACGCTTACCGCTGATCGAACGCTACACCTTGAAGGAGTTCGGCACCGCTGTCTGGCCCCACCTGTTCCGCGACTGCCTGTTGACGTCGATGGCCGTTGACGAGCCAGACATGATGAGGATCGGCGCCACCCTGCTCGGCCACGCCAGCTCCCGCACCGGCGAAAAGCATTACAACCAGGCGCGGATGCTGGATGCCAGCCGGCGATATGGGTCAACCATTTTGGAGCTACGTGAGGCCCTCCTGGCCGTACCGGCAGATGAGCAAGGTGGGTCGGACAGGTGATGGCGTACCATGTTCGATGAGCCAGAAACCCAGCGCCCCCCGTATGTCAGCCGCAGCGCGTCCTTCACCGGCGGTGGCACCTCAGCCAGAGCTTCACCGGCACTATCGCCGCGAGGCTCGCGGATGTCTGGGCGATGGCCCGCGCGGTCGGTCGCCGATCAGGTGGGCAGATCCTTGCCCTCCTTGGCAAAGCGAAACAGTGAAATTGATTTCACTGTTCCGGTTAGCAATCGAACGGTCAGTGCCATTCGGCAGCACCGGGGCTACGCCTGTGCATGCGACAAACCACCCAGGCGATGGCCAGGGGCATCCCGTGGTCAGCTGTCAGACCGGCCCGCTGACCCTGCCGCTATCGCGGCGGCCGGCACGGCTCGCTCTGCTGCGCACCGCCGGAGGGCCGATCCTGGCCGCGCCCGCGAGCGCCTCGCTGGAGGCGGCGCTGGACCGGCTATGCGCCCCGACGTGACCGTGCTGACGCCAGAGGACTGCCCCGCGCTCGCCGCGGTGGAAGCCGCGACAGCAGAGGCGCTCCAGATCACCATGGGCGTGAACGCCTGGGAGTGGCGCTGGCCTCTGAGCAGCTTCGTGGCGCGCAATGCCTCGGTGCCGAACCCGAGCGCGCTGGAGCGGCACGTGGGGTGGCAGGCCATGACGCAGGTGGAGTAAGCGGCGCTACTGGCCCGGCGTGAGGCGGCGCGGGCAGCCTACGTGGCGCTGGCCGGTGAAGTCGACGCGGTGATCAGCGTCACCGCGTCGGGGGCGGCGCCAGTTAGCCTGGAGACGACAGGCAGTCCGATCTTCGTCGTGCCCGGTTCGATGCTGGGGGCGCCGGGCGTAAGGCTGCCAGTGCTGGACGATGGCGACCTGCCGTTGGGGCTGCAGGTGCTCGGCTTCCCGCAAGGCAATGCGGGTGTGTTCGCGGTGGCAAGCTGGATCGAGGACGCGCTGCGCGGGTAGGCACTGGAATACGAACGGCAGAACGCCAGCATGCGGATTTGCGTAGACGTTCTCATCGCATTTTGAAAGCGCGGGAGCTGTTGAAGAACGTCGCAGTCCGGGCGGCGAAACTGCTTTGCCAAGATGAACGGCCAGTTTGGGTGGTTATTCGACGGTCCGCTTCCGAGCTTGGCCGGCCCGAAACTGGTCTTGCAGCCCCTGCGCCGCCACCGACCCAAGCGGAGCTAGAGGCTTGAGGTCCGCCAAAAAGGCACTCGATACCTACCAGGCGTCCATTTTCCGGACGCGCGCAGGGCGGTCTGGATCGGGGGGCACCGCTGGAACGCTCTATGAGCCAAGCCGTATTATGCATTGCGAATTGGGAAACGCGACGGCCGCGTAGATCGGCTGACGCTAAGCTGTTCGGGTGCCCACTGCTCCCACTTCCGCTGAGCCTTGAGGGGTGGCACCTTTTGAGGAGATGCATGGCTCAATGGCGCAGCCGAGGGTCGCTAGTGATGATTTTCGGGGAGCTCGTGGCTCGAACACGGGTGATGATTTCCACGAGCTCTGGGCCACACGCCATGCGATCCGCCTGCTTCTGAGGGAAGGTGGGCTCTCAGCCATCGCATTGGAGGGGTTAGCCGCAGCCGATGAGAGCGGCGAGGCCAAGGGCAGCTGGGACGGCGTGGATTGCACCCTGTACTATGGTGGCGTCGACGCACGTGCTGCTAGCGTCACCATTGAGCAGCTCAAGGACTCAGCAGCGAACCCGCAAACACCCTGGACAGTTGCGCGACTAGTATCAGGACCGCGCAGAAATGCATCCGTCGTTGCAAAGCTTGCGAAGGCGCACGCTGCATTGAGCAAACAGCGGTCTGGGCAACTGCCAGCAGGCGTTGTCCTTGTCACCAATCAACCTGTCGATCCTGCCGTCATTGCTGCTGTTGCGCGCGCCGCGGGCAGCCCTCTCCGAGTGCCTAGAACTAAACCGTCAGGTGGGGCAGATGACGAACTGAAACTTGCGTATGCCGCAGACCTCACTGCTGTTGAGTTCCAATCCTTCGCTGCGGCACTGCGGTTCGAGGGGGGTGTCGGCTCTCGCTTTCTTCTAGAGGAGCGAGTTCTAAAAGCTATTTCAGAATGGACCGACTTGGAGCTTCAGCAGACAGTAGCGACATTGCGTCAGTACATTCGAAATTGTATGCGCCCGGAAGCCGCCGGGCAGCTTATAACGCGTGAGGCAGTTATGCTTAGGTTTGGTGCCTCCGAAGAACACGCGCTGTTTCCCTGCCCTTCCGAAATTTCCCTCGCGCCGAATCCAGGACCACGCAAGCAGGCCAAGGATGCTGCCGAGCTCATTAGAGGTTCTGGCCGACATGTTTGCCTGCACGGCCACGGCGGCGTCGGCAAGACAACCGCTCTCCAGGAGATCGAGGCAACGCTCCCTCCAGGTTCGGTCATGATCAAGTATGACTGTTATGGTGGAGGCCGCTATCTTGATGCGGGCGCTTTCCGACACCGAACAGCCGACGCATTCGTGCAACTGACTAATGAAATGGCTAGCTCCCTCCGGCTCCCGCTCCATATCGGTCGAAATCCCGGCACTGACTATCCCAGAGCGTTTTCCCTTCGGCTTAGACGGGCCGCAAACGCCATCGCAGCGGCCAATCCTGGGGCTTTGCTCGTCGTGACCGTGGACGCCGCAGACAATGCGATTACTGCCGCCCTGACGCGCACTCCGCCTGAATCCAGCTTCGTTCAGGACTTCGTCGGCCTTGCCGGCCAGGAGGAAAATGTAAGGTTTGTCGTGACGGCCCGGACAGGTCGCCTGCCGGAACTCAACCTCCCGTCCCACTACAAAAAAGTAGAGATTGGACCATTCGCTCTCGAAGAGACGGCGCTGAATGTGGCACGGGTATGGAATGCGCCTCGTGCCTGGATCGAAGACTTCCATCACCTCTCCGGAGGCAATCCTCGGGTCCAGGCCTATGCATTCCAGGGGAATGATGATGAGCCGTCATCGGCAATTGATCACCTGCGCCCGAACGGCAAGTCACTTGATGAGGTTTTCCGGCAGCAGTTCGAGACCGCAATCCAAAAGGGTGGCGCCATCGGCGAGATTACCCGACTTTGCGCCGGGCTTGTTATCCTGCCTCGGCCAGTGCCTCTGCTGGACCTGTCAGAAGTCTTGGGGATCAGTCAGGCCAAACTGACCGACATCTGTGCCGATCTGGCTCCTGGCATCAGGCTCCAGTCAAATGTGGTGAGCTTCGCCGACGAAGACTTTGAACAGTTCGTCCGAGCTGAAGGTCAACATGCGCTTGATGACGTTCATCAACGTGCCGCAGATTGGCTGCTATATAGGATGCATGCAGACCCATACGCAGCCTTGCACGTCGCATCCGTGCTGATCGCTGCGGATCGTAGGCGTGAGCTGCTTGACCTCGTAGAGACGGAGCCTGCACCGCATGCGGTGACGGACCCGGTCCTTCGCCGCGTCGCAGAATACAGCGACTTCGGCTGGCTATTGGGGTGTGTCGCGAAGCGGTGGACCCAGGGCGAGCACTGCGGTTCGTGCTTATCGGCGCAGAGGGTATCAGGACGGACCGAGCGCTTCGCGAACTCTTGCTGAACAATCCCGATATGGCAGCCCGCTTCGCGCACGACGCCGCGGGCGGCTGATCCTCAGTGATCCACGGCAGATCGCGAATTCATGGGCGACTACTGTTCCAGCGGTTGGCGGTTGACGCAGAACGGGACGACGCCATAGCTGTCAGAGAAGGCGCACGCCGACTGCAAGCGTGGCTGCAAGCCCGGAAGGATCGACACAGGCTGAGAATGCCACGCACCCCGATGCTTGGACAATTACCGCAGGTGACATAGCAGCGGAGATCAAAGCGTTCTTGAAGCTTAACGGACCCGAGGAAGCACTGCGCGAGCGTTGTCGAGATGGACCCCTCGGCACGTGGCGCTTGAGGTAGCCTCCGGTATTTTATAACCAAAGCTTATTGCGGAGGGAAATGTTGCCAAGGTCGAGCAGCTCGTTCGCGACGGCCTTGTGGAACAACCCTGGGCGCTTTTTTTCATTTGTCCGCTGGCTTTAGCAGGCAACTATTTGACCGAGCGTTATTAACCTTCCCAAAGTAGTTGCCATGACGACGGGGACATGTGCTAATCCGCGTGCTTATGAAACCCGATGCTCGTGCTCTGGACCATTCGACGCTGACCGAGCTGCGCAAACGCGGCGTTGCGGCGGTGCAATTAGGTGAAGTCCCACCATGTTGCTGCCGCGCTCGGGGTCAATCTGCGCACCCATTCCGCCGGCTCGCACAGTATCGGCGCGGCGGATGGGGTGAACTGGAAGCGCGCAAGTGCGGAGGACGTCCACCGAAGCTCGATGGCCGTGCCCTGCGCTGGATCTATAACACGGTGGCCAACAAGAACCCTCTGCAGTTGAATTTTCCGTTCGCGCTATGGACCGCGGCGATGGTGCAGACACTGATTGCCGAGCGGTTCGACAGAGATCCGAGCCACAGTTCAGTGTGCCGGTTGCTGAACCAGCTCGGGCTAACCGCGCAACGCCCGCTGTGGCGGGGTACCAGCAGAACCCTGAGACGGTGCAGCGCTGGCTGGAGACGGACTATCCGTCGATCCAGCGTCGCGCAAGACGCGCAGGCGCACGGATCTTCTTCGCCGACGAGGCCGGCGTCCGTTCGGACGATCACAGCGGCACAACCTGGGGGGAACGAGGCCAGACGCCGGTGGTCTCCAGCACTGGCGCACGGTTCGGCGCCAACCTGATCTCGGCGATCAGCGCCCAAGGCGAGCTCCGCTTCATGCTGACCAAGGGGCGGGTCGACTGCCGCGGTGTTCATCCAGTTCCTCCGGCGATTGCTGGTCAACGCGACGAAGCCGATCTTCGTGATTGTCGACGCGCATCCGACGCACCGAGCCAAGTCGGTCGCGAGGTTCGTGGCAGAACAAGCGGGCATGCTGGGGCTGTTCTTCCAGCCGCCCTATTCGCCGGAGCTGAACCCCGACGAATATGTATGGAATGATCTGAAGGCCCAGTGCACCGGGCGCAAGGTGATCAACTCACTCACGCAACTGCGTCAAATGATCATCTCACATATGCGGCAGCTACAGAAGTTGCCTATGCTGGTACGCAGTTTCTTCCGTGCACCCACGACGCGCTATGCGCATGCTTGAATGGCAACTATTATGCGAAGCTTAATACTTACCCAATGTCTAGCGGGGCTCGTGCGCCAGAAGCTGAATGTGACCGAGTTCTTCAACGGATACCGCGAAGCCCGCAGCTTGCATGAATACGTGCTCCGCTCGGCAATGAACGCCTGCGAGATACTCACTGCCCACAGTCAGGCAGATAGCCTTGTTGATCAGGTTCTCGCGGTATTCCTGGCCGAGGATTTGAGGCGTATTGACAGGCGGGATACTCACGAAGGCGCGAAGCTCAACATTCTCTTTCGCGCTTACGCTTTGGAGGAAGCGCGCGCTGGACGTACCCCGTCCGTCGACGGGCTTTACCTACCGCGACCCGAGCTGCCTCCAAGCGATCAGAAGCGACCACGCCCTGATCGGCGGTACATCGAGGAACATGACAGGCCGCTGCTTGAACTTTCCCGGGCGGTGTTCGGCATTTACGCGGCTACAGCAGAAAGCTTGGTCACGAAGTCGTCAAGCGTTGATGACCTGATGACCAAGCTCCGCAAAAGCGTAGGTAACTTGACTAGCGAGGAGTGGCGCATTTCGCGGCACCACGGCTCGCGCGCACTGCGAAGTCCGTGCCGCAGAAAGCATGCTTGTTCTCCTGACTTAAGGTTACGATCCTCATGAACTGATGACACTCGCAGTCTCAGTGCATGGACATTGGCGAAGCGGCCTTGAGTTACCAGACCTGGAAGTCGTGAGGGCACGCTTAGCCTCCGCAGCGCACTACATGACCGACTGCTCCAGGATCTGGTCGCAGCATCGTCAGAGACCAGAAGCACGCGTGCTGGAGCAAGCGAAAAGTCCGAGCGGCTTGTGATTTTCGCGAAGCTAATCCTGCCGATCAGCCCAGCTGATGCGAATTCAGTTTTCAATCATGCAATTGAGGTTGCCGGCGAGTTGGACAGCGAAATCGTATTTCAATTGCGGTTTTTGAGACGCCTGGTATCCCGGGGACTGCCGGGATACCCGACCCCGCAGGTCTCCGCTGAAGGTCTTGGCGACGTCATTCACGATGCTGCAATTCGATTGGCTGGGAATGAAGAGTTTCCGTGGACTGATGCTATGTCGGCGATGGCTGCTCTCGATGTGCCAGCTGCGCTAGCAGCAGCAGCTCGCTGGGATGACGAAGAAACTGCATCTCTCCGAGATACGCTGGTGCCGGTTATCAATAGCTCTCTTGCATCAAGCGCCATGACGCCTGGCGAGGCTTCGGCATTGGAGCTGTTCCTGCAACAAGATCATGGCCTGGCGCGCCATGCGTGTGAGGCAGCGAGCGAATTATCGAGGTCTAGGTTCCAGAGCATCTGTGAAGAGGCCGCGCGGGACTTGCTTGTGCGTTACGGGCATCAACGCAACGCTGATCTCGCTGCATTTTTCCAGAGGCATGAAATATCTGGCAGGTGGTCCGCGCACGTTCTTCAGCAGCACGACTACGTTGGTGAGCACTGTAACCGGATCAACAACATCTCTAGGCGCATCCCGCGACCGGGAAAGCGAGTTTGTGAACCGTGCATGGGATACAACCACTCTCATCGACCCCGAGGCGCTGGCGAGTGAGGTTACCGCAAGACAAACCGAAGCGAGGGAGCAGAGGCAGTATCTTTCGGTTTCGGCTCTCCTCGCAGGCGCGCGCCCGCAGGTCGCCGCACGTAATCGTGTTGATCATCTGCGAGCGTTGGCCGACCTCAAACTAAGCGGAGACATGGATGGTGGCGTCGATGCAATGCTTGAAGCCGTTGATGAGTGGTGGGGATATCCCGCAATACGGGACTGGTGCGAGGCGCACTTGCCCGATTACATCGTTCGTCACCTCCCGCGTCTGACCCGTTACCTAACCTATGGAGAAGACAAGCTAGAGCCAGCTTTAGGTCGCACTGGCAAGTCTGATAGACAACTTCAGGAACTGATACTGCATGGCCTCGAAGCGCACGTTGACAACTTGGGCGCGGAGCTTGCGTTCGCGCTCGCGGGTGTCGTCGGGATAAGGCTTCCAAACAGCGAGGCGGCTTGCCTTGCCGCTTGGTATATTGACCGGCTAGCGGGACGTATTCCGGAGAATGACCGCGATCATCCACCGTCGGAGCAACATGCAGTATCGGTGAGCGCAGCAGTTGCGCGATTCATATTCTCATATTTGGGTGACGTTGACCTGCGAATGCGGTGGCGCGGCGCTCATGCTTTGCGCCGTCTAGCCCGCCTTGCTGAGACTGCCTGTCTCTATGCGGTCGCCAATTTCTATGACCGAACTGAAGAGCTTGCATTTCGAGCGCGCGGCGTGCCTTTCTATTGGCTGGCAGCACGGTTGTGGTTTGTAATCGCTTGGGATCGGATCGCAGGTGAGCATCCGGGGGCTGGGGAGCCTCGTGGGCAATTGCTTCTTCGGATCGCATTGAGCGACGACCTGCCCCATGTCCTTATTCGCGCATTGCGCGCGATGCATGTGAAAAGCTGGTAAGGGCGAGATGCCTCAATCTGAATGAGCGCGACGCTGAGGCATTGGCCGCAGTTAATGTCAGCCAGTTGCCACGAAGCCCACCAGGCGAACGGGTCAGGCGTAGCTTCGGGCATGAACGGCGAGGTGAACGATTTTGGTTCAATTCGATGGACACCTTGCCATACTGGTATGAGCCGATATTGCGGTGCTTCGCAACTGTCAGCGGCGAAGCCTTTCTGAAGGTGGCTGAACATTGGATTGTCGATGTATGGGGTTGCACCGAAGATGTATCCTCCCATCGAAGCGAACCACGCAAAGCTACGTTTACGGAGCGGAATTGGAGGCTGAGCTCCAATGATCATGGCTCGCTGCCGACGCTCGAGCGGTTCCACACAGATCCCGAATGGCATGCGATGTGGTGCGCGACAGGCCAGACACTCCGGACGGAGGCCTTGCCTGAGCGAACAGACGATTACGAATGGGAAAGGTTGGACAGTCGGATAAGCGAACAGAAGCTGGGGGACCCTCCGCTTTGGGCGGCGGACCTGCCATGCCCGATCCCGCTTGATGCCGGGTACGAATTTTCTCCGATAAACCATTGGCCGAGTGGATTGCCGATGTCCAAGAAGGCACTTTTCGGAGCTAACTCTTGCCGGCTAGTACTCTCGATTACGCAGTGGTTGACGCAACAGTTGAAGTTCGTGCGGCCGACCGGGTAGAGAGCGTTAGCATAAGCAGCGCACTAGTTAGTCCCGACACTGCTGCGGCACTTGTGCGCGCGCTTCAGACCATGGATGATGCGTGGGACTATACAATTCCTGCCGAGCAGGAGGAGTCCCATGAGATCAATAAAGAGCCGTATCGCCTGCTGGGCTGGTTGCAGGACTTACATCGGGATAGCGGCATCGACAGGAAGGATCCGCTCCGGAAATACGCTAGCGTTGTGACAGTCGAGCCAGGAACTAGGTCCGGCGCTCCTGTAGTCTCGAGCGGCCCCACGATGGATCGCCGGTCTGGCAAACAACAGGTGCGGATACACCCATGTTTCGATATGAAGTTTGGGGCGATAGTGAAAATGACGAGGATCGCTACTCCTCAAGCACACGTGTGTCCGGTCGTTGTCTGCTGGTCCACAGGGAACAGCTCGCTGCGTTTTTAGATCGCGAAACCCTCGATCTGCTAGTTGAAGTGAGGTAACCGACGTGACCGCGAATCCCGACGCCACTTTGACGAACAGACCGAACAGAAGGAGGCGCGATACGACCGCCTCTATCTCCTCAGGAGAGACGGAACACTCGATATCGCCGAAGGATGTGCTGGCACTTGGTCGCCAGATCGTCAATGAGTTACAGCTGGACGCCCGCGGCTCAATAGCTGCGCGATGGCTTGCTCACCATGTCGCCGAACTGATCCAGCCGGCAGAATCCTCGGTTGGGACAGCGAAGATCGCTGCTCAGGAGCGCGCCGCCACTGCGATCCTCAAGGTATGGGCAGAGCGACGACGACGTTCCTGCCGACATTGATCCGCTAAATGGGTACCGCAGGGCGATTGAGGCGCTGGGGGCCCGCGCCCGATGCCGATCCGTGGAGCCGATACCGTGGAAGTGGACGGTATGAGGATTTTCTTCGCAAACCTTTGACGCGCTTCGGATGACGGTATTGGCCGGCGTGCTGCTCACCCAAGTGGACGGCCCGCGACCCATTAAACCAGAAGAAGGTCCCTTTTGGGAGCCGGAGGAATTAGCGCTCCATAACGCGCTTGCCGGGTGGATCAGCTTTCTTACAACCGGCCGCGACCGCCAAAGATAAAGGTCGTATTTGTGCCACCTGATCCTGAGCAAGACCTGATAAGCCCCGATGAACCTGGACCAG
>CAWCDM010000069.1:0-7515 GCA_963794185.1 uncultured Alphaproteobacteria bacterium | reverse complement strand
GGTGATCATCATGGCAACGGCGACGACAGTGAAGCTCCAGCGTAGCCAGAGATAGCGCGGCGGGAGCAGGTCACGTTTCGCCGCCCGTGCTCCACCAGCACCGCGCCTATGTACGCGGCGATCAGCACAATCAGCGACAGCCAGGACGCAACCACCAGTGGCAGCAGCAGCGCGATCCAGCCGATCAGCAGTGGAAGCACGCCGACCCGAGCCGCGCCCGCTGCACGAACGTGTCCTGCTGGATTGATTGCAGCTCGAAGCCCCACTGCACGCCGCCCGCGAAGGCAAGGACCACCGCGCCGTAGGCGATCAGGGCGCCAACATCCGGTCCGCCGTGACCTGTCCGGCCCGAGAGCCGCCAGCCCGCAGGCGATGAACGGGATCAATCCGAGGACACTCAACAGGATCGCAAGCAGTGGCATTGCGGCATCTGCATTACGTAGCTCGAACCGAGCCGGGCAATGTGCAAGGTGCGCCGCGCCCGGTATGCTCGCCCATGGGCCTCGGTCTGGAAATCGTTGTCGTCCTGCTGCTGATCGCGCTGAACGGGCTGTTCTCGATGAGCGAACTCGCGCTGGTTTCGGCGCGCCGCGCGCGGCTTGCGGTGCTTGAGCGCAAGGGCGTCGCCGGCGCCGCGCTGGCACGCCGCCTGGCCGAGGATCCGCAGCTTTTTCTCCCCACCGTGCAGGTCGGGATCACATTGGTGGCCGTGCTGACCGGCGTGTTCGGCGGCGCGCGGATCGCGGTGCATGTGCAGGAGTGGCTCGCCGCCGTGCCCGCGCTGGAGCCGGTGGCGGAAATGCTGTCGCTCGGCGCTGGTGGTGGTCGTGACCACCTACCTCACCATGGTGCTGGGCGAACTGGTGCCGAAGCACCTCGCCCTGCGCCGGCCGGAGCATATCTCCGCGCGGGTCGCTCCGGCGATCGCCTGGACGGCCCGGGCGAGCGCTCCTGTCGTGTGGCTGCTGGACCGGTCCTCGGCGGCGGTGCTCCGCCTGTTCGGCCTGCAGCGTGCGACGCGGCAGACGGTGACCGAGGAAGAGCTTAAGGCGCTGCTGGCGGAGGGCACGCAGGCTGGCGTGCTGGAGACCGAGGAGCGCGACATGATCGAGCGTCTGCTGCGCCTGGCGGACAAGCCGGTGCGGGCGATCATGACGCCACGGACGGAGATTGTCTGGATCGACCGGACCGATTCACCCGAGGAGATCGCGGCGGCGTTGAAGTCCGCGCCGCATTCGCGCTTCGTGGTGTGCGACGGCTCGGTGGACAACGTGGTCGGCGTGGTGCAGGCGAAGGCCATCCTGGACCGCATCCTCGACGGCGGCGAGCTCTCCCTGGCCGCGGCCTTGCGCCAGCCGATGGTGGTCCCCGACACGGTGACGGCGCTGAATGCGCTTGGAGCGGCTCAAGTCGGATCCGCTAGGGATTGCACTGGTGATGGACGAGTACGGCAGTTTCGAGGGCGTGGTGACGGCGGCTGACGTGCTCGAGGCGATCGTCGGCGATCCGAGCGACGCCGAGGCCCAGTCAGGCGGCGAGGCAGGCGAGGCGGAGGGTGCGCTGGTGATGGACGGCATGATGCCGGTCGACGAACTGAAATCGCGTCTGTCGTTGCCGGACCTGCCAGCGGAGGGCAGCTATCACACGCTTGCCGGCCTGCTGCTGGCTTTGTTGCGCCGGGTGCCGCGGGTGGGCGATCGCATCGTGTTCGCCGGCTGGCGGTTCGAGGTGCTGGAAATGGATGGCACGACGTGTCGACAAGGTGCGCGCCAGCCGCGAGCCGGCGGCGGAGCACTAGGTGGGCAGCGTCACCATCCGCCAATGCGCCGTCCTGGTGGGCGGCCTCGGCACGCGGCTCGGCACGCTGACGGCGAACACGCCGAAGCCGATCCTGCCCTGCGGCGACCGGCCGTTCCTGGCCTGGCTGCTGCGGGAGTTCGTCCGCTTCGGCGTCGAGGAATTCTTGCTGCTCACCGGCCACCTGTCCGCCGAGGTGGAAGCACGTGTGCACGCGCTGGCGGCGTTGCTGCCGCGACCGGCGCGCATCGTAGTTTCGGAGGAACCGGTGCGCGCCGGCACCGGCGGCGCGGTGTTTCACGCGCGCGAGCGGCTGGATCGAACGGTTCCTGTTGTGCAACGGCGATTTGCTGTTCGACTGCAATCTCGCCTCGTTGCTGTCGGCCGCCGCCGAGGACGGCCCGAACGTTGCGGGACGGATGGTGCTGCGCCGGCTGGACGATGCGTCGCGCTATGGTGTCGTCGAGCTGGACGGCGACCGGGTGAGCGCGTTCCAGGAGCGGCCGTTGCCCGGCACGTCGGGGATGATCAACGCCGGCATCTACCTGTTCGATCGTCGTCTCGTCGATGAACTGGCGCCGCAGTGTTCGCTCGAAGCCGACATCATGCCGCGACTTGCCGCGCGGGGCGCGCTGCGTGGCACGGTCGGCCGGGGATATTTCCGCGACATCGGTGTCCCGGAGGACTTCGCTCGCGCACAACAGGAGATCCCGCGCGTGCTGCATCGGCGGGCGCTGTTTCTGGACCGCGACGGCGTGGTCAATGTCGACCACGGCTGGGTCGGCACGCGTGATCGCTTCGAGTGGAGCCCGGGCGCGCGGGAGGCGATCCGCGCGGCGACCGAGGCGGGCTGGCATGTGTTCGTTGTCACCAACCAGTCCGGCGTCGCCCGCGGGCATTACGACGAGGCGGCGGTGGCGGCGCTGCACGGATGGATGACCGACGAGGTGCGCCGCGCCGGCGGCACGATCGACGATATTCGCTATTGTCCGTTCCACGAGGATGCCGTTGTGCCGGCCTATCGCCGAACCAGCGACTGGCGCAAGCCCGCGCCCGGGCATGCTGCTCGATCTGATCCGCGCCTGGGAGTTGGACCCGGCGCGGTGTGTAATGGTCGGCGATCAGGAGAGCGACATGGCGGCGGCGGAAGCGGCAGGGATCAGCGCACGGCGATACGAGGGCGGCAATCTGGCCGCCTTTGTGGGCCCGGTGCTCGCCGCATTTTTGGGCTGAGTGGTGGAGGAGGTAAGGCGATACCCATCAATCTGGAATGCAGTCCCGGTCGACCTGAAACTGCTCTCAGCTGCTGAAACAGCGCATCTTCATTCCGCGGCGGAGGTGGCGGTACGCTGCCGCAAGAGCCGTTGCACATCTTGTGGCGCGCCGGTGCGGTGTGGGAGCCGGGCAGCAGCCGCGGTTGGTGGAGCGGCGCAGGGGACGAACGTTGCCCCCGTCGTCGTTGCAGAACGGGCGCCGACAACGCGCACGCTATTCCATTGCCACGATGGTCACTTCTTGCTACTATCATAGCCTGATGGCGGTGCTCCATAAGCATTGGATGGTCAATGGCCGAAAATGGCGGTCTAAACAGACTTGTTGAAACCATGTTAAGAAGCAGAAAATGGGGTCCGCCCTTACAGGCGTTACTGTCCTGGCTGGACCAGACTGCTAAAGGCGAAGACGATACCGAGACAGTGGTTGATGAAATAACAAAAGCGCTACCTGATGCCTCCGCGCATTTGCGCCAGAAATCGACGAATTGGCTCATTCTGCTTCGCCGATTGGAGGACGCGCACTGCGGAGACGTCGTCATTGGTCGTAGAAAGTTTAAGACGCGTTTCCGATGGGGTGTCTCACCTTCCCAACTTGCGCGCGATCATTTGGCGTTCGCTGGCGATAACGTAGCGCTTCCTCCGCTGGCCGCCAACGAGGAGCCCGCTAGTCAGGGCGTTGAGAGGGTGCATCCTTTCCCGTTGCGCCATAACGTGACCGTATACGTGCGAGTGCCGGCCGACATCACACGCGAGGAACTGACCCGCCTAGCGGACTTTATTCGCTTATTGCCACACATTTAGCAAAGAATACATTAAAGGCTTGCTATAGTCCTCATAAGCGTGTATGCTGTGACTCGCAGCAAAGAAAGGAACCGGACATGGAAAAAACCCTTGAAACCGCTCTCGCAAAATATCCAGAGCTTATAGAAGATGGATTGTGCCTCATCGGTAGGCAAATGGAGGTTTGCGGCCGTCGGATCGATCTCCTGTTTAGAGACACACATCAGCGGCAGTTGCTTGTGGAGCTGAAGTGGGGACCGATCAGAGATGAGCATATCGGTCAGATCATGCACTACGCAGGTGGCGTTCTTGCTCGCGACCGACCAGACCTGCGGGTCATGTTGATCGGCACTCGGGTTCCCCCAAATCTACGGACTAGCTTGGACTATCATGGGGTGGCGTGGAAGGAAATTAGCCAGGCCACTGTCCTTGCCTTCCTAAGAGGCAAGCAGGATCAAGAGCTGGTCCGGGAGTTTGAGAACGAGGTGGAGTCTATCGTGGAACGGGCGCGAGCCGCGAATACTCGCACGGCAAAATCAGTTGGTAACCCTGCTCTGCTGGTGCCCATCGAAAGAACGGAGTGCTTCAGCAAGCCTGCGACGAACTTGCAGGCGGCAAGGATCACATTCAGTTCGGGACAAACAGACTACTCCAGTCTGCCAGCAAATTACCCATATCCGCAGTCTATTTCAAGGTGAAGGGAGGCCCGCGAGTCGTCGGAGTTGCCACGCTGGTAGACATAACCCAAGAACACAGACCGGATAATCGGCTTGGCGGCAGGCAGAACGTTCAGACGTGGAAGTGGTATTATGGGTTTCGTGCACTTCTGCTCCTACCAGAGCCTATACCTGTTTCATCCCTGCGATACTATCAGACCGGCAACGTCGTTCCGAACTGCTTTCCCGCCCCCTGTGTCGTCGAGGAGTTCGCGGCTGAGCCTGACGAATTGGAGCGCCAAAATCAATTGTGCGTTGCAGCCTGAACAATAGACGAAGAGACGCGGTAGACTTTTGCCGACGTGATGAAACTGATGAACGACCAGTATGAGCGGCTGCCGGCAACTAGCGGCATTTGGCTGATCGGCTGCCCGGCCATCCACGTCTTCCTTACGTGCGTGCGGCACAGACGCGGACGGCCGGGCCAAGCCTAGACAAGCCCGACCATGACCGTAATGACAGGAGAATGCCCTTCATCCGGTTGCCCTGACGTCGCCGGCTGCCTCACATAACGCAATTCACCAGGTCCAGAAAGCATAAGGGTTCAGCATGTCCTTGCTGTCAGGCTTCCGCGTTGTCCAGATCGGCCAGGGCCTCGGCGCCGCAGTCTGCGGACGGCTGCTTGCCGACGTCGGTGCCGATATCGCCTGCATCGATCCGGATGGATCGACGCTGCTGGCGACGTATCTCAATCATGGCAAGCCGGTCGTCGCACGCGATGCGCTGGCGACGGCCGACCTGATCGTCTGCGAAGGCCGCCCGAAGGAGCTGCGTTCGCGCGAGTGCGATGCCGAAGCATTGCGCCGATTGAATGCAACGGCCGCGCTGGTGTTCATCTCACCGTTCGGTCTGACCGGCCCGAAGGCGGACGATCCGGCCAGCGATCTCACCTTGATGTATTCCAGCGGCATCGCCCGGCTGCTGACGGGACAGGTGGACGATCTGTCGGAGGCGCCGATCCGGCCGGTCGGCGAGCAGTCTGCCTTCATCGGCGGGCTGGCCGCCGCGTGTGCCGGCATGCATGCGGCGCAGCAGCACATGTCCGGCGCCATTGTCGATGTCTCGATCGAGGAAGCGCTGGCGACGATGGCGATGGGCGAGCTGACCGGTGCGGGGCTGCACGGCAGGAGCCGTTCTCGCAAGCGGCTCACCGACGGCAACGGCGCCACCGTCTGCATCCTGCCGGCGCGCGACGGCTATGCCGCGATCTCGCCGCGCGAGGATCGGCAATGGGCGTCGTGGCTGGTCGCGATGGGCTCGCCCGAGTGGGGCGACGATCCGCGCTTCGCCACCAAGCCGGATCGCGTCGCCAACTGGGACGCGCTGCATGCGCTGATGTCGGCGTGGAGCCGCCAGCATGACAAGCAGTGGATCGCCGATACGGCGCAGGCCGCGCGTGTGCCGAGTTTTCCGTTGCGCGAACTGGCCGAGCAGCTTGCGTCGCCGCAGCTTGCGCATCGTGGGTTCTGGCGCGCGTCGAGCTCGATGGCCGCACGGTGAAGGCGCCCGGCGCGCCGTTCGGGCTGACGATCACGCAATCCGGGCGCGGGTCGCGCCGTCGCGGGGGCCGTTGCCGCTGTCCGGCGTGCGCGTGCTCGATTTCAGTTGGGTGATCGCCGGGCCGACGACGACGCGCTATCTCGCGGCGATGGGCGCCGATGTGATCAAGGTCGAGGCGCCCGGCCGCGGCGATCCCGGCCGCGCATCGGAACTGCACACCGTGCTCGGCCAGGCGAAGCGCGGCATCGTGCTGGATCTGAAGCGGCCGGAGGCGGTCGATGTGGCGCGATCGCTGGCGGAACGGTGCGATGTGCTGGTGGAGAATTTCGCGACCGGCGTGATGGACCGGCTGGGGCTCGGTGCGGCGGCGCTGCGACAGCGCAATCCGGAACTGATCTACGTTTCGGCGTCGGGTCTCGGGCGCACCGGGCCGGAGTCGCACGCCGTCGCCTATGGCACGCTGCTGCAATGCTACGCGGGATTTGCCGGGCTGAACCGGCATCCCGATGTTCCGCCGCGCGTCGGGTTCGCATGGCTCGATCCGATGTGCGGGCTGATGCTGGCGTTCATCGTCGCCGCCGCGCTGTGGCAGCGCCGCAGCGCATGGCGGCGTGGCGCGGGTCGATTTCTCGATGATCGAGGCGATGCTGTGGACGATGGCGGAGCCGCTGCTCGCGACGCAACGCGGGAGTCGCCGGTGCCGCAGGGCGATCGTCGGCGGCACGCGCTGCAAGGTGCGTTTCGCTGCGCGGGCGATGATGCGTGGATCGCCGTCGCGGCCGGCTCCGATGCGGAGTGGCAGGCCATGTGTCAGTCGTATCGGGCCTGTCGCCGCGCACGTTGTCCGAGCGGCTGGCGCGCCGGCGGAACGTGGCGAGAACTGCAATTGCGCGCGCGGATGCGGCTGCCTCGGGCCGCCTGCTGCGCGCCGGCGTTCCGGCCGCCGCGCTCGCCAGTTCGCTTGATCTCGTCCAGCGAGCACATGCGCGCACGAGGGTTCTGGGACGCTCGTGACACCGGCGCCCTGCCAGGCCTGCCATGGCGCGCCAGCTTCAACCGACGATCTGGCGATGCGCCGGGCTCGGCGCGGATACCGATGCCGTACTCGCGGAGGTTCTCGATCTCCCGAACGGCTCGATTGCGGCGTTGCGCGCGCAAGGCGCGCTCGGATAAGGCTGCCATTGCGGGGCGCGAAGCGCCCTCGTGTCGGAAGATTTCCGACAGCGGCGGACCGATTGAGGACGAACTGCGATTCCATCGTCAACACGCCGGCACCAGAGCCAACATCGCTGCTGCTGCTCGGCAGTGGACGGTTCGGCCTCGGCCTGTTGCGCTGCCGACATGGCTGATCGCGACGTACGCCAGTGGACGGTGGACCCCGTGGGTGTCGGGGATCTTGATCCTTGACGTCCAAGTGGCGTCAGGCGACGGCGGTCGCTGCCAGTGCG
>CAWCDM010000068.1:0-39452 GCA_963794185.1 uncultured Alphaproteobacteria bacterium | reverse complement strand
TAGCGGCGCCAGGATTTGAACCACCGACCAAGGGATTATGATTTCCCTTGGTTGCTTGCCTGTATCCGCCCAATTCGCGCCAGCAGGTGATGCTCGCCCGATCCGTGAGACCTCCCGGCCAGCGAGGGTATGTGCTTTCGGTTGTTCCTGGTAGCTATGCGGTAGCTTGAGCTTCGGGCCGTCTCGGAGATTATCTCGCAACCGCTTGAAAACATTGGCGGACCCGACACGATTCGAACGTGCGACCTTCGCCTTCGGAGGGCGACGCTCTATCCAGCTGAGCTACGGGTCCAACCAACACTCCCATAGCCCAGGACGGCGCTAAACGAAAGACCGGGCTTGGCAGCCGCCGCCGGGACCACCGGGCATTCTCCGCTGATTTGTACATACACTGCCGGCGCCTGATCTGGGGCAAGAGCAGTGCCGTCAGCCGCACGCGGAACGTCGTGCCCCCCGCGGGTAACTCGCGCCGCCGCAAATACCGACGGCGCACGACGGAACCAGCGTCAGCACACCCAACTCTAAATCGATAGGAACGGTCAATCCGTGGATCGCGGGCCGGAAGGCGGTCCCAACCGGAGATGTCCCGCCAAATCGACGTTGAGGCGAAGCCCAAGCGCACCTGCGAAGAAGGTGGCAGCCACCAAGATGATGACCGAGCACATCGAAGGACCGTTCGACAGGGAGCGCGATCGGCTGGCTGCCGGCACGCGCGCGGAGCGGGCATATTCCAGGCCGGGGCGCCGGTTGACGCGGCTCGGCCGCGTGTTGGAAGCTACGCAACATCAACGCGACAGGAGAGAACGATGCCAGCTCCTCCGATGCGTGCATTGCTCGGTTTCATCGCCGCCGTGATCTCCGTCCTGATCTTCCATCAAGGTATGTGGGCGGCCCTGCACTATCTCGCTTTGCCAGGGCTGACGATGCCGCCACCGTACCCCACCGACGGAATTCCGCCCTGGGGCATCCCCCGCATCGTCAACCTCTGCTTCTGGGGCGGTCTCTATGGAATTGTCTTCGGCCTGATGCTGCCGCGGCTGACCGCTCCGCTCTGGCTGTGTGGCCTCGCGCTCGGGATCATTGCGGCCTTGGTCGGGTTATTGGTGGTACCCGCCGTCAAGGGGCTTCCTATCGGAAGCGGCTGGATACTCTTGAACTGGGTCCGATCCTTCCTGATCAATGGGTCTTGGGGCATTGGCGTTGGGCTGATCCTCCCGCTGCTCATGGCGCGCGTGCCGCAACACGCCTGATCGATTGGCGGTTCGCTCGCCATCGCAGTCGGGGGGCAGCCACGACGCCGATCCGCCGTCGGCGCCTGGATGAGTGCCGCCATCAGTCCGGCATGAATGCAGCAAAGCGCGGCAACCGCTACGCCGAGCCGGAGGGCAACTGCGGAGGCACCGTGGCTCGCTGCGGCAACCAGGGGGCCATGCTGGCGAAGACGCCGTCGCGCCTGACCAATGCATGAAACATCGCGGCCGAGACGTGCAACAGGATGGTCAGGAAAAACACATATGCAAGGCAGGCATGGGCGGCCCGCAGGAACGCGTGGAGCGCATCATCGTGCGGCATGATCGGCGGGAGGTGGATCGGTCCGAACAGCACAATCGGGTACCCTCCGACCGAGAGCATCGACCATCCCACCAGCGGCATGACCACCATCAGCGTGTAGAGCACCACATGCGATGCCCTGGCCAACGCTGCCTGCCAACTCGGCAGATCGGCAGGCAACGGTGGCGTCCCGCGCCGCAATCGTACCGCTACCCGAAGCAGGACCAGCAACAGGATCAGGATGCCCAGCGGCTTATGGATCGAGACCAACATCGAATACACCGCTGCCACCGTCGAAACCATCGCCACGCCGATAAACAGCATGGCCACGATCATTGCGGCCATCAGCCAGTGCAATGCGCGTTGCGTGAAGGAAAACCGGTCGGCGGAGCTGATCAGCGCGCTTCACCTCCAACCTTCGCCGACGTCCGGCGGTAATGCCGCGCCTCCGCCGTGCGCCGGTCGAAGGAGTTGGCATAGGCCGAGGACCGGGCCGGCAGCAGCGGATCGTCCGATGGCTGTATTCCCGCAGGCAGGATCAGCGGGTCGTAGTTGAAGTCGCGACAGGGCCCATCCGCCTCATCTTGCGCGTGCTGAACCACCAGAGTGCCGATATCGACGTGCTCGCGCTCGGGCGGCCAGGCCTTGGTGGCGTCGTTCGTCGGATCGCCGGCTGCCGCCAGGGTCACCACCAGGTGCCAGTGCAGTTCACTGCGGGCCAGGCGCTGCATCAGTTCCCGTTCCAGGAAGTCGGGACCAAGTTTGGCGAGTTCCGCCGGCGTCGTCTCGCGCGGCACCTCTTCGGGCTGCATCGACCAGCGCACAGCACGGCTCACACCTGACGCATCGACCAAACGAAAGGCATTCAGGCTGCTGTACTCCTGGTCGGCGTAGGTCGGCGTCCAAGGTGCGGAGCGAGCCCATTCTGCGAACGCCGCCGCTTCCGGGTGGGTGGCACTGAACTGCCGCATGGCCGCCGGGTCGGGCTTGCCGGTCGCTGCAACGATATCCGAGGCAACAGCAAGATCGTAAAAGGCCTCAGGTGTCGCCACCACGAAGACCGGCGAGTTGTTCATCCCGCTTCGCCACTCCTCACCATCCGGTGCCACGACCCGGATCGCCATGCTTCGCACCCGCGCGGTGGCGTCCGACGCCATTGGGTCGCCAACGGCGATGGCGAACCGTCCGATGACGGGATAGCGTCCCGTAGCGAACATCGGCGCGATCGAAAGATGTGCTCCCGCGCCGTTCGCCGTGAAATAGCCAGTGAAGCACACCCCCTTCGCATGGTTGCGGCGATGCCCGATCGGATCGCCACCGCGGTCGCCCAGAGCGTCGACAATTCGCGCGGGCGTAAGGCGACCAGGGCTCAGCCAGCCGCCAGTATAGGCAAATGCCGCAGCTGCGCCGGCGACCAGGACGCCGATCAGTACCAGCGGCCCGATCGGAAGGAATTTGACCCCAAGGATTTTCGTCAATCTCCTGGACAATGCGGGCATTTTCAGTCCTTTCAGGCTATGGGACGGATGGCGTTCCCGATCAAGGACACTCGTATAAGGGCAGGGCACGAAGGTGTTCTGATACCGGGCGCTGATAATGCTGACTCTCCGACCTGGCGTACCACGTCATGGCGGGCGAAGGCCCGCCATCCATGTCTTTGCTGATCGCAACAAGCAAAGCCGTGGATGCCGACCTTCCTCGGCATGACGGTGTCGTGCCGACGGATGTGTCATTGTCAGGGGCACGGGGCATGATTGCCCGGCAGTCAGAAGGCATCATCAGGGTATTTCGATGGCGATTTCATGCTTGAGCGACCCTATGCGTAGCGCTCTCCGGAAGGCCATCGGTGCAGGCGGGTGGCGGGATGAGCTTTCCGCGGCAGGACGGAAAATATCCTTCGCCGACCCTGTTCCGGGCGGCATACCGGAGATACTGTAATCGAGGTGCAACTCAGCATTGCACCGCAGGACGAACTGATCTGCGGATTAATCATCTGCCAACAGCCAGGATTTATCGATCTATTCAAACGGCTGCAGCGGAAAGCCTAGACCAGGCCACGCTCCTCGAAGACCTCCGTCGCGACGCGCGCCGCAGTCACGGATCCGGGCCAACCCGAATAAAATGCAAGGTGGGTGATGATCTCGCCGATCTCATCCTTGGTGACGCCGTTGTCCAGGGCGCGCCCGAGATGACCCCTGAGTTGCTCCGGCCGGTATGTGGCGATGAGCGTTGCCACGACAATCAGGCTGCGGTCACGCTTGCTGAGTGCCGGGCGCTCCCAGATGTCGCCATACACGACCTTGTCCGCAAGATCGATCAGCTTCGGGAAAGTGCCGCGAAGTCGCTCGCGTGGACTGACGGGTGGATTGGCCATGCTGCGTTCCTCCGGCCCGGTAACAGCAAAGCGTAGGCCGCACGCGCGATGCCCGCTAGAGGAGCGCATCTTGCTGCCTTTGGCGGTGTGGTCACCAAGTGGCCGTCGCCATCGCCGGAACAGGCGGATCGGATGCCAAGGCTGAACACCCAAATGGCAGCACGAAGCATGCCCGCCACGATTTCGCGCCTCAGATCGCCCGCCCCGACCGCCTCCTGCCGATCGCGACGGCGACGGTGATCACCACATGCGCAGTTGAGCAGGAGCAACCGACCAACCGGGCGCCGCTCCGGTTTCCGTGATCGACCAACCGGAATCCGGCCCGGCTTCCTCGATGGCGGGTTGTTCCTGTTGGGATTGCCGCAATGCTACCGCTGTAGTGCCCCAGATCAGGGCGGTGAAGGCCAGAGCAGTGAAAGCGAGCTTCTTCTTCATGGCACGAAACCCGGCACGATAAGATGAGCGATCTCATCCAATGTCGGATCTTGTGGCGACTGCGGCGGCGTGATGGCCCAGATGAGGCCTGTGACGGTCACAGTCGCGAAGACAAACATCGTCATTGGGGCTGTCCTCCATCCGCTCTTGTCGGGCCTCTGCTTAAGCCTCGCTGCCAAACAGAGACTGCACCGGATGGAGACGGCGCGATCTGAAACGCTTCACACCACGATGGCATTGATCATCCGATCCAGCACGTGCCTCGCGTCTAAGGCGGGTCTTGGATCGAATGCCGTCATCAATCTACGCCGCTGCCATGTTTCGCCCCCTCCCCGACCCTCCCCCGCTTCGCGCGAGAGGGGTGCCGAATTCCCCCTCTCCCGCGAAGCGGGGGAGGGTCGGGGAGGGGGTGCCGGCCCGTCAGCTCGGCAATGGCAGCCCGACATAATTCTCCGCCAGCGCCAGTGACGCCGCGCGCGAGCTGAACACGTAATCCAGCTCCGCCGCCTGCATCTGCTGCTCGAATGGCGTGTGATCGAAGAAGCGGTGCAGCAGCGTCGTCATCCACCAGGAGAACCGCTGCACCTTCCAGATGCGGCGCAGGCAGGTCGTGGAATACGCATCGAGCCGCTCGCTCGTCCCGCATCCGATAGAACGCGACAATGGCGCGCGCCAGCACGGCCACGTCGGCGGCCGCCAGATTGAGGCCCTTCGCCCCCGTCGGCGGCACGATGTGCGCGGCGTCGCCGGCGAGGAACAGCCGCCCGCACTGCATCGGCTCGACCACGAAGCTGCGCATCGGCGTGATGCCCCGCTGCAGGATTGGCCCCTCAGCCATGGTGAAGCCGTCGCGCCCAACCCGCACCTGCAACTCCGCCCAGATCCGATCGTCCGACCACGCCGTTATGTCCTCATCCGGCGCGCACTGGATGTACAGGCGGCTCAACGTCGGCGACCGCATCGCCAGCAGGGCAAACCCGCGCTCATGGCTGACATAGACGTTCTCCTCCGTTGACGGCGGCGTCTCGGCGAGAATGCCGAGCCAGCCGAACGGATAGTCGCGCTCGAACACACGCAGCACGCCAGCGGGGATCGAGGTACGGCAGACGCCATGGAACCCGTCGCAGCCGGCGATGATGTCGCAGGCAACCTCATGCTCGGCGCCGCCATGCCGATAGCGGATGTGCGGCTGCCCGGTCTCGAAATCGTGCACGCTCACGCCCTCGGCCTCGAACACGATCTGCCCACCAGCGCCGAGGCGCGCGGCGATCAGGTCCTGCACGACGTTGTGCTGGCTGTAGACCATGACATGCTTGCCGATGAGATCGGCAAAATCAATGCGATGGTCGGCGCGATCGAAACGCATGACCACGCCACGATGCAGCATGCCTTCGCGCCGCATGCGTTCGCCGACGCCGGAATCATTCAGCAACTGCTTGGTACTCGTACTCCAGCACGCCCGCACGGATGCGGTTTTCGACGTACGCTCGGGAGCGCGCCTCCAGCACGACGGACTCGATGCCCTCCAGGTGCAGCAGATGCGATAGCAGCAGTCCGGCTGGGCCGGCGCCGACGATACCAACCTGCGTTCGCATCCAACGCCTCCTTCGCCGCGCACTGTAGCCGGCACGCGCGCCGCGTGCATAATCCACTGCGATCCAGCCGAGAGAGGAGCCGCCATGGCCGAAACCCCATCCCCGGACGCGCTGGCAGCGGAGTTCGACTGCCTGATGGCGCGCGCCGGCATAACGGTCCCGCCGCAACGCCGTGCGGCAGTGCTCGCCGCCTACGCCGATCTGCGCGGCCAGATCGCATTGCTGCATGGCCGCTACGGGCACGAGGCGGAGCCGTCGAATGTATTCCGCCTCGCGCCCGCAGGAGGCCAGTGATGGACACGCAGGACCTGTCCATCGCCGAGATGGGCCGCATGCTGCGGGCCGGCACCGTCACCGCGGAAGCGCTGGCCCGCGATGCGCTGGCCCGCATCGCCGCGCGGGACGGCGCGCTGCACGCCTTCGTGCTGGTAACCGAGGAGCGTGCCCTTGCCGATGCGCGCCGCGCGGACGACGAGCTGAAATCGGGGCGCGACCGCGGCGCGTTCCACGGCGTCCCCTATGCGCTGAAGGACATCTACGACACGGCCGGCATCCGCACGACCTGTCATTCGAAGCTGCGTCTGAACAACGTGCCGAAGGAGGACAGCGTCGCCGCCGCCCGGTTGCGCGAGGCCGGTGGCGTGCTGCTCGGCAAGCTGGCGACGCACGAGTTCGCCATCGGCGGGCCAAGCTTCGACCTGCCGTTCCCGCCCGCGCGCAATCCGTGGAACCCCGAGCACGTCACCGGCGGCTCCTCGTCCGGCTCGGGTACCGCGATCGCCGCGCGCATGGTGCGCATGGCGATGGGCTCCGACACCGGCGGATCGATCCGCGGTCCGGCGGCGTGGTGCGGCACGGTGGGGATCAAGCCGACCTACGGCCGCGTGTCGCGCCGCGGCGTCTTTCCGCTGTCGTGGACGCTCGATCACATCGGCCCGCTGAGCCGCGATGTGGAGGATTCGGCGATCACGCTGCAGGTGCTGGCCGGGCACGATCCCCTGGACCCCGCCAGCGCTGACGTTCCGGTGCCCGACTATCGCGCCGACCTGGAGCAGGGCGTCGCCGGGCTGCGCATCGGCATTCCGCGCGCGTTCTTCGCGACCGCGACGGCGACCACGCAGGAGGTGCTTGCCGGACTTGATCGCACGGCGGCGCAGTTGCGCACGGCAGGTGCCACAGTGGAGGACATCGAACTTCCCGACTACGCGCTGTTCTCGGCGGTTGGGCGGGTGATCATGATGGCGGAGGCCTTCGCCATCCACGAGGCCGACGTGCAGACCCGACTGCTCGACTACGGCGAGATCACCGCCGGGCGGTTCGTGCTCGGCGCGGCGATCACCGCGGCCGATCTGATCCATGCGCAACGCGCCCGCCGCGAACTGACCGACGCGGTGAACGCGGCGCTGTCGCGCTGCGATGCGCTGCTTATGCTGTCGGCGCTCGATACGGCGCCACGATTCGATCAGCCGACCGACGCGATGTCGTCGGCGTCGCCGATCCAGACCATCCCGTTCAACGTCACAGGGCATCCGGCGATGAGCGTCCCCATCGGCCTCGGCGCGAGCGGGCTGCCGATCGGCGTGCAGATCGCCGGGCGGGCGTTTGATGAACCGATGGTGTTCCGCATCGGTCGGGCGGTTGAAAAGCTGTCCGGGTGGGAGGGGATTTCGCTGCCATCTTCGGCGGGTTAGCGATGCGAGGATTGCTGTTCGGGCGCCGGTCGTTTTGTTCCACAAGCGGTTCGTGCCGAGGCTATTGCCGATTGCAGATTGGTCCGTCTCCAGCAAATCGTGTTGTGTTGGAACTCTGCGCCATAGCTGCCAACCGTCATGGCCGGCGAAGGCCGGCCATCCACGACTTTATCGATCGGAAACCGGGAAAAATGTGGATGGGGGGCTCCCGGCCTTCGCCGGGGCATGCTTCGCCCGCCATGACGACGGGACTGCTCGCACCTTCTCTGCTCAAAGCGAGAACTGATGCCGTCGCTCGGGTGGACGGGCGTGCACCGAGCCGTGTAGCCTCATGCGCACAACGATAACACGGAGGAAAAGTCATGATCGGATGGAGGGCGTCGCGGCGCGACATGCTTCGCGCGACGGTCGGCCTGGTCGCAGGGGCCGCGGCTGGCAGCATCGCCGGCGATGCCGACGCCCAGCAATCGGGCCAGGTGCGATGGTCCTCCGGCACCGAGGCACCGAAGCTGCACGCGCCACCCAACGCAACGGACTGCCATTTCCATATCTATGACGCAAGCTTCCCGATCGCACCCTACGCGACGCTGAAACCGCCCGAGGCTTCGGTCGATGATCTACAGGCGCTCCGGCGGCGGCTTGGCATCACGCGCGGCGTGGTCATTCTCCCTTCGACCTACGGCACGGACAACAGCCACTATCTCGCCCTGCTCCCCAAACTTGGCAGCGACCGCACGCGCATGGTCGGGGTGGTGAATACCTCGGTGACCGATGCGGAGCTGCGCGAAATGCACGCCGCGGGCGTGCGCGGCATCCGCTTCAACCTCGCGCCCGCCGGCGCCACGACGCTGGAGATGCTGGAGCCGTTGTCGCGTCGTGTCGATGCGATGGGCTGGCATTGTCAGATCAACATGCCCGGCGCGCAGATCCTCGCGGCGCAGGAGGTGTTCCTGCGCATTCCGGGCAAGCTGGTGTTCGATCATCTGGCGCATGTGCCCGAGCCGGAGGGCGTGAACAGCCCTGTGTACACGCTGATGCGCCGAATGCTGGATAAGGGGAACGTGTGGATCAAGCTGTCCGGCGCCTATGCCGACACAAAGGTCGGACCACCGACTTACGCCGACAGCACGGCGGTCGCGAAAGCCTACGTCCAGGCCGCACCGCAACGGCTGGTCTGGGGCAGCGACTGGCCGCACCCGACCGAGGCCGCCGACAAGAAGCCGGACGATGCCGTCCTGTTCGATCTGCTCGCCGAGTGGGCGCCGGATGAGGCGACACGGCACCGCATCCTGGTGGAGAACCCCGCGGAGGTTTACGATTTTCCGAAGGGGTGATGCCGTTGCCGCCGTGGGACGGGGCGAACCTCAAACAAGAACGAATCCGCTCCACCACTGCGTCATTCCGTTCGTCTCGATGTCGTAGGCACGGACGAAGTTCAGCCTGCCATCGGCGCCGATGTGGAACGTGGCGAGCGTAGCCGGTTGGGTACGGATGCTGTCGCCGTCGCGCACGGGCAGCGCGGTCAGATTTGCCACCACCAGCATCCGTCCGGTGGGGTCGATGGAGAAGGTGCGCGGGTGGAAGCCGCGTGTGTCGATGCCCTGCACCAGCTTCGGCTGTCCCGTGGCCTGGTCGATGCTGAAAGCTGCGATGGTGTTCTCACCGCCGGCGGCCGCCTTCTTGCCCTGAACATCGACCAGTCCGCTGGCCCGGTTGCCGAGATAGACGAACCGGCCGTTCGGATGGACGTGGATCGGCCCCACCATCTGCTCCGGCCGAAGATTGCCTGGCTCCGCCAATGTCGTCGCTGTATAGGCCGGTTGCGACTCAAGATTGTCGCCATGAAACCGATAGACCTGAAGCTGGTTCTCGCGCTCCAGCGAGACGAACAGCCACGGTTTTGACGGATGGAAATCCACGTGACGCGGGCCGAAGCCATAGCCTCCCCCGGGCGCGATCGATGCGATGTCGCTGATCCGTCCGTCCTTGAGGCCCTTCACCTTCAGCGCGCCAGGGTCTTCCGGCTTCGTCGCCGTGGCGTTGTTGCCGCGCGTGACGAGGACCAGCGCGGCATTCGAGGGAAATACGCAGAATCTGATGTGCGAAGATGCCGCCATCGATTTCCGCGGCCTGTTTCACTTCATCGCCGATCGATCCGGCCGGATCGATGCGGTGCACGGTCATGGAACTGGGAAGGTTATAGGCGACCAGCAGCCAGCCGCCGCGCCGGTCCACCGTGATGTTGATCGGCCGTGCGCGCAGCGGCACGGGATCACCGAACGATGTCAGCGCACCGGTCGCGGGAGCGATGTGAAACGCCGCCAGGTGATGCTTGCCGTCCGGATTTCCCATCGGCACGAAGTTGCTTGAGGCCACGTACAGCACGTTTTTGCTCGGATGCCGCCACGCGTACTGGATCAACGCCGGCATTGTCACGCTGCTCTGCCGGGCGAGTGCGGCTGCGCCGATATCGGCATGCCAGCAGGCCAGCGTGGGTCCCACTGCGTTGTAGAACACGGCCTCGGCACGCTTCGTCTGCGCAAGTGCAATGGACGGCGCGGCGATCGAGCTCGCAAGCATGGCGGTGACAGTACGGCGGCCGAGCATGACGCGGCTCCTTGTATTGAGGATTGTGACCTGGACGTGTACGACGATAGTCTCGCGGCGGGATACACGACGCAAGTGTGCGGCGGCACGAAGCGACCACGGGAGGCAGTCATGCAGATCACCGACGTTCTTGCCTACCCCCTCTCCGTCGCATACGACCGGGCAACCTGGACGGCGCATGAACGCATGGACCGCGCACAACTGGTCCTCATCGAAGTACGCACCGACGATGGGGTCAGCGGATTCGGCGAAGTGGCGGGCGGTCCGCAGAAACTCATCTGCGACCTTGTGAAGACGTTCTCCGAGGTGGTGAAGGGCATGGACCCTTTGGGTCATGCCGAGGTGTGGCAAAAGCTGTTCTCGCTGACCTCGCCAAGACCGGGCGGCATCGGCGGCTGGGACGGGCTGCCGGCACCGCTGCCGCGCAACCAGCGGCCGCAGATCATGGGGGCGATCGGCGGCATCGACATCGCGCTGTGGGACATCAAGGGCAAGGCCGTCGGGCTGCCGGTGTTTCGCCTGCTCGGCGGCACCCGTACCGAGGTCTTCACCTACGCAACCGGCGGCTACTACATCGAAGGCGCGCCGCTGCACCACTGCGCGGAAGAATTCGCGAAATATGTCGCCGACGGCTACCGGGCGGTCAAGCTCAAGACCGGCGCATTGTCGCTACCGGACGAGGTGATGCGGATCCGCACGATCCGCGAGGCAATCGGTCCAGACGTGCTGTTCATGCTGGACATGAATGCGCCGTACGATGTCGCCGGCTGCATCCGATTCGCCGAAGCGGTTGCACCGTATGACATCTTCTGGCTTGAAGAGCCCCTGCACTGGTATCTGCAACCGGCGGACTTCGTCCGTCTCGCTGCGGCGTCGCCCATTCCACTCGCGCATGGCGAGCGCGAATGGCATCGCTACACGGTCCGCGACTTCATCGATTCCGGCGCGATCCGGTTCGTGCAGTTCGATTCCACGCGGCACGCAGGATTCACCGAATCGCTTCGCATCGCGCACTACGCGGAACAGAAGGGCGTGTTGATCGCACCACACTCCGCGCCGCACCTGCACAGCCATCTGGTCTCGGCATTCGGCGATGCCGCATTCGGCGCGGAATCAATGGGAAACCCCGGCCGTCATCCGATCCACGATGCGATCTATCGCGGCGGCGCCCACGCGACGAACGGCATCGTGCATTTGACGGAGGCGCCCGGCTTTGGGCTGGAGATCGTTTGGAAGGGCGTTGAAAAATACCGGTCGTGAGCCCGGCGCCGGCGACATCAGAATATTGGAAAGGGGACATCATGGCGACGGGCAAGAAAATCCGGGTTGGGATAGTCGGAGCGAATCCGAACCGGGGATTTGCTTCCATCGCTCATATTCCGGCCCTGCAGGCATTGCCGGAATTTGATATCATCGCCGTCTGCACGACCCGCCAGGAGTCAGCCGATGCGACGGCAAAGCATTTCGGCATTCCGCTGGCATTTGCCGATCCGGAAAAGCTGGCGCGACATCCCGATGTCGATCTCGTCACCGTCTGCGTGAAGGTGCCCGACCATTACCGGCCGGTGATGGCCGCGATTGACGCCGGCAAGCATGTCTACTGCGAATGGCCGCTCGGTCGCGATACCGCCGAGGCCATCAGGATGCTCGATGCGGCGGAGCGCAAGGGTGTCCACCATGCGGTCGGGCTGCAGGGCCAGGTGTCGCCTGCCATCGACTACGCCCGCGACCTGATTGCGCAGGGCCATGTCGGGCGCGTTCTCTCGGCGACGATGATCGGCTGCGCGGCGAACTGGGGTGCCTCGATCGACCGCGCCTATCAGGCAGACCGCGCCAACGGCGCAAACCTTCTCACCATCACCGGTGGCCATCAGATCGACGCGCTGTGTCATTGCCTGGGCGAATTCCGCGAGTTCTCTGCCTTAGTGGTCAGCCAGCGCGACCGAATTGCGGCAGACGACGCCGGTGGGGTCATTCCGAAGACTTCGCCGGACCAGCTCGTGGTCAACGGCATCGTCGGCGACGGCGCGGTGGTATCCTTTCAAATCCGCGGCGGCATGGCGCGCGGAACCGAGTTCCTGTTCGAGATCCATGGCGACGAGGGCGACCTTGTGCTCACCGCAACCTCGCGCGCGTCCATGCAACGCCAGGAGCTGAGGCTGCAGGGCGCCCGAGGCGTCGGCGCGCCACTGGCCGACATGCCGATTCCCGGCAAGTACCGCTGGGTGCCGGAAGCGGTGCCCCAGGGGTCGCCGTACAACGTCGCACAGCTCTACGCAAAGCTGGCCGAGAGCATCCGTGGCGGAAAACCCGTCAGCCCTGATTTTCAGTCGGCCGTCACCCGTCATCGCTTGCTTGATGCAATCGTGCGCGCCTCGGACACCGGACAAAAGCAGCTGGCATAGGCGATCGTTTTTCGTCGGACGACAGTCCGTCAGGCCGATGCGTGACGGTCGAAGTAGCCCGCCCGCACCGCCATCCCGATCAGGTTGACGATCAATCGCCCCGCCGTGATGCAGGTGATTTGATTCACGTCGTGCCGCGGCGTGATCTCCACCATATCCATCCCGACGACGCGCCCCTTGCGCACCAGTCCGTGGATCAACGTACGCGCCTGATCGAACGTGACACCGCCCGGACAGGGAGCCGCCACCGCCGGCGCAATTGCCGGGTCCATGCCATCCAGATCCACCGTGATGTAATAGCGCCCGCCATCGGGGATCCGCGCCAGCACGGCGTCCATGCCGACCGCGTGCAGCTCCCACGCGGTGATCAGATGCGCCCCGTAGGCAAGCGCCGCCTCGACCTCCTCGGCGCGCGCGCTGCCGGTGGCGCGCAGGCCGATCTGGAATATCTCGCCGACATGCGCCATTTCCGAGGCGCGGCGCATCGGGCTCGACAGCCCCTCGCGCACGTCATTCACCTCGTCCCGCCAGTCAATGTGCTGATCGATTTGAATCACGGTGATCGGGCCGTCGCCGTCGAATGCGCGAAGCACCGGGATCGGCACACCGTGATCGCCACCCAGCACGATCGGCATCGCGCCGGCCCACAAAATCGCACGCACCACCTCTTCGGTATTGCGCGAATGTGCAGCAGGATCGCCCAGCTCCGTGCAGATGTCGCCGCAGTCCAACGCGCGGATCGGTCTCCCGGCATATAGCGGGCCGCCGAGATCGAAATCGTAGCGCTCAATCGAGCGAATGATGCGCACCGACGCGTCCCGCATTGCCGTCGGAGCGTTGCTCTGGTCGTTGGTAATGTCCTCGTAGCTGTAAGCCTGACCATAGGGCACGCCGAGGAACGCGATGTCCGCGACCATCCCATCCAGCGTCGTGGCCAGGTCGGAATAGAGGAATGTGCTGGGCGTGCGTCGCGGTGACTGAACGAGAGACATGGTGATCCCCTCTGTTGTGCGTTCAATCGCGCAGATGCGCGCGCAAGGTCGTGCCGGCGTAGTCGCGGCGGAACAATCCGCGCGCCTGCAGCACGGGCACCACGGCGCGACAGAACTGCTCGAACATGCCGGGCATCAATGTCGGCGTCAGGATGAAACCGTCGCAGGCATGCGATTCAAACAGGTCCTGCAACTGGTCCGCGACGCTTGCCGGCGAGCCGACGATCTGCGGGCACAGCTCGCTGGTGGCAAACCGGCGTGCCGCCTCGCCCAAGGTCAGGCCCTGCGCTTCGGTGCCCTGCAGGATCACGTCGAGCGAGCCGCGCGAGCCCGCCTCGAGCTGCATGTCGGCGAGGGGCTGGTCCGGCGGGAAGCGCGACAGATCGACGCCGATATGACCCGACATCTGCGCCATGCCGGCCTCGGTCTGCACCAGGTCGTTGACGAAGGCTTGGCGCTCGCGCGCGATCGCGTCGGTCTCGCCGATGATGGCATCCACCGACGGCAGGATCAGGCACTCCTCCGGCGCGCGGCCCTGCGCGACGACGCGCGCCTTCACGTCCTGGTAGAAGGCCTGCATGTCGGCCTTGCTGTGCTGCAAGGTGAATACCAGCTCGCCCCAGCGGGCGGCGAAGTCGCGCCCGCGCGGCGACGAGCCGGCCTGCATGATCACCGGCCGGCCCTGCGGCGAACGCGGTACCGTCAGCGGCCCGCGCGTGGCGATCCAGCGTCCCTGATAGTTGACGTAGTGCACCTTGTCGGGATCGGCGTAGATGCCGCGCTGCTTGTCCAGCACCAGCGCATCCGCGTCCCAGCTTTCCCAAAGCCGGCACACGGCGTCCACCACCTCGTCCGCATAATCGTAACGCGAATCGCGTGCGGGCAATTGGTCGCGCCCAAAATTCTGCGCCTCCAGATGACCGTGCGAGGCGACCACATTCCAGGCCACGCGCCCGCCGCTCAATAGATCCAGCGTGCCGAGTGTGCGCGCCAGATGGTATGGCGGATAGAAGGTCGACGATATCGTTGCGCCGAGCCCGATGCGGCTGGTGACGCGCGACATGATGGACAGCAGCGGGATCGGATCCAACAGCCCCATCTGCCCGCCGCAGCGCAGGATGGTGTCGAAGTTGCCGCCGAACAGGTCATACAGCCCCAGGATATCGGCAAAGAACAGGCTGTCGAACTTTCCCTGTTCCAGCACGCGGGCGATGTGCTCATGCCATTGCGGCGTGAACACGCCAAGGTCGGCTTCGGGATGCCGCCATGCCCCATGGTGATGCGCGGTCGGCCCCGCCAGCAGGAAGGCCACCAGATGCATCCGGCGCCTGGGATTCATGACATGAAGCTGACGAACGTGTCGCCGTCACGCATCATTCGCCCCTCCTACGCACCAACCGGATATTGCTGTAGCCTGCCAGACCGACCCGGGAGAATACCATGCCGAACGATCCTGTCGTCATCGTTGGTGGCACCGTGCTGGCCGCGGGCGAGACCGGAGCGCGCCAGGCGGATATCGTTTTGAACGGCGACAGCATCGCCGCGATCGTTCCTCCGGGAGCCGCAGGTGCTGCACAACGGATCGACGCCGCCGGGCGCCTGATCATCCCGGGCCTGATCAACGCGCACACGCATGGCCACGGCGGACTGGGGAAGGGCATCGGCGATCTCTGGTCTTTGGAGCTGCTGCTGAATGCCGGCCCCTGGATCAACGGCAACCGCACCGACGATGACCGCTATCTCTCGACGCTGCTGTCCGCGGTCGAGATGCTGCGCAAGGGCTGCACCAGCTGTTACGATCTGTCGGCGATGCTGCCGGTGCCGACGGTCGAAGGGCTGCACGTCGTCGCCCAGGCCTATGCCGATGTCGGCATGCGCGCGGTCATCGCACCGATGGTCGCGGACCGCAGTTTCTATCAGGCAAT
The DNA here is from genome assembly GCA_963794185.1 of uncultured Alphaproteobacteria bacterium. Taxonomy (GTDB): domain Bacteria; phylum Pseudomonadota; class Alphaproteobacteria; order Acetobacterales; family Acetobacteraceae; genus JAMXLO01. The sequence goes on along the minus strand of CAWCDM010000068.1, from coordinate 23,877 downwards.
CCCCGGCCTGCTCGACGCCTTTCCGCCGGAGCTGCGTCCGGTTGCCGAAGCGATGCGTCACCGCCTCAGCCGATGCGATCCTGGCGCCCATCCGCAGCGCGGCATCGTCTTGGCCGTACCCGCGCGACCACATTCGCCTGGGCATCGCGCCGACCATCCCGCTGCATTGCTCGGACGAGTTCATGCTCGGTTGCCGTGATATGGCGGCGGAATCCGGTATGCCGCTGCAGACGCATCTCGCGGAATCCCCCGCGCAGCGAGCAGGCGCGCAACGGCGCTACGGCACCACAATGACGGCGCACCTGCACCAGCTCGGTCTGCTCGGGCCGGGGTTCAGCGGCGCTCACGCCATTTGGATCGACGATACGGAAATCGAACTGCTTGCTCGGCATGGCGGAACGCTGGCGCACAATCCGGGTTCCAATCTGCGGCTGGGCAACGGCATCGCCGACATGCGCCGCGCCATCGCCGGCGGCGTCACCGTGGGGGTCGGGACCGATGGCTCATCCTCGTCCGACAACCAGAACATGTTCGAGGCGATGCGGCTGGCCGCCTTCGTCTCCCGCGTGTTCGATCGCGCGCCGGAGGAATGGATCGGCGCCGCGGAGGCGCTGCGTCTGGCCACCGAAGGGAGTGCGGCGGTGCTCGGCATGGGCGATCTGATCGGCAAGATCGCATCGGGCTACAAGGCGGATCTCGTGTTCCTCGATCTCGATCACGTCAACCTCGTGCCGCTCAACAACGCGGTCAACCAGTTAGTGAACACCGAGGACGGCGCTGCGGTGCGGGACGTTATGATCGGCGGAAAATTCGTGCTGAAGGACGGCGTGTTGCCCGGGCTGGACTGGAAGCGCATCGTCTCCCGTGCACGCGATGCAGCGTCGCGGCTGACCGAGGCGAATGCCCAAGCGCGCCCTTTGGCGGAGCGACTGGCACCGGTGGTCAATCATTTCTGCGTCGGGCTCGGCCGCTGCGCACATGAACTGCCGCGCAAGCTGCGCGCAGAGGCAATGCCATAGTACTGGGAGGTGCCAATGCGTTCCTGGATTCACCACACGATGGGGCGGCACGTCCGCCAGGCACGGGTCGGTCTCGGCGATCTGCGCGAGGAGCACATCAGCCGCCAGGGCTTCTTCGGCCCGGTGGCGATGATCTATCGCGAGCACGGTCCGAACGAGGTCGTGCGTGTCGAAGGCACGCTGCTTCCGCGGCGCGTCGCCGATACCGCGCGGGTCGAGCCGTCCGATATGACCGATCCGCGCGGCACGCCGGAGGTGATGCTGTCCAACAGCGATGTCAGCGTCGCCATCAGCCACCGGACCGCGGCGATGCCGTTCGCCTATCGCGACACCGATGGCGACCTGCTGTATTTCGTACACAAGGGGACCGGCCAGTTCGCCACCGAGTTCGGACGCATCCCGTACGAACCTGGTGATTATGTGCTGATCCCGAAGGGCATCACGTTCAGCGTCATGCCTGACACGGGCGACAGCCTCATGCTGGTGGTCGAATCGCCAGCGCCGCTGTCGCTGACGGAACACCAGCAGGTCGGCCGCCATATGCCGGTGGACCCTACCGTCCTGATGCTGCCGGAGCTGCACGACCACGACTGGCCCAAACGCGACGAGTGGGAATTGCGCGTCAAGCATGGCGGCGCGCACAGTTCCATCTTCTATCGCAACAACCCGCTGGTGTCGGTGGGATGGAAGGGTGATCTGTTTCCCTACAAGCTGAACATCCGCGACATCATCCCGATCAGCTCCGACCGCATCCACGTGGCGCCGTCGGCGTGGTGCACGTTCCAGGCGACTGGGTTCGTGGTGATCAGCTTCGTGCCGCAGATGGCCGTGGCCGATTTGAATGCCGAGGAGCTGCCGTCGTATCACCGCAATGTCGACAACGACGAAAGCGTGTTCGTGCATCACGACGAGTTGGGAGGCCGCAAGCCGGGCATGCTGTCGCACACGCCGCAGGGGATTCTGCATGGCGCGGACGAGGCGACGCGGGCGGCGTTCCAGAAGCGGCGCACGCCGGGGATGCGGCGGACACTGTGCGGGGTGAGCGTTGATACAGACCGGCCGCTTGTGGTGTCGAAGGTGTACGAACAGCTGACTCAGTAGCAAGTTACGACGAAGGAATTGCACAATGATCACCAAATTCGACAGCTCCTATGCCGGCCATATCGACATGGAGGACCTCGGCTACGGCGGCATCGCAGTCAACGACCGCCGCTATCCGAACGAGGCGCTCGCCACCGCGCTCTCCAAGGCCGAGTCCATGGCCAAGCTGATGGACCGCATGGGCTACAATGCATTCTGGATGGCGGAGCATCACTTTCAGCCCGAAGGCTACGAGTGCATCCCGAACGTGCTGATGATGGCGCTGCATCTCACGCATCTCACCAAACGCCTGAAGATCGGCTGCGGCTTCAATATCACGCCGATGTGGCATCCGCTGCGCCTGGCCGAGGACTATGCGATGGCCGACATCCTTAGCGGCGGGCGCGTCATCTTCGGCGTCGGCCGCGGCTACCACACGCGCGAGGTGGAGACGTTCGGCGCGCCGTTGCTCGATCAGCCGGCGAACCGGGAACTGTTCGAGGAACAGGTCGACATCATCTTCAAGGCCTTCGAGAGCGAAAGCTTCGCGCACAAGGGCACCTATTACACGCTCCCGCCCGAGGTGCCGTATCGCGGCTACACGTTGAAAGAAATCACCCTTGTGCCGCGTCCGTTGCACCAACCGGTGGAATGTTGGCAGCCGATTCAGGGCGGCACGCAGCGCGGGTTCGATTTCATGGCCAAGCACGGAATTTCCGGCGTCATCGGTGGCGGCTCGGCAGAGGGCGGCGCGGTGCACCGGCACATGGAAGAGTTCCAGGCCGCGTATGCCCGCGCCGGCAGGCACATCGAACTCGGCGAGCGGCTGTCGCTGGGCTACCAGTTCCTGATCGCCGAAAACCGCGAGACCGGCATGCGCGAGGCGGCGAAATACTACGAGGAGAACATGAAAATGTTCGGCGAGCTGCGCCTTGTGCGTGCGATGACCGACGAGCAGATCGAGATCATGCGCGATCCCCAACGCGCCCCTACCGCCAAATTGCCGCGCATCGAGGACGCGGTGAAGGCCGGCGGCTTCCTCACCGGCACGCCGGACGACATCATCGCACAGCTCAAGGCCGTGGAAGAGCGCTATCCGGGCCTGGATCGCGTGACCTGCAGCATGGCGATCGGCGTACCGCTCAATGTTGCCTTGGAGCAGTTGCAGCGCTTTGCCGAGGAGGTGATGCCGGCTTTCAAAGGTGCGAAGGTCGCCGCACCGGCATTGGCTGGCTGAGCGGCCGGGGCCGGCTTTGCGCTGGAGTGCTGCAATTTCCGAGCCGCGAATTGGTCGGCGCGCGGTGGTCGGCGGCATGCTGGCCATGTCGTTCGCCGGGAGCGCGTGGGCGCGAACCGTAGCAGGGACCAAGATGCAGACAAGACCGATCCCGTCCAGCGGCGAACCGCTCCCGGTCATCGGCTGCGGCACCTGGCGAACCTTCGATGTTGGTTCGTCGTCGGTCGCCAGGGCACCGCTCGCCGACGTGCTCGCCGTGCTGTTCGCGGCGGGTGGCTCGGTGATCGATTCATCGCCGATGTACGGATCTTCGGAGGAGGTTGTGGGCGATCTGCTCGCTGCGACCGGCGCGCGCGGCGAGGCGTTCATAGCAACCAAGGTCTGGACCACCGGCCGGCAGGCCGGCATTGCCCAGATGCAGCGCTCGATGGAGCTGCTGCAGGCGAGCCGCATCGACCTGATGCAGGTCCACAACATGATCGACGCGCGTGCGCATCTGCCGACATTGCGCGCCTGGAAAACGGAAGGACGCATTCGCTATCTTGGTGTCACCCACTACATGTCGAGCGCCTTCGACGAACTTGAAGCGATGATGCGGGCCGAACGTCTGGATTTTGTGCAGCTCAACTATGCGCTGGACGATCGCGCCGCCGAGCAGCGCCTGCTGCCGCTCGCTGCCGAGCGCGGCATTGCGATCCTGGTCAACCGGCCATTCGGCGGCGGCGGCCTGCTGGGGCGCCTGAGCCGGAGCAAGGTGCCGGATTGGGCCGCGGAGATCGGGTGCACGAACTGGGCGCAGATCCTGCTGAAGTTCGCATTGTCGAATCCCGCCGTCACCTGCGTCATTCCCGCCACCAGCAACCCGCAGCATATGTCCGACAACGTTCAAGCCGGGCTGGGGACATATCCCGACGCCGCACTGCGCGCCCGCATGATCGCAGCGCTGGACTAGATCTTTGTCGAGCAGGGTAACGGCAGGCAGCGCGCAGACGGCAGCGACCGAAGCCCTGGCCGGTCTGGTGGAGCGGGTGACGTTCCACAACCCGGAGAACGGGTTCTGCGTGCTGCGGGTCAAGGCCCGTGGCCAGCGGGATCTGATCACCGTGGTCGGCCACGCAGCGATGATCGCCGCCGGCGAGTTCGTCCAGATGAGCGGCACCTGGGTGAACGACCGCACCCACGGCCAGCAGTTCCGCGCGTCCTTTCTCAAGGCGAGCCCGCCCACGACGCTCGAAGGCATCGAGCGGTATCTCGGCTCGGGTATGATCCGCGGCATCGGCCCGGTCTATGCCAAGCGGCTGGTGCGGGGCTTCGGAGAGACGGTGTTCGATTTGATCGAGCAGCAGCCGGAACGCCTGCGCGAGGTGAGCGGCATCGGCGCCAAGCGCGCGGAACGGATCACCGCCGGCTGGGCCGAGCAGAAGGTCATCCGGGAGATCATGCTGTTCCTGCACGCGAACGGCGTCGGCACCTCGCGAGCTGTGCGCATCTACAAGACCTATGGCAATGACGCCGTGCGGGTGATCAGCGACAATCCCTACCGTCTGGCGCGCGACATCCGCGGCATCGGATTCCGCACCGCCGATCAGATCGCGGCCAGGGTCGGGATCGAGAAGACAGCGCTGATTCGGATCCGTGCCGGCATCAGCTACGCACTGGCCGAGGCGATGAATGAAGGGCATTGCGGCCTGCCGGTGGACGAACTGACTGCGTTGACCGGCAAGCTGCTGGAAGTTTCCGACGATCTGATCGGAACGGCGTTGACGCTGGAACTGGAGTCCGGCGACGTCGTGGCCGACGTGCTGGAAGACCAGCGCTGTGTCTTCCTTGCCGGACTGTATCGGGCCGAGCAGACCATTGCCGATCGATTGCACGCCCTCGTGTCTGCCGAGCCGCCGTGGCCACCCATCGATGCCGCCAAGGCGATCCCATGGGTGGAGCGTCGGACAGGTCTGCTGTTGGCCGACAGCCAGCGCGAAGCGGTCCGGCGGGCGCTCTCGAGCAAGGTGCTGGTGGTCACCGGCGGTCCCGGTGTGGGCAAGACCACGCTGGTGAATTCGATCCTGAAGATCGTGATCGCCAAGCAGGTCCGCGTGGCGCTGTGCGCTCCCACCGGCCGCGCGGCCAAGCGGTTGTCGGAAAGCACCGGACTTGAGGCGAAGACCATCCACCGATTGCTGGAGACCAACCCGAGGACCGGAGAATTCCGCCGGACCGAGGAGCATCCGCTCGAATGCGATCTTCTGGTCGTGGACGAGGCCAGCATGGTCGACGTTCCGTTGATGCGTTCGCTGCTGCGCGCGGTGCCTGACGAGGCGGGGCTGCTGATTGTCGGGGATGTCGACCAGCTTCCCTCCGTCGGACCTGGCCAGGTGCTGGCCGACATCATCGCCTGCAATTTGTTTCCGGTCGTCCGCTTGACGGAGGTGTTCCGTCAGGCGGCGGGAAGCCGGGTGATCACCAATGCGCACCGGATCAATCGCGGCCAGATGCCGGAACTCGGCCACGAGAAGACTCTGTCCGACTTCTATTTCATCGAGGCCACGGAACCCGAGGACGGATCCGCCAAGGTCATTGCGATCGTGCGGGATCGCATTCCAAAGGCCTTCGGGCTGGACCCGATCCGCGACGTTCAGGTGCTCTGCCCGATGAACCGTGGCGGCCTCGGCGCGCGCTCGCTGAACATCGAGCTGCAGAAGTGTCTGAACCCGCCGGGCGAGGATCGGGTGGAACGCTTTGGCTGGACCTTCTGCCCGGGCGACAAGGTCATGCAGATCGAGAATGACTACGATCGGGAGGTGTACAACGGCGATCTCGGCATTGTGCAGCGGATCGATCAGGAGGAAAGCGAACTCATCGTCGCCTTCGACGGCAGAGACGTGAGCTATGGCTTCGGCGAGCTGGACGAGCTTGTGCTGGCGTATGCGACAACGATCCACAAGAGCCAAGGTTCCGAATATCCGGCGGTGGTAATTCCGCTGATGACGCAACACTACATGATGCTGGCGCGCAATCTGCTTTATACCGGCGTCACGCGCGGCAAGCGGCTGGTGGTGCTGGTCGGTCAGCGGCAGGCGCTGGCCATTGCGGTGCGGAACCAAGGCTCGCGCCGGCGCTGGTCGAAGCTGCGTGAACACCTTGGGGCGGTTCGGCAGAACAGCTCTGTCGGATCGTAACTCCGTCGCTGCCTGATCGCGCCGCGCGCTCCCCCCGCTCCGACGACGCTGCCGCTAGGACACCGTGATCGCTGAGCTAACAAGGGCGCCGGTCGTGGCGCCGTCTGCGCCTTGCGCCAGGCTCCATAGGTAGAAGGTGCCGGCGGTGGCCGGCGTGTTGAAGTACTGCCCCCAGCCATTGGTTTGGCTGTCGCTGCCTGCCGCGATCAGGCCGGTGGTTGGGGGCGTGGAATTGCTTGCCGACCATGCGAACGAGGCTCCGGTCACCGGCGTCGGCGCCGCGGCCACCGTCATATTCATCCCGCCGCTCGGAACAACGCTCGTGTCGTGAACCTGCGAGGCCGCGACTGTCAGGCCGCCGGGCACGACGGTGCTTCCCCAGGTCGTGCCGGTGGCCGTGGCGGACCATCCGCCCGCGCCTGCGGCGGCATTGGTGGCTTGGACTTCGACGTCGATCGCAGCGGCCCCGCTCAGTCCGGTGAGCGTGCAAGGGCTGGTAACACCTGGCACCGTCGTCCAGGTGCCGGCGCCGGCTGGGCTGAAGCGCACGTTGAACCCGGTGGCAGCGTCGTGGGTGCTGTCGATCGTTGGATCTGTCCAGGTGACGCAGAGCTTGGTTGTCGTGCCGTCCGGTGGCGGCGCGACGCTGGTGATCGCCGGGGCGTTCGGAGCGTACGGCCCGGCGGCCGCCGTCGTGAGCGTGCTGATGGCTGACCATGCGCTCGTGCCGGCGGCGTTGGAACTTTGCAGTTGAACGTCAATCGCCGCACCGGCTGGCAGGCCCGACAGAGGATATGGGCTGGTAACACCTGTGACTGTCGTCCAGGTGCCTGCGCCGGAAGGGGAGAACTGCAGGTTGAACCCGGTGGCGGCGTCGTGCGTGCTATCGATCGCTGGGGCTGTCCAGGTCACGGTGAGGGCGTTGCCGGGGCCTTGTGCCAGTGATGCGGCGCCAGGCGGGTTCGCTATCTGTGGCGTCGGCGTTGGTTGTTGCTGCGGCATCGGTGGGCCTGGCGGCAGGTGGGGCTGCATCGTGGCCATGCCCCGGTTTGTCGGGCGCGGTGTGGGACGATAAATCGGCATTTCTGATGGGGATCCTGTTGGTGTCGAAATTTGCACGTGGCGATACGGCCGCCGTTATGCATATGTTAGCATCACTATCCTTTTCAAGGGCCATGATCGCCCAGGCGACTGGAATTTCGAAGCCGTTGCTAGACTCTGGCGCCTATCGTTGCGGCGTTCTACGGGCCTTGAGCTGGGAAAGGTCAGTTATACTAACCTACCCGGGATCCTGCATCATCCGCGTCCGCCTCCCAGGGCGCCTCGATCGTTCTGCAGACGATGACCGAACACTACCTGATGTCGGGCCGCAATCCGCCATATACGGGCGGTGCCGGCGGCAATCGGTTGGTGGTGCGGGCCGGTCAGCGGCAGGGGCTGGGCATTGCGGTGCGCAACCATGGCTCGCGCCGGCGCTGGTCCAAACTGCGCGACCACCTTGGGGCGGTTCAGCAGAATGGCTTTGTTCCAATCACCGAGCCAGGAGTACACCTCGCCTGCTTGCGGGAGAGAGCCTGCCCCGGGCTTGAACCGGGGTCGTCGCGCACTGCGCGGCGGGAGAGGGTGCTGCGGCAATCGGGTCCCGCTGGCTTTACCCTCTCCCGTGTCGTTGACGCGCCGCGACCAGGGATCAAATTCGGGGCCGGCTCGCTCCCGCAAACGGGAGAGGTGTACACTTATCCGGTCTGCTCCAATTTGGTCGACGGCCGTTCTGCTCACGGATTGGCAGCACGTGCCGCCAATCCAAGCACCCTCGATTCACCTTCCGGCCAGCAGTTGCGAGCTATAGTATAATCCGAAGGACAGCACGACCGTCGCCGAATACCCCAGCGTCAAGACGCTCGCTTGCGCCAGGACGCCGGTCCGAGCGAGCGCCGGGGGCAACTGAATGGTACGCTGACCCGCGATGATCATGGCAAGCAGGCCGGCAATGATCAGCAGGTGCCCGATCGCGTCGACCCGGCCGAATTCGGGAATGGCACTCACCATCAGCACCAGCAGCGCCATGCAGGACCAGCGCAGCAGCGCCGTGCCGGTCACCATGAAGAACGCAAGGCTGAATTCGACAAATCCTGCAATGTACATGAACTGCTCGAAGCTGAACCCGAGCGTCAGATCGGAATGCGTGGCGAGCAGCGGGAATGTCCAATAGGGATAACCGAACTTCTCAATGGCGCCCCACATCATGGTGACCGCAACGCCGGTATAGAGGACCGGCAGGCGCAGAGCGACCAGGTAAGGGGTCTTGGCGTCCAGCAACGCAAGATAGACGGCAATGGCTGGGAAGATCGGGTAGTCCATCAGGTGGAAGGCACCGTAAGTCGCGACGGCATAGAAGTACAGTGCCATGATGCCGACCGCGCCTGCCTTCAATGTGGAGCGGAACAGCATCGATCCGGCGATCGCAAGCTGCATCCAGGGAACCAGAGCGCTGGTCGTCTTGAGCTCGGGCGTGAGGATTATGCCGCCGGTTTCCCATAGCGCCAGGAACAGGATGCCTACCGCCGCCCGAATGATGATGCTCGTGTATGATTCGGACCGGAAGATGGTGTCGTCGAAACGTTTGGCCCAGTTGCTTGCATTGACCGCCCGGTCGACGACGTAGGCAACGAACATCAGCCCGCAGAACAGCAAGGCGACAGCGATGAATGTCGGCGTCAGGACCGCGCTGATCGGCAGTGGAGGAACCGTCGTGTCGTAGGCGCAGAACCACTTGATGTGTGCCTCGGATTCGCCAGGCATGAGCAACAGAAAGGTGCCGACGCCGAGTGAGAACTTCTTCATCACAGGACCTCCAGCCGAAGGATTGTCGGCTGCTGTACCGGAGGCTCAGCCGTAGCGAACCGTCGAGGATCGCGTGACGCTGCCGTGCAGATGCCTCTGGCGGACGGCGGCGCTCAACGAACCAAGATACAGGCGGCACTGACGCAGCAGGAGCCACGGTCCTTGTGCGCCCTGACGTGACGCGGCGGCCGTCTGGCCTTCGCCTTTGGGCATCAGCAAGACGCCGGCCAGACGGGAGAGCGATCCCGCTCATCGAAACGACAATTGTTCCGAACATCATGACGCCGTCCTCCTTTGTGCCGCGTTGCTTCGTCTATGCGCCGACCCCGCATGTGCAGGGCGCCGTGCCCATAAAAGTTGTGTATCACTCATTATTCCGTAACCGCAAGAACAAATTTGCGTGGCTCGAAATGACCTGCCAACCCGTGCCGCCCGACGCCGCCACCCGCATTTCGATCGGCGACGGCGTATCGCTCGCGTCACCGCACCGCGATTCCCGCCGGCCGGGTGCTGGACAGGGGACAAATCGATGGACAAATACGTCGCGTGCGACCGCGAGCGTTCAGACGGTTCGATCTGCCCGGCGCGTCTTCGGCCGCGGCGGTGAACGGGCACGGTGCAGCAAAGACCGGAACGACGGCCTGCCCTCAAACATTGGCAAGGTTCGCGCTACAATGGCGTTTCCCACCGTTGGAGTGTGTGGTCAGCCATGCCTGATGCCCAGGACAGCCGGGGATACCGCCCGATCGGCGAGGAAGGCGACGACACCAGGTGGATGACTTACGCCGAACTCGGCCAGGCCCGCGGGATCAACACCGCATCGGCAAAGCGCCTCGCCTCCCGACGCAAGTGGCGCCGGCAGCCCGGCAATGACGGCACCGCCAGGGTGGCCGTCCCGGTCGATGAGGCCATGCGCCGGTCCGACAATGCGCGCGATGCGCGGGGCGATGTCGCTCGCCTTGTCAGTGACTTGGAGGCGGCGTTGTCGACGCTCCAGGAACAGCTGGAGCGCGAGCGCAGCAGGGCGGATCAGGCGACGGAAGCTGCGGAGCGGAACGCGGAACGGCTGATAGAGGCAGAGTTCGATATTTCGAGGCTCCGTGCAGCCGCGGAGACGGCGGCATTGCTGCGGGACGCCCTGGAGACGGCGCTCACGGCGGAGGAGAGGTCTCGGGAAAGCTCGAAACCGAAGCCGCACAGGAGCGGGCGGCCAAAGTGGCGGCCGAGGCCGAGGCCAATGTGCTGCGGAAGGCGGAACAGGCCCGGCGCGACCTCGGTCGCGTGGCAAGGCTGCAGGCGGCTTGGCGGGGCGAATAGCGGCTCCGGCTCGCCCCCGGATGGTGGGCGAATGTCCGAACTGGCATTATCGTCCCCTGGCGAGGGCGTCAGCGCGCCTCGCCGATAATTCAACGAAACAGGTTGCAAGCGATATGATCAAACGCTTCCACGTCCTCTACGTCGGCCAGATCAATCTCGACAACGTCGGCCTTAACGGCACGCCCGCCAACGACCGCCGCTACCCGAACGATCGCCTCTCCGAGGTGTTCTTCACCGCGCGGGAAATGGCGCGGGTCATGGACGATCTCGGCTACTACGCACTGTGGACCGCGGAGCACCATTTCCAGCGCGAAGGCTACGAATGCCTGCCCAATCTGGTGCAGCTCAGCCTGTGGCTCGCCACCCAGACGAAACGCCTGAAGTTCGGCTGCGCGTTCAACGTGCTGCCGATGTGGCATCCGATCCGCCTCGCCGAGGACTACGCGATGGCAGACATCGTCACCGACGGGCGCGTCATCATGGGGGTTGGGCGCGGCTACCACACGCGCGAGGTGGAAAGCTTCGGCGCGCCGCTGATCGATGCGGACAAAAATCGAGAATATTTCGAGGAGCAGCTTCGGCTGCTGCTGACGTGCTTCAACGAGGAACAGTTTCACTTCAAGGGGAAGTATTTCGAGGCCCCGCCACCGGTGGAGTATCGTGGCTACAACCTGACCGACATCACCCTGGTGCCGCGCCCGAAGCATCTTCCGGTGGAGGTCTGGATGCCGGTCGCCAGCGGCAAGACCATCGACATGATGGCAAAATACGGCCTGAAGGCGATGGTCACGCTGAACGGCGAGAAGATCCTCGACAACGTGGTGCGCGCCTACCAGGCGGCGTGCGCGAGGCACGGACAGCAGAAGCAGCTCGGCCAGGATATGATCTGGGGGACCGGCCTTTATATCGCCGGCAGCCAGGAGGAGGCGATCCGCCGGGTCGAGCCCGCCCACGACGAGCGCTACAAGTGGTTCGCCCCGTTCGGCTTCGTGCGCTACGCGGACGAACAGGGCCGCACCTGGGGCACGCCGGGCGCGCCGGCGAAGATCCCGTCACTGCGCGACGGCGTGCAGCAGAAGGCGTGGTTCTGCGGCCCGCCGGGTCAGGTGATCGACGGGATCAAGTCGATCGAGGCCAGGTATCCAGGCCTCGAGGACTACATGATCCACTGGGCCGAAGGGCTCTCGCCGCGCGAGTTCGAGGAGCAGCTGAGGTGGTTCGCCCGCGACGTGATGCCGGCGTTCAGCGAGACATAGCGCGACAGTTAGGCATCTCACCCGCAGCGCGGGCCGGAGTGTTACCGCGGTACTTTGCTGCCTGAGCACCCTCACCCGCCACGCGTTCGCGTGTCGACCTCTCCCGCATGGCGGGAGAGCTGTATGGGATGGTCAGTCGTCGCGGTGCACGCGCTCCATCCGTTCGTGGCGCTCCTGCGCCTCGATCGACAGGGTGGCGATTGGGCGGGCCTCCAGGCGGCGCAATCCGATCGGTTCGCCGGACTCCTCGCAGAAGCCGTAGGTGCCGATCTCCAGCCGCATCAGCGCCTGATCGATCTTGGAGATCAGCTTGCGCGCCCGGTCACGCGTGCGCAGTTCCAGGGCCCGGTCGGTTTCCACGCTGGCGCGGTCGGTGATGTCGGACTCGTGAATGCCGCCCTCGGACAGGCTCGCCAGGGTTCCGTCAGCCTCCTTCAACAGATCGCCCCGCCAGCGCAACAACTTCTGGCGGAAATATTCAACCTGGATGGGATTCATGAATTCCTCATCCTCGGTCGGCCGGTAGTCCGGGGGTAGGGTGACCATCATGGCGCGCCGGTTCTGCCTTTCCTCTCGCTGCGCTCCCGCATCGGACTTTTCGGAAGCCGCGGATCCCCCCGGCCCGTCCTGGATCGCACTTTCGCGGGCTTATAGCGACGGGCGCCAGCCCCGCCAAGGGCGCGCTTCACAGCTTCAATGAACTGACTTCGGAATGGTTATGGCAGCGGTCAAAGATGCCGGCGCGCTAGTTCAACCTGGACGCGAACAACGATCGCCGATACAATCGCCGCGAGCTGGCGATCGGTCGCTCGCGGCATTGAAGCGGCCAGCTCGGCCAAGTGCTGCCGTGCTGCCGCGTCGTCGTTTCCGACGAGCAGCGCCCGTTGCAGTTCGGCCAGTGCCGCCAGTAGATCGTGGCCGCGGCGATGTGCCTCCCGGTCCTCCGCCGCGTCGCCGCCGGCCTCCTGCAGCGAGAGCATGGACGTCAGCGCCGACGCCGGCGCTGCCTCGGTTGCGGGGTGGCTGGAAACGGTCGTTTCGCCCGGCACCGTGAACCCGGCCGAAGTCCGCGCCGGTCCCCGCGCGCCCAGGCGCGTTGCGCGTGCCCGGCCGATGCCTTCAATCCCTGCCATGCACCCAGCTCCTTGCTCCTGCGCAGCGTGCCGCGCGGCAGATCCTGCCGGGCCGCCGTCGCACCGAAAGCGGCTGATTGTCCCGTTCCGGCATTGGCACGTTGCTTGCGTTCACCCGGTGCAGACTGATCGCAAATCCTTACGACCGTGCTACTGCCGAGGCCCACCGTGCCCAAGCTCCTTCGCCCGCTCGTGCTGCTTGTTCTGCTCGTCGCGTCACTGTCCGCGGCGGCGCAGGTCCGCATCAAGGACATCGCCAGCGTCGAGGGTGTGCGCGAGAACCAGCTCGTCGGCTACGGTCTTGTCGTCGGGCTGAACAACACCGGCGACAAGCTGGACAACTCTGTGTTCACCCGTGAATCGCTGATCGGGATGCTGGAGCGGCTGGGGGTGAACACAAGGGATCAGGTTGCCAAGCTCTCCACCAAGAACATTGCCGCGGTGATGGTCACGGCCGATCTGCCCGCGTTCGCCACCAGCGGCAGCCGCATCGATATCGCCGTCTCCGCTCTCGGCGACGCTACCAACCTCACCGGTGGAACGCTGCTTGTGACGCCTATGCTGGCGGCTGATGGCGAGGTGTATGCGGTTGCTCAGGGCGCGCTCACCACCGGCGCGATCGCCGCGCACGGCGCCGCTACCTCGGTGACGCGCGGCGTTCCTACTGCGGCGCGCATCGCGAACGGCGCGACAGTCGAGCGCGAGGTGGCATTTCGGCTGGACAAGGCCAACGGCCTCCGGCTCGGCCTGCGCAACCCGGATCTGACGACCGCACGGCGCATCGCCGCCGCGATCAATGCGGCCATCGGGCCCGTCGCACGGGCGACCAACTCGCGCACGGTCGCGCTCGACCTGGCAGGCCGCGACCCGATCGAAGCCCTGGCCGCGCTCGAGGACCTCCGCGTCGAGCCGGACAGCCCCGCCATCGTGGTCATCGAGGAATCGAGCGGCACCATCGTCATGGGCGCCAACGTCCGCATCAGCACGGTAGCGATCGCGCAGGGCAATCTGACCATCCGGGTGACCGAGACCCCCGAGGTGAGCCAGCCGGCGCCCTTCTCCGGGGGCGCAACCGTCGTCGTGCCGCGCACGCAGGTGCAGGTGGACGACCAGCACGACCGCAAGCTGGGCATTCTGCAGGGCAGCGTGACGTTGCGGGACCTGGTCGCCAGCCTGAACGCACTCGGCATCGGCCCGCGCGACATGATCAGCATCCTGCAGTCGATCAAGGCGGCCGGCGCACTGCAAGCCGACCTGCAGGTGCGGTGATGAGCGGCCATATCCTGCCTCCGCCCGCGCCGCTTCCGGCCAGCACCCTGCCGCCGGAGCGGGTGAGCAAGCTCATGCAGGGGGCGAAGGACTTCGAGGCGATGGCGCTCGGCCAGCTCCTGGCGCCGATGTTCGAGACGGTCGACACGTCGCACTCCAAATTCGGCGGCGGCGACGCCGAGGCGACTTGGCGGCCGATGCTGGTGGATGCGATCGGCAAGCAGATCGCGGCGCACGGCGGACTGGGCATCGCCGCGCCGGTCTTCGCCGCAATGCTGCGCGCACAGGAGCAGAAGCAATGAGCCAGGAACTGATCGCTGCCGCCAATCTGCTGGCGGACACACTGACCGCGGAGAATGCGGCGCTGGCGGCGCTCGACCTGCCGCGCGCGGGGGCCATGCTGGCGGACAAACAGCGCGCGGTTGCAGGGTTCCTTGCGGCGCGCGATGCGCAGGGCGCCGCGATGCAGGACGCCGTGTTCGAGCCTCTGGCGCGGCGACTGCAGTCGCTGTCGCAGGAGAACCGGACACTGTTGGAGCGCGCCATCGCCGTGCAAGGCCGCGTGATCGGCGTGATCGCGCGTGCCGCGGCGCCGGCGGTTGCGCGATCCAGGTATTCCGCCCATGGCATCGCTGGCCACACTGCCCGGCCGGCGGCTTTTGCGCTCTCAGCCCGGGCCTGACGAGCTCGCCGCGGAATAATTGGCTCGTGTATCGCGGCGCCGGCGCCTCAAGGGCGGCAGGTTTGATATCCGGGCGTTATCGGCCGGGCGCAGCAATACGCCGCGCCTCGTAACTCTCTTCGTGAAGCAGGAGAACGCCATGGCCGTCCTCAAGGAACACGATGGGGTTGTGCTGAAACAAGACTTGCCTCGAAATGGGCTAAAGAAGGGAACGGTGGGAGCCATCGTTCATATCTTTACCCGTCCTAGGCTCGCCTATGAGGTAGAATTCTGCGACGAGTTGGGCAGAACTGTCGCCCAGTTGCCCGTAGCCCCGGATCAGATCATGCCACATAAGCTCGGTGCGCCTTCGACCAGGCGGGCCTGAACTACCGGCATCGCCACCGGCGTGATACTGCCGGCATATGGATGCGTTGGCCCCGGACACCTGGCGCCGCCTGCTGCGTCGTGCACCAGCCGACGCCGGTCTGTCGCCGCTTTACGGCCCGTTGCTCGCCGCGCCGTCGGCTGGCGACGGATGCTACGTGCTCGGCCGTCTTGCGCAGTCGCTGGATGGTCGCATCGCCACGACAAGCGGCGCATCCCACTGGATCAGCGGGCAGGAGGACATCGTCCACACCCACCGGCTGCGCGCCCTGTTCGACGCGGTCGTGGTGGGTGCCGGAACGGTGCGTGCCGATGATCCGCGATTGACCACGCGCGAGGTGGAAGGCCCCTCGCCGGTGCGCGTGGTGCTGGACACCGACCGGAGGCTGGACGCGCACTACCGCGTGTTCCGCGAAGCGCCGGAGACGCTGCTGCTCTGCGCCATCGACGCTCCCGGCGGCAATGTTGTCGGCAAGGCGCCGGTGCTGCGTCTGCCGCGTGCGCGCGAGGGTCTCGACATCGGGACCGTTCTCGCAACGCTGGCCGGTCGCGGACTCCGGCGTATCTTCGTCGAAGGCGGCGGCATCACCGTGTCCCGTTTCCTGGCCGCCGGCGCGCTCGATCGTCTGCATGTGACGATAGCACCGCTGTTGATCGGCTCGGGCATTCCCGCCTTCACACTGCCGGAAGCCGCCAGTCTGACGGAGGCCTTGCGCCTGAACTGGTCGGTGCACCACATCGGCGCGGACCTGCTGCTCGACATTCCGCTCGCACGTGTGCGGCCGGGTGCGCGGTCATGATCGAGGCGCGCGCGTTCTGGACGGTCGGGCCGGGACAGGGAGAGATCCGCACGGAGATTTTCCCCGACGCGGCACCAGGTCAGCGCATGGTACGGACGTTGGCGAGCGGCGTGTCGCGCGGCAGCGAATTGCTGGTGTTCGCCGGACGCGTCCCGGAGAGCCAGCACCCCACGATGCGTGCACCGCTGATGGGGGGAGAATTCCCGTTTCCGGTGAAATATGGCTACAGTGCGGTCGGCCGCAGCGCGGATGGCACGCGGGTCTTCGCATTGCATCCGCATCAGGACGTGTTCCTCGCGCCGGAGCCCATGTGCATTCCAGTGCCCGACGCAGTGCCGACGCCGCGCGCAGTACTTGCCGCCAACATGGAGACCGCACTGAACCTGCTGTGGGATGCTGCCCCGCTTGCCGGCGAGCGCATGCTTGTCATAGGCGCCGGTGTGGTCGGTCTGCTGTGCGCTGCCTTGCTGGCGCATATTCCCGCCGCGCGCGTCACCGTGGTGGACACCAACGCAGCCCGCGCACCGGTCGTCCGGCGATTCGGCTGCAGCTTCACACCTCCCGAACTGGCGCCGCCGGACCAGGAACTCGTGGTGCATGCGTCGGCGAGCGAAGCGGGTCTTCGTCTGGCGCTCGCGTGCACCGCCTTCGAGGCGCGCATCGTCGAGGCAAGCTGGTTCGGCGATGGTGCGCCCGCCGTGCCGCTCGGCGAGGCATTCCATGCGCGGCGGCTCCGGCTGATCGCAAGTCAGGTCGGCGCCGTCGCGCCGCCGATGCGCGGTCGGCGCAGCCACGGCGAGCGGCTGGCGACGGCGCTCGAGCTGCTGGCCGATCCTGCCTACGACGCGCTATTGGACGGGCCGACGCGCTTCGAAGACTTGCCGCACAAGATGCCGCGCATCCTCGAGCCGGGCGGCCTGTGTCACGTCATCACCTACGGGACCGAATGAATGTTCAGCCTCACTGTCTGCGACCACATCATGATCGCTCATAGTTTCCACGGCGAGGAGTTCGGCCCGGCGCAGCGACTGCACGGCGCCACCTTTGCGGTGGAGGCGGAATTCCGCGCCCCGAAGCTCGACCATCTGCAACTGCTGGTGGACATCGGTCTGGCGAAGACCGAACTGCGCCGCGTGCTCGACACGCTCGACTACAGCAACCTGGACGACAACCCGACCTTCAAGGGCATCAACACGACCACCGAACACGTGGCATTCCACATCCACGGCCTGATCGCCGCTGCCTGTCGCGACGGACGTCTCGGCGAGGGCGGCCGCGCGGTGACAGGGGTAAAGATCCTGCTGCGCGAAAGCCCGAATGCGTGGGCGGCCTTCGAGGGGCCGATCGCCTGATGCACCTGTCGCTGATCGTACCGGCGCCGTTCGATGCCGTGTCGGGCGGCTACGCCTACGATCGCCGCATCGTCGCCGGCCTGCGCGAGGCAGGCCATACGGTGAATGTCGTCGAACTCGCGGGCGCGCATCCGCTGGCCGACGAAGCCGCGCGCGATGCTGCCCGTGCGGCGTTGGAAAACCTGCCCGATGCAGCGCGCCCGATCATCGATGGCCTGGCGTTGCCCGCCTTCGCCGGCACAGACGACGCACTGACCTCGCGAAGTGCTGTCGGCATCATCCACCATCCGACAACGCTGGAAACAGGACTCAGCGAAGCAGACCGCAATGGGCTGTCCGCTGTCGAGCATCGCCTGCTGCCGCTGCTCGCTCGGGTCATCGTCACCGGCGAGAACACCGGCGAACGGCTTGCTGCGGACTTTGGTGTGGCGCCAGAACGCATCAGGGTTGTGGTGCCGGGTACCGACGATGCGCCACGCAGCCTCGGCTCCCACGGGCCGGGCTGCAATATCATCTCGGTTGGCACGTTGGTGCCGCGGAAGGGTCATGACGTGCTGCTGCGCGCCCTCGCACGTCTGTTCGATCTCGATTGGCGCCTCACCATTGTCGGTTCGCCCGAACGCGATCAGGTGCATTCCCGGACACTCGCAGCTCTTGCGGAAGAGCTCGGCATTGTCAGCCGGGTGCACTTCGCCGGCGAGGTGACCGACGCGGAGCTGGAAGCGCTGTGGCGCGAGGCCGATATCTTCGCGCTCGCCACGCACTGGGAAGGCTACGGTATGGCGGTTGCGGAAGCACTGAAACGCGGCCTGCCGGTCGCGGTCGCCGGAGGCGGCGCGGCCGGGGCATTGGTGCCGCCGGAGGCAGGCGTGGTCTGCCATCCCGGCGATCACATCAATCTCTCAAAGGCGCTGCGCCGCCTCATCTTCGATACGACCCTGCGTCACGACGTTGCGGAAGCCGCGTGGCAGGTTGGTCAGGCGCTGCCGGACTGGCAGACTCAGACGAGGAAATTCGCCGAGGCGCTGGCCGGGTGACGGAGCAGTTCGACGCGGACTGGCTCACGCTGCGCGAACCGTTCGACCACGCCGCACGCAGCGCGGCGCTTGCGCGGAGGTTGGCCGATCGACTTCCGAAGCGACCGCGCCTGCTCGATCTTGGCGCCGGAACCGGCAGCCTGTTTCGCTTCCTGGCGCCGATCGTCGGCCGAGGGCAGGACTGGATCCTGATCGACTCCGACGCTGCGTTGCTGGACGATGCGTTTGGTCGCACCGCCGCGTGGGCGCGACGGCGTGGCTTCGCCGCGACCGCACCGGGCGACGCGTTGCAGGTCTCCACGCCGCACGGGCTGTGGCGGATGCAGGCGGTGCAGCGCGACCTGACAACCGTGCATCGAGGACAAGACACTCCCCCTCCCCTTGCGGGAGGGGGTTGGGGGGAGGGGGCCGGGGCACATGCGAGATCCACGACGCAGCTTGTACCGAACCCCTCCCCCCAACCCCCTCCCGCAAGGGGAGGGGGAGGATGTTCGATGTTTCGGATCTGCGCTGCAATCCTCACGCTCATGGGGCACAAGCCCGCCATGACGATGGACAACAGTTCGACGCGGATGCGATCCTTTGCAGCGCGTTGCTTGACCTGGTGTCCTCGGCATGGCTCGCGCGCTTGTTTGACAAGCTGCGCGTCCCGTTCCTTGCCTGCCTGACGGCGGACGGTCGCGATGTCTGGCAGCCCTCCCATCCCAACGATGCACTCGTGCGTTCGGCTTTCCGGCGCGACCAGCGGCGCGACAAGGGATTTGGACCGGCGCTCGGCATGGCCGCATCATCCGTCGCGCTGAAGGCACTTGCCGCGCGCGAGTTCGCAACAGCATCGGCTCCGACGGATTGGCGTGTACCGCGCGCTGCCTTGCGCATGCAGCGTGCCTTGATCGACGGCGCCGCCGACGCCGCACGCGACGCGCACCCTGCACACGGCCGCGCCATCGCCGACTGGCAGGAAGCGCGGCTCCGCCAGGCAATGCGGGGAAGACTTGCCATACGGATCGGCCACCGCGACATACTGGCGTTACCACGGGGCGCACCACTGGGAGGATAACGCCATGCTGCTGGGTGCAATTGCCGACGACTTCACCGGGGCGACAGATCTCGCCTCCATGTTGGTCCGTGGCGGCATGCGCACGGTGCAGCTCATCGGCGTGCCGCGCCCCGGTGAGAACCCGCCCGACGCCGATGCCGTCGTCGTCGCACTGAAGTCGCGCACCGCGCCGGTGCGCCAGGCGGTCGCGGAAAGTCTCGCCGCGCTCGCCTGGCTGCGTGACGCCGGCTGTCAGCAGTTCTTCTTCAAGTACTGCTCCACCTTCGACAGCACCGACGCAGGCAATATCGGACCGGTGGCCGATGCGCTGATCGCGGCGCTCGACTGTGGCTTCGCGCTCGCCTGCCCGGCGTTCCCGGCCAACGCGCGCAGCGTCTATCAGGGCTATCTGTTCGTCGGCGGCACGCTGCTCAACGAGAGCGGCATGGAGCACCATCCGCTGACGCCGATGACGGATGCAAATCTGGTGCGCGTGCTGTCCCGACAGACCGATGGCACCGTCGGCCTCGTGCCGTATGCAACGGTCGAGCAGGGCGCGATGGCGATCCGCCAGGCGATGACCGCGCTGAATGAGCACGGACGCCGCTACGCCATCGTCGATGCGGTGAGCGATTCGCATTTGCTCGCGATCGGCGAAGCGGCGGAGCACCACGCGCTGATCACCGGCGGCTCGGGCATTGCGATGGGCCTGCCGGCGAATTTCCGTCGCGCGGGCAAGCTGCTGGAGCGGGCCGATGCCGCTCTGCTGCCAAATGTCGCCGGCCATGCCGCGGTGCTGGCGGGCTCGTGCTCGCGTGCGACGCTCGGGCAGATCGGCTTCGCGCGCGAGCATGTGCCCATGCTGCAACTCGATCCGCTTGCCACGCCCGATGTCGGGGAAATGGTTGCGGCCGCGCGCAACTGGATCACCGACAAGCTCGGCGCCACCCCCATCGTCATCGCCGCCTCTGCGCCGCCCGACAAGGTGACGGAGCTGCAGCAGCGTCTAGGACGCGATGCGGCGGGCGCACTGATCGAACAGACGTTGGCAGGCATCGCCGATGATCTCGTCGCGCGCGGCGTGCGGCGGCTGGTCGTTGCCGGCGGCGAGACCGCCGGTGCGGTGGTGTCGCGTCTCGGCGTGCACAGCCTGCGCATCGGCGAGG
The DNA here is from genome assembly GCA_963794185.1 of uncultured Alphaproteobacteria bacterium. Taxonomy (GTDB): domain Bacteria; phylum Pseudomonadota; class Alphaproteobacteria; order Acetobacterales; family Acetobacteraceae; genus JAMXLO01. Next base: position 3,104 of record CAWCDM010000068.1, on the reverse strand, counting down.
AGATCGATCCGGGCGTGCCCTGGACCTATGCCGAAGGCGGCGCCGCACCGCTGCTGCTGTCGCTGAAGTCGGGCAACTTCGGCAGCCGCGACTTCTTCCTCAAGGCATTCGAGGTGCTGCCATGACCGAAGACGACACCCGCAATCTGCTGGTGGAACTGGCCGCGTCGCTGTTCGCCCGCGGCTTTTCCGTCGGCAGCGCCGGCAACATCAGCGTGCGCCTCGCCGACGGCTGGCTGATCACGCCGACCAATTCTAGTCTCGGACGGCTCGATCCGGCGCGTCTGTCGCGGCTCGACGCGGAGTTCCGCCATGTCGGTGGCGATCCTCCGTCGAAGGAGGTGTTCATGCACCGCGCCGTCTATCGCGCGCGGGACGAAGCGGGCGCCGTGGTGCATCTGCATTCCACGATGGCGACCGCGGTCGCCTGCCTGCCGGATGTCGACACTGGTAATCCGATCCCGCCGCTGACGCCCTATTTCGTCATGCGCGTCGGACGGAGCATGCCGATCGTCCAATACTACCGGCCAGGCGATCCGGCGATGGAGCCGGCGATCAACACCGCGGCGCGCGATGCGCGTGCGGTGCTGCTGGCGAACCATGGTCCGGTGGTGTCAGGCAGGACGTTGATCGATGCGGTCTACGCGGCGGAGGAGGTGGAAGAAGCCGCGAAGCTCTATCTCCTGCTGCGCGGTGCAGCGCCGCGTCTGCTGAAGCCGCATCAGGTGGACGATCTGCTTTCGACGTTCGGATGAACCAAAGGTCCGGTCCCGCAATCAACGTCTTGCTTCTCAAGGCACCAATAAGGACATGAATGGCCGGCCTGCGCAGGCCACAAGAAAAGAAGGGCGCCGGTTGGCGCCCTCTGTGCGTCGGGTCCGGCTTGGCGCCGGGACCGGCGTCGCTTCAGTCCATCGATTCCGGGCCGTTCGACGGCATCGACTCCGATGCCGGAGCCGCGGCCGCGGCGGCTTTCCGGCGTCCGCCGGTCTTGCGCGTCGCCGCCTTCTTGCGACCGGGCGCCTTTTTGCGGCCGGCCGCCTTCTTCACACCGGCCTTCTTCACGCTGGCCTTGCGGCCGACGGTCTTGCGAGCCGCAGCCTTCTTCGGCGCAGCCTTGCGCCCTGCGGCCTTCTTGCGCCCGACGGTCTTGCGTGCCGCAGCCTTCTTCGGCGCAGCCTTCTTCTTACGACCGGGTGCCTTCTTCGCCGCTGCCTTCTTGCGGCCGCCGGCACGCATGGCCAGCGCCTGCGCGCGCGGCGGTTCGGTGGGGGTGGTTTCTTCGTTGCTCACCTTTGGAAACTCCTTCTGGTGTCGTCGGTTGCTGTCGCGCGGTTGACCGACGGCCGCACATGCGGCCGGGTCCGCACCAGGCCTGCCGCAGCGATCGATCGGTGCAGGCAGGCCAGCTTCATCGGGCCGGCGATCCAGCGTGGGTCTTCGTCTTCCACGCGCGCCAGTGCCGCACACGTACGGAAGCGCGACAAACTCGGCTGTGCTTCATCCGGACGAGGCTGCGGTCAATGGACCGTCCTTCTGTTATCGCGTGCACACCGACTCTCAGCGACTGTTCTGCGAATCGGGATCGCGCACACCGAATCCGCTATTCCGCGTCTCGCGCATGCATGTCAACAAAAAGCAACCGTTTCGTCGCGGGTTTGACGAAAAAAGTGCGTGCGCGATGAAAAGCGATGCAACGATGTCACAGAAAACCGACGCGACATCGCTGCCGCGGCGGTGTGTTCAGCGTGCGGCGATGGCTCAGCGGCGTTTGTCGATCGGCACGAACGGCACGTTTTCAGGGCCGGTGTAGTTGGCGGTGGGACGGATCAGCTTGTTGTCGACGCGCTGTTCCATGACGTGCGCGCCCCATCCGGAGGTGCGCGCGATCACGAACAACGGCGTGAACATCGACGTCGGTACGCCGAGCATGTGGTAGGAAATCGCGCTGAACCAATCGAGATTGGCGAACATCTTCTTGGCGTCGGACATCGTCGCCTCGATCCGATCGGCAATCTCGAACAGCTTCATCGAGCCGGCAGCCTGCGACAGCCGACGCGCCACGTCCTTGATCACCTTGTTGCGTGGATCGGCGATCGTATAGACGGCATGACCGAAGCCGATGATCACCTCGCGATTGGCAACCCGCCGGCGAATATCGGCTTCCGCCGCGTCCGGATCGTCGTAGCGGCTCTGGATCTCGAACGAGACCTCGTTGGCGCCGCCATGCTTCGGCCCGCGCAGTGCGCCGATACCCGCCGTGATCGCCGAATACATGTCGGCGCCGGTGCCGGCGACCACCCGACAGGTGAAGGTCGATGCGTTGAACTCATGCTCGGCGTAGAGAATGAGCGAGGTGTGCATGGCTCGGACGAACATCTCGCTGGGCGGCCTGCCGTGCAGCAGGTGCAGGAAATGCCCGCCGATGCTGTCGTCGTCGGTCTCGACGTCGATCCGCTTGCCGTTGTGCGCGTAGTGATACCAGTAGAGCAGCGCGGAACCGAGGCAGGCCATGAGCCGGTCGGTGATGTCGCGCGCGCCCGGCGGGTTCTGGTCGTCCTTCTCCGGCAGCACGCAGCCTAGCGCGGAGACGGCAGTGCGCATCACATCCATCGGATGCGCCGCCGGCGGCAGCGATTCCAGCGTTTGCTTCACCGATGCCGGCAGGCCGCGCCAGGCACGCAGCCGCGCCTTGTAGCCCACCAGTTCGGCGCGCGTCGGCAGCTTGCCGTGCACCAGCAGATAGGCGATCTCCTCGAACTCGCACTGCTCCGCGACGTCGAGGATGTCGTAGCCGCGGTAGTGCAGGTCGTTGCCGGTGCGCCCGACGGTGCACAGCGCGGTGTTGCCGGCGGTGACGCCGGACAGGCCGACGCCCTTCTTCGCCCGGTTCGGAATGGCTGCGGTGTCGCTCATGGTTGAATGCTCCCTCTTTGTCCGTGTCGTCATGGCGGGCCTGATGCCGAAGTACGCCTCTCCCGCCTGCGGGAGAGGCCGGCGCGAAGCGCCGGGTGAGGGTGTTGATGCCACAAAGGACCCTCACCCGCCGCGCTGCCCGCGGCGACCTCTCCCGCAAGCGGGCGAGGTGAAGTCGCGCTGTGTCGT
>CAWCDM010000067.1:0-21058 GCA_963794185.1 uncultured Alphaproteobacteria bacterium | reverse complement strand
CACGCCCTGGTGCTGTTCTCCGGCGGCCAGGACAGCACGACCTGCCTTGCCTGGGCGCTCGCCCGCTACCCGCATGTGGAGACCATCGGCTTCGCCTACGGCCAGCGGCATGCGGTGGAGCTGGACTGCCGCGCGCCGATCCGCGAGGCGATCGCCGCCATGCTGGCCCGGCCGGCTCGGCGCCGACCACATGATCGACCTTTCGGCGACGCTGGCAGCACTGGGCGCCACGGCGCTCACCGCGACACCGACCATCGCGATGACCGCCGAGGGGCTGCCCAACACGTTCGTACCCGGCCGCAACCTGCTGTTCTTCACCTGCGCCGGGGCGCTGGCGTACCGCCGCGGCCTGCGCCGCATCGTCGCCGGCATGTGCGAGACCGACTACTCCGGCTATCCGGACTGCCGCGACGATACGATCAAGGCGATGCAGCTTGCGCTCAACCTCGGCATGCAGCGCCGCTTCGTGCTGGAGACGCCGCTGATGTGGCGCGACAAGGCCGCCACCTGGGTGCTGGCCGAAGCGCTCGGCGGACCCGCGCTGGTCGAGCTGATCCGCACCGAGACGCACAGCTGCTATCTGGGCGACCGCAGCCGCAGCCACGACTGGGGCTATGGCTGCGGCACCTGCCCGGCCTGCGAGCTGCGCGCCGGCGGCTGGCAACGCTGGCGTGCGGGCGCCGGGTCGGGTTCAATCGACGCTCGCTGCCACCAGGAGAGAGTGCATGAAATTCCTTCGCCCCGCTCGTCGCGCTCGCTGCTGTCCTGCTTGCCCTGTCCGCGCAGGCGCAGCGGGCGGTGAGCATCCAGGCGCGAACGGCCGGCGATCTGGCGGATCTCTGCGCGGCAAATCCAAAGGATCCTCAGGGCGACGCCAAGATCAACTTCTGCCATGGCTTCGCGCAGGGGGCGATCACGGCGAGCTCCGCCATTCCGAGGGCAAGAAACCGTTCTGCTTCCCCAGTCCGGCACCGACCCGCACCGCGACGATGAGCGAGTTCGTCAACTGGGTCGCGCGCTGCCGGAGCACAAGGCGATGCCGGCGGTGGACGGGCTGTTCCAGTTCCTGGGCGAACGCTTCCCCTGCAAATAGCCATCCCCCAGCAACGATCGCGTTACTGGACAGCCCACCTGAACGCTTCCTAGCCTCGCGCCAGGTCCATGGGAGGATCGCCGGGGTTTGGCCGAGCCGGTGCTCGAGCTGCGCGGGATTTCCAAGAGCTTCGGCGCGATCCGGGCGTTGAGCGAGGTGGACCTGTCGCTCGAGCCAGGCGAGGTGCTCGGCCTGATGGGCGACAACGGCGCCGGCAAATCCACGCTGGTGCGGATCATCGCCGGCAACTTCCCGGCAACCACCGGGGAGATGCGGCTGAACGGCGAGCCGGTGCAGTTCCACCGACCGGTGGACGCGCGCCGCAAGGGTATCGAGATCGTCTATCAGGAGCTTGCGCTGTGCGACAACCTAACCGCGGCGGCGAACGTGTTCCTCGGCCGCGAACTGACCCGCCGCGTGGGACCGCTGCGCCTGCTCGACTATCCCGCCATGTATGCCCGCGCCGGCGCGCTGTTCGCCGAACTGAAATCCGAGACGCGCCCGCGCGATCTGGTGCGGCGCATGTCGGGCGGGCAGCGCCAGGCGGTGGCGATCGCCCGCACGCGGCTCTCCGATTCGCGCATCGTGCTGCTCGATGAGCCGACCGCCGCGATCTCGGTGCGCCAGGTCGCCGAGGTGCTGGACCTGATCCGCCGGCTGCGCGACCAGGGCATCGCGGTGGTGCTGATCAGCCACCGCATGCCGGACGTGTTCGAGGTCGCCGACCGCGTCCTGGTGATGCGGCGCGGCCGTAAGGTCGCGGAGAAGCCGATCGTCGAATCGAGCCCGGAAGAAGTCACCGGGTTGATCACGGGAGCGATCGATGCCGCTTGAAGCGCCCGTGGCGATGACCGGCGTGGCGGAAGTCAGGGAACACACGCTGATCCAGCGCCTGCTGTCCAGTCAGGCGTTCTGGGTGACGATCGCGCTGCTCGCGATGTGCGTCGTGATGGCCGTGCTGCAGCCCGCCGCCTTCGCCAGCACCGAGAATTTCTACAACATCACGCGCAACTTCGCCTTCATCGGCATCATGGCGCTCGGCATGACGACGGTCATCATAACCGGCGGCATCGACCTTTCGGTGGGCTCGGTGATGGGGCTCGCCGCGATCGTCGCCGGCCTGGTGCTGCAGGACGGCGGCGCGTGGTGGCTGGCGATGGTTGCCGGCCTTGCCACCGGACTTGCGGCGGGAGCGGTGAACGGCGTGCTGATCGCCTGGCTTGGCCTGCCGCCCTTCGTGGTGACCCTTGGAACGCTGTCGGTCGGTCGGTCGCTGGCGGTCGTGCTGTCGCAGAACAAGATGATCTATGATTTCGGTCCCGACGCGGACATTATCTTCGCGATCGGCGGGGGACAGATGCTGGGCGTCGCCAATCCGGTCTGGGCGCTGCTGGCGCTGACGGTGGTCTTCTCCGGGGTGCTGCACCTGACGCGCTGGGGACGGCATCTCTACGCCATCGGCGGCAACGAGCAGGCCGCGCTGCTGACCGGTGTGCCGGTGGCGCGGGTGAAGCTCGCCGCATACATCGTCTCGGCGATGACAGCCGCGCTGGCCGCGGTGCTGATCATCGGCTGGCAGGGTTCTGCCATCAACGCGCTTGGCATGGGATACGAGCTGCGGGTGATCGCCTCGACGGTGATCGGCGGCGCCAATCTGATGGGCGGCGAGGGCGGCGCCTATGGTGCATTCATCGGCGCCGCGCTGATCGAGGTGATCCGCAATTCCCTCCTCATGGCGGGCGTGGATTCAAACTGGCAAGGGACTTTCGTCGGCGTCTTCATCGTTCTCGCGGTGCTGCTGGAAAAGCTCCGCGGGCGCCGGCGCGCGTGACAACGAAAGCAGGAGAAACGCGATGAGAAAGTATCTGGCGGCCGGTGCGGCGCTTGCGGCGCTGCTGGCGATCTCCGTGCATCCCGGCGCGGCGGCCGACAAGAAATACGTCTTCGCCCTGGTGCCGAAGAACATGAACAACCCGTTCTTCGATCAGGCGCGCGACGGCTGCAAGCAGGCCGAGAAGGAGTTGGCCGGCGCGATCGAGTGCCTCTACATCGGTCCCGGCGAGCACGGCGGCGGCGAGGAACAGGTGCAGGTCGTCAATGACCTGATTGCACGGAAGGTGGACGGGATCGCCGTCTCGCCATCGAATGCGCCGGCGATGGGCCGTGCGCTGATCGCGGCACAGGCGGCCGGCATTCCCGTGCTGACATGGGATTCCGATCTGCTCGAACGCGACCAGAAGCTGCGCATCGCCTATGTCGGCACGAACAATTACGAAATCGGCAGGAACCTCGCCATTCAGGTGGAGACGATCAAGCCGAAGGGCGGCACGATCTGCATCCAGTCCGGCGGTGCGGCGGCGGCGAACCACAACGAACGCATGCAGGGGCTCCGCGACACGCTGTCCGGCGAGCCAAGCAAGACGCCGCCCGGCAAGCGGCTGACCGGACAGAACCTGTGGACGGAGGTCGACGGCTGCCCGCTCTACACCAATGACGATTTCCCGGTGGCGGTGCAGCAGATGGAAGACATCCTGGGCAAGTACCCGCAGCTGGACGCATTCGTGCCGACCGGCGGTTTCCCGCAGTTCCTGCCGCAGGCGTATCGGAAGGTGGCAGAGAAGTACAAGGCGCGGCTGGCCAACGGATCGCTGGCGCTGGTTGTCGCGGACACGCTGCCGGTGCAGATCGATTTGCTGAAGGCCGGTCTGTCGGGCGCCCAGGTGGGGCAGCGGCCGTTCGAGATGGGCTACCGGACCATGTTCTTCCTGAAGGACATCAAGGACGGCAAGGCGAAGCCGGCGGATCCGACCTACACCGGTCTGGATGTCTGTACGCCGAAGAACGTGGCGACGTGTGTGGGCGGTTAGCCCGACTTCGCGGATTCGCACCCGGAAAAACCGACTTTGGTCCGGAGGCGGTTCGATAAGTGTTTGTTATTCCATGGCTATATTGAAGGGCCTCGGTCGAAAACGGCTGTAGTGAAGACCTACCCCGTTCCGCTCGCTCGATTCGCCTCGCTAGATTTGCCGGGTCATGTTTTTGCGGCAGACCCGGCGAAAGAAGGACGGCAAGACGCACAGCTATTGGAGCGTCGTCGAGAACCAGCGCATCCAGGGCGGCCGGGTGGTGCAGCGCCACGTTTTATATTTGGGTGAGATCAGCCCGTCGCAGACCGCGGCCTGGCGCAAGTCCATCGAAGTCTTCGATGAGGACGCGGGGCATTCGCGGAGCCTGGCGCTGTTTCCCGAGGACCGCTGCGCCGGGCTCACGCCCGACAGTTCGATCGTGCAGCTTCGCCTGTCCGAGATGCGGCTGTGCCGGCCGCGGCAATGGGGTGCGTGTTGGCTGGCTGGGCAGCTGTGGGGAGAGTTACAGCTGGATCGGTTCTGGGCCGATCGGCTGCCTGTGAACCGCAAGGGGACGCGGTGGGATCAGATCTTGCAGGTCCTGGTGTTGTACCGGCTGATCGCGCCGGGCAGCGAGTGGAAACTGCACCGTGACTGGTTCGGCCGCAGTGCCATGGCGGAGCTTCTGGGAGCGGATTTTCGCCTCGCCGAACCGCACAAACTTTATGCCTGTCACGATTTCCTGCTGGAGCATAAAGCGGACTTGTTCACCCACTTGGTGACTCGCTGGCGTGATCTGTTCAACGTCGATTTCGACGTTCTGCTGTATGATCTGACCAGCACCTATTTCGAGATCAATGCCTCGGACGTGCCGGAGGGCGACAAGCGCCGCCACGGTTACAGCCGCGACAAGCGGCCGGACTGCCCGCAGGTGGTAATCGCTCTGGTGGTCACCCCGGAAGGCCTGCCCTTGGCCTACGAGGTGCTGCCCGGCAACACGGCGGACTGCACGACGCTGCGAATGTTCCTCGCCAGGATCGAGCAGCAATACGGCCGCGCGCGGCGTGTCTGGGTGATGGATCGCGGGGTTCCCACCGAAGCGGTGCTGGCGGAAATGCGCAACAGTGACCCGCCGGTGCAGTACCTGGTGGGAACGCCGAAGGGTCGCCTGTCGCGTCTGGAGAAAGACCTGCTTGCCGAACCTTGGCAGCAGACGCGCGAAGGCGTGCGAGTTAAACTGCTAGCCGAGGACAATGAGCTTTATGTCTTCGCCGAGAGTGTCGATCGCGTCAACAAGGAACGCGCGATGCGCAGGCGGCAGATGAAGTGGTTGTGGAAGCGGCTGCATGAGCTCGCCGCCATGGAGATATCGCGCGAGGAGATGCTGATGAAGTTGGGTGCGGCACGATCGCGTGCGTCCACGGCATGGCGCCTGATCGAGATCAACATGGATCGGGAGAGTTCCATGTTCATCTACGCCCTCAACCGGCAGAAGCTGCGCAAGGTGCGTCGGCGCGAAGGGCGCTATTTGCTGCGCACCAACCTGACCGAGAACGATCCCGCGCTGCTGTGGCAGGACGACATCCAGCTCGTCGCCGTGGAACAGGCGTTCAAGAACCTCAAGGGCGACCTGGCAATCCGCCCGGTGTTCCATCAGGACGAGCGCCGTATCGAAGCCCATATCTTCATCGCGTTCCTGGCATACTGCCTCCAGGTCACGCTGCAACGCCGTCTTCATGCTTTGGCGCCCGGATTGACCGCGCGCAGCGCACTGGAGAAATTCGCCGCCGTCCAGATGATCGATGTCCATCTGCCGACAACCGACGGACGGGAGTTGCTGTTGACCCGCTACACCCAGCCCGAGGCGGCACTCCAACTCCTGATCCAACAGCTCAAGTTCCAGTTGCCGCCCCAACAGCCTCCCAAAATCACCACCGCCGCTGTCGCCCGCGTCACCTGATGTAGTGAAGACTTTTTCGTCTACCTCATTGATAAATAAGGACCGGACCACTCAAAAACCCGCGAATCCGCGAAGACGGGTTAGACCCCCTCCCTGCCCTCCCCCGCTTCGCGGGAGAGGAGAACACAAGTGCCGGCTCCTCCGCGAAGCGGGCAAGAACGTCGAAGCACCACTCTCCCACGAAGCGGAGCAGGAACGTAGCAAGTACCCCTCTCCCGCGAAGCGGGGGAGGGCAGCGAGGGGGTGTCAGGGCAGATCCGGCGGCGGATAGTAAGGCCGCTCGCCCAGCGCCTGAACGCGCAGCCAGAATGCCTCGCCGCTCGCCTTGCCGACCTCATCGAGATCGGCGGCCTGTCGCCACATATTCCAAGAATCCGGATGCAGCCGACTTGCTTCCGCCAAATGCGCATCGCCCTCCGCCGTGTTGCCATGCCGACGCAGCCACACGCCCAATCGAAAATGCGCCTGCGCCACTGCGATCTCCGGTGTGATGCGCGGCAGTGCGCGCCGCGCCGCATCAGTCGGCAGCGCGTGTCTGCCGGTCAACACCCAATCGCGCACCGCATCCAGATACGCCGTGCGTGCGGCCTGCCGTGCCGCCTGGTGCTCGGGTGCAAGCGCGCGGGTTGTCGGGTTCATCAGCCGGAAATGATCGGTCGAGCCAGCAGTCTCCGGTGGACGCACGATGCGTCCCGCCTCATCGATCCACACCGCCTGCGGCACGTTCACCATCCCGTACAGATCCGCGACGCGATGATCCTCGTCGATCAGGCACCAATATTTTGCCCCCGCCTGCTCGATCCACTGCCGCGCATGTTCGGCGCCGCGGCTCTCCTCCGCCACCGCCACGATCATGAACTTTTCCGTCTTCAGGCTATCGAACATTTGCTGCCACACGGGCAAGTCAAAGCGACAGCCTCACCAGGAAGCCCATGTACCTGAGGAAGACCTTGTTCCCCCGCAATGCCGAGAGCGTGTGCGGCACACCGGCAAGGTCAGGCAGTGTGAAGTCCGGCGCGATCAATCCGGCCAGGGTGGTGTTGCGTTGATCCGCACCGGCGCCGAGCACCCAGGTCTCGTTGGCCGCATCGTGAACCACCGGCCACCCGAGCAGTTGCCAGAACGCCGCCACATCGATGCGACCGTCGCGCATGGCATCTGCCGGCAACGGCACGCAGAGATCGGCCTGACACATGCCCTCCGGTTTCAGCGTCCAGCCGGTCGCGCGCGCGGCCTCGTCGGCCGACAGCCATAGACCGTCTGTCGCGGCGACTGTCGTCTCGCCGGAGTCGTTCAGGACGGTTGCCATCATGCGGTTCCTCTCTTGCCCCGCCGCAGGCAAACACGTTCAATGGCGTGCGCGCAAGTTCGCAACGAGGGGAGACATCCATGCCGAGGCTCGCGGGGAAGATCGCCTGGATCACGGGCGCCGGCAGCGGCATCGGCGAGGCCGCCGCTCTCGCACTTGCCGAGGAAGGTGCGACCACTGTTCTGACGGGACGTCGCCGCGAGCCGCTGGAAGGCGTCGCGGCGCGCATCCACCAGAAGGGCGGCACCGCGCATGTGCAGCCCGCCAATCTGATGGACGCGAAGCAGGTGCAGAGCGTCGGAAAATTCATCAGGGACACGCTCGGCCGGCTCGACATCCTGGTGAACAACGCCGGCCTCAACATAACCGACCGGCATTGGGACAAGCTCACGCCGGAGGGCATCGACGAACTGGTGCACGGCAATCTGTCGCAGGCGCTGTACTGCGTCACCGTGGCGCTGCCGATGATGCGGGAACAGAAGGACGGCGTGCTGATCCACACCGCCTCGATGGCCGGCCGGTTCATCGGCGGCTTCTCCGGGCCGATCTATGGCGCGGCGAAGCACGGCATCGTCGCGATGAGCCACACCATCAACCAGGAGGAATGCATCAACGGCATCCGCTCCACCGTGTTCCTGCCCGGCGAGGTCGCGACGCCGATCCTCGACAAGCGGCCCAACCCGGTGGGTCCGGAGGAGCGGGCGCGCATGGTGCAGTCGGAGGATTGCGGCGACCTGATCCGCTACATTGCGTGCCTGCCGAAGCACGTGGTGATGAGCGAGGTGATGCTGGCGCCGACCTGGAACCGCACCTACGTCGCCAACCTGCAACGCAAACTCTGAGGGCGCACGTCACGATGGCTTCGAATCGCAAGAAGGTGTTGGTGCCGCACAACATGGGCAAGGAAGGCGTCGATCTGCTCAGGCGTCGCGACGACATCGAGGTGCAGATCTACTCCGGCCGGGATCAAACAGGCCGAACTGCTGCCGATGCTGTCGGACGCGGCCGGCATCGCGCTGTCGGGCACGCCTTACAAGCAGGCCGAGATGGATGCCTCGCCTGCGATGCAGGTCGTTGCACGCATCGGTGTCGGCTACGACGCGGTGGAAGTGCCGGCGCTGACCGCGCGCCACGTGCCGCTGATGGTGGCGGGAACTGCGAATTCGACGTCCGTGGCGGAGCATGCGTTCCATCTGATGATGGCGCTGGCCAAACGCACTCCCGCGCTGGATGCGATGGTGCGCAAGGGCGCGTGGGGCGACCGTCATGCCGGGCTGCCGATGGAGCTGTCCGGCAAGACCGTGCTGATCGTCGGCTTCGGCCGCATCGGCACGCGGTCGGCCCGCCGCTGCCAGGGCTTCGACATGAACGTGCTGATCTATGATCCCTACGTGCCGGCCGAGAAGATCACCGGTGCCGGCTGCGAACGCGTGACCGACCTGGATGCTGCATTGCCGCGCGCCGATTTCGTCTCGATCCACTGCCCGAAGAATCCGGAGACGGTGGGGATGTTCAATGCCGGCCGCCTGGCGCGGATGAAGCGCGGTGCGTTCATCGTCAACACGGCGCGCGGCGGCATCATCGACGAACCGGCGCTGCATGACGCGCTGACCGCGGGCCAGCTTGCCGGTGCGGGGCTCGACGTGTTCGACATGGAGCCGACGCCGGTCAACAACACGCTGCTGCAGCTCGACACGGTGATCACTTCGCCGCACATGGCCGGCGTCACGACGGAATCGGTTGCCGGCATGGCGATGGTGACGGCCGAAAACATCCTGAGCGTGCTGGATGGCAAGCCGAACCGTGACAATGTGATCAACAAAGAGGTATTGGTGACGTTTCGACGATCATACATCGACGGCTCCGATAGAGGTGAACAGCCATGCCGCAGCCTGATCACATCTCCAAGCTCGGCGTTCCCGACCCGGCCACGCTGGACGAGGACCTGAAGGCCATCTGGCAGAAATGCGTCGACAAGCTCGGCTTCGTGCCGAACGTGTTCAGCGCCTACAGCCTGAACGCCGCGCAGACTGCGCAACTTCATGGCGATGTACAACGAGATCATGCTCTGCGGACTCCGGGCTGTCGAAGCTCGAGCGCGAGATGATCGCCGTCGTCGTGTCGTCGGCCAACCGCTGCTACTACTGTCTGGTCGCGCATGGCGCGGCCGTGCGCGCGCTGTCCGGCGACCCGGAGCTTGGCGAGATGATGGCGCTGAACTACCGCGTCGCGAAGCTCGATCCCCGCCAGCGCGCAATGCTGGACTACACGTGGAAGCTGACCACCACGCCCTGGCTGGTTGACGATGCCGATCGCGCGACGCTGCGCGAGGCGGGCCTCTCCGAGCAGGACATCTTCGATCTCTCCGAGACCGCCGCGTTCTTCAATCTGTCGAACCGCATGGCCTCGGCCACTGACATGATGCCGAACCGCGAATACCACACGGCCGCGCGTTAAGTAGAATTCACCGCAGAGGCACAGAGGACGCAGAGTTTCTGCAGTGCCTCTGCGTCCTCTGCGCCTCTGCGGTGAAATTTTCTTCTACTTCACCCGCAGCACCCAGGCCTTGAATGCCGCGAGGTGCGCCGTGATGAAATCGCGCGTCGTTTGATCCGTCAGCTTGCCGTCCGCATCGAACTTGTTCTGCGCGGCGGGGATCATCACCTCCGGCCGATTCATCACAAGCCCATTGAGGAACACGAAGCATTGGCGCAGATGATACTGCGCGCGCCCGGTTCCGAACACGCCCCCGCTCGCACCCATCAATGCCGATCGGCTTGCCGTCGAACGGCTGCTCCGGCGGGCGCGATGCCCAGTCGATTGCATTCTTGAGCACACCAGGAATCGAATAGTTGTATTCAGGCGTCACGATCAGCAGTCCGTCCGCGCTCTTGATGCGCGCCCGCAGATCCTCGACCGGCGCGGGGAATCCCTGCTGACGAACGTCCTCGTTGTAAAGCGGGATCGGCGCGATATCGAAGATCTCGATCGTCATGCCCGCCGGCGCCAGTTCCTGTGCCGCGCGCAGTGTGGCCGCGTTGAACGAACCGCGCCGCAGGCTGCCGGCGATCCCCAGTATCCGTACCGTCCCCGTGTCGCTCATGGCCTATCGTCCCCCTGGTTACGACCGGATTTCGATACCACGCGGCCGGTTGGCCCGACAGGGCAATGCCGCCTACCAACTTGCCGGCACGCCGCCCTGGATCGGATCGTCGATCGCCTCTCGCACCGCTCGGAGCAGTTCCTCCTTGCGATAGGGCTTGATGAGCAGGCGGCTGCCCGGGGATCGCGAACCGGAACCGGGAAGCCGCGCATCGGGAAAGCCGGACGTCAGCAGGACATTGATCATTGGCCGCCGCCGCACTGCCTCGCGCTCCAGGTCGCGCCCATCCATCTCACCCGGCATTACGATATCGCTGAGCAGCAGATGGATCGGCTCGGATCCTTCGATCAACCCCATCGCCGCCGTGGCGTCCGGCGCCTGCAGCACGTGGTAGCCGGCCTCGCTCAGTTGCCGCACGACGATGCGTCGCAGACCTGCGTTGTCCTCGACGACCAGGATCGTCTCGCTGCCGCCGCGCCAGGCCGGCTTGGTGCTTCGCTCGCCCTGGGTGTCCGCCACTGTCTCAAGACGAGGCAGAAAGAGACGGAACGTCGTCCCCTTGCCGGGTTCGCTGTGGACGGTGATATGTCCGCCCGACTGCTTCATGAACCCGAAGACCATGGAGAGACCGAGCCCGGTTCCCTTTCCCTGCCCTTTCGTGGTGAAGAACGGCTCGAAGATGCGGGCGAGAATGTCCGGCGGCATGCCGCAGCCAGAATCGCTCATCGCGATCACCACGTAGTCGCCGGCGGTGACCTCGCTGTGCGCGGCGGCATAATCCGCATCGAGCTGGCCGTTCCGGGTCTCGATCAGCAGCGTTCCGCCTCGCGGCATCGCATCCCGCGCGTTGGTGGCGAGATTGGCGATCACCGCCTCGAACTGGGCCCGGTCGATCTGCACCGGCCAGACCGTGGGATGCAGCACCAGGTCGATCGCGATGTTCTCGCTCAGTGTGCGGGTCAACAGCTTCACGATGCCGCCGATGACCTCGTTGATGTCGGCGCGCTCCGGCTGCAACGGCTGACGCCGCGCGAACGCCAGCAGCCGCCGCGTCAGGTCCGCGCCGCGCAGCGCCGACTCCAGCGCATCGCGCACCAGCTCCTCGGTCACCGGGTCGTCCTGACGTATCTCGCGCAGCAGATCGAGGTTGCCGATGATGATCGCCAGCAGGTTGTTGAAGTCGTGTGCGAGGCCGCCGGTGAGCTGTCCGACCGCCTCCATCTTCTGGGCCTGGCGCAACTGGTCGCGCTGCTTGTCCGCCTCGCGCCGCTCGGTCAGATCGCGAATGATGCCGACGAAGGCTTGGCGGCCGCCCTGCGGCAATGCGCCGACCGCCAGCTCCATCGGGAAGGTCGAGCCGTCCTTCCGCCGACCCATGACCTCGCGGCCGGTGCCGATGATCTTCGCCACGCCGGTTTCCAGATGCGCCGCGATGTACCGATCGTGTTCGCTATGATAGGGCTCCGGCATCAGGATCTTGACGTTGCGGTCCAGCACGTCCTCGGCCGAGTAGCCGAACAGGCTGATGCAGGCCTTGTTGTAGGACTGGATGATGCCGTGGCGGTCGATGATGACGAGGCCGTCCACGACCGTGTCGAGCACCGTGTCGATCAGGCTGCTGAGCCTAGTTGCGCTGGCCTTCGCCAGGTCCTCGGCGGCCAGCCGCGCGGTGATGTCGCGCAAGATCGCGCCGAAGCCGCGTGGCCTGCCGTCCGGCCCAGGGATCGCCGTGATCACGACATTGGCGAGAAAGCGCGATCCGTTCTTCCTGACGCGTTCGCCGATCGCCTCGTGGCGCCCATCGAGGGCCGCAACTTCCAATTCGCGCTCCGGCTTCCCGGCGGCGACATCCTCGGGAGCATACAGGCACGAGAACGCACCGCCGATGGCCTCGTCGGCGCGGTAACCGCAGATCAGTTCGGCCCCGCGGTTCCAGGACAGGACATGGCCGTCCGGATCCAGCAGCACCATCGCATAGTCGGCGACCGCGGCGATGAACGGCTCCAGGAGCCGTTGCGGATCCTTGTAGGTGTCAAGATCTGCCTGGCTTGACGGCATGGCTGGTTCAGCGGCGTTGTTGTTGGGTGCGTCAGAAGGCACCAAATCGGTAAAAAACTGTTAACCCCGGCGCGGTCCGCGTCGCCGCGGCTTCGAATTTGACTTATCGCAATAGAAAATTTCGCATGAATACGTTCATCGGTCCCCTCGATAGATGCAAAATCCGGTCTCGAAATATGAGAACTCAGAGAACTGTCATGGATTGGTTGGCTTATGGGAGATTTTCCAACAAACAGTTACATCCGGGCTTATTCGAGATTCCGATCAGTTTGCGAATGCGGATGGGTAAGTTGTGACCCCGAACGAAAGTGTCGATGCAAAAATACTGCTTGTCCTGTTGCTTTTCTTGCATTCTTATCGAAATGCTATCGAAGGTACTGAAACATACAAACAAATCGGTGCCGCGGACGGGGAGCATGGACTCAGGGGAGGGAGCGGCCGATGGCGAAGAAGCTTCTTATTATCGATGACCAGACAGGCATCACCAAGGTCGTGGAACTCATCGCCATGCAGCTTGGGCTCATTGCAAGGTCCCTGAACAGCTCATCGCAGGCGACCGAGGTCTTCATGGCGTTCAAGCCCGACGTGGTCATTCTCGACATGATCATGCCAGAGAAGGACGGCATCGACGTGCTGAACGAAATCCTGCTGACTGGCATACCGGTGAAGGTCATACTCACCTCAGGCTTCAGCGATTCCTATCTTCGCCTCGCCGAGGGTGTGGCGAAGTTCCACGACAACGAGCATGTCTCGATCCTGCGCAAGCCGTTTCGCCGCGACGAGCTGATTACGCTGCTGAAGGATCTGACCGGGGCCTGACCGGCGGAATCCATTACGTCACCATGCCGCATCGAGCAGCATGCGCACGACTGGCGGCCCGTCGATCTTGCGCGGGTTGGTATGCACCCAACGGTCGTGCATCGATTCCTCGGCGATCCGGTCCAGTTGCTCCGGCTGCACGCCGACGTCGCGCAACCTGCCGGGCAGGCCAAGTCCGGCGACCAGCTCCGCGACCACGTCCCCCGCCTTCTCGCCTGGCCGGCCGAGGGCTTCGCTGACCCATGCCTGGCGTTCGGCATTGACCGGCTCGTTGAAGCGCAGCACGGGCGGCAACATCACGCACGACGTATAGCCGTGCGGCACGCCGGCGGTGCCGCCGAGTACGTGGCCGATGCCGTGGCTGGCGCCCTTCTGCACGCCGTTCTGCGAGCCCATGATCGACATCCACGAGCCAAGCTGGCAGTCGAGCCGCCCCTGAAGATCGCCCGGGTCCGCCTTCACCGCCCGCAGCCCGCGCCCGAGCAGGCGCAGCGCATGGATCGAGATGCCGTCGGACAGCGGTTGGGCGTTGACAGAGCAGATGTCCTCCACCGCGTGGTCGACGGCGCGGATGCCGGTCGACAGGAACAGCCATTCCGGCGTGTGGACAGTCGCGGCCGGGTCCAGGATCACGCTGCGCGGCATCATCTGCGGGTGGCTGTAGCTCTCCTTCACCTGCCGCACCGTGTCGGTGCAGCCGGCGGACGAGGTGAACTCGCCGGCCGAGAGGGTGGTGGGCACCGCGATCGAGCGCACAGTGGGCGGGTTCACAGGCGGGCGCTCGGCGCGGCCGTCGGAATGGATCCGCGCACGGAACGCGTCGAGCTGGCCGGGCTCGGTCACGCCGTTCCCCAGGCAGAGCCCGACCATCTTGGCGGCGTCGGTCACCGACCCGCCACCGACGGTCAGCAGCGCGTCCGCCCCGGCCTCGCGCGCCGCGTTGGCCGCGGCCACCACGTCGATGCGCGGCGTGTGGGCGCCGATCTTCGCACACACGCCCGCCAGCCTGTTGCCGAGAACGGCGCGCACCCGATCCACCACGTCGGTCTGCCGTGTCAGCGTGCCGCTGGCGAGCACAAAGACGGCGTTGGCGCCGACGCGCTCAACCTCCTGCGCAAGCGCTTCGACGAGCGGCATGCCGTAGATCACCCGGTCCATCGGCGGGTAGCGGTGGATACCCTGCTGCATGGCGGTCAGCCCTTCGGCTTGCAGAAGGCGTCGAGCGCGGCGACTTCCTTCCGGTCGGCCTCGTAATCCGCCGCGATCCGCTCGTAGAGGCGCGCGGCACCCTCGTAGAACTGCCGCGCGGCGGGGTCCTCGCCGACGAACTGGGCGATCTCCTCCATTTCCGCAACCCAGCGATAGGCCTTGGAGTACATGTTCGGCACCTGTCGCGTGAGCCAGCCGAACAGGGCGGGTTGGCTGGCGGACAGTTCCGCCCGCAGGTCGTCCGCGGTGCCCGCGCGCGTTGCCGCCAGCATCATCGCGGCGCCGAGCGCGGTGAAGCCCTTGGTGATCCCGGCGTAGGACATCTTCATCGCCGAGGCCGCGCCGATGGGACCGGGCTGGATGGGCATCGACAGCCCGTACTTCGCCAGTTCGGCGACGCGCGGCGCCGCTTCGCCCGAGAGGTAGATCTTGGGGCTGTACCCAGCCTTCGGCGGTCCGCCGACGATGCCGCCATCGACGAAGCCGGCGCCGGTCTCCTGGACCACTCGGGCGATGCGCAGGACCGTGGCCGGATCGAGCGCGTTGCAGTCGACGAAGATCGGCTTCTTGGGTGCGGCGCGCAGGGCGGGGGCGAGCCGCTCGGCCAGGCCCAGCGCGTCGCCGGGCGGCAGGATCGACAAGATGATGTCGGCGGCGGCAATCTGCTCGTCCGATGCGCCGACCATGCCGGCCGCCTTGGCACGCGCGACGGTGGCCGGGCTGCGGCCGTTGAGCGCGGTGCGGACCTCGATGCCGTTCTCGACCAGGCGTGCGCCCACGGCGCTGCCCATCATGCCTGGCGCGATCACTGCGACGATGGGTTGCATGGTTTCATCCCCTGTCCGGTGTGTGTGGGCGGGAGTGTTCTGCAGGCTGAGGACGAAGGCAAGAAAGCAAGGGTTCACACGGAGAGCGCCGAGAAAGCAATGAGGGCCACGGAGGAGAAGAAGCCTTGGCGTCACGCCCTTGCCTCTCAGTGGCGCTCTGCATTTCTCAGTGATCTCTGTGTGGAACCTTGACTTTATGCCCGCTACTCGGCTGCCGCGACCGCCTGTGCGTGCAACTCCGCCAGCCGCGGTGCGACTTCCCGCCCGAACAGCCGGATGTTCTCCACCGTGTCCTTGTGATCCAGGAAACCGCCCTGGCCGAAGAACAGCAGATGCCCGACGCCGCCCATCCGCTCGCTGAACGCCGCGATCTGCCCATACACGTCGTCCGGCGTGCCGGCGAACACCGTGTCGGTGTCCATGAACTGCTGCACGGTCGCGCGGCGATGGTCGATCATGTTGCCCTGCCGATCCTTCACGATGCGATGCGCGCGCGGCCCCGCCTTCATGATCGCCACGTTGGCGCCGATCGAGTTGTAGCCCGGAGGATTGGTGAACTGCTCGGCTACCACCGGCGCGGTGCGCACATAATCCGCTATCTGATCGGCGCGCCGCAGCCCTTCCGCACGCGTGACGCCGACGCCGACGACCGCGGCATAGGCCATCCGATCCGACCCTGCCTCCCAGCCGAGTTCGCGCGCACGCTTGCGATACGCATCGTACATCGGCTTCGCGGTGCCGCCCGACAGCAGCGTTCCCACCACATGGCCCCGCTCCGCCGCGAGCGTGCCGGTAGCCTCGCTCATGCCGGTCATCCACACCGGCGGCGTGGGCTTCTGCACCGGCTTCGGCCAGATGTTGACGCTGCGATACTGGAAGAACTCGCCCTCCCAGTTGAACGGCCCGTCATGCGTCGTCATCGCCTTCAGGATCAGATCGTGCGCCTCCCAGTAGCGGCGCATCAAGGTTGCGGGATTGCTGTTCGCCGGCTGGATCTCGTATGGCGCGCCCTTCACCAGGCCCATCTCCAGCCGCCCGCCCGACAGCACGTCCAGCCAAGCCATCTCCTCGGCGACGCGCACCGGATCGGGGCGGTTGGCGATCGGCGTGCCGAGCGACAGCAGGCGCGCGCGCCTGGTTTCGCGTGCAATGATCGCCAGCGCCATCGGCGCCGACACGGTCATGCAGGTGGCGGTGCTGTGGTGCTCGTTCACCATGATGTCGAGCCCGACCTCGTCGCACAGCGCGAACTCGTCGAGGTAGCGGTTCAGCAGACCGTGCGCGGTCGGCGGGTCGAAGTTGCTCGACGGCAGCACCACGCGCAGCGTGCCACGCGCGAGGCCAGCCTCCCATGCCGGGTGATACGCCATCTCGGAGAAATACCAGCAGCGCATCGGTGCGCTCCTTACCTGCTGTCGATGAAACGCAAGAGACGCTCGGCAAATTCCCGCGGCTGCTCCCAGTGCGGGAAATGGCCCGCGTTGGCGATGACTTCCATCTGTGCACCGGGAATCTCGGCGCGCCAGGCTTCCCCGGTACGACGTGCTGACGATGCCGTCCCGCTCGCCCCACAGCAGCAGCGTCGGGATGTCGATGCGGTGCAGCCAGCGCTTCAGATGCGGGTTGTGCATGTAAGGCTTCCAGCCGAACCGCGCGAACGCCTCGCGACCGCGCGCGATGCCGGCAAGCTCGGTCTCCGGCAACTGCGTCAGGTCGCGTTCGCCGTTTGCCGGATCGGCCCAGGCGAGGCGCAGGTATTCGTCGCGCGGGATCGCGTGCATGTCGGCGATATCGCGATCCGTCACGCCGCCGACCTTGATGCCGAGCGGATCGGCGAGCACCAGCTTCGCAAAACGCCGCGTGTCACGCGTGGCCATCTCGGCAGCGATCCAGCCGCCGAAGCAGGCGCCGACCAGGATGGCGCGCTGCAACCCAAGCGCCGCGGCGAGGTCGAGATACAGATACGCCAGATCATCGACCGTGCTCAGCCAGTCCGGCAGCGCCGAGTTGCCCCAGCCCGGGTGATGCGGCGCGATGACGCGGAAGCGCTGCGCCAGCAGGTCGAGCCATTCGCGCTGCGGCTGCAATCCTTCGCCGGGATGCAGGAACAAGAGCGGCGGCCCGTCGCCACGTTCTTCCAGCTCGAGCGAGACGTTGGCGACGCTGATCGATCGGGTCATGCGCGGATTGTGCGCGCCGAAGGGGTGGGGCTCAAGGCTGGCAAGCGAAACCGGCAGCGTCACCGTACACCTCTCCCACTTGTGGGAGAGGTCGTGGAGCGGAGCGACACGGGAGAGGGAGCCGCAAGCGGGCGCGGTATGCGTTGAGACGCTCCTGCGACTTGTACGCGCGGGCGGCGGGACCAGCGATGGGCTGGCCCCGTGCGTCACCGCGATTGGCGCACGCGGCAGGTCAAGGCGGATCGGTGCAGGAAGGTGCGGCGTATCGCAAGGTCGGTCGTCGCAACGCGGCCGGAGCGCCGACTGATGAGTGTGGGGCTGGCGGCGAGAACGCCCGGTCGAGGTTGTCCTTCACCAGGCCGGCGTAGTTGCCATCGTACCTGATGATGGCGAGCTGCAGCTCGCGCCAGAGCGGATGGCAGGGCAGGATGCCGAGATCGCGGCAGATATCGGCGATCACGGCGCCGATCGGCCGGCGGCGAACCTCGGCGGCGATCCGCGCCGGCGTGGGAAGGCTGACGAGACGCGCGTCGGTCTGTTCGGCGGGGCGGGCAGCCTGGGCCGTGCGCTCGGATCGAGAATTGGCGGGTGGGAGGTCCGCGTCAAGACGGGCGGCGCCGCGGAGCACGCGCGCTTCGAGTTCATTGGCGCGATTCAGGCCGCGGTTGATGCGTGCGAGGATCAGCGCGCGACGTCGGTGATCCCGAAGCAGGTCCTGGTGGAGGTGGGATCGGAGGCGGCGCGCCGCCGGATCGTGGCGGCGAGTTCCTTGCCGTACTCGATGAGCTTGCGGACGAGGTCGAGGAGGCGGCCGGCGCGGCTGGGCTCGGGAGGGACGGGAGGGGCGGGAGGGGCGGTGGCCGCGGCGGACATGAATGCAAGAAGATCACAGGAAGGTGCCGAAGTCAAGGAGGATATCGCTCGATGTTAGATATAGTGAAGGAGACACCGGGGTCAGATGGCGACTGAACGAGTGACAGCCTGCACACGAACGCCAGGGCTTTCATAGGTGCGTTTGTAGTGGCGGGGCTCCGGAGGGCTGTCTCACCAGCGTCTGAGTGCCCTTTGCGTGGGACGCAGTTCGATCATACTAAGGAAAGGCGTGGAAGCGGGGAGCCACGGGGGAAGGATGCATAGAGGGGCGCCTATGGCGGTCGTTTCCCTCCCCGATGCCGACGCCATACATTCGGCGCTGAACCCTCGCGTAGCTACGATACTGGCCTTGCAGCAAAGCAAGAAGGCGAGTCGAACGCACTTCGAGGCGGCGGTCATCCGGTGACTACCGGAGGAAGCCTGATCGCCTCCTTCGGCAAGGGCATAAAGTCGGACAACGCCGCAGCCTTCTTTTTTGGGTTTCCTAACGCGAGCCAATGTGCCATCACTCTGGTGGTATTGTGAATTGACCTTAGGCGCTTATCACCCAACTCTTGGCGCTTTCTGCGTAGAAAATCCGTTGCGATCGAACGGCCGTGGTGCAATGCTGAGCGTGCCGCAATGGCCTGAACCTACAGGGTTCTTATCGTTTTCACCCGCTGATGCGGGAACAATCGGGCGGATGGGAATCGGCGGAACATCCAAATTTGCCCGCACGGCCGAGGGCGAGGCTTTGCCTTTTTGGTTCCGGCTCTGCCGGCTTAGGATCGACACGCAGTTAGTCGAGCTCGACCTGGCTGCCAGTGAAGACCAAGGGCGCATGGGCATCGTGTTCTCACCACTTGTGCCTCGCAAAGACATCTATTTCTGTCTGGAGTGCAAGCGGCTCAACGTGCGCGAGGCAGCCGCGGTGCGACCATACTTCGCCGAATATGTCAAATTTGGCATGCTTCGATTTGTGCGCGGCCAGTATGCACGATCCGTGCGGTTCGGCGGGATGCTAGCCTTCGTTCTCGATGAGAGTGTTGCGAGTGCGATGCGAGGCGTCGATCGTAACATCCGTAACCACCATGGCGATCTCGGGATGGCCGCGCCAGGGGAGTTCCGAACGTCTTCGGCCCGGCCGAGCGATACGCGGATTCGAGAAACTGAACACCGCCGTGGGACGGACCCGGTGCCGTTCCTGATTCAGCATCTCTTCATGGCAGGCGATCCCACGGCTCCACTGAGACCTGCGACTCCCCCTGTATCGTCAGCGAAAGCCAAAAGCAGAGCACCGAAGAGAGCCCCCAACGATTTCGCGCAAAATCTCGGCTATCCTGGCCAGCCCGACCATCCGGAAGTCGCCAAGGCGATGCAGGAGATCACACGTCGCATCCAACAGGCTCGCCGCACCACGCAAGCCGACGTGATGAAGAGCGCGTGGATCAGCGACATGGTGCTGGAGGCGGGACGGCGGATTTTACCAGCGTAGCGCAGCACCCCCTCCCGGCGCTTCGCGCCGACTCCGCATCGAGTGCGGGGCAGGCTCTCTCCCACTGCGTGGACGAGGTGCGAAGAGTGCGAGCCGGCGCTATTCCACCTCCGTCGCCAGCTTCGCCAGGTAATGCGCGGTGTCGCCGAACAACCGCTCGATCACCATGCAACGACGAAAATAGTGGCCGACCGCCAGATCCTCGGTCATGCCCATGCCACCATGCAGCTGCACCGCATTCTGCGACACGAAGCGGCCCGCCTGGCCGATGCCGACCTTCGCCATGGCGATGTTGTGCGCGCGTTCGTTGGCGTCCGGCTCGTCCACCATCATCGCCGCCAGCATCGCCATGGAACGGCCCTGCTCGAGCGACATCAGCATCTCCGCCAGCCGATGCTGCACCACCTGATACGTTCCGATCGGCTTGCCGAACTGCTCGCGTGTGCGGCTGTATTCCAGGGTCATCACGTGCAGCGCTTCCATCGCCCCGACCGATTCTGCCGCCGTCGCCGCGATCCCGGCCTCGATCACGCGCTCGATGATCGCAAGCCCGTCGCCAACCTCGCCCAGCACATCGTCCTGCGAAACCCGCACGCCCGACAGTGAAACCTCCGCGGCGCGCTGTTCGTCGCGCATCGTGTAGCCGCGCCGCGCGACCCCGTTCGCGTTCGCGTTCACCAGGAACAGCGTAATGCCATGATCCGCGTCGCGCTCGCCCGCGTTGCGCGCGCTGACGATCAGCGTGTCGGCGCAATCGCCGTGCGTGACCACGCTCTTGGCGCCGTCCAGCACCCAGCCCTGGCCGCTGTGCTGTGCGGTCGTCATCACATCGGTCACGTCGTAGCGCGCCTGCCGCTCGCCGTGCGCGAATGCCAGCTTCATGCGGCCTTCCGCGACCGCCGGCAGGATTCTCCCCCGTTGCGCGTCGGTGGCGCCGAGTTGGATCGCCGTGCCGCCCAGCACCACGGTGGCGAGATACGGCTCGGCCACCAGCGCGCGGCCGAACGCCTCCATGACCAGCATGATCTCGACGGCGCCGCCGCCGAACCCGCCATACTCCTCGGCGAACGGCAGTCCGAGCAGACCGAGTTCGGCATACTGCGACCACAGCGCCGTGCTCCAGCCGTTCGGTTCCTTCAGGTAGTTCTTACGCTGATCGAATGCGTAGCGGTCGGCCATCAGCCGGTCCACGCTGTCCTTCAGCAGGCGCTGCTCGTCGGAAAGGGTGAAGTCCATCGTTCTTGCTTTCCTTCAACCCGTCATTCCCGCGCAAGCGGGGATCCAGGGGTCGCGGCACAGATGGTGCG
>CAWCDM010000066.1:0-16147 GCA_963794185.1 uncultured Alphaproteobacteria bacterium | reverse complement strand
GCATTTGCTTAACTGTCAAACCGCAGGCCGAGACCGCCGGATCAGGTCACCTGGCGCGGCAGCTGAAATCGGTCGTCGTGCCAGGCACCGCTGCGCATCACATCGTCCAGCGCCGCCACTGCATCCCACACGTCGACGAAGCGCACATAGAGCGGCGCGAGGCCGAAGCGCAGCACATCCGGCGCGCGGAAGTCGCCGATCACGCCGCGCTCGATCAGCGCCTGCATGATCGCGTGACCGTGCGGATGCGCAAACGCGACCTGGCTGCCGCGGCGCGCCGGATCGCGCGGCGTCAGAAGTTCGAACCCCGGTGCCTGCGCCATCAGCGCAATGAACAGATCGGCGAGGCGCAGAGATTTTTCCCGGATGGCCGACATCGGCGCGGCCAACGAAGTGTCGACACCGACCTCCAGCGCCGCGAGAGATAGAACCGGCGGGGTCCCTACCACCGCACGCGCAATGCCGCTCGCGGGCCGGTACAGGCTCTCGAACGCGAACGGTTCGGCATGTCCGAGCCAGCCAGTGAGCGGCAGACGCAGATCCGCCTGCAGACGCTGCACGACGCAGAGAAACGCCGGCGCGCCGGGCCCGCCGTTCAGGTACTTGTAGCCGCAGCCTACCGCCAGATCGACGTCGTCCGCCGCGAGTTGCAACGGCACCGCACCGACCGAATGCGACAGGTCCCACAGCACCAGCGTGCCGGCGGCATGGGCAGCGTGGGTCAACGTCGCCATGTCGTGCATCGCCCCGCTGCGGTAGTTCACATGCGTCAGCATCAGAACGGCGACCTGGCGATCCAGCGCCTCCGCCAAACGCGACGCAGGCACCTGTCGCAGCACATGGCCACGCTGCAGCAGCGCGGTGAGGCCCTGCGCCATGTAGAGATCGGTGGGGAAATTTCCGTCCTCGGTCAGAATCACCGCCCGGCCCGGACGCCGATCCAGGGCCGCAGCGAGCAGCTTGAACAGATTGACCGAGGTGGAATCTCCGACCACCGTCGTGCCTGGTGCGGCGCCGATGAGTTTTCCGATTTTCTCGCCGACGCGGAACTGCAGGTCGATCCAGCCGTGATCTGTCCAGCTTCGGATCAGCGAATGCCCCCACTCCTGCTCCACCACCTGGGCCACGCGCGCCGGCGTCGCCTTCGGCAGCGCGCCGAGCGAATTGCCGTCGAGATAGATCACGCCATCGGGCAGCACGAAGCGGTCGCGGAACGCCGCGAGTTCGTCGGCGCGATCCAGCGCCTCGGCTTCGTCGCGCGTCAGCTCAGTCGTCCTTTTGCAGCACGACGCCGGCCATCGTGCCGCCGTCCACCACCAGCGTGTGGCCGGTGACGAAGCTGCCGGCCGGTGACGCCAGGAACACCGCCGCACCAGCGATCTCGTCCGGTTCGCCGATGCGCTGCAACGGATTGTCGCGCGTGGTCTTGCGATAGCGCACCGGGTCCTCCCACAGCGCGCGCGCGAAGTCGGTGCGCACCAGGCCGGGCGCGATGCAGTTGGCGCGCACGTTCCGCAGTCCCCACTCCACCGCGATGTTGCGCGCAAGCTGCATGTCGGCGGCCTTGGAGATGCCGTACAGCCCCAGGCTTGCAGTGCCGCGAAACCCGCCGATGGACGAAATGATGATGAACGATCCGCCGCCGCGGTCCGCCAGCTTCGGGCACACCATGTTGGCGAGCCAGAAATTGCTGCGCACATTGGCGCCCATGACGCGCTCATAGACATCGTCTGACGCGCCGGCCGCCGGACCCAGATACGGATTGACCGCGGCGTTGCTCACCATGATGTCGATGCCGCCCCACAGCGCGACGGTCTCATCGACCAGCTTCTGCAGTTCCTCCTTGCGCGCTATGTGGCAGGGGATCACCGCGGCCTCACCACCCTTGGCGCGGATTCCGCCAGCCACGGTCTCGCAGACATCGGCCTTGCGGCTCGAGACCACCACCTTCGCGCCGTGCTCCGCCAGGCGTTCGGCGATGGCGCGGCCGATCCCCTTGCTCGAGCCGGTGACGACGGCGACCTTGCCGGAAAGATCGAACAGCGACATCGGAGACGTCCTTTGCGGGAGTGCTACCGATCAGTATGCTCGGCATCCGGAAACGTCAATCGAGCCAAGCATGCAAATGAAACGAACCGACGTCTATCGCCACGCCGAGCTGACGCGGCTTTTGCATCCCGCCTCCGTGGCGGTGATCGGCGCCTCGACGCGTGCGGGGTCGTTCGGCGAGCGTGTGCTGCACAATCTCCGGCACTATGGCGGCCGAGTCTATCCGGTGAACGCGCGCTACGAGACGATCGGCGAGCAGCGCTGTTATCCCGACGTCGCGGCGCTGCCCGAGGCGCCCGACTGCGGCGTGGTCACCGCCGCGCGCGAGGCCGTGGAAGACATCGTGCTCGGCTGCGCACGGGCCGGCGTGGGCGGCGTGATCATCTTCGCCTCCGGCTATGCCGAGACCGGCAAGGAGGAGCGCATCGCGCAGCAGCATCGCCTGGCGGCGATCGCGCACGAAACCGGCATGCGCATCGTCGGGCCGAACTGCATCGGCGTGGTGAACGCGCCGCTCGACATGCGCGTGACGTTCATGGACATCACGCGGATCCCTGCCCCGAACCGCCAATCGATCGGCATGGTGAGTCAGTCCGGCGCGCTCGGGATGGCGCTGGCGCAGGCGGTGGTGCGCGGCATGTCGTTCAGCCATGTGCTGACCTCGGGCAATTCCTGCGACGTCGACATGGCGGATTACATTTCCTACCTCGCCGACGATCCGTCGTGCGCGGCGATCGCCTGCGTGTTCGAGGGCATGGCCGAACCCGAGCGCATGCTGATCGCCGCGGAGCGCGCGTGGCAGTGCGACAAGCCACTGATCGTGTTCAAGATGGCAACCGGCGAACAGGGTGCGGCGGCGGCGATGTCGCACACCGGCTCGCTGGCCGGATCGCAGGCGGCCTATCGCGCGGTGTTCCGGCGCGCCGGCGCGATCCTGGTGGACGACTACGAGGCGCTGGCCGAGACCGCGGCCTTCTTCGCCAAGGCACCGCCGCCGAAGGCGAAGGGCGTTGCGGTGGTCGCCGCATCCGGCGGAGCGGCGATCATGGCGGCCGACCGCGCGGAGCAGTTCGGCGTCGCGCTGCCGCAGCCGAACGATGCGGTCCGGGAGATTCTTCTGTCGCATATTCCGGAGTTCGGCTCGGCGCGCAATCCGTGCGACGTGACGGCGCAGATCCTGGCCAATCCGGAATCGCTGAACGCCTGTGCCGATGCGCTGCTCGGCGATGCGACGTACGGCGCCCTGGTGGTGCCGCAGACCTATGGCTATGGGCCGTCGGCGAAGCGCATCCCCGTCTACGATTCACTCGCGGCGAAGCATGGCAAGATCACCTGCATCGTCTGGCAGAGCGAATGGCTGGAAGGGCCGGGCGTGAAGGAGGCGGAAGAGGCAGAGCATGTCGCGCTGTTCCGCTCCATGCCGTCCTGTTTCGCAGCGCTCGCGGCATGGCATTGGCGTGCGGAGAAACGCGCGGCCGGGACACCGGTGATCGTTCCAGAGTCGGCGGAGACAGTGCGGCAGGCAGGCACGCTGATCTCTGCCGCAGGCGGCCAAACGCTCACCGAGCGCGAGGCAAAGGCGGTGCTTGCCCTGTATGGCGTCCCGGTGGTCGGCGAACGCGTCGCGCAGAGCGCGGACGAGGCGGTGAATGCGGCGGGCGCAGTCGGTTATCCGGTGGTGCTGAAGGTCGAATCGCGTGACCTGCCGCACAAGACCGAAGCCGGAGTGGTCCGATTGAACCTGCACGACGCGGGTGAAGTGCGGGCTGCGTATCGGGCGATCATGGCGAACGCCAATGCCGTCACGCCGCCGCCGCGCATCAACGGCGTGCTCGTGCAGGCGATGATGCCGCAGGGCGTCGAGGTGGTGGTCGGCGCGCGCATCGATCCGCTGTTTGGGCCACTGATCGTTGTCGGGCTTGGCGGAATCCTGGTCGAACTGCTGCAGGACAGCGCGCTGGCACCGGCGCCAGTGACTCACGATGAGGCGCTGGCGCTGCTGGGACAGCTCAAGGGTACTCGGCTGCTCGATGGTTTTCGCGGGATGCCGTCGGTGGATCGCGACCGGCTGGCCGACGTGATCTGCCGTGTCGCCGCGTTCGCCGCCGATCATCGCGACGCGATCGCAGAGCTCGACGTCAATCCGCTGATCTGCACCGGTGACGCCATCACCGCGGTCGATGCGCTGATCGTGCCGAGGCGCACGTGATGAAATTAATGCTCCTCAGCCGCGTCCGCCGCCCGCCCGCACCTTGGCCCAGGTGTCGCGCAGCCCGACGGTGCGGTTGAACACCGGCCGGCCAGGCGCCGAGTCGGGATCGGCGCGGAAATAGCCCTGCCGTTCGAACTGCACGGTCTCGCCGATCGGCGCCGCGTCGAGCGCGGGTTCCACCAGGCACCCTCGCAGAACCTCCAGCGAATTCGGATTGAGATCGGCCATGATATCGCCGTCCGCACCCGGGTCGGGACGCGCGAACAGATGGGTATAAAGCCGCACCTCCGCCGGCACCGCATCCGCTGCCGCCACCCAGTGCAATGTCGCCTGCACCTTCCGCCCATCGGGCGGCGAGTTGCCGCCGCGCGTCGCCGGATCATAGGTGCAGCGCAGTTCCACCACGTCGCCGCCGGCGTTCTTCACCGCCTCGTGGCAGGTCACGAAATAGCCGTAGCGCAGACGCACCTCGCGGCCGGGCGAAAGCCGGAAGAATTTCTTGGGCGGGTTCTCCATGAAGTCGTCGCGCTCGATATAGAGCTCGCGCCCGAACGTGACCGGACGGGCGCCGGCCGACGGATTCTCGGGATTGTTGATCGCATCCAGCGTTTCCGTGCTGTGCTCAGGAAAATTCTCGATCACCAGCTTCAGCGGACGAAGCACGGCCATCCGCCGCGGCGCCGTCCGGTTCAGCAGTTCGCGGATCGAGAAGTCGAACGACGCAAAGTCGGAAACACTGTTCGACTTGGTGATGCCGCCGCGGCGCACGAAGTCGCGCAGCGCCGCCGCCGGAACGCCGCGCCGGCGCAGTCCCGCGAGCGTCGGCATGCGGGGATCGTCCCAGCCCGCGACATGGCCCTCGGCCACAAGTTTGGTCAAGAGGCGCTTGGACAGCACGGTATAGGTGATGTTGAGCCGCGCGAACTCGTACTGGCGCGGCCTGGCGGGCACCGGCAGGTTGTCCAGCAACCAGTCATACAACGGCCGGTGGTCCTCAAACTCCAGCGTGCACAGCGAATGCGTGATCCCCTCGATCGCATCCGACTGGCCGTGCGCGAAGTCGTAGGTCGGATAGATGCACCATGCGTTGCCTGTGCGAGGATGCTCGGCGTGTAGGATGCGGTAGAGCACGGGATCGCGCAGGTTCATATTCGGCGACGCCATGTCGATCTTCGCACGCAGCACGCGTGCGCCGTTGGGAAATTCGCCGGCACGCATGCGCCGAAACAGGTCGAGGTTCTCCTCGACTGACCGGTAGCGATCGGGGCTGTTCTGCCCGGGCTCGGTCAGCGTTCCCCGTTTGGAGCGCATTTCGGCCGGCGGCGTATCGTCGACAAATGCCTTGCCTTCACGGACCAGATGTTCCGCCCATTCATATAGCTGTTCGAAGTAATCCGATGCGTGGTGGAGATGTTCGCCCCAGTCGAATCCCAGCCAGTGGACGTCGCGCTTGATCGCGTCGATGAACTCCTGCTCTTCCTTGGTCGGATTGGTGTCGTCGAAGCGGAGATGGCAACGGCCGCCGAATTCCTGTGCGACGCCGAAATTCAGGCAGATGGACTTGGCGTGGCCGATGTGCAGATAGCCGTTCGGCTCCGGCGGAAAACGGGTGACCACCGCGTGCACGCGACCGGCCTCGACGTCAGCCTGGATCACCTCGCGAATGAAGTCGCGGCCGGCATCGGTCGTGGCTGCCGCTTCGGTAACCGCCATAATACCCACTCCTGACAGGACAATCGCCCGGTAGCCGGGCCAATCTACACTGTGGTGGGGGTTTGACGAACCTTCGCGGACGTTGAGGACAGCAGGGCGGACGTCATGCCTCGAGCCGACGGCGGATCTCCTGCGTCAGTTCCGCCAGATCGACCGGCTTGACGAATGCCTTGCCCGGCAGCTCACCGGCTGCCTCGAGCAGGTGCGGATGTCCTGTCATAAACAGGACCTTGACGTCCTGGACGTAGCGCCGTGCCATCAGGGCAAGGGAAACGCCATGCGGCATCCCCTCGGGCATGGCGATATCGGTCAGCAGCAGGTCGATTTTTCGCCCGGTTTCAAGCACCCCCAGCGCCACCATGGAATCATGGACGTGAACGACCTCGAATTCCTCCTCGATCAGGTAGTCCTTGATCACGCCACCCAGTGCCGGATCGTCGTCCACCAGAAGGATGCTGGGCGGCTCGCGTCGTGCTGCTGGCGAGTTGTTCATCGGACCCTCCCCGGAGTCGCCCCGCGTCAGACACGTTGTTGATCCATGGTTCCGCGCCGGACCCAGTTTTTCTTCATGCATCGCAACACTTTCAGACCGGACGCGGCAATCGTCGAGCAATTTCGCAGTGGTTCTTTTCGGTATGCGCCGTAGAGTGCCCCTTGTCAGCCGGCCGTCCATTCGACCCAGAATTAGCCTCTTGACGCACTTACCGAGAATGAATAGTAGGCGTACTTACCGTGAATGAGTAAGTGACTGTCTATAGAGGGTCGGGGCCATGTCGGAAAAGACTGCCAAAGGCAATGCACTCTCCAGGGGGGAGCGGCTGCAGATCATGCTGGACGCCGATGAGTTGACCGCAATCGACGATTTCCGGTTCGCGCAGCGCATGCCCAGTCGGGCGGCGACAGTTCGGGAATTGATGCGGCGGGGACTCAGCGCGGAAGGCTACGAGGTCCATCCGACAACTGCGAACTCACGAACATTTGGCGTGATCGACGGCCCTTCACGGCAAGCCCGCGGTCGCTGACGTCGCCCCGTCAGGCGACGCTGGATATCGCCGTGTCGGGAAATTCCTCCCTCGCCCGCGGATAGACTTCGCGGGCGAAGGTGCGAATGCCGAGCACGGTCTCGTCATGCTCGAGGAACCCTGCCTGGCCCATGATCAGCAGGTGCCCGAAGCCGCCGACATGGTCGTAGAGCCTCTTCATTTGGCGGTGGACCTGATCGGGCGTGCCGGCGAACATGATGCCGGCCTCGATCGCGCCCTCGACCGTCGCGGCCCGGCGGAAGGCACTCAGCGGGTGTTCGGCGCCGCGCAGCATCGCCACGTTGGCCTGCACCGGGACATAGCCCGGCGGGTTGGCGATATGCGGCGGCACCTTGTTCGACGTGATGTACCAGAGCAGCTTCTCCGCCCCGGCGCGCGCGTCGGCTTCGTTCGGCGCAGCATAGACCAGCGCCGCATAGGCAAGCCGATCGACCGGAACATCGTTGCCGCGCCCCGCCTCGCGCCAGCCGCGGCGGTACGCGTCGAACACCGCACGCGTGCCGTCGAAGCCGGTGAGGAACGTCGCCTGCACGTAGCCATGCGCGCCGACCCGTCCAGCGCCGCCCGGGCTGGTGGTGCTGATCCAGATCGGCGGATGCGGCTGCTGGTATGGTCGCGGCCAGATGTTCACCGCGCGGTAGTGGAAGAACCGCCCCTCGTGGCTGAACGGCCCGTCATGGCTGGTCCACGCCTTGACGATCAGATCCAGCGCCTCCCACTGGCGCTCGTTCATGCGCACCGGGTTGCTGTTGGCCGGCAGCACCTCGTACGGCACGCCGCGCACGAACCCCGCCTCCAGCCGCCCGCGCGACAGCACGTCCACCATCGCCATCTCCTCGGCGACGCGCACCGGCTGGCGGCGGTTGGAGATAGGATTGCCGAGGATCAGCAGCCGCGCCTTCCTGGTCAGGCGCGCCAGGGCGGCGAGAACCAGCGGCGCGGCGGGATCGACACAGGTCGCGGTCTGGTGGTGCTCGTTGAGCATGATCTCCATGCCCTCGTCTTCCGCGATCAGCCACTCGTCGAGGAACCGGTCGTACAGCGCCGCGCCCTTCTCCGGGTCGTAGATGCGGTTCGGCAGGCTGACGCGGATGGATTCGTATTCGTCCGCGGGCGGCAGGTAGGGATAGGCGTTCTCGCTGAAATGCCAGGCCTTCATGACACCGCTCCCGCATCGAGGAATGCCAGCGCCTTCGCTGCGAAGGCGTCAGGCTGCTCCACATGCGGTGCGTGCCCGGCGGCCGCGATCGTGTCGGTGCGTGCATTGGGCAGCAGGCGCGCATAGGCGGCGAGGTATTCGGCGGACACCAGCCCGTCGCTTTCGCCGCGCAGGAACAGCGTCGGCGCGGTGACGCGATGCAGCCGGTGGCGAAGTTTGGGGTTCTGCATGTAGGGCTCCCACGTCAGCAGTGTGAGCGTCTCGCGATTGCGCACGACGATCCCAAGCTGTTCGTCGGTGAGGCGCGACGGGTCCAGCCGCATGCGCTCCGGATCGTGGAACAGCAGCCGGTCCATCTCGCTTTGCGGCAATGCGAAGATGTCGGGAATGTCGAGCCGATCGACCGGACCGGTCTTGACGCCGACGGGACCGACCAGCACCAGCCTGCGCACCGATGCCGGGGATTTGGTCGCGAGTTCGGCGGCGATCCAGCCACCGATCGAACAGCCGATCACATCGACCTGAGCAAGGCCCAGCCGGTCCAGCAGTTCGAGATGGATGTAGGCGATGTCGTCCACCGCATCGATCCAGTCGGGGAGGCTCGACCTGCCGAAGCCGGGATGCGACGGTGCGACCAGGCGGTGATGGGCTGCCAGCAGACGCACGTAGGGATGTTCGGGCACGACGCCCTGTGCGCCGTGCAGGAACAGCAGCGGCGGCCCGTCGCCATCCTCGAACAACTCAAGCTCGACGCCGGCGATTGCGATGGTTCCGCGCTGCAAGGGACGTCCCTCCTGTCTGCATTGCCATGGCCGCTCTTGCTTCATCGTCATGGCCGGGCTTGACCCGGCGATCTGCCTCCCGCGAGATGGCTGGGTCAAGCCCGGCCATGACGATGATAAAGGGAGGAATGCGGAGTAGCCATGAGCATGCTCGCACTATCCATCGCCGTGGGCGATTACGACCGGGTGCGGCCGCTGGTGGACGGCTCGGTGCAGATCGACGGCGTCGATCCGGTCTTCATGCTGTTGGAGCCCGAGGAGATCTTCTTCCGCGCATTCCGTCACGCCGACTTCGATATCTGCGAGCTGTCGATGAGCAGCTTCACGGTGAAGACGGCGAACGGCGATTGCCCGTATGTCGGCGTGCCGGTATTTCCCTCGCGCGCGTTCCGCCACAACTCGATCTATATCCGCACCGATCGGGGCATCTCGCGGCCGGAGGACCTGAAGGGTCGGCGCATCGGCGTGCCGGAATATCAGGTCACCGCCAATGTCTGGACGCGCGCCGTGCTGGAAGATGAACACGGCGTAAGGCCGTCGGATGTCACCTGGGTCCGCGGCGGCTACGAGCAGGCCGGGCGCATCGAGAAGATTGCGGTGAACCTGCCGCCCGATGTGCGCGTGGAGGATGCGCCGGCGGGCGCCACGATCTCCGGCATGCTGGCAAGCGGTGAGATCGACGGGGTGATCGGCCCACGCGCGCCGTCCTGCTTTCTCAACGGCCATCCGCATGTCGCCTGGCTGTATCGCGATCCAGCCGATGCGGCCTCCGCGTGGTTCCGCAAGACGGGGATTTTTCCCATTATGCACATCCTCGGCATTCGCCGCACGCTGGCGGATCAGCATCCCTGGCTGCCGATCGCGGCGATGAAGGCGTTCGAGCACGCGAAGGCGCGCGCGCTGGCGAAGCTGGGCGACGTTGCGGCGTCGAAGGTGACGCTGCCGTTCATCGACGAACACCTGCACGCTGCGCGGCGGCTGATGGGCGAGGATTTCTGGTCCTACGGTCTAGAGGCAAACCGCCACGTGCTGGAAGTCTTCCTGCGGCGTCACCACACCGAGGGGCTGTCGTCGCGGCTGCTGTCGCCGGAGGAACTGTTCCATCCGTCCACGCACGAGACGCATCGCGTCTGACGATACGTGGGCGTCGCCAGCCTTTCCGTGGAGCGTGTCGTCAAATGCTTCGGCAGTGGTGAGCACGCCGTCATGGCGGTCGACGATGCATCGTTCGATGTGGCGGAGGGCGAATTCGTCACGCTGATCGGTCCGTCGGGTTGCGGCAAGACCACGCTGTTTCACATCATCGGCGGACTGACCGGCGATTATCAGGGCCGCGTCACGGTGGCAGGCGAGGCGGTCGCCGGACCGCATCCGGCCATCGGCATGGTGTTTCAGGAAGAAAGCACATTCCCCTGGCGCAGCGTGATCGACAACGTCGCCTTCCCGCTCGAATTGCTTGGCATCCCGCGCGCGGAGCGGCTCGAGCGCGCGCGCCATTTCGTGGCCCTGGTCGGACTGCAGGGCTTCGAGCGGCGCTATCCGGCGGAACTGTCTGGCGGGATGCGCCAGCGCGTGTCCATCGCGCGGACGCTGGCCGCGCAGCCGAGGATTCTGCTGATGGATGAACCGTTCGCCGCGCTGGACCAGCAGACGCGTCTGCTGCTCGGCGCCAGCGTGACGCAGATCCAGCAGCAGCTACGCCAGACCACGCTGCTGATCACCCACAGCCTGACCGAGGCGGTGCAGCTTTCCGACCGCATCGTCGTCATGACGTATCGCCCCGGCCGGGTGCGCCGAATCGTCGAGGTGCGGCTGCCGCGCCCGCGCACCGACGCCGTGCTGACCAGCCCGGAATTCGGCCGCTATGTCGCCGAGCTGTGGGTCGATCTGCGCGAAGAAGCCAATCGCGGTGTCGTAGCTGCCGACAACCTGGCAGACTGACTTGAAGGTGCTGGCGCCTGTATTCGGGCTGGCCACGCTGATCGCCGCCGGCGTGGCACTGCAGGGACTGATCGACACGGATTTCATCAGCCGCTATGTCGTGCCGCCGCCGTCCGACGTGCTGGCCGCATTCGCGCCGCATCGTCGTCGAGGAACAATTGCCGGCGCGTTTTCTGCTGACCAGCGTCGAGACGTTCGCCGCCGGTCTGCTGATCCTTGCGGTCGGCGTGCCGCTCGGCTTCTGGCTGTATCATTCGCAACTGTTGCGGCGCGCCTTCGAGCCGTGGGTCGCGGCGTGGGCGGCGACGCCGCTGGTGCTGGCCTATCCGCTGTTCCTGGTGCTGTTCGGGCGATCCTCCGTGACAATCGTGGTCCTCGGCTTCGCAGCCGGCTGCGCGCCCGTGATTCTGACAACGGTCGAAGGGCTCGCGGCCACGCGCGCCGTGCTGATCGATGTGGGACGCTCGCTGCGATTGACGCAGGGGCAGATGTTCCGAAAGATCCTGTTCCCGGCTGCAATGCCGGCGATCTTCACCGGGCTTCGCCTCGGACTGACCTTCAGCCTGATCAACATCGTCGGGGTGGAATTCCTGATCAACCTGGGCGGTCTCGGTCAGCTCATCAACGAGCTGTCGGAACGCTACGACCTGCCGGGCACCTACGCGGCCATCTGTTTCGTGGTGTTGGCCAGCGTGCTGTTCTTCGTCTGCATGGAGCACATCGAGCGATGGCTGCAGCGCGTGCACGGCTGATCGCCGCGCTCGCCATGATGGCGGCCTGGCAGGTGCTGGCATCGTCCGGGCTGTTGTTTCGCGACGTCGTGCCCTCGCTCTGGCGCATCGCCGCGGCACTTGCATCCACGCTGGGCGATCCGTCGTTCTATGCCAACCTTCGTGTCACGGCCGCGGAGTTCCTTGTCGCCGTCACGTTGGGTGGCATCGCGGGTGCCTGCGCGGGCCTGGCGTTGGGCGCCAATCGATTCCTGGCCGCCGCCTATGAACGCTGGGTGCATTATTTGGCACCGGTTCCGAAGATCATTCTCTTCCCTGCCCTGCTCCTGGCATTTGGCGCCGGCCAAGGCTCGAAGATCGCCATGGGCACGATCTCCTGCTTCTTCCCGGTGGCGATCAGCGTCGCGAGCGGCGTTCGCGGCGTCCGGCAGGTTCTGCTGCAGGTCGGCCGCAGCTTCCGCGCCACCACCTGGCAGATGGCAACGAAGATCTATCTGCCGGCGGTGCGCGAGCCGCTGCTGAACGGGCTGCGCCTCGGCTTTGGTGTCACCGCGATCGGCGTGCTGCTCGCCGAGACCAAGCTTTCGAAGGCGGGCATCGGCTTCCTTGTGATGGACGCGTATCGCCGGTTCGACATGCCGGGCATGTATGCACTGTTGATCCTGGTGGTATTGCTGGTGGCTGCCGTCAACGCCGCGGTGACCTGGCTGAATAGAAATCAAGGGAGGAACCGATGATGCGTCGACGCACGCTGCTTGCGGCGGCACTGCCCGCAGCGCTGGCACTGGCCGACCGCGCAAGTGCCGCCGACGGATTAAAGCTGGCGGTCGGACAGAAGGGCAACTGGGACACCTCGGTCGCCGAGCTGGGCCAGCGCGCGGGCATATTCCGCAAGCACGACATCGAGCTCGACATTCTCTACACCCAGGGCAGCGGCGAGACCTTGCAGGCGGTGCTGTCGCGCAGTGCCGAGATCGGCATCGCCGGCGGCACGCTGGGTGCTATCGGTGCCTTCGCCAAGGGTGCGCCGATCCGCATCATCGCCTCCGAGGCAACCGGGGCCGGCGATCTCTTCTGGTATGTGCGCGCCGACTCGCCAATCAAATCGATCAAGGATACCAATGGCAGGACGGTTGCGTATTCTACCCAGGGCTCGTCGACCAACAGCGTCGTTCTGGGGTTCGTCGAGACGTTCGGCATCAAGCCGGAGCTGGTCGCGACTGGTGGCATTCCCGGAACCTACACGCAGGTGATGTCGGGCCAGATCGACGTCGGCTGGTCGGCTGCGCCGTACCTGCTGGAGGCTGCCGAGGAGGGCAAGATCCGCATCCTCGGCGGCGGCAATGACGTGCCGTCGATGCGCGACCAGACGGTACGGGTGAACGTGGCGCATGCCGCTGTGCTGGAAAGCCGCAGGCCCGTCGTCGAGCGCTTCACCGCGGCGTATCGCGAGACGGTGCAGTGGATGTACCAGAGTGCGGACGCTGCGAGGGCCTATGCCGAATTTGCCGGTGTGCCGGAGCGGTTTGTCAAACGATTGCGCGAGGAGTTCTTTCCGAATTCTGCGATCTGGTCGGACAGAATCAGTGGGATCGATTCGCTGATGGCCGATGCGGTGCGTTTCAAGTTCATCCAGGCGCCGCTGTCGAAGGAGCAGATTGCCCAGATGATCCAGATTCCTTGAGAAGAGGAATCAGTGTGAAGCCGGTACCCTGCTCAGTTCCTCGAGCAGCGGCCGCATCGCGTCCAGTTCGGCACCAAAGCCGCCCCAGTCCCCGACCTTCAGACGATCGATTGCCCGATCATAGTGCGTGAGTGCCGTACGGGCCCGCTCGTCCGCGGGGCCCGCTGGCGAAGCCCCGGCGCGTACCGCCAGTGCGGCAACCGGAACTGATTCCTTGAACAGCGCTGCCAGCGCCGCGGGAAGAGTCTCCTCCATCACCACATGATCGCCGTAGGCCGGCTCAAGATCACCCAAATGCCGCCGCAGCGCCTTACGAGCAACATCGAGCGTATCGTACGATCGGGCGTGCCCTTTCCGGTCGGCAAGGTAACCGTCCAAGATCGTGCGGATCATAGGATTGTCGTTCATGGGCGGCTTCCGGACGCGGGCCCATGCCAGCGGTCAGCGCATCCGCAACCGGCGTCCGGAACCATTCACCAGAACAGTCATCTTATGATTTCGGTTGCAAGTCCCGATGCGAGGCCTGTCCCCCAAGAGCTCGAGCCTCTTCGCGCAAGGCCTCTTCACACAATCTGAAATCAGCCAGTGGTCGAGATTACCCGATGTCCACACAGCGTTGCTAGAACTCGAACTCGGGCCCATCGACATACCGGAATCGCTCCAGCGCATCCGCGCGCAATGTGAAACCGAGCCCCGCTCGGTCAGGTGCATGCAGCATCCCGTCCGGGCGTATGTCGAACGGCTCGTTGAAGAGGTCCCACATCATCGGCATGTAGCCTTGCGTGACCTCGAGAATGTGGCAGTTGGCGGCTGCCATGGCGACGTGAATGCTCGCCGCGAACAGCACCCCACTGCCCCAGGCGTGCGGCGCGAGGCGCACGCCGTGCGCCGAGGTCAGCGACGCGATGCGCCGGATCTCCGTCAGGCCACCCGCGCGGGCGACGTCCGGCTGGGCGATATCGAGGGCACGGCGCTCCAGCAGATCCTGGAAGTCGAACCGCGTGAACTCGCGCTCACCCGAGGCGATGGGGATGATCGTCGAACGCCGCACCTCTGCCTGGCCGGCGTGATCATCCGGCGATACCGGCTCCTCGAACCAGGCGATGTCGTAGGGTTCCAGCTCCCTGGCCAGCTTGATGGCGGTCGCGACCTCGAGCGAGCCGTGCGCGTCCACCATCAGTTCGACATTGGGGCCAAGCCCGCGGCGGGCCGCCTTCACACGGCGGACGCAGTTGGCGATCGAGAATCCGTCGCGGCCGACCACGCGCATCTTGGCGGCGGTGAAGCCCTTGGCAGCGTAACCCGCGAGTTCCGCCTCGGCCTCGTCGCCCGGCGCCCAGCCACCGCTGGCATAGCCTCGCACCGAGCTGCGCACCGCGCCAAGCGCCTGGTAGAGCGGAATGCCGAGCGCCTGCGCCTTTGCGTCCCACACCGCGATGTCGATGCCGGCAATCGCTTCCATGATCACGCCCCGGCGCCGGCTCTCATCGGCCTGTGTCACGCCGCGCTCGAGCGCCGGCTTGGCACGCGAGCCGTTGTACATCTTCTCGTAGATGCGCTCGGAGAACATGGGGTCCTCGCCAACGCATTCCGGCGCGAGCTCGTGTTCGACGATAGCCGCGACGATCGGCGGCGTTCCGAGCGCCGCGCCGATGCCGGCGAGCCCGTTGTCGGTCTCCACGCGAATGAGGGTCGCGTCGCTCTTGACCTTCGTTCCGAGGTCCGTGCGGTGACGCTTCTCCGGCGGAACGGGTGCGGACATTGGAATGGCGGACACTCTGATGATTTTCATGGAGTCATTCCTCCCTCGCTGGCGTGCCGTATCGCCCGACTGTATCCGATATTCCGCCTATTGGGCGGCCGGCGCACATGCGCGGATCGCGGCCTCAAACCGTGTCGTGGCGTCCGGACCACGGGCGAAGGGGCTGATGATCGGCACGTCAATTCCCGATTGCCGATACGCCTCGATCCGGGAGCGGCATTGCTCCGGCGTGCCCGACACGCTGGTCGCGTCGATCATCGCATCACTTACCGCGCGCTCGGCCGTTTCGCGGTCACTGCGCGCCCAGGCCTCTGCGATCGCGCCGGCCTCGGCCGCGAAGCCGTGCTCGGCCATCATCCGGTTGTAGCGTGGGAAAAACCCACAATAGAAGGCGATACCCGGGCGCAGTGCGGCGAGCGCCGCTGCGCGCGTATCGCCGACAGAGGTCGGCAACAAGGTGGTGACCACGATGTGAGTCGAGGCGCGTCCGGCGTTGCGAGCACCTTCGGCCAGATGTGCCCGCACCTGTGCGGCGGTGCGCAACGTGCTGCGCGTCAGGATGATGCCGTCGGCGACCTCGCCGCACAGGGCGATCCCCTTCTGAAACACGGCCGAGAGGTAAACCGGTATATCCCGGTGTCGCGGCGTGTACCAAAGATCGAAGTTCTCGATGTGGATGGTCTCGCCTTGAAAGCTCACGCGCCCGTCACGGATCAGGTCGCGGACGATCGCGACGGTCTCGCGGGTGCGAGTGAGCGGCTTGGCGTACACCATCCCATGCTCGGGTTCGACCTGCGCCTTGTGACTGGACCCGAGGCCGAGAATGAACCGTCCTCCGGACAGGTCGGCGATTGTCGAGGCAGCCATGGCGATCGTTGGCGCGGTGCGGACGAAGACGCTGCTGATGCTGGTGCCGAGTTGGATGCGTGAGGTCCGCATGGCGCAGGCCGCCAGGATCGCGAACTGGTCGCCGCCATGACCTTCGGCGACCCAGGCCGACTCATAGCCGAGGCTCTCGGCGAGGACGACGAGGTCGACGATGTCGGCGGGATTTGGGCCGCCCGAAATGGC
>CAWCDM010000065.1:0-15829 GCA_963794185.1 uncultured Alphaproteobacteria bacterium | reverse complement strand
GGTCTGAGCCTGGGCAACCGAATTGGAACAAAAGAATTGGGAGAACGGCAAAGACGCAACGAACGAATCCGTAATTAGGGGTGACGCAGATGCGGGAACGTTTACCCTATTTGCATGATCGATACCGTTGCGATCACCGCCCGCTTCGATGCTCTGTCGCCATTCCTGAACGAGAGAGAACGCCGCCTGCTTGCTGCGAGTGAGGCACGCGCCGCGGGGCGTGGCGGGGTGGCAGCGGTGTCGCGGGCGACCGGGATTGCACGCGGCACGATCGGTCGTGGCCTCGCGGATCTCCGCGTGGGCGTCGGGCAGTTGGACGGCCGGGTGCGTCGAGCGGGAGGTGGCGGCAAGCCGGCGATCGAGACCCAGCCTGGACTCTTGGAAGCCCTGAACGCGTTGGTGCAGTCGTCGATCCGCGGCGATCCCGAGGCTGCCCTGTTGTGGGTCAGCAAGAGCCAGCGCCATTTGTCTGCCGCGTTGACGGAGATGGGCTTCACCGCCGGCCAGAAGCTGGTCGGCCGCTTGCTGCGCCGCCTGGGCTTCAGCCTGCAGGCCAACAGCAAGACGCGCGAAGGCGCGAGCCACCCCGACCGCAACGCCCAGTTCGAGCATATCAACGCCGCAGTGGCGACTTTCCGGACTGCCGGCGAGCCGGCCATCTCGGTCGACACCAAGAAGAAGGAGCTTGTCGGGGACTTCAAGAATGCTGGCCGTGAGCTGCGCCCCAAGGGCAGCCAGAGCCGGTTCGGGTGCACGACTTCGTCATCCCCGAACTCGGCAAGGCGGTGCCCCCCGCCTTCGCGGGGGCAGGCTCTATGGCATCTACGACATCGCCGACAATGCCGGATGGGTCAATCTCGGCATCAATCACGACACTGCGGTGTTCTCCGTCGAGAGCATCCGCCGCTGGTGGTATGAGCTCGGCACAGCCCGCTATCCAACCGCGACGCGACTGCTGATTACCGCGGATTGCGGCGGCAGCAACGGCGTCCGCCTACGCCTCTGGAAATGGGAACTTCAAGCCCTGGCCGACGAACTCGGGATCTCGATCACCGTCTGCCATCTCCCGCCCGGCACCAGCAAGTGGAACCGGATCGAGCACCGGCTATTCGCCTTCATCACCCAGAACTGGCGGGGCAAGCCGCTGGTCAGTCACGCGGTCATCGTTCAACTGATCGCCAACACGACCACCGATACCGGCCTCACCGTCGCCTGTCGGCTCGACGACAATACCTATGTGAAGGGCCTCAAGGTCTCTGACGCCGAGATGGCAACCCTCAACGTCCAACCCGCCAACTTCCACGGCGAATGGAACTATACTTTCGCCCCAAGACGGCCAGACGGATGATGCGGTTATTCGGGCTCAGACCCTTACTCCAAGACCCTCTCCCGTCGCGCTACGCGCTCCGACCTCTCCCGCGCAGCGGGCGAGGTGACTTACTTGCTGCGGCGGCGTTTCCTGTCGCCGGGAAGTCGCTCTAGACTGCACCGATGCCACCCAGCAGACCCCGTGTCGCCCTATTCGTCACCTGCCTCGTCGATCTGCATCGTCCGTCGATCGGCTTTGCCGCGATCAAGCTGCTCGAGCAGGCCGGGTGCCAGGTCGAGGTACCGCGTGCGCAGACCTGCTGCGGCCAGCCCGCCTACAACACCGGTGACCGCGCCACGACGCGCGATCTCGCCGAGAGCATTCTGGATGCTTTCGGCGGTTATGATTATGTCGTCGTGCCCTCCGGTTCCTGTGGTGGGATGCTGAAACATCACCTGCCGCATCTGTTCGATGACGATCCCAACCTCCGCGCGCGCGCCGATGCGCTCGCCGCCCGGACTTTCGAGCTGGTCAGCTTTCTCACCGATATTCTCGGCATCGAGCAGTTGCCGGGCAGATATGCCGGCGGCCCCGTCACCTATCACGACAGTTGCTCGGGCCTGCGCGAACTGGGCATCAAGGAGCAACCACGCAGTCTGCTGCGGGCGATTGGCGTAACCATCGCGGAAATGCCGGATCCGGAAGTCTGCTGCGGCTTCGGCGGCACGTTCTGCGTGAAATACCCTGATATCTCCGTCGCCATGGTCGCGAACAAGGTGCGAGACATCGTCGCCAGCGACGCGGACACGGTGCTTGCCGGCGACCTGGGCTGCCTGCTCAACATCGCCGGCCGGCTGCAACGCGAAGGACACCCCATAAAGGTCAGGCATGTAGCGGAAGTGCTCGCCGGGATGACCGGACAAGTTGCGCCAATTGGCGAGGGCCGGCAGTAGCCCAGCATTCTGCTGGCGGGCATGTTCGACCAATGCCCGACGCCCGCCGGCTTGCACTTGTGCTTGGCTTCACCCAGACGCTTGCCTGGGCGACCACCTTCTACATTCCGGCTGTCATCGTCGGCGCTGCGGCGACCACACTCGGCGCGTCACCGACCGTGCTGCTCGGCGGATTTTCGTGGTCGCTGCTGATCGCCGGACTTGCATCGCCGGGCGTCGGCAGCCGGATCGACCGGGCCGGCGGTCGCGGCGTGCTGGCGACCGCTACCATCGTCATGGCAGTCGGGCTGGTGGTGATGGCGGCATTTCCCAGCCTGCCGGGTTGGTACATCGCGTGGACGATCATCGGCATCGGCATGGCGCTTGGACTCTACGATGCCGCGTTTGCCACCATCGGACGGCTGCTGGGTGGTGCGGCGCGGCCGGCCATCGTCGGCGTGACCCTGATGGCCGGCTTCGCATCGACCGTCGGCTGGCCGATGGGCGTTGTCCTGGTCCAACTGCTGGGCTGGCGAATGACCGCGTTGAGCTATGCCGCGATGCAGATGGGGATCAATCTGCCGCTGCTTCTTTGGCTCATCCCGAAGGCACCACCCCACCCGACAATATTGCCGGCAACATCGGTAGAGCAGACCGCACCCGGCCGCGGCTATGTCGCCTTCGTGCTGCTGGCGATCTTCTTCAGCACGCGGGCAGCGATCAGCGCGGTGATTTCAGTGCATGTGCTGCTGCTGCTTCAGGGAATCGGCCTGAGCGCAGCCGCAGCGGTTGGCATCGCCGCGATGATCGGCCCGTCGCAGGTTGCCGGACGGGTCCTCGAGTGGGTGTTCGCCCGCCACATCAATCCGCTCACCGGCTCATGGATGGGTGCCGCACTGCTGCCTCTTGGTGTCGTCGGGCTGCTTGCGGGTGGCCCTGCCATCGGCTTCGCGGTCGCGTACGGCATGAGCAATGGCATACTGACGATCAGCCGCGGCACTCTGCCGATGCACCTGTTCGGCGCCCACGGCTATGCCATACGCCTCGGCAGGCTGGCGCTTCCCCCATTGCTGGCACAGGCCATCGCACCGACGCTGTTCACGCCGTTCGTGCTGTCACGCTCCGCATCGGAGGTACTCGCCTGGGTCGGCATCGCGGCAGGCACCGCACTGTTATGCCTGCTGCCGCTGCGCCGTGTCAGTGGCCTCGCAGGATCTGGCTGAGGAACAGCTTCAAGCGATCGGTCTGCGGGTCCTCGAACATGCGTTGCGGTGTGCCGCTCTCGACAATCTCGCCGCGATCCATGAACACGACGCGATCCGCGACCTGCCGCGCAAAGCCCATCTCGTGCGTCACACAGACCATGGTCATGCCGGACTGTGCGAGTTCGATCATGACGTCCAGCACCTCCTTGATCATTTCGGGATCGAGTGCCGAGGTGGGTTCGTCGAACAGCATGATCTTCGGACGCATGCACAGGGCGCGTGCTATCGCGACGCGCTGCTGCTGGCCGCCGGAAAGCTGACCGGGATACTTCTTCGCCTGCTCGGGAATCTTCACCCGGGTCAGGAAATTCATCGCCAGTTCCTCGGCTTCCGCCTTGGGCGTCTTGCGCACCCAGATCGGCGCCAGCGTGCAGTTCTCCAGTATTGTGAGATGCGGGAACAGATTGAACGACTGGAATACCATGCCGACTTCGCGCCGGATCGTGTCGAGCGATCGAAGGTCGTCGGTCAGCTCCGT
Organism: uncultured Alphaproteobacteria bacterium; assembly: GCA_963794185.1. Lineage (GTDB taxonomy): Bacteria > Pseudomonadota > Alphaproteobacteria > Acetobacterales > Acetobacteraceae > JAMXLO01. The sequence goes on along the minus strand of CAWCDM010000065.1, from coordinate 11,845 downwards.
GCCATCGACGACGATCTGGCCTTCCTGATGGACCTCCAGCCGATTGATGCAGCGGATCATGGTGGACTTGCCGGAGCCGGACGGTCCGCAGACCACGACGCGCTCCTTTTCCGCCACGGTCATCGACACGTCGCGCAGCACGTGGAGCGAGCCGTACCACTTGTTCACCTTATCCATTACGATGATCGGCGGTCCCTTGGTGTCCGCCAAAGGGGCGACGACCTGTTCGGACACGGCAGCGTGGCTCATGATCGTATCCCCTGTTCAGCGGCGATGGGCGCGGCCGAGCTCACGCTCCAGCCCGCGGCTGTATTTCGACATGGCGAAGCAGAACGCGATGTAGATGACCGCCAGCATGAGATAGATCTCGGTGGAAAAGCTCTGCCATGGCGGATCGCTGAGCGCGACCTTGCCCATGTAGAGCAGGTCGAACAGGCCGATGATCAACACCAGGGATGGTATCCTTGAAAAAGCCGATGAACGTGTTGACCAGCGGCGGGATCACCAGGCGCAAGGCCTGCGGCAGTATGATCAAACCGGTCTTCTGCCAGTAGGTCAGGCCGAGCGCATCGGCTGCCTCGGCCTGGCCCTTCGGCAATGCCTGCAAGCCGCCGCGCACGACCTCCGCCAGATAGGCGCCGGCGAACAGGATGATGGCGATCTGCGCGCGCAACAGCTTGTCGATGTTCACGCCCTCCGGCATGAACAGCGGGAACATCACGCTTGCCATGAACAGCAGCGCGATCAGCGGCACGCCGCGGATCAGTTCGACATAGAGTCACGCATAGCATTTTCACCGCTGGCAGCGTCGTGGAGCGGCGGCCGAGCGCTACCAGGATCGCCAGCGGGAAGGCAAAGGCGAGGCCGAAGGTCGCGAGGATGAGCGTGAGCGGCAGGCCGCCCCAGAAGTCCTCGGTTACCGGCGGCAATCCCGAGCACGCCGCCCCACATCAGCACGCCGATCACGACCAGCGTCACGATCCAGATCAGCGCCAGTTCCTTGCGCCAGAAGCGCCGCATGGCCGAGACGACATAGAGGCCGATGAACAGGACCACGCAGAGCGCCGGACGCCATTGTTCGTCGTACGGATAGCGGCCGAACAGGATCAGCCGGTACTTGTCGGCGATCACCGCCCAGCAGGCGCCGATGCCTTTGGCGTTCTGGCAGGCGGTGTTGTCCGGTCTGCCCTCGGCGTCGTACGGCACGCTCCAGACGGCGTGCACCACGGCCCACGAGACGAAGCTCACGGCGAAGCGCAGGATGAGATAGCCCAGCACCAGCGTGACCGCGGTGGACCACCAGGACCCGAACAGGTTGGTCCTGGCCCAGGCCCATGGGCCGGTGACGCCAGCGGGCGGGCTTTCGCGAGCTGCGATGTCGCGCCGGATCGGCAGTGGCTACCGTCTGGCTCATGCTCAGCGCTCCACCAGCGCGATGCGCGCGTTGTACCAGTTCATGAACAGGCTGATCGACAGGCTGATGGTGAGGTAGACGGCCATGATGATCGCAACGCCCTCGATCGCCTGGCCGGTCTGGTTGAGCGTGGTGTAGGCGATCGAGACGACGTCCTGAAAGCCGATCGCCACCGCCAGCGAACTGTTCTTGGTGATGTTCAGATACTGGCTGGTCATCGGCGGAATGATCACGCGCAGCGCCTGCGGCAGCACGATGCGCCGCAGGATGTTGCCGCGGCGCAGGCCGAGCGCGCCGGCTGCCTCCCACTGGCCGAGCGGCACCGCCTGGATGCCGGACCGCACGATTTCGGCGATATAGGCGGCGGTATAGATTACCAGGCCGAGCAGAAGCGCGAAATATTCGGGGCTGATCGTGCCGCCGCCCTGGAAGTTGAAGCCGCGCAGCGCCGGCATGTCAGGGTGGAACGGTGCGCCGAACAGCGCCCAGACGCCAGCGGCAGACCGATCAGCAGCACAGATCGCCACCGGCCAGACCGGCGGGCCGCTCGCCGGTCGCCTCCTGCCGCCGTCGCGCGATGCGGCTCCAGACGACGGTGCAGACGACGCCCAGGACGAAGCCGACCAAGCGCCCAGGTATAGGCGGGCTCCCACTCCAGCTCGGCGAACCTTGCATCCGCGGTTGGACAGGAAGACAGCGCTGCCGATGTGCCAGGCCTGGCGGGGCGGCGGCAGCGTCTGCAGGACCGAGTACCAGAAGAACAGCTGCAGCAGCACCGGGATGTCGCGCAGCGTCTCGACGTAGAAGGCCGTCAGCTTCGCCAGCAGCCAATTGCCTGACAGCCGGCCGATGCCGATCAGAGTGCCGAGGATGGTCGCCAGCACGATGCCGACCGCCGCCACCCTCAGCGTGTTCAGGATGCCGATGATCAGCGCCGTGCCATAGGTGTCGACCGCCGGGTTGTAGGGGATCGGCGATTCGCCGATCGGAATGCCGGCGACGCGGCCGAGGAAGGCGAAGCCGGTGGCGATATGGCGTGCCGCGAGGTTCCGGCTGGTGTTGCCGATCAGATACCAGACGACCAGCACGACGATGCCGACGATCACGACCTGCCAGACGATGGCGCGAAACACCGGATCCGACCATGACAGCCGCAGCGCCTTCTTGGCGCGGCGCGCGCTCCGATCAGGCGCGGATCGGCAGTTGCTCCAGACATGGCCTCGATGCCCCCTTGTCGTCGTGCCGCACCTTGCTGCGTCGTGCGTGCAACCGTTCCGGACGACTGTGCGGCATTCAAGCGGGCAAGATCAACCTGCCAGATGGATTACAGGAAAAAGGCCGCCGGGATCGAGCCCGGCGGCCCTCGGTTCAGCTCCTGGACGTGCGGTCAGCGGATCGGCGGCGCGTATTGCAGGCCGCCCTTGGTCCAGATGTTGTTGATGCCGCGCGGCACACCCATCGGCGTGATGTTGCGGTCCCAGATCTCGCCAAAATTGCCGACCTGCTTGATGACGTTGTAGGCCCACTTGTTGTCGACCCCGAGCGCCTTGCCCATGTCGCCCTCGAGCCCGAGCAGGCGGCGGATGTCCGGGTCCGTGCTGTTCATGAAGCTGTCGACGTTCTTGCTGGTGATGCCCTTCTCCTCGGCGGTGATCATGGCGATGAACGTCCAGCGCACGAGGTCGAACCACTTGTCGTCGCCCTTGCGGACCATCACGCCGAGCGGTTCCTTGCTGATGATCTCGGGGAGCAGCACCAGCTCCTGCGCCTTCGGCCCCTGGCTGAAGCGGAAGGTGGCCAGCGCCGATGCGTCGGTGGAGTAGGCATCGCAGCGGCCGGACAGGAAGGCGCCCTGAATTTCGGACAGGTCCTGGATCAGGATCGGCGTGAACTTCAGGTTGTTGAGCCTGAAGTAGTCGTTGATCGCAAGCTCGGTGGAGGTGCCTGGCTGCACGCAGATCGATGGCGCCGTCCATCTCCTTGGCCGACTTCACGCCGGTGGATGCCTTCACCAGGAAGCCGGTGCCGTCATAGTAGTTCACCCAGGCGAATTCGAGCCCGAGATTGCCTTCGCGCCCCAGGGTCCAGGTGGTGCTGCGCGACAGCAGATCGACCTCGCCCGACTGCAACGCGGTGAAGCGGTTCTGCGTCGTGGTGGGCACGAACTTCACCTTGTTCACGTCGCCGAGCGCGGCCGCGGTGACGGCGCGGCAGGTATCGGCATCGATGCCGCGCATGACGCCCTGGCTGTCGGGCAGGGAGAAGCCTGGCACCTGACCGGCAATGCCGCACAGCACCTGGCCACGCGCCCGCGCCGCATCGAGTGTCGCCGAACCGGTTCCCTGGGCTGCAGCCGGCGGCGGCGCGAGCCCAAGCAATGCGCTGGCAAACAGGGCACCGACGCACATGATCGTTGATCGCCTCATCGGCGCAAGCTCCCTTTGACGGTGCGGGCACCGCCCGCTGATTGGCGGACTGTGCGATGGGCGGGGTGCAAGATCAATGGCAGGCGCTGAGCGCCGGCCTAGCCTTCCCGCAATCCGGCGCGACGCAGGCCTTCCGCATAGAGTGCCAGGTCTTCCGCGGCGCATCATCGGCGAGCGTTCAACGGCGTTCCTGACTGAGAATCCCGGTTCGAGCGCGAGCAGGCGAGCCAGTACCCTTGCCGCCTCGCCGTCGCGGCCCAGATGGCCAAGCGCCGCCAGGTATCCCTTGTAAGTTGCCGAAAAGCTGGGATTGAGCTCGATCGCCCGCCGCCCCAGCGTCACGGCAGTCTCGAAGTCGCCACACAGGAGATGCGGCAGCATGAGCACCGCGTCAAAGAAGAACGCATGCGGATCATGCGGCGAAAGCCGTTGCGCCTGGGTGATCTGCGCGATGGCCTCCTCGTGCCGGCCCAGGTAGCTGTTGGCGGCGCCCGAGAAGCACCACGCCAAGGGCAGGTTCGGGTTCAGCGAGATCGCACGTTCGTGCAAGACACGCGCCTCCTCGGGACGCTTGTACAGGAAGCCGCGGACGTGCCCGACCAGCGCCAGAGCCCGCGCGTCGCGCCGGATCCAGCGTGACGGCCCGTTCCGCCAACTCGCCCGCGCGTCGGGTCGCGGCAACCGGATCGCCCGCCCAGCCTTGGCCGACCAAAAGAACATGCCAGTAGGCCCACCAGGCGTGCGCCGCCGCATTGCCGGGCTCGATTGCCAATGCCGCAGCGAGCATCTCCCCGGCCGCCTGGAAACCGGATGGCTCGAGCCGATAGATCGCGGGTATGGCGCGCAGGACGAGGTCATACGCGGTTGGCTCGCGCAGCCCGCGCGAGACGAGGCGCTCTCCCTCACGGAGCAGCAGTTCGGGATCGATCTGGGCTGCCGTCTCGGCAGCGATCTCGCCCTGCAACGTCAAGACGTCGTCCACCTCACGATCGAACCGGCGAGCCCAGATCACCTTGCCGCCAGCGCGAACATCGAGCAGGCGGACGATGATGCGAATGCGGTTGCCGGAGCGCTGCAGCGTGCTGTCGAGCAAAAAATCCAGATCGAGGCGCTGCCATGGGTGGCCGCCGGGCTTCGCCAGACCGCCATTGCCCGCCGACAGCGTGCCATCGACGCAGGAGATCCAGCGGAATCGCGACAGGGCAGCAGTGATCTCCTCGGCAAGTCCAAGCGACAGGGCTTCCAGTTGGTCGCCGTCCAAGACGCGCGGCGGGCAGAACGGCAGAGGCGAATGCCTCGGGTCTCTTCACGAGCTCGCAAGTCTCCGGTCGCACCGAGACGGACGTACGGCATGCTTCCGGCGAGTTCCTCTGTCGCGACGGAAGGAGCCAGGCCGGCATCTGCCAGGGTGGCGGTGCACCGATCGATACGCCAGCCTGCGCCGCGGCGCGATCGCCCTGGTCCATGTGGGCGCGGATCAATGCCTGCCATGCACCCTCGTGAGTCAGGGTCAATGAACAGCAACCGCTCGGCCGCAACGATCGTGGCGTTGGTCTCGTATTGCTCGGCCAACACGCCCTCCGCCACCGAACGGGCGTGTCGTGTCAGGCGCTGGTGCTCGTCCTCCAGCCAATGATCGAACGCGGGATCGAGCCCGGTGAGATCCTCAAGGAGCGTCCGCTGAAACAGCTCCAGGCCTTCCGGTTGCGAAACCGTCGCCGCCACCAGTGCACGGGCATCAACCCAGAGCCGATCATCCAGCAGCAGAAGATGGTTGCGATCCGCCTGCAGCAACGTTCCGATGCGAGGCCCGAGGGCGGAGCCGCAGTTCATGCACCGATTGGCGGAGCGACGCCCGAGCCTGCTCGCGCTCGCGCCGGCTCCAGAGCAACCCGGTCAACTGCGTTCGCAACACCTGTTTCGGCCCGGCAAGCGCCAGCACAGCGAGCACCGCCCGCGTCTTGCGCGAACGCGGCAGAACGCTTCGCCCGGACGACATCCTGCGCCTGCATCGCTCCGAACAGGGTCAGACGCAGCAATGGCTCCAGTGGAGCCCGCCCGGTCGTCGCCTTCTGGCAGGATGTCGGTCAGGATCGTGGCATGTCGCACCTCGCGCATTTCGTGAGATATTGACGACTAACTACAACCTATAGGAGATCTATCACGCAAAAATGCTACTGCAGATAGACGGGGCGAGACAAGAACCGATGCTGCCGGTTGGACGGTTCTCGAACTCCGCCGAATTCGGCTAGGCTGACCGGGCGCCGAGCTTGCCCGTAACCGCTCGGGCGCGGCAGGTCGAGCTTTGGCCGAGGAGAAGTCATACGACGATGGCGATGCAGCAGGACGTAGCGGTTTCAGCGCCATCGCGCGTCGCGGTGTCCGCCTGGGTCCGGATGCTCGGTGGCCTGGTGCTGTGCATCGCCATCGCGGCAGCGGCAAATGTCGCGGCAGGCTATGCGCCAGTCGTCGGCGCACCGATATTCGCCATCGCCTTTGGGATCGTGATCACCAACACGCTGCGGGGACCGCTCCAGATCGGCACCCTGCGGATCGGCGATGTCAGCAAGTTCTGCCTGAAGGGCGGCATTATCCTGCTGGGCGCCAGTCTCGATCTGGGGATCATCGTGCGGACAGGGGCCGAATCGCTTCCGGTGCTTGCGGTGACGATAGCGGCCGGTCTCGGTTGTGCCCTGCTGATCGGGCGGACGATGCGGGTCGATTGGCGGATGCGATGCCTGATCGGGATTGGCACGACGATCTGCGGCGCATCGGCAATCGCGGCATTGGCGCCGGTCATCCGCGCCAAGGCGGAGGAGATCGCCTACGCGATCTCCGTGATATTCTTTTTCAACATGCTCGCCGTCTTCGCGTTTCCGGCCATCGGTCATCTGCTGTCGCTGAGCGACCCGGGCTTCGGTCTCTGGGCAGGAACCGCGGTGAACGATACGTCGGCCGTCGTGGCCGCGGGCTTCGCCTACAGCCACGACGCAGGCACGATCGCCACGATCGTCAAACTCACCCGCACGACGCTGATCATTCCGCTGGTGATCGGCTTCGGACTGCTGGTGCCCTGGTTCGAGGAGCGGCGCGGTGGCGAGGACGAATCGCTGGCCCGGCGCGTCTATCAGGCGATACCGGTCTTCATCATCCTGTTTGTCCTTGCATCGCTGCTCAACACGCTTGGCCTGATCGGCCAATTCGGTCCGACGGTGCAACTCGCTGGGCCGGTGGGTATTGGTGGTCGCTCTGGCGGCGGTGGGCCTGCAGGGCCACTGGCGCGCCTTCGCGGGAGCCGGCACGCGGCCGTTGCTGCTCGGCCTGACGACCTGGGTGTCGGTTGCAGTGACCAGCCTTGCCATCCAGACCTGGACGGATTCGCTCTGAGTTCAGTGCGTATGAAAATTTTCCTTGACACAGCCATTGCCGGACGTGTATCTGTTCCGGGTCAACGGGCGTACTGCGTCCGCCTGTCCCCCTGAACCCTCAAGACTTCTGTCGCACCGGTGGGCACGCCCAGCGGGCGGATTGCTGCGTGCGATGGGTTGCGCAGGGCGAAGGGCTGTCGGCCACCGCCCGGGCTGACATCTGACCTAGAAAGGAATCTCGCCATGAAGCCATCGACCGCGATCACCCCGCCGGCCGTGCCGCCTGCAACGACTGACACCGGCCGCATTCGCCTCGGTGCCGCGTTCCGCTTGCCGCCTGCCCGCTGACCCTCGGAAAGCCGGCCTGGACGGCAGGTTCCGTCCAGGCCGGTTACCCCGCCTTTGAGCGCTGGGCGTGCGTGCCCTCACCGGTCATTCGACCCGCCGCCGGGCGTCATCGGCATCCCCCTCATGCCACCAAGCCAACCCGGAGCGCTCCCTCCATGCACCGCTCATGCACCCCGATCTGTCCGCTTCTACCGCTTGATAGAGCAGGCCCGCTTGCCGCAGCGCGCGGATCGCTCGGCCGCGGGAACTTTGCCGACCCGCGCCTATCGCTATTGCGAGGCCGTCACCACGGCCGCGGGCTATGGCTGGTGGGTCTTCCCGCCAACCGACCTCCAGTTCATGTGGGACGGCCACGACATCTTCTGGCAGTGCACCGGAGGCCCGGACTGGCTGCCGCTGATGCCAGCCGCGCAGTTCCCGGATTTCTCGGCTCGCTTCGATGCGACGGCCCCGGAATCGCTCGCGGGATGCTCGCCGCCGTTCCTGACCGCGCTGCCTGAGCCCGGCACGTTACAGATCTGGACCGGGCTGATCGCCCGCACCGCACCTGACTGGAGCCTGTTGATCCGCGCCCCGGCCAACCTGCCGTCGCCGGGCGGCTACGCGCTCTACGAGGGGATCGTCGAGACGGATCGCTGGTTCGGTCCGTTGTTCACCAATCTCCGCTTCACCCGCAGCCACACGCCGGTGCGGCTCCGCGAGGACTTTCCGTTCGCCCAGATCCAGCCTTTGCCGCGCATCGCCTATTCCGAGGCCACTCTGCACGCCACTTCAATCACAGCCGACATGGCGGCACTTCACGGCCAGCGATTGGGCCGACTATCAGACAACGATTGCGGCCCCCAACGAAGATCCCGATCGGGCCTTTGGCGCCTACGCGGTTGCTGCGCGCAAGCGCGCCAGAAATCGCTGCCCGGTCGCCGGCGAGACGCGCACTTGGCCCAGGCTGAACCGGTTCGGCAGTCCGATGCTGTCAGACTGACATCAGCCGTATGCAGCCGCCCTTCCGCCCGGCACGGAACAGGAAGTCGACCATCGCTCCGACGCCGGACAGTTCCTGCCATTTTTCGACCGAAGAGAGCTCCCAGAGCTCCTCCACCGCGTCCACCGCACCGAGCAGCGCGGGATCCGGCCCCGTGATCAGCAGCACAGGCAAGCTGCGATCATGCGCCGCAATCGTCATCAGGACATGGCAGCCGTCCTGCCCCGAGGCGTCCATTTCGGCAACGACGGCCATCGGACGACTATTGCGCAACACAAGCCCCAGATCATCCCGACTTGGCATTCGCTCGACGGCGATGCCCAGACACTCGCAGATCATACGAAGTGGCTCAGACAGGCTGATGCCATCTTCAACCACCACCACCAATGCCTCCCGGCTTTCCTGCCCGGTTGCGAGACCATTGTCGTGTGGCGTGATGCGAGAGCTGAGCGCCTTGTCCATGTAGGTCATTTTGTCCCCGGCCAATGAGCAGGTTCGCCGATGTCTGCCATCTCGACAGCGAGAATGGCATGTCGTCAGTCTGCATTGGCGAGTGAGGGCCATAAACCCGGCGAAAGGTTAGTTAACCGTCAACGTACGGGAATACAGCGTGAATTGGCGGACACGCTGGGCACGACGGCCCCTTCACCCCCGATGCAGCGTCACCTTCCAATGGCATCGCCCGGACACGAGGCTGCCGTCGATCGCCTCGGCTTCCGATCCAGCCCCGCTCGCGGACCCTCGAAGGCTGACCGACAGGTTCTGACGGTCTCCCCCTTGCCGGGTCAGATTGCCGGTCAGCCGGCCATCCTCGCCAACAGCGCCTTGTATGACTGTCGTGCTCTGGAAGGGATCGAACCCGAAGCCTTTTTCGCCGATCGACATCAAGCCCTGCGTGGTCGCACCACAGGATTTGTCTGTCGGCACGACCGGTCCGACCCAGCGGCCCTGCAGACCATGCCACGCCAGCACGCGGCCCGACTGTAGCCGCTCGCCCATATCCCCTTCGCATCCGGCGATCAGCGCAATCAACAGGGCCGCGCAAATGCTCGGGAAAAAATACTGGCTATATGAAGACATACCTAGCTGCCGCCTTGCCAGACCGGGAAGTAAACCTATGCTGCAGGCCGTGACGGACCTTGGAAGACAAGCGGGATCAAGTTTGCACCATACGCGGGCGCGGAGCGCAATTGCGCGAGCATTCAGGCCGTCTCGGCATGATCATGAATCCGATGAGTCCCTAAGCCGGCAGCGCCGGAACCAAAAAGGCAAAGCCTCTCCCTCGGCCGTGCGGGCAAATTTGGATGTTCCGCCGATTCCCCACCCGCCCGATTGTTCCCGCATCAGCGGGTGCAAACGATAAGAACCCTGTAGGTTCAGGCCATTACGGCACGCTGAGCATTGCACCACGGCCTTTCAATCGCAACGGATTTCTACGCAGAAAGCCCGAAGAGTTGGGTGGTAAGGGACTAATCAAGTAATGCCTGTCGGCCTTGATCGCCTGAGCAATCCGCTTGTCGTGCGCGGCTGCCGCAGCTGCTCCTTCACCGTAACAGAAATGGCGTTGCGCCTGGCAGCGCGCCACGGCGCCAGTCCGGACGGGAAACCCGCGCCTCCGCGACCTTTGGTCAGGGCGAACCACACCGGGTCCTTCTGGGTGTGGAAAACGTAAATTGCCATAAGTCAAATGTAGCGATGTGCGAAGTCAGCCGCCAGTCTTAATTGCGTTTGGTCGACCGCCCGTCCTCGAATCGCGCAGGTCCGAAAGTCATAGGATTTTTTTCAGATTTCTCTTGCCCACCCGCCCCAGTTTCGGGTATAGATTTCGCCATGATGGAGACGCTCTCCCAAGCGCTCCTCGGCATCATTCTCTCAAGAGCATCACACAGTGAGGTGGACCCCATCGGTTGGACAGGAATTGGGGTGACTTAAGAGAGAGTCCCACCGGGTTCCGATGCCCCTCCCGATCCGAGGGGGCAATCCGGATCGTAAGTATAGTTCCTATTATATATTAGTCAATACCTTCTGTGCTGTTGTTGTGCCAGTGGGTATGTGGTCAACACGGGAGCGAGCACAGCGAAGCGGCAGTGTTGTCCACATATCCACTGGCTGGTCCCCCGCGAACACTTCGCACGGCGTCCGGTAATCCAACGCCTGGTGCGGCCGCTCGTCGTTGTAGAACCTCAGCCACGCGCCGAGGCCCAGACGCGCCGCAGCGACCGACCATATGCCTTGATGTACATCTCCTCGTATTTCAGGCTCCGCCACAGCCGCTCGATGAAGATGTTGTCCAGATACCGCCCCTTGCCATCCATGCTGATGCGCACGCCCTGGGTCTCCAGTCCGCCGAGAAATCCGCGCTGGTGAACTGAACGCCCTGATCGGTATTGAAGATCTCCGGTTGTCCGTGCCGATCCATCGCCTCCTGCAATGCCTCGACGCAGAACGCCGTGTCCATGGTGATCGACACCCGCCACGCCAGCACCCGACGGCTGAACCAGTCCATGATTGCCACCAGATACACGAACCCCTTCGCCATCGGCATGTAAGTGATGTCCGCGCACCACACCTGGTTCGGCCGGTCGATCACCAGGCCACGCAACAGATAGGGATACACCTTGTGGCCGGGATGGCTGCGGCTGGTATTGGGTTTCTGATAGATCGCCTCCAGCCCCATCACCCGCATCAGCCGTTTGACCCGCTTGCGGTTCGCCGACCAGCCATCGCGCCGCAACACCGCCGCCATGCGCCGCGAGCCGTAGAACGGCCACGCCAGATGCAACTCGTCCATCCGCCGCATCACCGCCAGATCGTCCGCGCTGACCGGCAACGGCCGGTAATACAGCGTCGAGCGCGCCACTTTCAGCAGCCGGCATTGTGCCACGGTCGACAGCTCCGGTTCGGCACGGTCTACCAGCGAAAGCCGTTCGGCCAGGCTCATGGCCCAGACCTTTTGCGAAAAAAATCGCGCTCCACCGTCAATTCACCGATCTTCGCATACAGCGATGCCAGTCGCGCCTCGTCCGCCGCCGCACCGGCCTTCCCGGCATTGCTCCGGGCAAACAGCGACGCCGTTCCATCCAGCGCGTCTTCTTCCATGCATGGATCTGGCTCGCATGCACGCCAAACCGGCTCGACAGCTCCGCCACCGTGCCATCCTCCCGAACCGCCGCCAGTGCCACCTTCGCCTTGAAGTCAACGCTGTGCTTCTTCCGAGTATTGCTCATGTCTCACCTTTGGCCAACCAGCCGTTCCAAGGGGAGACTCTCTCTTAGCTACCTGTCCAGTTTTCGGGGTCCACCTCACA
>CAWCDM010000064.1:0-22587 GCA_963794185.1 uncultured Alphaproteobacteria bacterium | reverse complement strand
CACGGTGGGCAGGTCGATTACGCTCGCGGATGCGACCTGCGCCAGACTTCCATCAGCCGCGCTTCGTCGACCGACGTGTAGCGCTGGGTGGTGGACAGGCTGGCATGCCCCAGCAGGTCCTGGATCGAGCGCAGATCCGCCCCACCGGCCAGCAGATGTGTGGCAAACGAGTGACGGAGCGCGTGCGGCGTCGCATGCTCCGGCAAACCATTTAGCCGGCGGAACTGCCGCAGCGTGCGCTGCGCCACCGCCGGATCGAGCCGCCCGCCGCGCGCTCCCAGGAACAGCGGGCTGTCCGGCCGCCGGTCGGGGTGCAGCGCGAGCCACGCGGCGATCGCCGCGCGCACCACCGGCAGCACCGGCACGATCCGTTCCTTCCGCCCCTTGCCCACCACCCGCAGCATCCCGTCCGAGCCGGGCGGCGGCGCATCGCGCACGTCGAGCGCCAACGCCTCGGCGATGCGCAGGCCGCAGCCATAGAGCAGAGTGAACAGCGCCGTGTCGCGCGCCCGGATGGCGGCGGCATCGGACATCACGGCGATCTGCTCGGCCACCTCGCGCGCTTGGGAGGGCGCGAGGGCACGCGGCACCGGCCGTATGGCGCGCGGCGTCGCGATCAGCCGCAGCGCCGGATTTTCCAACCCGTGCCGACGCGCCAGAAAGCGGAAGAAGCTGCGCACGGCGGACAGATGGCGGGCCCGTGTGGCGTTGCCGGCCCCCTCGCCCGCTTCGGCCGCCAGCCAGGCGCGCAGGTCGGCCTGCCGCAGGCCTGCGAGCGCAGCGAGATCGGGCTCGCCCCCCAGATGCATCGTCAGAAATCCGAGGAAGGCGGCGATGTCGGCGCCATAGGCCTCCACCGTCAGGATCGAGGCCCGGCGCTCCTGCCCAAGCCATGCCAGAAAAGCCACACGCGCCGCCTCGGCGGTCACGCTCACCGCCCGAGCGCGGCGGCCACGGCACGACCGAGAAATGCGAGCGGCCCTTTGCCTTGTGCGGGATCAAGTACGTCCGGGCCTCGGGCAAGCAGGGCGACCAGAGCGGGAGGCCCCTCGCCCGGCACCCGCACCAGGGCGTCATGCCTGGCCAGGCCGGCGGCTTCCGCGTGCAGAAGGCGCGCGTCGGACGGCGCGTCGCGGAAAACCACCTGCCGCCCATCCAGCAGACGGCCGATCGTGCCGGACGGCAGCGACCGCGCGCCCGGATGATCCGCCTCCAGGCAGAGATGCGCGGCGTCGACCGCAAGTATGGCGGGCATCTCGCCGCTGACGCAGTCCGCGGGATCCGACGAGCGCAGGAGGGCGAGCACGGCCTCCTGAACGCGGGCAGCCACTCCCGCGGCGGTGCGGCCCGCCGCCAGCAGGATATCGGCGCGCTCGCGCTGGGCCTGGAGCATCGCCGCCATGTGGTCGGCCAAGCCCTCGCCGTGCACGCGTGCCGGCGGCGTCAGCACGCCATAGAGTTCGACGTGCTCGGCCAGCCACGCCGGGTTGGCACGCAGGAACGCCTCGACGAACGCCGCCCCAGTGCTGTTGACCGGGGAGTCGCCTGCCTCCCCCGATGGCAGGCTCATCCGGTCAGGCAATCTGCTGGCCGGTCTTGGCCCAGTCGGCCAGGAACGACGTCAGACCCTTCTCCGTCAGCGGATGGTTGAACAACTGGCGCAGAACGGCGGGTGGCACCGTGGCGACATGGGCGCCCAACTTTGCGGCCTCCACCACGTGCATCGGATTGCGCACCGAGGCGACCAGAACCTCGGTCTTGAAATATGAATAGTTGCGGAAGATCGCCATGATATCGGCGATCAGCCCCATGCCATGCTCGCCGACATCGTCGAGCCGGCCGATGAACGGGCTGACGAAGGTGGCGCCAGCCTTCGCGGCCAGGATCGCCTGGGCAGCGGAAAAGCACAGGGTCACGTTGACCATCGCCCCATCGTCGGTCAGGCGGCGGCAGGCGCGCAGCCCATCCGGCGTCAGCGGCACCTTGACCGTTATGTTCTTCGCGATCGCCCGCAGCACGCGGGCCTCCGCCATCATGCCGTCGAACTCGGTCGCCGCGACTTCGGCGCTGACCGGGCCCGGCACGGCGGCGCAGATGTCGGCCAGCACGTCCTGGAACTTCTTCCCCGTCTTGGCCATCAGCGAGGGGTTGGTGGTGACGCCATCGAGCAGGCCGCTGGCGGCGAGCGACCTGATCTCCGCTGTGTCCGCGGTATCGACGAAGAACTTCATGCCATCGCTCCGATTTGCGGCTACGCCTGGACGCCAGGCGAGACTCCGTGTGGATCATATAGGATGCAGGGCACTGACCGAAAGCAGACGTCACATGCCGTAAGGCGTGTGCCGGTCATGCTGCCCTACCCGTTTCCGGGGCCGTTCGACTACCGCGTCCCGACGGATCTGGACCCTCAGGCGGGCGACGTCGTCCTGGTTCCGCTCAATCGCCGCGAGGCAATCGGGGTGGTCTGGGATGCGCCGTCCGATGACAGGGTGCCGGACCGCAAGCTGAAGCCGGTCGCCGGCATCGTGGACACACCGCCGATGCGTCCGGCGCTGCGGCGGTTCGTCGATTGGGTGGCGGCCTACACGCTGGCGCCGCCCGGCGAGGTTATGGCGATGGCGCTGCGGGTCGTCTCGCGTGGGTTCACTGCGTCCACGATCGGCTGGCGGCGCGCCGACCCGTTGCCGGAGGCGCGGATCACCGAGGCGCGCCAGAGGGTGCTCGACGCATTGGCTATGCAGGAGCCGCGCGGCACGGCGGAGCTTGCGCTGGCGGCCGGGGTGGGCGCAGGCGTGGTGCGCGGCATGGCCGACACCGGGCTGCTGGTGCCCGCCGTGCTGCCGCTGGCGCCCCCGTTCGCCATCCCGGACCCGGAGCACCCGGGCGAAGACCTGTCACCGGACCAGCGCGCGGCGGCCGCCTCCCTGCGTCAGGCGGTGGCGGTGGGACAGTTCTCGGTCACGCTGCTGGACGGCGTGACCGGCTCGGGCAAGACCGAGGTGTATCTGGAGGCGGTGGCGGAATGCCGGCGCCAGGGCCGTCAGGCGCTCGTGCTGCTGCCGGAGATCGCGCTGTCATCGCAATGGCTGGAGCGCTTCGAGCGCCGCTTCGGCGTGGCACCCGCGGTCTGGCACTCGGACCTCACGTCCCGCGTTCGCCGGATCACCTGGCGTGCGGTGGCAGAAGGCGCAGCGCCGGTGGTGGTGGGGGCCCGTTCCGCGCTGTTCCTGCCGTTCCCGGATCTTGGCCTGGTGGTGATCGACGAGGAGCACGAGACGGCGTTCAAGCAGGAGGAAGGCGTGGTCTACCACGCGCGCGACATGGCCGTGGTGCGTGCCCGCTTCTGCTCTGCCCCGGCGGTGCTGGTGTCGGCCACCCCCAGCCTGGAGACGCTGGCCAATGTCGAGGCCGGCCGCTACCGCCGGCTCACTTTGCCGACGCGGCATGGCGGGGCCGCGCTGCCCGCGGTGACGGCGATCGACATGCGCGCCGCCACGCCGCAGCGCGGCCATTTCCTCGCGCCGACGCTGATCCAGGCGATCCGCGACGCGCTGGAACGCGGCGAACAGGCGATGCTGTTCCTCAACCGCCGCGGCTACGCCCCGCTGACGCTGTGCCGGCATTGCGGCCATCGCATGCAATGCCCGAACTGCACCGCGTGGCTGGTGGAGCACCGCGTCCGCCGCGCGCTGCAATGCCACCATTGCGGCCACACGGTACCGATCCCAGAGGAATGTCCGGCCTGCGGGGCGGCGCACAGCTTGGTGCCGGTGGGTCCCGGCGTGGAGCGCATCACCGAGGAAGCCATCGCCCTGTTCCCCGCGGCCCGCCGCCTGGTGATGGCAAGCGACACGATCAGCGGCCCGCACGCCGCGGCCGGCGCGGCGCGTGCCATCGCCGCCCGCGAGGTGGACCTGATCATCGGCACCCAGATCGTCGCCAAGGGCTGGCACTTTCCGCATCTGACGCTGGTGGGGGTGGTCGATGCAGACCTGGGGCTTGCCGGGGGCGACCTGCGCGCCGCCGAACGGACGGTGCAGTTGCTGCACCAGGTTGCCGGACGTGCCGGCCGCGCCGAGGCGCCGGGGCGGGTGCTGCTGCAGACCTTTTCCCCCGAGCACCCGGTGATGCAGGCGCTTGTGGAGGGCGATCTGGCGGCATTCATGGCTCGTGAGGCTGCGCAGCGGAGACCCGGGCATTGGCCGCCCTACGGGCGTCTGGCCGCGCTGATCGTGTCGGCCGATGCCGCGCCGGCGGCGGATGCGCTGGCCCGCGACCTCGGCAGGGCGGCACCGCACGGGGCGGGGATCGAGGTGCTGGGGCCGGCGCCTGCGCCGCTCTCGGTCCTGCGCGGGCGGCACCGGCGGCGACTGCTGCTGAAGACGCGGCGCGATGTGGCGGTGCAGCCGATCCTGCGCACATGGCTGGCGCAGGTGGCGGTGCCGCGGGGCGCGCGGGTGGAGGTGGATGTCGATCCGGTGTCGTTCCTATAGGCGGCCAGCGCCGTGACGGCGCAAGCCCGACGTTCATCCATCCGCAGCTACGGTGGCTTGGCCACAAAGGTCGCCACCATGTCCGTCTCCGCCCGTTTGCGCGACCTGTCGATCCGCAACAGGCTGGTCCTCGCCTTTTCCGCGTTCGTTGTCCTCGGCGGCACAGCGATCCAGCAGTTCGCTGCGATGGGGACGAGCTGTCACGCGGCATTGCTGCGAGGAACAGCAGGGCAGCTGCAACGGCGGAGATCGACCGCGGCGCGCAGCAGACCGCTGCCAGCACCGAGGAGGTGCGAAGCAACATCACGGTCGTAAAGTCAGGCCGCGACCGACACCGGCGCAGTGGACGGCGAGGTTCTCGGTTCGGCCAGGGAACTCGCGCGCAAGACGCAGGACCTGGCGCGCAAGGTAAGCGGGCTCGTCGCTGGCGTGCACCCCGCCTGACCGCGCGGTCCGCTTGGCCATGACTGCGGAAGGTCATCCCTGAACTGAGATTTGACGGCAGAACCTGCGCTCGCTACTGTGGAAACATGAAAAATGTCACAGTTTCACTGGATGACGACACCTACCGCAAAGCGCGCATCAGGGCAGCCGAACTAAATACCTCGGTCTCCGCTCTGGTGAGGTCCTTCCTGAACGAACTGGGCTCCGGCGAGGCGGAGTTCGAGCGCCTGAAGCGCGAGGAACGCGCATTGCGCTCTGGCATCAAGGGCTTCAGCGCGCGCGACAACGTGACCAGGAATGAGGTGCACGACCGAGGCACCTGAGATGCCACATTTCCTGGATACCAACATCCTGATCTACTCGATCAGCGACGATCCGGCGGAAGCCGCAAAGCGCGGTCGCGCCGAAGAGCTGCTGGCGCACGATGACGGTGCGTTGTCAGTCCAGGTGCTGCAGGAGTTCTATGTTCAGGCGACGCGATCGACACGACCGGGACGATTGGCGCATGGCGTGGCAGTACGTCTGATCGCCGTATGGTGCCGCTTCCCCATCCAGGACATCACACTGCCGATCCTGACCGGCGCCCTCGAGATCAAAGCGGCGCACGGGTTCTCCTACTGGGACAGCGCGATCATCGCTGCTGCCCGCGCACTCGGGTGCCAACGGCTCTACACCGAGGACCTGGCGCATGGCCGGGAGGTCGATGGCGTGACGATCATCGACCCGTTCCGCTAAGGCCGCCCTCCACGCTCACCGCCAACCTGGTTACAACCGGCCGAATTCCGCACGGCCATCGTTGGCGTCGTACCCGCTATGCCGCCACGCGGAAGGTCCTCGGGATGCCGGCCTTGGGCACCTGGCCGTGCATCGGCTCGTCGGGCAATCCATCGTGCAGCAGATCCCGCGCGGCGATCAGCTTCGCCAGGTCGATGCCGGTCTCGAAACCCATGCTTTCCAGCATGAACACGAGGTCCTCGGTCACGACGTTGCCCGATGCTCCCGGCGCGTAGGGACAGCCGCCCAGACCGGCGAGACAGGAGTTGAACGCACGGATGCCCTCCTCGAGGCCGGCCAGTGCATTGGCAATGCCGAGGCCGCAGGTGTCGTGCAGGTGCAGCCCGTACAGCGTGTCGCCGATCGCTTCGCGGGTGGCGCGCACCACCTCCTTGATCTGCGCCGGATGCGCGTAGCCGACCGTGTCGGCAAGCATGATCTGATCGACTCCGGCATCCGCCAGCCCCTTGGCCAGCGCCACCGTCTTGGCGGTCGGCACCACGCCGTCGATCGAGCAGCCGAAGGCGGTGGAGCAGCCTGCCACGACCGGCACCTTGCGCGGCTGGGCCTTCAGCCAGTCCATGATCTCCCGCATCATGGTGATCGACTGCGCCGGCATGCGGTTCAGGTTGGCCATGCTGTGGCCTTCGCTGACCGAGACCGGGATGCTGATCTTGTGCACCCCGGCGTTGTAGGCGTTCTGCACGCCGCGCAGATTGGGCGCCAGCGCCTGCACGATCAGGCCGGGAATTTGCAGGCACTTCTCCACCACCTCGGGCGTGTCCGACAGTTGCGGGATCACGCGTGGCGGAACGAAGCTGCCAACCTCGATCTCCTGCACGCCGGCCGCGGCGATGGCGGCGATCCAGCGGACCTTGGCCTCGGTCTGCATGCGCGTCCGGGCGATCTGCAGCCCGTCGCGTGGCGCGACTTCGCAGATGGCAACGTGTTCCTTCATGGCAGGATACCTCCGTGGGCGCACCCTGCTGCGGTCGGGGCTTGCTGGCAAGACCGAAGCTGCGGGAACGAAAAAGGTTCCACACGGAGAGCACCGAGGACCTGCGAGGGCCACTGAGCAGGTATTTGGCGATCCGCGCGAAGTGCTATTTTCGTTCTCAGTGATTCTCCTCGGCCCTCAGTGGTCTCCATGTGGAACCTTGCTTGTAACCCGGCGCACATCAGGACGGCTGGGCAATGGCGATGATCTCCCGCAGACTGATCGCCTTGAGGACGATAACGGGGTTCGCACGAATGAGCGTGGTGACAACGGAGCAGCGTGGGCCGGTCTCGATCATCCGCATCAACCGCCCGGAGAAGCTGAACGCGATCTCCAGCGGCGTCGCGGTCGAGCTGCAGCAGGCATTTCAGGCGTTCGATGCGTCCGACCAGCGTGTCGCGATCCTCAGCGCCGCGGGCGAGCGGGCGTTCACGTCCGGCGCCGATGTCACCGACCTGCCGGAGTTGTGGCGCGCCATTCCAACCGTCGGGTTCACGTCGGACAAGCCGATCATCGCCGCAACCTCCGGCTGGTGCGTCGGCGGCGGCATCGTCATGGTGATGATGTGCGACCTGATGGTGTCCGCCGAGAATAGCGTCTTCTACTACCCGGAGGCAAAGCTCGGCATCACGGGCGGCATGATCAGCTCGCTGGTTTCGCGCATGCCGCACAAGCTGGCGATGGAGATGATGCTGCTGGGCAGCAAGATCAGCGCACAGCGGGCGTATGATGTGGGGTTCGTCAACCGCGTGGTGCCGAACGGCACGCACGAGACCGAGGCGCTGGCGATGGCAAACGAAATGCTGGACTCCGCGCCGCTGGTGATCGGCGCGTTGAAGCGCCTGGCGGCCGAGGTGATGCCGATCGGCCCAGTGGAGCGCATGGCCGCGGTCAGCCAGACACTCGGCCGCGTGCGGGCGAGCGAGGACATGCAGGAGGGCATCAGGGCGCATAAGGAACGACGTAAACCGGTGTTCCGCGGGCGTTGAGAGGGCGAGAAGATGTCAGCAGTGCAGCCGGACGACGTTGCGGGCGTGAAGGCCTGGTTCGAGACGCTTGCCGCGCACGTGCGGGAGGTGGACTTTATCGGCGCGCGGCCGATCTTTGCGCCGGACATGGTCGCATTCGGCACATTCACCGATTTCATGACCGGTCGCGACGCGGCCGAGCAGCAGCAATGGCGCAACGTCTGGCCGCACATCGACGGGTTCCGCTGGCGCCCCGACATCAAGGCGATCGTCGCGCCGGACCGGTTGCAGGCTGTCGGCATGGGCGTGTTCGATTCCACCGGCTACGGGCAGGACGGCACGCCGTATGATCGGCCCGGGCGGGCAACCGTGGTGCTTGTGCGGACTGGGACGGACGCGCCATGGCTCGCGCAGCACACGCATCTTTCGTTGTTCCGCGATGTGCCGACGCGGAGCTTCAAATCCAAGCCCGAGAAGCGCTGAACACGCCATTGCATGTATTGCTGACGCGCAAACGGCTTGTTGGCAATTGGCGTCTGAAAATGCAACGCCGGCCGGGAATTCCCCCAACCGGCGTCACGAAGAGGAAGCGATGAAGCAGCATCGCAGCCTCTTGCCACGGATTGTGGTGATCCTGCGCATTCGCGTCAAGATCATTATCGGTCGGCGGTGAGCGACGGGCCAGCCTGCTCGCAGGCTGGCCTACTCCTTGCCGTCCTGAAGGCACCGCGATCCGCCGTGTGCGGCTGGACTAGATCGGCTTCGCCGCGCTGCGTTCCCATTTGTCTTGCATGAGCGTGTTGCTCGGCAGCGTCCGGTCTACGACCTTGCGCGCCGCGTCGGCGCCAACGATGGGCAGGCCTTTCGGGTCGAGCGCGCCGATCTGCACCAGGACCGAAGCCTGATCCCAATAGATGTGCTCGTGCACCAGCCTGTCGCCCTCAAACTGCACGATGGCCACGGTGGCGACACTCACCTCGCGTCCGGTCGGCGCGATGCCGGGCAGCATCCAGTCGATCTCCGTCGTGTGGGTAAAATGCACCACGAACTCGTCAACGATGCGGTCGGTTCCGATCGTGCGGCTGACCAAAATGAGGCGAAGATCCGGTGGGTTCACACCAATGAAGTGGTATTTGTAAAAACGCTTGAGTTCGTCGTGGCCGACGCCGCCGGTCATGGTCGGGATGTGGTTGACGTACGGCTCGGACACCATCGTGGCCATCGTGGCATCGACATCGCGGGTCTCGAACTCATAACGGCAATGCGCCTCCCACAGTGCCACAAGATCATGATCCGCCATTGGTCTGCCTCCTTGCCACGGGCGGATGCAACGTAGAACCGCCAGAGCGCTTGTCGCAATCTGCCGCGTGCGCGCGAAGCGTTCGGTCTGCAATGCCTCGGTCCAATTGCACACGCCACGCCCGAGTCATGCCGACCCCCAACCGAATGCACAGCATGACGAGCAATCGATACCGCGCGGGGCTGGACGCGATGGGCGAGATGCGGCGGCCTGGCGAGAACCGTCACCCAAAATTCGCCACCCGGTCCCGCTTGATCGCGCAATCCCGCGGGACCACAGTCGACCGACGCCATGGCCCTCGTTACCAGCTTTCCCGCCACCATCCCCCGCGCCGCCCTGGTAACCGGCGGCGCACAGCGGATTGGCCGCACGATCGCGCTGGCCCTCGCCGATGCCGGCTTCGCCATTGCACTGCATTGCCGCACCAGCATCGACGCGGCCGAAGCCACCTGCGCCGAGATACGCAATGCCGGCCGCCACTGCGTTGTGCTGCGCGCCGATCTGGCGAACGAGGCCGAAGTCGTCCGCCTCGTGCCGGAAGCCACGGCCGCGCTCGGGCCGATCGGCGTGCTGGTGAACAACGCCAGTCCGTTCGAGCGCGACGAATGGCACGATGCCACCCGCGCCTCGTGGGACGCCCATATCGAGCCCGGGCTGCGCGCCCCGTTCGTATTGATGCAGCACTTCGCCCGCGCCCTGCCCGCCGACGCGGAGGGTGCGGTGATCAACATGCTGGACCAGCGGGTCTGGTCCGTGACCCCGCACTTCGTCTCCTACACCGTCGCCAAGGCCGGGCTGTGGGCGCTGACCCGCTCGATGGCCCTGGCACTCGCCCCACGCATCAGGGTCAACGGCATCGGCCCCGGCCCGGCGCTGCCGAACACCCGCCAGACCCAGGAACAGTTCGCCCGGCAGTCCGCCTCGGTGCCGCTCGGCCACGGCACCAGCCCGGACGAGATTGCCCACGCCGTGCTTGCCATCCTTGCCCTGCCTGCGATGACGGGCCAGATGCTAGCACTCGACGGCGGACAGCACCTGCAATGGCATCCCGGCCGCCACACCCCGCCGCCGCCCGAGGAGTGACACGCATGGACACGCCGCCCATCGCCAGCAGCGCCAGGGCACTCCGCCACGTGTTCCTGCGCGACCTCGTGCTCACCGCCAACATCGGCGTGCATCCGCACGAGCACGCCGCCCCGCAGCGGGTGCGGGTCAACGTCGATCTCGGCGTGGAGGACGACGGCGCACGGTTGCTGTCGCGCAAGCCGGTCGGGCGCGACGAACTCGCCCGGGTGGTGGACTACGAGAAGGTGGCCGCAACGGTGCGCGCGATCGTCGACGCGGGCCATGTCAGGCTGGTGGAGACGCTGGCCGAGCGCATCGCCGAGGCATGCCTGGCCGACCGGCGCATCCATCTGGCCCGGATCCGCGTGGAGAAGCTTGATATATTTGCCGACGCGACGTCCGCCGGGGTGGAGATCGAGCGCCGCCAGACGGACTTGTCCACCCGCTAGGGCATGGCCAATCACCGCAGCGGTATGGCGGTACATGTAGGCCCTGTAATGCCATCGGCAGAAAAAACGCTTGAATATCAATGAATTAACTGTTGCCTTGAAATTGGGCAAGGCGTCTGAAAGCCAGGGAATCCGCGGCTTTCACGTGACAGCGAGCAGTTCTGCCCACAGAGTTGTCCACAGGTTCGGTGGATCATGATCAACCGCATAGATTGTCTGACATGAGCGACATCGATTCTCCCGCTGGCATCAAGGGCGCTGCCGCAATCGAGCAGGCGCTCGACACCATGCCCTTCAACCCTGGCGTCTATCGCATGCTCGATGCCAAGGGTGACGCGCTGTATGTCGGCAAGGCGCGCAACCTGAAGAAGCGGGTCGCCGCCTACACCCAGCTTGGCCGCCTGGATGAACGCTTGCGCCGCATGGTCAACGACACCGTCGCGATGGAGGTGATCACCACGCATACTGAGGCCGAGGCGCTGCTGCTCGAAGCCAATCTCATCAAGCGCCTCAAGCCGCGCTTCAACATCGTGCTGCGGGATGACAAGTCATACCCCTGGCTCATGCTGACCGAGGATCACCCGTTCCCGCAGATTGCCAAGCATCGCGGCGCGCAGGTGCGCAAGGGCAGCTATTGGGGGCCATTCGCGTCGGCCTGGGCGGTGAACCAGACCGTCACCGCCATGCAGCGCGTCTTTCTCCTCCGCTCCTGCGCCGACACCGTGTTCGCCAACCGCACCCGGCCCTGCCTGCTCTATCAGATCCGCCGCTGCTCGGCGCCCTGCGTCGGACGCATCGACGAGGCGGACTATGGCCGGCTGGTCGCCCAGGCGAAGGCGTTCCTGGCCGGCAAGTCGGCCTCGGTGCAGCAGGAGCTTGCCGCCGAGATGGAACACGCCGCCGCGGCGCTCGAGTTCGAGCATGCCGCCGCGGCTCGCGACCGCATCCGCGCGCTGACCTTCGTGCAGGGCAACGACGTGGTGAACCCGGCGAGCCTGCAGGATGCCGACGTGATAGCCGCCTGGCAGATCGCCGGGCAGACCTGCGTGCAAGTGTTCTTCTTTCGCGGCGGGCGCAACAATGGCAACCGCGCCTTCTTCCCCTCGCACGCGAAGTCCGAAGAAGCAGCCGATGTGCTGTCCGCCTTCATCGCTCAGTTCTATGACGACAAGCCGCCGCCGCCCTGCGTGCTGGTCAACCATCCATTGCCGGAGCAGGTGTTGGTCGCCGAGGCGCTTAGCCTCAAGGCCGACCGCAAGGTAGAAATTCTTGCCCCGCAGCGCGGGGAAAAACGCGCCGTGATGCAGCACGCCGAAATCAACGCGCGCGAGGCGCTGGAACGGAGGCTGGCGGAATCGGCTGGACAGGCGAAGTTGCTGGACGGCGTCGCGCAGGTGTTCGGCCTGCCCGCCTCGCCGGAGCGGATCGAGGTCTATGACAACAGCCACATCATGGGCGCCAACCCGTATGGCGTGATGATCGTCGCCGGCCGCGAGGGCTTTGCCAAGGCCGCCTACCGCAAGTTCGCCATCCGCGGACCGATCACGCCCGGCGATGACTTCGCGATGATGCGCGAGGTGCTGCAGCGCCGCTTCACGCGTGCCTTGAAGGAGCAGGCGGAGGGCGCGCCACAGACCGACTGGCCGGACCTCGTGCTGATCGACGGTGGCGCCGGGCAGCTCTCCGCCGCCCGTCAAACGCTGCAGGACCTCGGCGTGAACGACGTGAAGCTGGTGGCC
Organism: uncultured Alphaproteobacteria bacterium; assembly: GCA_963794185.1. Classification (GTDB taxonomy): domain Bacteria; phylum Pseudomonadota; class Alphaproteobacteria; order Acetobacterales; family Acetobacteraceae; genus JAMXLO01. Next base: position 10,358 of record CAWCDM010000064.1, on the reverse strand, counting down.
ATCGCGAAGGGACCCGATCGCGACGCGGGCCGCGAGTGGTTCCACACCGACGGTGCCGAACCGTTCCAGTTGCCGCCGCGCGACCCGGTGCTGTATTTCCTGCAGCGCCTGCGCGATGAGGCGCATCGCTTCGCCATCACCACCCACCGCGCAGGCCGTTCGAAGAACATCCGGCAGAGCGAGCTGGATGAGATCTCGGGCATCGGCGCGGCCCGCAAGCGCGCGCTTTTGAACCACTTTGGCTCGGCGCGCGGGGTCAAGATGGCGGGCCTCGCCGATCTCGAGGCGGCTCCGGGCATCTCCCGGGAAACCGCCCGCCGCGTTTACGCTCACTTCCATCCGGGTGTGCGGCTGGAGGCGGTTCCCTAACCGGCGGTGCGGCATTACTGTGCGCCCTCTGGCACGCCAAGCAAATCATGCTGACCGACCTGCCGAACCTGCTGACCCTTTCACGCATCGCGGCGATCCCGTTGCTGGTCGCACTGGTCGCGCTGCGCCACCCGGTCACCGACCTCGCCGCCTGCGTGCTGTTCAGCGTCGCGGCTGTGACCGACTACTTCGACGGCAAGGTTGCCCGCACCCGCCGGCAGCAATCGAATTTCGGCCGTATGCTCGACCCGATCGCCGACAAGCTGCTGGTCGGCGCGGCGTTGATGATGCTGGTCGGCCTCGGCCGGCTGTCCGCCTGGGGGCTCTATCCCGCGATCGTCATCATGCTGCGCGAGATCCTGGTGAGCGGACTGCGCGAATACCTGGCCGAGATCCGCATCGGTCTGCCGGTCACACCGCTGGCCAAATGGAAGACCGGGTTCCAGATGGGCGCACTCGGCACCTTGCTCGCGGGCGACTCTTCGGCGCGGCTGCTGCATCTGTCATTCCTGCCGGTCGGCGTCATCGGCGAGGCGATGCTGTGGATCGCCGCCGCATTGACGCTGTGGACCGGATGGGACTACCTGACCGCCGGCCTGCGCCATGCCTACGGCCCACGGACCAGCGGCCTGCCCAAGCGCCAGATGCCCTCATCATGACAACTCCCGCGTGAAGGACCCGGCGTGAAGGTCATCGGCATTGTCGGCTGGTCCGGCAGCGGCAAGACCACGCTGCTGACCAAGCTGATCCCGGTGCTGCGCGCCGAGGGCCTTACGGTCTCGACCGTGAAGCACACGCATCACGGCTTCGACATGGATCGGCCCGGCAAGGACACCTACCGGCATCGGGAGGCCGGCGCGCACGAGGTGCTGGTCGCGGCCGATGCGCGCTGGGCGCTGCTGCACGAGGTCGTCGGTCCCGGACCGGACCTGCCCGCGCTGATCATCCGACTCGAACCGGTCGACATCGTGCTGGTGGAAGGCTTCAAGAGCCATCCGTTCCCGAAGATCGAGGTCCACCGCCCGGCTCTCGGCAAGCCGCCGATCTGGCCGGAGCAGCCGGACATCGCGGCGATCGCCACCGATGCGTCGCTGGACGCCGATCGCCCTCTGCTGCCATTGAACGATCCCGTCGCGGTCGCCGTCTGGATCATCGGCTTGCCGGCCGACCGGACGATCGCACTGATAAGTCCTTGAGCGTGACGCGAGGCTGGACCACATTCCGGATCGGCGCGCGCCGTCCGGCCCGTCGAGCCGACGACCCGTTCCGGTGGGAGCCCCTTTCATGTGGCGCATAGTTCCAACCTGCCTGTGCCTGGCGCTATCAGGCTGCGGCTACAGCACATGGGCCGAGCCGCCCTTCTCGACCGGCAGCAATCCCCACGCGCCGGTGAGCAGCAGCGAGAACATGCGGCGTGCCATGGGCGAAGTGGTCGAGGTGCAGCCGCTCACCACCGAGCCAGGCGACGTCTGGCCGGGTCCGCTGGCGCCCGAGCCGACGCTGGAGGACATCGAGAAGCAGGGCTTGCAGTCCCAGCCGGAGCGGCCGGTTCCCGGCTCGCCGGAGTTCCAGAACCAGCCGCCGAACCTGCCGCCGGCGGTGAGGCGCGGCAGTTCGACGCCACCCCCCAACGACGTGCCGGGGCTGGCGCCGCTGCCGCCGCCGACGCCGCCGCAGGCCACCATCCCTACGCCACCCGGCCGCAGTCCCGCGGGACAGGTGTATCCGACGCTGAACGGCCCCGCGGTGACCAACGGCGGCACCAGCGGCTACCAGACCACCACGACACCGGGCGGCGGATCGGCCATCGTCGTGCCCAACGGCAATGGGACTAGCACGATCATCCATTCCAACGGCACGATCGAGACCGTCCCCACACCACGCTGAAAGGCCATGGCAGACGCCGACGCACCGCTGACCATCCTCTATTTCGCCTGGCTGCGCGAGCGGACGGGCACGTCCGAGGAAAGCGTGACGCCGCCCGCGGGCGTTCGCACGGTCGGCGATCTCGTGGCCTGGCTGACGGAGCGAAGCCCGGGCCATGCCTGGGCGTTCGCCAACCGTCGCACGGTGCGCTGCGCGGTTAATCAGGATTTTGCCGACCCCGCCACGCGCATCTCTCCCGGTGACGAGGTGGCGTTCTTTCCCCCAGTGACCGGCGGCTGACACGATGGCGCGGATCAGGGTGCAGGGAGAGAATTTCGACATCGGCGCGGAGTTTGCCGCGCTGACGGCCGGACGTACCGATATCGGCGGCATCGGCTGCTTCGTCGGCACGGTGCGCAACAATGCGCTGGACCAGCGCGTCGCGGCGATGACGCTGGAGCACTACCCGGCGATGACCGAGCGCGCCATCGCGCGTATCACCGAGGAAGCCGAACGGCGCTGGGAATTGCTCGGCTGCACGGTGATCCACCGGGTCGGCCGTCTGGTGGCCGGGGACAACATCGTGCTGGTGCTGGCCGCCGCCGTCGCATCGCCAGGCGGCGCTGGACGCGACCGCCTTCCTGATCGACTGGCTGAAGACGAAGGCCCCGTTCTGGAAGCGGGAGGAGTTTGTCGACGGCGGCGCGGCCTGGGTCGAGGCGCGGGACGCCGACGACGCTGCCGCGGCGCGGTGGTAGGCAAGTCTGGTCTATGCCTTTACGGCGCACCGGACAGACACGGTTGATTATCCGTGTTCATTCGTGGTCGCGTCTTCCTACAGTTCCAGCCTATAGGACCGCGTCGCGGCACCGCTGAGGTATGGCGGTAGCTGCTCCGATGTCTGTTGCGGGTAGAAAACCGTCGCTGGCGTTGCTGTCTCGGAGGTTGTGTTCTGATCGATGGGCGAACGCAGCCGATCTGCTTCCATGAACGTCCACTGCGCCAGGAACCGAGATCTATCTCCCGGCTCGTTTTCTGGTGCCAACGGCTGGGCGCCGGCCGATGAAGCCGGAGGGCCAGCAGATCGGTTTTCACCGTCTCTGGCTGAACAACGCTACGCTGGCGAAGGTAGGGAGGTCTAGACATAGACTAGAGCATAAGGGCGCTCTTCATGCAAAGGACCGGGATGTGTAGCCAGCGGTCTAACCTCGACCGCGTGCCAATTTTGCTGCTACACAGCCCTGGCGACTGGTTGACCGAAACTGCTTCACAGCAGACCGCATCTGGAAGACGATAACTCAGCAGATGTTCAGTAACTTCGACCGGAGCCTGTTGGATGATCCTCAGTTCAAAGAGGACTGGTGCGCGAAGTCATCATCGTGCCTCTGCTAGCGCGTCTTGGCTACAGACCTTCCGGCGATGCGTGCGTGATCCGCAGCAAGGCGTTGCACCATCCGTTCATCTACGCAGGCACGCGAAAGCAGCGCGTAACGATGGTTCCGGACTATACACTCCTGTACCAGGATAAGCCCGTCCTGATCCTCGACGCGAAACGCCCCACCGAGAGTATTCTCAGTACAGCCAGCGTACAGCAAGCTTACAGCTATGCCGCACATCCGGAAATCAAATGCCACCACTTTGCCTTGTGCACGGGAAGGGTCTGGCTGTATTCGATGTGGACCACAACGAACCCTTGCTTTCGGTTCCGTTCGAAGAGTTCGAGTGAAATGGTCGGAAATCGAGAAATTCCTGGCGGCGCGGTTCCTTCTGAAGCCGTCGCTGCGGAAATTTGCGCCGGACCTTGGGCTTGCGTTCATCCGCGTTGGGTTCGCGCCTGATGCCAAGATTACGATGATTGGCGTACGCTTAACTTATTTACCGAGTGACGACGTGTTACTAAGTGCGTCATCCAATTGCCTGTTTGGCGATAGGCCGCACATGGGCAGCTTCGACTTTGCGCCTGAGCTTCTCACGCCGATCCTGTCCGGCCTTCCAGCCCCACTGCCAGAGGCATTTCGGGACGCTCTCTCACGCCACCCATTCCAGGCGTTTGGTGATCTTCTGATCGAGGCTGACCTGAACATGAAGCTCGGCGAGCCGATCAAGGTCGAGGACGAGACCTTCGTCCCTTTCGTCATCACACGGGTTTTGGGTTCACGATTGAACCCGGAGCCGATACCCGACGATCAAGTCTATCCGGAACATATATTTCACCTGAGAGATGTGATCGAGTTTATTCCGCCGAAGGCTGGCAGCGGATAGCTCACCTTCCCTCAGCGTCCGGTACAACATATCTCAAGGCCGGCGAGCCAGTCAGGAGAGCACTCTTTGGGAAGCATCATCATTTCCCGAGGCAGGTTCCTCGAAACCCTTTCGGACATTGCTGGTTACAAATGCGGCCTGGCGCTTGGGCGCGACGATTTAATGACGATTTCTGCCAGTGAGGCGCGGTTGCAGCCATACCTCGGTATTGATGATATCGGCATCATGCGCCTGCATTCCGTGGAATACGAAGACGCTATTGAAGCGTTGCTTTACCGCCTAGGCCGCCTCGAGCACCCGCACAACGATCTTCCGGTCGTCGAACTGTATCACCGTTTCAAAAAGCAACCCGCGAAGTGGGAAAAGGTCCAATGGATGTTGGACCCATTTAACCGATGGGCGAACGAAGAAATTGCTGCGTGCATCGCGGAGGGCAGGAAAGCGCTGAACCCGACAGCATTCATGCGTGACTCCGTGGATCGTTATGGCCGGTTCGGCCTGGAAATCTCTTATCTGATCATTCAAAAAATGGACGCGCATCAGGCGCGCAGCGCCTGGGGTAAAATACAGAATATTGAATGGGCCAACATCCTCGACTTGCGGGACCTCTTTGAATCAGAAGGTCTGTCGGTTCTCTACGGTAGCTTCATTGATCAGCGTTTTATCGACTATCTCCACCGGAACTTCGACGATATTGATAGGATGCATTGGCGAAAGTTCGAGCAACTCACTGCCGAATGGTTCGATCGCGAAGGCTACAAGGTCGAACTAGGTCCGGGTAGAGGGGATGACGGCGTCGACGTGCGGGCATGGCTCGCGAGCGCCGAGGAAGGCAAAGCACCTAGCTTGATTGTCCAGTGCAAACGCCAGAAAGCCTTGGTTGGAAAGGTGGTGGTGAAATCGCTTTACGCCGACGTGGTGCACGAGAAGGCAGGATCCGGACTTCTCGTGACAAGCTCGCACCTATCACGTGGGGCCGAGCAGACCAGACAGGCGCGCTCCTACCCCATTGAAGTTGCCGACCGTGCCACGCTGCAGTTGCCGACCGTGCCACGCTGCAAGAATGGCTTGAAAAAATGAGGGTGCCCGGAGCTGGATTTATCGGCTAGCTGGCCAGAACAGGTGTGTTGATCGGCTACAGTCTGCCGTCAAGCGGTCGTTCTCCGCAGAAGAGCCGTCAAGCGGTCGTTCTCCGCAGAAGAGCGGATTGTCCGCTAAGCGTTGACGGCTGCCACTGCCAATCCACATCCCGTATTTCGTCTTAAGCTGGGCGATTCCAAGGAATATATTCCTTGACGCGGTCTCCACGCCTATGCTCCTGTCACGCTTATGTCCGCCACCGAGACCGCTGCCGCCCCAAAACCCAACCGCCTCAGCGGCCTCCTCACCCTCGTCCGGCAGCTGATCGACTACGGCAGGCACCTCGCCACCACACTCCGCAACAACCCGCATCCGCCCGGCGCCGGCGACATCGCGCAAATCCTCGCGCGCATCACCCGCGGCCTGCTCCGCGCTGAGGCACTCGAAGCCAGGCTGACCCGCAGCGCCGCCCGGCCGGACGCCGCGCCCGCGCCGCCACGCGCTCCCGCCCGCCGCCAATCGCCGCCCGCCCGAGCCGCCACCCAGCCCACCGACGCCGCCGCCTCCCATGAGGCCCTTGTCCCCGGGCTTGACCCCGGGATCTGCCTGCCCACGCCCGAGCAGATCGCAGCCGAGGTCCGCAGCCGCCCGATCGGCGCCGTCATCGCCGACATCTGCCGCGATCTCGGCATCATGCCGAACCATCCGCTGTGGCGGGAACTGCAACTGATCATTATCCGCCATGGCGGCAGCCTGGCCAGACTGGTGAAGGACATCCTCAGCCGCGCCTTCGAGCGTCCCGCCTCCGCCTGGCCCGCGGCGCCGCTGCCATCCCCCGCAGTGTGCGGTACGGGCCCGCCCTGATCCCGGCGCTCAACCGCTGCGGCGTCGCGCACAGGGCCGGTCAGGGTGTGGATCGTGGCACGGGGGCGCACGGTGATTTGGGCGTCCACGGAACGGACACTTTGGGTTTTTCAGAACACTCCGGCCTATGCCTTCACCAGCGGACAGCCGCCCTCACTGAGTGGCCGGAACGCCTCGTCCATCGGCGTCGTCGCCAGCAGCTTCGCCACGTCCCACTCCTGTTTGCTCTCGGACGGCGCCTTCGCCTCGAACAGGTAGCAGGGATGCAATGCGCGCCCGTCTTCGCGGATGCGGCCGGGGCCGAAGCAGTCGTCATCCGTCGGCATCGCCTTCATCCGGGCCACCACCGCGCGGCCATCGGCCTTCGCCGCGGCCACGCCCATGTCGGCAACCGCCTTCAGATAGTGCAGCGTCACGGCGTAGTCGCCGACCTGCGTCATGTTCGGAAAAATGCCGTTTGGCGTCTTGCCCTTGACCCGATCGTTGAACGCGCGCGTGCGATCGTTCAGGTCCCAGTAGTACGACTCGCTCCAGCGCAGCCCCTGCGATGTCGCGAGCCCCAGCGAATGCACCCCGGTGCTCTGGATCAGCAGCGCCGCCACCTTCATGGTCTTCATCAGACCGAATTCCTGCGCCTGCTTGATGCAGTTCTGCGTATCGCCGCCGGCGTTCGCCAGTCCCAGCACCTTCGCGCCCGACGCCTGCGCGCGCACCAGCATCGCGGAGAAGTCGGTGGTATCCGGGAACGGGTAGCGGATGCTGCCGAGCACCTTCGCGCCCATCTTGCTGATCACCTGCGTGGTGTCGCGCTCCAGCGCCTGGCCGAACGCATAGTCGGCGGTGATGAAGAACCAGCTATCGCCGCCTTCCTTGACGATGGAGCCCCCGGTCGAGCGGCCGAGCATATATGTGTCGTAGGTCCAGTGGATCGTGTTCGGGCTGCATTGCGGACCGGTCAGGTCGGAGTGCCGGTGCCGGAATTCAGCATCACTTTGTTCTTCTCGCGACATACGGTGTTGACCGCGAGACCGACCGACGAGGTCGGCACATCGACGATGGCATCGACGCCGTTCTGATCGAACCACTGCCGCGCGATCGAGGCGCCGACATCCGGCTTGTTCTGGTGATCGGCCGCAATGATCTCGACGTTGAACCCCTTGCCGGCGATGCCGAAATCCACCAGCGCCTGCCTGGCGCAGACCACGCCCGTCGGTCCGCCGTCGTCGCGGTACTGTCCGGACTGATCGTTGAGCACGCCGATGCGGATCGTCGGCGCCTGCGCGCGGACCAGGCGTGGGGCCGCGGCAACGGCGGCAGTTGCGAGCAGGCTCGGCGTGTCAGACGCATTGGTCGGGTCCTCGTGGGATTGCAAATTGGCGACACCCCCTCCCCGCCCTCCCCCGCTTCGCGGGAGAAGGGAGTTCCAGTATACCTCCTGCCAATTCGCGTGGCGAGGGAGTTCCATTCCCCCTCTCCAGCGACGCGGGGAAGGGCGGGGAGGAGGTTGGGTTCAGCGCAACGCCCGGCCTACGCCGGGGCGAACATCGGCATCGGCGGTCCGCCTTCCGCTCGGCACGAATTTCAGCTTCACGTGCTGGCCGATCTTCAGCGCGTCGAAGTCGCAGTCCACGATGTTGGTCATCATCGACGGGCCTTCCTCCAGCGTGACATAGCCATCGCGATACGGCACCTCGGCGCGCGCCATGACGCTGAACGTGTAGATCTTGCCCTTGCCGGAGCCCTCCACCCACTCGCACTCGCCGAAGCAGAACGGGCAGAGCGAGCGCGGATACCAGTGCGCCTTCTTGCACGCCGTGCAGCGGCGGATCAGGAACTTGCCCGCCGCGCAGGCATCCCAGAACGGCTTGGTCTCCGGGTTGGTGTCGGGCGCGCCGACAAACGAGATCTTCCGTTGAACGTAGGCCATGTCGATCACTCCCGCTCCATGATCACAGTGCTAGCCGCAATGCCGCGTGCCGAGCGAGCCGCCGGTGCCATGCGCGATCGCCAGGTCGCAGTTCTTCACCTGCACCGCTGGGTGCGCCTCGCCGCGCAACTGGCGCACCGCCTCGATGATCTTGGTGATGCCGCCGCGGTTCGCCGGATGGTTGCTGCACAGTCCGCCGCCGTCGGTGTTGAACGGCAGCTTGCCCGACGCCCGATATCAGGTTGCCGTCGGCGACGAATTTGCCGCCCTGACCCTTCTCGCAGAAGCCGAGGTCCTCGAGCTGCATCAGCACGGTGATGGTGAAGCTGTCGTAGATCGAGGCGTACTTGATGTCGGACGGCTTGATGCCCGCCATCTCCCACGCCGGCGGGCCCGACCAGCGCGCGGCCGAATAGGTCAGGTCGATATCGCCGCCCATCTGGCCCTTCGGTCCCTCGCCGACGCCGATCACCTTCACCAGCGGCCGCTTCAGGCTCTTGGCGATCTCTGGCTTGGCCACGATCAGCGCGCCGCCGCCGTCGCTGATCACGCAGCAGTCCAGCCGGTGCAGCGGCGTGGACACCATCGGCGACTTCACCACGTCCTCCACCGTCACCACGTCGCGCAGCATGGCGTGCGGGTTGTGCTGCGCATGGTGCGAGGCGGCGACCTTGATCCAGGCAAGCTGCTCGCTGGTGGTGCCGTATTCATGCATGTGGCGCATGGCGCACATGGCGTACATGTTCACCACGGTCGGACCGTAGGGAAACTCGAACTGCATCGTCGGGCTGCGCCACGGCTGCCGGCGCGCGGCGCGGTGCCGGTCGCCATGCCCTCACTGCGCGGCCGGCCGGCCAGCGTGATCAGCGCGATGCTGCAACGCCCGGCGGCGATCGATTCCAGCGCGTGGCCGACCGCCACCTGATAGGACGAACCGCCGACATCGGTGGAATCGACGTGCCGGCAGCGCAGGTTCATGTAGTCGACCATCGACAGCGGGCCGAGGCCGGGCGCGTCGCCGGCGCAGAAGTAGCCGTCGATGTCGTCCTTGGTCAGGCCGGCATCCGCCAGCGCGCCCTTGGCGCATTCGGCATGCAGCAGTGCCACCGATTTGTCGGTGGCCCTTCGCGTCGGGTGCTCGAACGCCCCGACGATATAGCCCGCCCCTTTCAAACTCATCCGTTCCTCTCCCTTGCGAGCGTCGCTCTGATCCGGTCAACGGGGCGGAGTATACCGATCAGTAGCCTCTCCGCCAGCCGGGCCCCGCGAGCGCAGCATGGCTCAGATCGGCAGCGGCGCCGCCTTCAGCCGCTCCATGGAGAAGCGGCTGGTGACGTTGCGCAGCGGCACGGCGGCGATCAGGCGGCGATAGAAATCGTCGTAGGCGGCGATGTCGGGCACGACGACGTGCAGCAGGTAGTCCACGTCGCCGCTCATCCGCCAGGCATCGACAATTTCCGGCAGCTCGGCCACCACGCCGGCGAAGCGCTGCAGCCATTCGCTGGAATGGTCGGCGGTCTCGACCGCGACGAACACCGACACCGGCAGCCCCACCTTCGCCGGATCGATCATCGCGACACGGCCGAGGATCACGCCCGCCTGTTCCATGCGGCGGATGCGCTTCCAGCACGGTGTCGGCGTGAGGCCGACGCGCGAGGCGATATCGGCAAGCGAGAGCGAAGCGTCGGCGGCAAGGAGGCGAGTATCTCCCGGTCCAGCCGGTCCAGGTCCTTGTCCGAGGCCATGCAGCGATCCTTTGGATTTGGGTCTGTACCGACCACCTCTGAAAATGACCTATCTGTTGTCACGACGCCGTCATGGCCGCCGAAGCATGCCCGGGCTAGGGCCTTTTTATCCACGCCTTTCCTTGCTGTGCACGGCAAAGTCGTGGATGGCGGGGCCCCCGGCATTCGCCGGGGCATGCTTCGCCCGCCATGACGGGAAAGGCCAAGCGGTGGCCGATATTATACAGCTGGAATTTGCTGTCGAC
>CAWCDM010000063.1:0-56364 GCA_963794185.1 uncultured Alphaproteobacteria bacterium | reverse complement strand
CGCTCTGACCAATTGAGCTACAGGCGCGCCGACCGCCCGATCTGTACCGAGAGCACCGACCCGCGCAAGGGGCCGCCCCATCGTTAACCCTCCTATTTGCCTGCGGTTAACGCTTCTGGCATACCCCCGCCCCAATCCGACCCCACCCCCGGAACGTGAGCTGGGGGCGCCCGACCGCAACCAACGGTTGGGCTCCGACAGAGGGACCCAACATGACATTGGCGTATATCGTGATCATAACCTGCGGCCTGGTGGCGCTGGTCTATGGCTTCGTGACAAGCAAGCAGGTGCTGGCGGCCGACGCTGGCACCGCCCGCATGCAGGAGATCTCCGCCGCGGTCCAGGAGGGCGCGCGTGCCTACCTCAACCGCCAGTACACCACGATCGGCATCGTCGGCGTGGCGATCCTGATCATCCTGGGCCTCACGCTGGGCATCCACGTCGCCATCGGCTTTGTCATTGGCGCCCTGTTGTCCGCGGCGGCCGGCTATCTCGGCATGAACGTGTCGGTGCGCGCCAACGTCCGCACCGCCCAGGCGTCGCGCCAGGGCCTCGCCGCCGGCCTCGAGATCGCCTTCAAGGCGGGCGCCATCACCGGGATGCTGGTGGTCGGCCTCGGCCTGCTCGGCGTCGCGGGCTATTATCTCTATCTGCGCCACAGCCTGCCGAACGATGACCTCCGTCCGGTGCTGGAGGCCATGGTCGCACTCGGCTTCGGCGGCTCGCTGATCTCCATCTTCGCCCGTCTCGGCGGCGGCATCTTCACCAAGGGCGCCGATGTGGGCGCCGATCTGGTCGGCAAGGTGGAAGCCGGCATCCCCGAGGATGACCCCCGCAACCCCGCCGTCATCGCCGACAACGTGGGCGACAACGTCGGCGACTGCGCCGGCATGGCAGCCGACCTGTTCGAGACCTACGCGGTGACCATCGTCGCCACCATGCTGCTCGGCGGCGATCTACTTCACCGGCGACATCCGCGACCATGTGCTGCTGCTGCCGCTCGGGATCGGTGCCGTGTGCATCCTCACCTCGATCGTGGGGACCTATTTCGTCCGCCTGGGTCCCGACAACGGGATCATGAAGGCGCTCTACAAGGGCCTGGCGGTCACCGGCGCGCTGTCGATCGTCGCGATCGCGATCATCATCGCCTGGTTCGTGGGCTTCACCACGCCGCTGCCGCTCACCGGCGGAGGCGCGGTCAACGGCATGCAGCTCTTCGTCTGCGCGCTGGTCGGGCTGGCGGTCACCGGCCTGATCGTCTGGATCACCGAATACTACACGGCAACCGAATACCGCCCGGTGCGCTCGATCGCGCAGAGCTCCACCACGGGCCACGGCACCAACGTGATCCAGGGCCTGGCGGTATCGATGGAATCCACCGCGCTGCCGGTGATCGTGATCTGCATCGGCATCATCGTCGCCTCGATGATCGCGGGCCTGTTCGGCATCGCGGTGGCGGCCACCACCATGCTGTCGCTCGCCGGCATGATCGTGGCGCTGGACGCCTACGGGCCGGTCACCGACAATGCCGGCGGCATCGCCGAGATGGCCGACCTGCCGGCCGATGTGCGGGTTACCACCGATGCGCTGGACGCTGTCGGCAACACCACCAAGGCGGTCACCAAGGGCTATGCCATCGGTTCCGCCGGGCTCGCCTCGCTGGTGCTGTTCGCCGCCTACACGCAAGACCTGCAGCACTATTTTCCGAGCCTGAACGTGACGTTCACCCTGCAGGACCCGTTCGTGGTGATCGGGCTGTTCCTCGGCGGCCTGCTGCCCTACCTGTTCGGCTCGATGGGCATGACCGCGGTCGGCCGTGCCGCCGGCGCGGTGGTGGTGGAGGTGCGCCGGCAATTCCGCGAGATCCCCGGCATCATGGAAGGCACGGCGAAGCCCGAATACGGCCGTGCCGTGGACATGCTGACCCGGGCGGCGATCCGCGAGATGATTCTGCCATCTCTTCTGCCGGTGCTGGCGCCGATCGTGCTGTGGGTCGTGATCGACGTCATCGCCGGCCGCACCGCCGCGTTCGCGGCACTCGGGGCGATGCTGCTCGGCACCATCGTGACCGGGCTGTTCGTGGCGATCTCGATGACCTCGGGCGGCGGTGCGTGGGACAACGCCAAGAAATACATCGAGGAAGGCAACCACGGCGGCAAAGGGTCCGAGGCGCACAAGGCCGCGGTGACGGGCGACACGGTCGGCGATCCGTACAAGGACACGGCGGGGCCGGCGGTCAACCCAATGATCAAGATCACCAACATCGTGGCACTGCTTTGGCTGGCGATCCTGGCCGGGTGGCTGCACTAAAGTAGTTCAGGTCGACTGCGCCAGCGCGTACACCTCTCCCGCTTGCGGGAGAGGTCGCTGCAACGACGCGGGGGAGGGAGCGTCCCCTCGGTATTGGCCGCGGCACCCTCTCCCGTCGAGCTGGCGCGCTCCGACCTCTCCAGCTTGCGGGAGAGGTGTACGCGGTAGTGGCGCTGCGCCTCTCACCGCCGCGCGTGCAGGTGCACGATCTCCTGCCCCGTCTCCGCCGAAACCATCTCGGCAACGAAGCGGCGGTGGCATGTCATCGGGTCCTGCTCGAAGCACAGCAGGCACGCGCGCACGCCTCGAACTAGCTGCCGGGCGTTGGCCAGATCCGCCTGGGCGCGATCGGACGTCATGTGCTCGCGGAAAATCGGCTCCATTCGTTCGGGGTGCCCGGCGCGCACCGCGTCGCGGCCAGGCTTCGGCGTGCCGAGGCCCTGAAGATGCACATAGGCGATGCCCTGCGCGTCCAGTCCCGCGGCAAGCTGGCGCTTGGAGAAGCCCGGCTTACGCGACTGCGGCACCGCGCGCACGTCGATCAGCAGCCCGACCTGCGCACGGCGTAATTCGGACAATACGTCATCGATCGTGCAGCCCTCATAGCCGATCGTCAGCAGGTCGCTCATTGTACCTGCGGCTTCACCGGCTGCACGCCGCCTGGCGGCACCAGCCCCTTCGCGCGCATGCACCGCAGCGTCGCCTGGCGCTTCGCTTCCCGCAGGTCGTAGTAGGCCTGATACAGGCTGCTGGTATAGTCGCCGTTGGTGCCCGAGTAGATCGCGCGCACCGCGGGATCCTGCTCAGCCTGGCGCTCGCATTCGGCCTGCGGCGTGTTACCGCTGTTGCAGGAGGCCGCCAGAAGCGCCAGCAGCGGCACGATCAGCCATCTCACCCGGCCGCCATCCAGTCCTCGATCAGCCGGCGCGCGATGCTGTCCACACGCGGCAGCAGGAAATCATGCGCCTCGGGGTCACGAATCTGCTCACGCGAGAACCAGCGCACGTCAAGCATCTCCTCCGGATCGATGGTGATCGCCTCGCTGAGCCCCTCGCCGTAGAAGCCGAGCATGATGTTGCCGGGGAACGGCCATGGCTGGCTCGAATGATACTGCACCGCGCCGACCTTGATGCCGGATTCCTCGAACACCTCGCGCCGCACCGCCTCCTCCAGCGTCTCGCCCGGCTCCACGAAGCCGGCCAGCGTCGAATACATGTTGCTGCGCGGGAACCGCTGCGAATGGCCGAGCAGCGCGGTGTCGCCGCGCGTCACCAGCATGATCACGGCGGGATCGGTGCGCGGGAAGTGCTGTGCCTCGCAGGCGGTGCAGACCATCATATGGCCGGCACTGCGGGCATCGCACACGCCGCCGCACACACCGCAGAACCGGTGCCGCGCGCGCCAGTGCATCAGCCCGCGCGCATGCGCCAGGACCGAGGCCTCCGGCCGCGGCACACCCCAGCCGACCGACCGCAGGTCGACGAATTTGCCCAGGTCCTCGGAGAGCAGCGGCACCGGGTCGTCCGCCGTGCTGATGTCCACCGCGAACACCGCCTGCTCGCCGTGCATCCCCAGGAATGCCCAGGGGCCGCCATGCATGCGCAGCGCATGGGCCATCTCGCCGGAAATGAACACCGCCTCCGGCGTGCCCTCGTCCATGCCGCGCACCAGATTGCGGTTGCGCCACACCGGCACGAACAGCGTCTCGGGATCATGCAGCCGCTGTTCGATCCACTCGGCCTCTTCGCGCCTTGTGCCGACACGGTCGAGCGGGCTCGATGAATACACGTTCGGGCGGCTGGCCAGGATCAGGGTCACTGAGATTGCTCGCGGATGGGGGTTTCGTTGTCCGCCGGACGGTGCCATGCGGCGGCCGGAGCGGCAACCGCCCGGCGACACAGAGCCGTCATCGCAGCAGCAAACCGGTTGTGCTACAGGGGAGGCCACTCGACCGACGCGAGCCACCGGTGCGCCCAGACACGAGCACGGCCAGCGACCGGACAGCCAGAGGAAAGCGGTATGGACCTTGGCACACGCTATCTCGGCCTCGTTCTGCGCAACCCGATCATTGCGTCCGCCTCGCCGCTCACGGGAGATGTCGGCGCGATCCGACAACTGGAGGATCATGGCGCCGGCGCCGTGGTCCTGCCGTCGCTGTTCGAGGAACAGATCCGCAAGGAAGAGCAACTGGCAGACGAGCTGACCAGCGTCGGCGCCGACAGTTCGCCAGAAGCCAGCTCGTACTTTCCGGCATCGACAAAGTTCAGCGCTGGACCGCACGGCTACCTTGATCTGGTCGCCCGCGCGCGCGCCGCGGTCGGTATACCCGTCATCGCCAGCTTGAACGGAACGACCGAGGCGGGCTGGATCGACTATGCCCGGCTCATCGAACAGGCCGGGGCATCCGCGCTCGAACTCAACATCTACCGGATCGAGGCGCATCCCACCATGACGGGCGCCGAGGCGGACGCGGACTGCGTTGGTCTTTTCCAAGCCGTCCGCAGCCGGGTCCAAATTCCTGTGTCGGTCAAATTGCAGCCTTACTATTCGGCATTCGGCGCGTTGGCCCGGCAGCTCGACGATGCCGGTGC
Organism: uncultured Alphaproteobacteria bacterium; assembly: GCA_963794185.1. Taxonomy (GTDB): domain Bacteria; phylum Pseudomonadota; class Alphaproteobacteria; order Acetobacterales; family Acetobacteraceae; genus JAMXLO01. Next base: position 51,463 of record CAWCDM010000063.1, on the reverse strand, counting down.
GGACGGGCTCGTCCTGTTCAACCGCCTGTATCAGCCCGATATCGATCTTACCCGTCTGCGCTGGAACAACGATGTCGCGCTCAGCGGCACGGGCGAGATCCGGCTTGGTCTGCTCTGGCTCTCGCTGCTTGCCGGGCAACTGCGGCGCGTATCGCTCGCGGCGAGCACTGGTGTGGACACCGCGGACGAAGTAATCAAATACCTGCTCGCGGGCGCCGATGCGGTGATGACCACTTCGGCCTTGCTCCGCCATGGACCGCGGCGTCTGCGGTCCATGGTCGCCAGTCTGGAGGCGTGGCTGATTGCGCGCGGCTACGCTTCGGTGACCGAGATCAAGGGATTGATGCGGCGCTCCCACCCGGACGGGCAGGCGGATGTGCACAGCCGCAGCGACTACATCCAGAGTTTGCTGGGCTACCGGGGCCCCTATGCACGCCGGTAGCCGGCAGCCGATTCGTACTGCAGGCAGGTGAGCAAACGATGCCGATACCGACCATGACGCATGCGCGGCTCGACGGACCCTTGGTGATGGTGGGCTTCGGTTCCATCGGCAAGGGCACGCTGCCGCTGATCCTTCGCCACATCGAGGTGGCACGCGAGCGGATGGTGATCATCGACCCTGACGATTCGGCTCGCGCCATCGCCGAGTTCGCCGGCATCCGCTTCGAGAAGGTGCCTCTGCTGCCCGAGACACTCCGGGAAATCCTGACGCCGCTGCTGGCGCAAGGCGGCTTCCTGGTCAACCTGTCGGTGGGCGTTTCGTCGGTCGCGCTGATCGAACTGTGCCGCGAGTTTGGCGCGCTCTACCTCGATACCTGCATCGAGCCGCCGCCGGGCGGCTACACCGATCCCGGCAAATCGATCTCGGAACGGTCCAACTACGCGATGCGCGAATCGGCCCTGGTGCTGCGCCGGCCCGGCGCCGACCCCACCGCGGTGGTGGCGCACGGCGCGAACCCCGGCATGGTGAGCCACCTGGTCAAGCGTGCATTGCTGCACCTGGCGCGCGATCTCGGCCGGACCGCCGCACCCGCAGCGCGCGAGGACTGGGGGCGGCTGGCGCGCGAGCTCGGCGTAAGGGGCATCCACATCGCCGAACGCGACACGCAGCGCGCGCGCATCCCCAAGCAGCAGGACGAATTCGTCAACACGTGGTCGATCGACGGCTTTCTGTCGGAAGGCCTGCAGCCGTCGGAACTCGGCTGGGGCACGCACGAGACGCACATGCCGCCGGAGGGCGCACGCCACGCGTTCGGCTGCGATGCGGCGATCTATCTCAGCCGTCCCGGCGCCGGCACGCGGGTGCGGAGCTGGACGCCGCTCGCCGGGCCGATCCAGGGATTTCTGATCACGCACAACGAGGCGATCAGCATCGCCGACTACCTGACGCTGCGCGACGGCGGGCGCGTGACCTACCGCCCGACCTGCCACTACGCCTATCATCCGTGCGACGATGCGATCCTGTCGCTGCATGAACTGCAGGGCAACGCGTTCCGCCCGCAGTCAGCACTTCCGGCTGATGAACGAGGAGATCGTCGATGGCATCGACGAACTTGGCGTGCTGCTCTACGGCCATCCGAACAACGCCTACTGGTATGGCTCGCAGCTCTCGATCGAGGAGGCGCGTCGTCTGGCACCGTACCAGAACGCGACCGCGTTGCAGGTGACATCGGCTGTGCTGGCCGGGATGGTATGGGCGATCGAGAACCCGCGGCGGGGCATCGTCGAGGCCGACGAACTCGATCACGAACGCATTCTGGGGATCATGGAGCCCTATCTGGGTCGGATGGCGGGGGCCTATACCGACTGGACGCCGCTGCAAGGCCGGAACGAGCTGTTCCCCGACGACATTAATCCCACCGATCCGTGGCAGTTCCGCAACGTGATCGTGCGGTAGTCGACAGGATCGTATGGCCGCAGCCACCGAAGATGTCGTTCGAACGGCGGCAGATCCCGATCTGGTGCCGATCGTCGCGCGCTGGCTGTGGGAGGCGTTTTGGCGTGCCGATGGTTTTCCGCTGCACCACGTTCACGGGCTGGTGGGCGCTGCCAATGCCGAGGTCGGGCCACCGCAAACGTTCGTCCTGCTGATCGACGGCGAACCGGTCGGAACGGCCAGCCTCGTTGCGCATGATCTGGCCGCGCGGCCCGATCTTACACCGTGGCTGGCCGGGGTATTCGTTGCACCCGAAGTGCGCGGCCGCGGCCATGTCGGGCGTTTGATCGGAGCCGTCGAAGCGGCATCGCGTGCGGCTGCGATCCCGACGCTGTGGCTCTACACCACCACGGCGGAGCGCATCTACGCCCGCGCCGGCTGGCGCACCGTCGAAACCTTCGAACATAGTGGCGAGCCGACAGTTTTGATGTGCCGCGACCTGCAATGTGGCCACTCACCCGCGGACCCGGCGACATGACCGGAACGCCGACATTCGCCACGCCCACCGGGTTTCTCGGCGTCACCTGCACACGATCGTGCCGCGGATTTCGTCATTGCCGGCGTGCCGCTCGATCTCGGCACCACCAACCGCGCCGGCGCCCGCGACGGACCGCACGCGATCCGGCGCGCCAGCCGCATGCTGACCGATGGCGCGCACCCGGAGTTCTGGCTCGATCCGGCTAACCTGCCCCTCGCCGATATCGGTGACCTGCGGCTCGCACTGGGTGACATCCCGGCGAGCCTGCACCTCATCGAGCAGCAGGCAGCCGGGATCGGCCATCTGCTGGCGCTGGGGGGCGAGCACGGCATCACGCTGCCGCTGCTGCGCGCCCTGTCACGCCGCCTGGGCGGTAGGCTCGCGCTGGTGCATTTCGACGCGCATGTGGACACGTGGCCGGAAAGTTTCGGCCAGGCCTACGGGCATGGCTCGGTGTTCTATCACGCGATCGAGGAAGGACTGGTCGATCCGGGGCAGATGATCCAGATCGGCATCCGCTCGCCGGTGCAGCGCGAGGTGTGGGACTGGACGATCAGCCGCGGCGTTACGGTTCTGTCCGCGCAGGACGTACATGCTGCCGGACCGGACGCGGTCGCACGGCGGATCCGTGACGTTGTGGGCGCTGCGCCGGCCTATCTCAGCTTCGATGTCGATACGCTCGATCCGGCGTTCGCCCCGGGCACCGGCACGCCGGAGATCGGCGGCCTCGCATCGTGGCAGGCGCAGGCAATTCTGCGGCGGCTGCGCGGCATCGCGTTTGCCGGCATGGACGTGGTGGAGGTCGCGCCGGCCTACGACGTGGCCGAGATTACCGCGTTGGCGGCAGCCACGATCGCTTGGGAGTATCTCGCCCTAGTCGGGTCGGCCGCGCATACCGGCTGATTCGTTGCAATTAAGCGACGAGTTATACCTCACCCTCTGAGAACGCATACCTCCTCGGCGTTCAACAACCTTATATAGCCGGTTCCGCTTCACCTCCTGCGGTGAGCGGCGACGCATCGCACGTGCCGCGAGCCCCTCGATGAAATCCTCAGGGGCACAGCAACGACGTAACGCGTCCTTTTCGGTCGGTCCGGCCAATCGTGGGCCGGGGTCGTTAGGGAGCCGCCTATGTTGGCTGATTGGTTTGCCGCGATGCGAAGTACTCGCAGCATCGGCTAGGTCCCCGTCGCCGCGGCGCGTTTGCGCGTGGCGACGGTTCCCAACGCCTTTTGTCTCTGCCGCTCGGCGCACCGCAGACGCGCGCCGGATGCTCGCGAGGATATCAGCCATGAACCAGCCGCGCTTTCGCGCCGCCGTCACGCCGCTTCGTCGCCGTTTTTCGTCCGTTGTTTCGCCGCTGCCCGCTGTGGACGAACTGGTCGCGCTCGAGCGTCCGGAGGAGCCGATGCATTGCCTTCGCCCGGCGACCATCGAAGCGACCGCGCGCGCCTTCGTCGAGGCGTTTCCGGGCGATGTGCTGTACGCCGTGAAGTGCAATCCGGAGCCGGCCGTGCTGCGCGCCGTCCGCGCCGGAGGGGTGCGGCATTTCGACTGCGCCTCGCTCGCCGAAGTGGCCTTGGTACGGCAGATGTTCCCGGACGCCGACATCCACTTCATGCACCCGGTCAAGGCGCGCGGGACGATCCGCGAGGCATGGTCCCGCCATGGCGTGCGCGATTTCGTACTGGACAGCGCCGAGGAGCTGACAAAGATCGTCCACGAGATTGCCGCGACCGGCGTGCCGGGTGAACTTGGCCTGATCGTGCGTCTGGCGTTGCCAAAGGGCGCGGCAGTGCTCGATCTGACGGGTAAGTTCGGCGCTGTGCCGGAGGCGGCGATCGCCCTGTTGCGCGCCGCCCGCGGGCAGGCGGCGCGGCTCGGCGTGAGCTTCCATGTCGGTTCCCAGTGCCTTGAGCCGCTGGCGTGGCGCGGTGCACTGAATCTGGTCGGCCAGGTTGTTCGCGCCGCCGGCGTCGCGTTGGCGGTGATCGACGTGGGCGGCGGATTCCCGGTGTCCTATCCGGATGCGGAACCGCCCCCGCTCGGCGCGTTCCTGGCCGAGATCGACGCAGGGTTTGAGCGTCTCGGTCTGCCGCAGGCCCGGCTCTGGGCAGAGCCCGGCCGTGCCCTGGTGGCAGGCGGCGGCTCGGTGGTCGTGCAGGTGCAGCATCGCCGGGGCGACGCGCTGTATGTCAACGACGGCGTATACGGCAGCCTGGCGGATGCCGGGGCGCTCGGGTTCCGTTATCCGGTGCGGCTCATACGGCCGGACGGTCCCGCCCCGGCAGCGCAGGAGATGGAATTCTCGTTCTTCGGGCCGACCTGCGACAGCGCCGATGCGATGCGCGGGCCGTTCGTGCTGCCCGCGGATGCGGCGGAGGGCGACTGGATCGAGATCGGCCAGCTCGGCGCTTATGGCGGCTGCCTGCGCACCGCGTTCAACGGTTTCGACCGCGCCCGGATGGTCGAGGTTTGCGACGGGCCACTGCTGCAGACGCCCGGCTACGGTAGCGCGATGGTTCGTCTGGCTGCCTGATCACGGCGGCGGCGGCGCCACGGAACCTGGCGCGACCGATCCGATGAGCCAGTCGCGGAACAAGGCGATCCGCGGCGTATCGGCGGTCTCCTCGGGCGCCACGACATAGAACCCGGCATCCGCCGGCAACACGATATCGAACGGGACCACGAGCCGCCCGGCCGCGATGTCCGCCTCGACGAAGCGGGTCCGGCCGAGCGCGATGCCGAGGCCCTCGACCGCCGCCTGGATCGCCATGAAGCTCTGGTCGAAGCTCATGCCGCGTCGTGCCGCGAGCGAAACCGGCAGGCCGGCGGCGGTCAGCCAGAGCTGCCAGTCCTCGCGCGACACGGTCGCATGCAGCAGCGTGTGGTGCGCGAGGTCCTCGGGCCGGCGTAGCGGTTTTTCCCCCGTCAGCAGCGACGGACTGCAGACCGGAAAAATGTCCTCGGCCATCAGCCAGTTGGCGCGCAGCCCGGGCCAGTTGCCGCGGCCGTAGCGAACCGCGAGGTCGACCTCCTCGCGCTGGAAATCGACCAGGTGCGCCGAAGTCGTAATGCGGACCTCGACGCCGGGATTGGCGTCCTGGAACGCGGCCACGCGGGTGACCAGCCATTTCGCCGCGAGCGAGGCCGTCGTGCTGACCGTGAGCAGGCCCTCGCGCTCGGGGCGGCGCAGCCTGGCCGTCGCCCGGCGCAGGTCGTCGAACGCGGTGCGGACCGCGGGCAGATAGGCCTCGGCCTCGCGGGTCAGCAGCAGGGCGCGATTGCGCCGCACGAACAGTGGCAGGCCGAGTTGCTCCTCGAGCCGATGGATCTGGTGGCTGATCGCGGTCTGGGTGACGTTCAGCTCGGCTGCAGCGCGGGTGAAGCTCAGGTGGCGCGCCGCGGCCTCGAAGGCCCGCAATCCGTTCAGCGAGGGCAGCGTCAGCGCCATACGGCCAGCTTAGCATGACATCCGCTCATGTGAAGGCTGACAAACAATCCTTTGTCGGTGCCGATTTGAAACGCCATGTAGCGGCCTGCAAGTCAATCGCAGGAGACCCGGTCATGGCTGGATTCGCTTATCCATCGCTGACAAATTCTCAGGTATCGACGCTACCCGCAGGGTCCAGCGCTGGGCGCCGCCAGGGGACGTTCTCGCGCTTCGTCGCAACGGTGCGCCAGTGGCGCCGCCGGATTGACGAGCGCGCGGCCCTGGCGAAACTCACCCATCGCGAGCTGGCGGATTTCGGCGCCTCGACGGCGGACGTCTACCGCGAGCTTTCGACCCCATTCTGGCGCGCCCAGCCGCCGTGCTGAGCGCCTCGAGACCCGACAACACACAGGAGAACCCAGGCATGAACGCAACCGCAGCACGAGTGAGCGATCTGGCCCATGTCGACGCGACGCTGAACTACCTCGCGCCGATGGCGGACCGGCCGCGCAACTACACCTTCGACCCGCCGCCCGGCGTGCCGCGCTCCAATTCCTCGGCCGAGCCGCATGTTGTGCCGGTGCACGATGCGCGCGCCATCGCGTCCGATATTTCCCTCGATCGCGAAGGCTTCGCGGTTCTGAACTACCGGAGTGCGGTGCAGGACTTCTGGGACGAGGACGAGCTGCGGCGGGTCTATTATCCCGAGGCGCAGCGGGTGATTGCCGAGGCGACCGGCGCCAGCAAGGTCTTCATCTTCGACCACACGCTGCGCCGTCGCGTCCGCGGCGTCGACGACCGCGCGCCCGGCACGCCGCGCCAGCCCGCGACGCGCGTGCACGTGGATCACACGGCGACATCCGGCCCGCAGCGCGTGCGCGACTTCTTCGGCGATGAGGCAGCGGAACTGCTGCGCGGGCGCGTGCAGGTGATCAACCTCTGGCGGCCGATCCGCGGACCGCTGCGGGATGCGCCGCTCGCGGTGTGCGACGCGGGCTCGGTCGCGCCCGGCGATCTGGTGCCGTCGGATCTGGTCTACCAGAACCGCGTGGGAGAAACCTACGGCGTTACCTACAACCCCGCGCATCGCTGGTTCTATGTGCCCGAGATGCAGCCGGACGAGGCGCTGCTGCTGAAGTGTTTTGATAGCGCGACCGACGGGCGCGCCCGGTTCGCGCCGCACACCGCGTTCGAGGACCCCACGGCCCCGGTCGACGTCCTACCGCGCGAGAGCATCGAACTCCGGACCCTGGTGTTCCATCCGGCCTGAGCCGGCTAAAGTCCCGAACGGCTGACAGCGGCAGGGCCGGTCGCTGTCAGCCGTTTTGGTTCTGGCGGGGAGGCTGGCCGTGACCAACGATGCGTCGCGCGTGGCTCTGGTGACAGGCGGGGCGAACGGGATCGGCGCGGCAATCGCTTCCCGACTGGCGCGCGACGGCTGGCGGATCGTCGTCGCCGATCGCGACGCGACCGGCTCGGCACCGCCAGGCGGGCGTTACGCGGTCTGCGATGTCGCCGACGAGACTGCGGTCGCGACACTGCTCAACGGCGTGGTGGCAGGCGAAGGCCGGCTCGACGCGCTCGTCTGCAACGCAGGCATCATGATCCGCAAGCCGATCGCGCGGCTCACCCCGGACGAATGGTCGCGCGTGATCGGCACCAACCTGACCAGCACGTTCCTGCTGGTGCGCGCCGGCGAGGCGCTGTTGCGCGCAGCGACTGGCGCGGTCGTGACGATCGCATCGACGCGTGCCCATATGTCGGAGCCCCACACCGAGGCCTACGCGACATCCAAGGGCGGCCTCGTGGCGTTGACGCACGCGCTCGCGATCAGCCTCGGGCCGGATGTGCGGGTGAACTGCATCAGCCCGGGATGGATCTTCACCAAGGGCTATCCACCGCGTCCCGAGGACCACGCGTTCCATCCCGCCGGGCGCGTGGGAACGCCGGACGATATCGCGGCTCTCGTGGCCTGGCTGGTGGGACCGGAGAGCGGCTTCGTCACCGGCGTCGAGTTCATCGTGGACGGCGGCGTCACGCGGAAGATGATCTACCCTGACTGAGCTTGGATCAGGCCAGTCCGCCTGTCCGATCACCGTTCTCGACCGTCCTCGGACACCTGGCTGCCCTGACCAGATCAAAGCGGACGGAACCTCGTTTGTCTGCGCCGACCGTCATGCTGGCACACGGATCTTGGTTCGACGCCCGGCTGGTGCCTGGGTCTCTCAGCACGCCCTGGTCATGGCCGGCCGTATCCCACTCGCCGGCCCGAACCGCGCGTCGGAGATGCCTTGGACTGTGCGCCCATCGCTTCGTGCCGCGTCAGCCATGGTGCGTTTCCGTCAACTCAACTGTTGCAGGCCGCCTGGACCGGCGATTAGGCTGCCTCCAAGAAGGGCAGAAAAGCCACCCATCTGGGGGATGTCAGTTCAAGAAAGGGGAACAGGGATGCCTACCGGCGCCGCTTTGAACGGAGACGCACCGCTGGAGACGACGCTCCGACGCGTCGTGATTGCCGCTACGATCGGCAACGTGCTTGAATGGTTCGACTTTGTTATTTACGGTTTTCTCGCGGTCACAATCTCACAGGTATTCTTCCCCACGGGGAACCCGACCGTGTCGCTTCTGGTCACTTTTGGCGCGTTTGGACTTGCCTATCTTGTCCGACCGCTCGGGGCGATTTTTGTCGGCTCCTATACCGACAAGCACGGCCGGAAGGCCGGGCTCACTCTGTCGATCGCGTTGATGATGGTCGGCACGACGCTGATGGCGGTTACTCCGAGCCACGCGGCGATCGGTCTCGCCGCGCCGATACTGATCACGCTCGCGCGTCTCCTGCAGGGGTTCTCGGTCGGCGGCGAGTTCGGCAGCTCCGTCGCGTTTCTCATGGAGCACGGCACGAAGCGCCGGGGCTTCAGCGCCAGCTGGCAATTTTCCGTCGCCGGTATGATCACCGCCCTCGCCTCGCTGTTCGGCCTCGGCCTGACAACGCTGCTGACCCATGACCAGCTCCTCAGTTGGGGTTGGCGGATACCCTACTTCTTCGGAATGCTGGTCGGACCGGCCGGGCTTTATATCCGCTCGCGACTGGAGGAAACGCCGGAGTTCTTAGCATCTGAGAAGGTCGAAACCATCCCGTTCCGCGAACTTCTGAGCAAGCACCCGCTTCCGGTGCTGCTCGGGATCGGCTTCAAGATCATCTCCAACAGCTCATTTTACATCCTGCTCTATATCCCGACCTACGGACAGAAGACGCTCGGCCTGCCGGCCTCGACCGGCTTTATTGCGACCTTGATCGGCGGTTTCGTTCTTGCGATCGGTTGTCCGCTGTTCGGACATTGGTCGGACAAGATTGCGCGCCCGCGGATTATGGTGGTCACAGCCTGGCTGTTTGTCCTGACCTCCTGGCCGTGCTTTTACTTGATTTGGGCGTGGCCAACACTCGCGGCATGCATAATTGCGGTTGCATGGCTGCAACTGCTCAAGGCCGGCTATAGCGGCGTCCTGCCCTCGCTGTGGGTGAGCAATTCCCGGTTGCAACCCGGGCGATCGGCATATCGCTGAGTTTCAGCACGGCGGTGACAATCTTCGGCGGGTTTGCGCCGTTTATCGCGACCTGGCTGATCGCGCAAACCGGGGATCCGTTGTCGCCCAGCTACTACCTGGTCGTGACCGCGGCGATGAGCGGCATCGCGCTGTGGGCGATACAGCAGCGATCGGCGCGCAGGACGCAACCGAACTCGGCGCCCGCCCCTTTGTAAGGGCAGGCGCCGCGCGACCTGGCGATCGCTTTCCGATGGTCCTGCGTTCTGCTTGCATCGGGGAGCATCAGGTTCCGTGGGGGCGGTCATCCTGGCACGGAAAAAGTGAGCAGCGCGCTGCCAACCCAACCATCCGGCGAATGACGCGGTCGGAGCGTTCAGGCGGCGACTGGTTTGCTTCGGTATTCGCTTGGCAATTACGCGCTGCGAGATCATGCTGCCCCCGCCCTGACGGCGCCGTGCGTCGTCAGGAGCAATAAGCCGTTGATCTGGACAACAGACGTAAGGCACTCAAACAGGGAGCTTCCGATGCCACAGCCGACACGTCGCGCGATCCTTGCCGCCGCGCCGAGCGCGCTTGCCATTGCCGCACTTCCTGCCCGCGCCGCTAAGAAATATGGGCCGGGCGTGACGACACCGAGATCAAGATCGGCAACACCGGCCCCTATAGCGGGCCGCTCGTCGAACGCCAGTCCAATTCCGCTGTCGATGGAAGCCTATTTCAAGATGATAAACGCCCAGGGTGGCGTGAACGGGCGCAAGATCACCTGGATTTCCTACGATGATGGCTACTCGCCGCCGAAGACAGTCGAGATGACACGCAAGCTGGTGGAAGAAGACGAGGTCTTTCTTTTCGTCCGGTTCGGTGGGGACCCCGACCAACAGCGCAGTTTGGCACTACCTGAACGAAAAGAAGGTGCCACAACTGTTCCCCAGCACAGGCGCCACCAAGTGGGACGACCCCAAGGGTCACCCGTGGACCATGGGCTTTTTCGTCAGCTACCAGGCCGAGGGACACATCTACGCGGCATACATCCTGAAGAACAAGCCCGATGCCAAGATCGCCGTGCTCTATCAGGACGACGATTTCGGCAAGGACTATTTGAAGGGGGTGGTCGACGGGCTCGGCGCCAAGGCCGCATCGATGATCAAGGCCAAGGCTACCTACGAGACCACGGACCCGACCGTCGACTCGCAGATTATCCAGTTGCAAGCGGCGGGCTCGATGTCCTCGTCACGATCGCGATCCCCAAGTTCGGCGCCCTGGCGATCAGGAAGATGGCTGAAATCGGATGGAAGCCGATGCACATCCTGAACGGCATCGCCTCGTCCGTCGGAGCGACCCTGAAGCCGGCCGGCCTCGAAAACGCGAAGGGGATCATCAGTGACAATTCCTTCAAAGACCCCACCGATCCCCAATGGCTCAATGATGCGGGTTACAAAGGGTGGGTCTCGTTTATGGACAAGTATTACCCGGATGGCGACAAGACCGACCAACAAACCGTCTACGGTTATTCGATTGCCGCGACGACCGTGCAGATGCTGAAGCAGTGCGGCGATGACCTGACCCGCGAGAGCGTCATGAAGCAGGCGGCCAACCTGCATGATCTCGAGTTGCCGATGTTGCTGCCTGGCATCGTGATCAACACCAGCGCCACCAATTTCGAGCCGATCAGGCAAGCCCAGATGAGGCGCTTCGACGGTGAGCGCTACGTTCCATTCGGTCCGGTCCTAAGGCGGCGCGATCGGCTGACCCGGGCCGGCGGTTGCGACCCCATCGCGACCGCCGGCGCCAGTTCGGTGCTGTAGGCTCGCTCATGAGCTCGACCACCTGCTTTGGGATCCAGCACAAAGACTTGATCGATTGACTGTCGATCGCTATCGCGCCCTTGAGGCCAATAGCTCATATCGCCGCGACCCCGTGGAAGTTCGGCCAATGCCTTCGCCATTGCTTTTCTAGCCCCACCCGCTGCGGTGGACCGAATGGTCTATCAGGCTGACGATATCCCTTCGGCTCTGTTCGATGTAGCCTGGCACTTTCGCGTCAGCGTGACAGCAGTTGCGGCTCACGTTGGTAACGTTAGCAGAATACGTGCCGTTTTTCCACGCGGTGGCCACTTCCCGGAACCTTCCGAGGAGATGCGAGCGCAAGAAGGTTCCACGATCGATTTCTTCCCAATCAAGGGCATCCCACCCGCGCTTCCAGGGCGTTTCGCCTGGCTGTTGCCCGCGCACTGGATGAGAAGATGATCTCGAAAGACACAGCCGCAACATTACTCCGGACAACGCAAGAAAAGCTGAATCCCACGGTTATAAGGAGCATCCTCAATCCCACGGTGCAGCCTCGATCACGTTAGGTACGCACTCTGAGCCTCCGAGATCTACCCGCAGCACGGATCTGCGTCGGTCGGTACCAGTGGTACGTCAGCTTCTCCCATGTGTTCCGCTTTAATCGGACCGTCTCCTTCCGGCCAATCCCAGCCTTGAGCTGAATGTCCTATTTCAGCGAAACGGGCCCGGACGCAGACCGGCAGATCCACCTGGAGCAGTCATTGGGCAGGCCCGCTGGTATCAGACCCGCGATCAGGCCAATATCGCCGAAGCAGCATTGAACACGGAGAAGGGAAGATCGACGTGAAGCTATCAGGCCTTCGGCTGGGGTCGGCATTTGTGGCGCTGCTCGCCACGTTCGTCCTTTCGGCCGTCGCCGCGGAGTATCCGGCGCCGCGAGAAGGCGACTGGGTCGCACGGGACTTCAAATTCCACACCGGCGAGGTGATGCCGGAACTGCGGCTGCACTACGCCACGATCGGCGATCCCGCCCGGCGAGCCCGTGCTGATCCTGCACGGCACCACCGGGTCCGGCAGCAGCATGCTGACCCCGGCATTTGCCGGCGAATTGTTCGGCGCCGGACAGCCCTTGGACGCCGCCAGGTACTTCGTCATCCTGCCGGATGCGCTGGGCGCCGGAAAATCGGCCAAGCCGTCCGACGGCATGCGGGCAAAATTCCCGCAATACACCTATGACGACATGGTGCTGGCGCAGTATCGCCTGGTCACCGAGGGCCTGGGCATCCGCCACCTGCGCGTGGTGCTCGGCAATTCGATGGGCGGCATGCATACCTGGATCTGGGGGGTGACTTACCCGGACTTCATGGACGCGCTAGTGCCGATGGCGTCCCAGCCGACCGAGATGTCGAGCCGCAACTGGATGACGCGGCGCATGCTGATCGATGCGGTCCGCAAGGATCCGGCGTGGAACAACGGCAACTACACGACGCAGCCGCCGTCGCTGCGGATGGCCAGCGTGTTCTTCGGCATCGCCACCAGCGGCGGGACCCTGGCGTACCAGGCGATGGCGCCGACGCGGGAGCAGGCCGACAGATTGGTCGATGCCCGCGAGGCCGCGCCGTTCACCGCGGATGCCAATGACTTCCTGTACCAGTTCGATGCCGCGCGCGACTACAATCCCGCGCCCGGGCTGGAGCGCATCCGCGCGGCAGTGCTGGCGATTAATTCCGCCGACGACGAGCGCAATCCGCCCGAGACGGGCCTCATGGAGCAGGCGCTCAAACGGGTGAGGAACGCGCGCCTCCTGCTCATACCTGCCAGCGCCGAGACGCGCGGCCACGGCACGACCGCGAACGCGGCATTCTGGAAACGGCAGCTGCAGGATTTTCTGAGCACGGTGCCGCAGCGGGCAATGTAGGGTTGACGGTCGGCGCGCGGCGTCGGGCCAGCGGCACGCAACCGGCCTGCTTGCAGCATTGCGAAGAACCACGCTGCGCCACCGGCTGCGATGTGCCCGGCCGGCCGTTGCGAAACAGCACTCGGTCGGTTGCTTCAGTCCGGCAGGAACGGGCTACATCTGCCCGTGATATGATCCCTGCGGCATGATCCCTCTGGCATGATCACCCTGCCGCCGCTGCGGCGCCTCCTGCTGGCTGTTGCCCTGCTGGGCCTGGTCGCCGGCTTCGGCGTGGGCCATCTGGCCTGGGACATCCCGGCCGGCCTGGTCGGGCTCGTCGTCCTGCTGGACCTCGTGCGCGCACTGCGCCGTGGCGCGCTCGGCGTCGACGTCATCGCGCTGCTCGCCATCTTCGGTGCAATCGCGCTCGGCGAGCACCTTGCCGCCGTCATCATCGCGCTGATGGTCGCCGGCGGCAGTGCGCTCGAGGAATTTGCCGAAGCGCGCGCACGGCGGGAACTCGCGGCGCTGCTGAGCCGCACGCCACGGGTCGCGCATCGGCACACAGCCGACGGCGTCGTCGACGTGCCGGTGCACACGGTGCAGCCGGACGACCTGTTGCTGATCAAGCCTGGCGAGACCGTTCCGGTGGACGGCATCGCCGCCGCAGAGGCGGCCACGCTGGACGAGTCGGCGCTGACCGGCGAACCGCTCCCGGTAACGCGCGCGCAGGACGATCCGATCCGCAGCGGCGTGGTCAACGCCGGCGGCCCGTTCGACCTGCGCGCCACGGCGACCGCGGAGCACAGCACCTACGCCGCCGTGGTCCGCCTGGTGCAGACGGCGGAACGGGAACGGCCACCGCTGGTGCGACTGGCGGATCGCTGGGCGCTGGCCTTCCTCGCGATCACGATCGTGCTCGGCGGCGGCGCATGGTGGGCCACAGGCGATGCGATGCGGGCACTCGCGGTGCTGGTCGTTGCCACGCCGTGTCCGCTGATCCTCGCCGCACCGGTGGCGCTGATCTGCGGTGTATCGCGCGCGGCGCGGCGCGGCATCATCGTCAAAGGCGGCGGCGTGCTGGAGCGACTGGCGCGCGCGCGCAGCGTGCTGTTCGACAAGACCGGCACGCTCACCACCGGCACGCCGCGCGTCACCGGCGTGGAAACGCTGGACGAGCAGGACGCCGACGAGGTGCTGCGGCGCGCCGCCTCGCTGGCGCAGGTGTCGCAGCACGCGGTCGCCGGCGCCATCGTCGCGGCGGCCCGCAGCCTGAGCCTGCCGCTCGCTCTGCCGCGCGATGTCGAAGAGATCCCGGGTGGCGGCCTTGCCGGCATGGTCGGCGACACGCGTGTGCTGGTCGGCAATGCCGGCCTGCTGGACGCGGCCGGCATTCCGCCCCCGACCGAAGGCGCCACCGCACGCATGGCCGCCGCCGCCGCGTCGGTCGCGTGGGTGGCATTCGACGGCCGCGTTGCTGGCGCCCTGCTGCTCGCGGACCGCATCCGCCCGGAGACGCCGCGCGCGTTGCGTGCCCTGCGCGCCGCCGGCGTCACCCGGCTGGTCATGGTGAGCGGCGACCGGCCCGCCTCGGCCGAGGCGGTCGCCGTCGCGCTCGGCCTCGACGCGGTCCACGCGGACCTGTCGCCTGCCGGCAAGATCGATCTGGTGCGGGCCGAGTGCGCGACTGCTCCGACCGTGATGGTGGGCGACGGCATCAACGATGCGCCGGCACTGGCGGCGGCTGATGTCGGCGTGGCGATGGGCGCGCGCGGTGCCGCGGCCGCAGCCGAGGCGGCGGATGTCGTGCTGCTGGTCGATCGGCTGGACCGCATCGGCGAAGCCATCGGCATCGCCAGGCGAGCACGCGGCATCGCGCTGCAATCGATCCTGGCGGGCATGGCCCTGTCCGGTGCGGCGATGATCGTCGCCGCATTCGGCTACTTGCCGCCGGTTGCCGGCGCGCTGCTGCAGGAGGCTATCGACATCGCGGTGATCCTCAATGCATTGCGCGTGCTGACCGGAGAAGCGGCGCCAGCGCCGCTGACCGATCGCCGCGCGGTGGACCGCGTGGTGGAGGAGCATGCGCAGCTGCGCGCCCTGCTCGACCGCATGCGGCGCACAGCCGATCACATCGACCATCCGGCCGACGATCCGACCGGCGAGCTGCGCACCATAAGCGCCGCACTGAATGCGCTGCTGCTGCCGCACCAGTTGGCGGAGGAACGCGCGGTGTTCCCCGAGCTTGCGCATCGCCTGGGCGGGCGCGATCCGCTCGGCTCGATGACGCGCATGCACGAGGAGATCGTCCATCTCGCGACGCGGTTCGCCGCGCTGGTGAGGGACTGTCCGAAGCGGGCCTCTCGAGCGGCGAGGAGCGCGAGGCGCGTCGTCTGCTCTATTCGCTCGACGCGATCATCGCACTGCATCTGGCGGCGGAGGAGGAATTGCTGTCGCAGGTCGAGGACCTGCCGGTGCATGGCTGAGGCGGGCGACGCACTCGCTGAACGAAGCGCCACGCTGGAAGCACCGTGCCGGGATGCGGGATGTCCGCATCCCGTTGGCGGTCCTGTCAGGCCAGGTCGGCGAGCAGTGCCGGCGCTGCGGAACGCAGCAGGCGCTTGCGCGCCTCCCACTGGGCGGCGACGTCGAGAGCAGCGAGGAAGCGCACCTCGCCGCCGGCGTACCAGGCGACCGGCAGGCCGCCGCGAAACAGCAACCGGTTGCCGGTCAATGCCGCCAGTCGCGGACCGGGCGTCAGAACGCCGGCAAGGTTCAGCGGGTCCGCGCCGGACAGCGAGATCCACTCGCCGGAAGCAGGCTTGCGCCGCATCTCGCGCAGCATGCCGACCGCCTCGGGCAATGCGTACTGCTCGCCGGAGAACCCGGCCACGAAGCGGCCGCCACGGATTTCGCCGCGAGCCTCCAGGCGGCGATAGACCCGCAGCAGCTCGCGCCACGGCGGCAGCCATTCGGCCTCCCGCGCGAGCAGTCGCCAGAACACCACGCCGTAGCGGCGCAGCAGAGTGCTCGCCACGTGCTCGACGGCCCCAGCCTTGGCCTGCGGTTCGCTCGCTTCAGGCGAAGCGCGACGCGCCAGGGCCCAGCGGCCCGCGTCCTCCATGCCAAAGGAGAGAACGCGCCGCCGCCGCGTCGCCCCGGTGAACGGCTTGCGTCGATCGGACGGCACCAGCAACGCGCGCAATCCGCCAAAGCTGTCCGAACTCACCAACCCGAGGGCGACGAGTTCGCCCAGCGCTTCTTCCATCTGCGGACGCAATAGTCCAGTCGCCTCGACCAGCTCCTCGAAAAACGAGGCGCCCTGCGCGCGCAGGCAGTCGACAACCTTCTGCGCCCGCACGGTCGGCTGCGCGCTGTCCGGCGGCCCCGCGAGCGACGTCCAGAACGCTGCGTGACGCCGCGCCAGCAGCGCGATGGGCGTGGTGCGCACTGGCGTCGCGACCCGCTCGCGGCCGTTGCCATGACCGGAACATGGGCTCAGCCGCGCCCAGGCGATGCGCCCCGCCAGGCATTGATCGTCCAGCCAGGCCGGCTCGTAAGCCGCGATGCGCGCCGGCAGGAGTTCGGTCTCCCACGCGCCGGCCGGTGCTTCGAACCCTTCGAGCAGCGCGACGGCCGATGCCACGGTGTCCGGCCCTTCGAGGCGCGTGTCGTCGGTCACGTGCTGCCAGGCGAACAGGAACCGCAGGAAGTCGCGCGCTGCGACAGGCTCGATCTCGGCGCGCAGCCGGCGGACCGTGTAGTGGTGAATGCGCGCGAGCAGCCGCCGGTCGCACCATTCGTCCGCGTTGGCGCCCGAGGTGAAGCGCCCGCGCATGGCGAAGCCTTCGACCTCCAAGCGCAGTGAGCGCCGCGCCGATCTCGTCCGGCTCCAGCCCAAGCGGCGCCGCCAGTGCGCCTTGCGTCACCGGACCCAAACCTTCCAGGCGGCCGCGCACGATCTCGGTCAACGCGTCTTCGGGCGACGATGTGCGCTGGGCCTGCTCCGCCGCCAGCACGATATGCGGCAGAGCCGATGTCCCAGGCCACAACGTCAGGAACTGACCAAGGCGCTCCGCCGCGACCCACAGCGTCGCCTGCGGCGTCGCCAGCCGCGTCACGCGGTTCTCCTGCGCCAGCGCCGCCAGCCAGCCGCCCCATTCCGGCACGGATCGCACCTCGTCCGCACTCAGGCAGCCAAGCCACAGCAGCGCGTCATGCAGTTCCTCGGCGTTCGCGGCATCGGGCCAGGCTTCTGTGCGCACCCGTGCGATGGCCTCCGGGTCGAGCCGGCCGAGGTCCGCCGCGCTCTCCGGGGCGAGCCAGCGCCGGGCCATCACCGCCTGCGTGCGCCGCTCCTCCAGCGGCGCGTCATCCAGGAAGGCGTATGGCCTCGCCGATAGCACCTCGAGCGCCAGCGGCGACGGCTGCGTCAGGTCGCAGGCGACTACGCGGATGTCGCCCGATTCCAGCCGCGTCAGCAGCCGTTCCAGTCCCGCGATGTCCATGGCCTCGTGCAGGCAGTCGGCGATCGTCTGGTTGGTCAGCGGATGGTCGGGTATCTCGCGCTCGCCGACCAGGTTCTCGGCGCAGGCGAGCTGGTCGGGAAACACCGCCGCGACGAGGTCCTCGGCGTCCATGCGCGCGAGCTGCGGTGGCACCTTCCGGCCGCCGCGGAAGCGAGGCAGCGCGAGCGCAACGCCGGCCACCCATCGCCACCGGGTGATGAACATCGGCGCGTCCAGCAGCGCCTCGGTCAGCAGCGACCTGACGTTCGTGGAATGCAGGTAGCGCGCCACCTCGGCGAGTTCGAAACTGTGCGCCGTGGTGAGTGACAGGACGATGTTGTCCTCGGTCGCCGCGGCCTGCAGTTCGAAGTTGAACTTGCGGCAGAAGCGCTTGCGCAGCGCCAGCCCCCACGCGCGGTTGATCCGGCTGCCGAACGGCGAATGGACGACAAGCTGCATGCCGCCCGCTTCATCGAAGAAGCGCTCCAGCACCAGCGTGTCCTGCGTCGGCAGGCAGCCCAGTGCCGCTTGCGCCCCAGCCAGATATTCGACCAGCTGTTCCGCGGCGGGTGTGGCGATGCCGGCCTCGGCGTCGAGCCAGCGTTGCGCGGTCCCGCCGGACGGATCCGTCCGCAGCCGCTGGGCGATCGCCGCCCGCAGGCGCGACACGGACGCGGAAAGTTCGTCGCTGCGGCCCGGCGCCTCGCCGAGCCAGAACGGGATGGTCGGCGACTGGCCGCGCGCATCCTCCACCCGCACGATGCCGCGTTCGACGCGGATGATGCGATAGGCGCTGTTGCCGAGCTGGAACACGTCGCCGGCCAGGCTCTCGACAGCGAAGTCCTCGTTGACGCTGCCGATCGCGTGGTTCTCGGGTTCCAGCACCACCTGGTAGTCCGCGGTGTCAGGGATCGTGCCGCCTGATGTCAGAGCGGTCAGCCGCGCGCCCCGCCGGCCGCGCAGCATGTGGTTGACGGCGTCATGGTGGAGCAGCGAACCGCGCCGGCCGCGCCGCGTGGAAAAACCCTCGGCCAGCATTTGCACAACGCCGAGAAAGTCCTCGCGTGCCAGCGCGCGATACGGCCAGGCGCGGCGGAACAGGTCGAAAAGTTTCGCCTCGGGCCAGTCCCGCGCCGCCACCTCCGCGACGATCTGCTGCGCCAGCACGTCGAGTGGCTGCTCCAGGACGGTCAGCCGGTCGAGTTCCCCGCGGCGCACGCTGTCGAGCAGCGCGGCGCATTCCACCAGGTCGTCGCGCGACAGCGGGAACAGCCGTCCCTTTGGCAGGCCGCCGACCGCATGACCGGAGCGGCCGACGCGCTGCAGGAAGCTCGCGATCGAACGCGGCGAACCAAGCTGGCAGACCAGGTCCACGTCGCCGATATCGATGCCGAGTTCCAGCGACGCCGTCGCCACCAGCACCTTCAGTTCGCCGTGCTTGAGCCGCTGCTCGGCGGACAGCCGGTGTTCCTTCGCCATGCTGCCGTGATGCGCGGTCACCGCTGTCTCGCCGAGGCGCTCGGATAGCTGGCGCGCCACGCGCTCCGCCATGCGCCGCGTGTTGACGAACACCAGCGTGGTGCGATGCGCCTCGATCAGCCGCACCAACTGCTCGTAGACAAGCAGCCAGACGTCGGCCGACATCACCGCTTCCAGCGGCGCACCAGGCACTTCGAGCGCCAGGTCGCGTGGCCGCTGATGGCCGGTATCGATGATGGTGGCCTCGGCATCCGGCCCGACCAGCAGATGCGCGATCGCCTCGATGGGGTTCTGCGTCGCCGACAGGCCAATGCGCAGCAAACGGTCGTCGCACAGCGCGGCCAGGCGTTCGAGCGACAGCGCCAGATGCGCGCCGCGCTTGTTCGGCGCCATGGCGTGGATCTCGTCGACGATCACCGTCCGCGTGGTCGCCAGCATGGCCCGGCCGGACGCGGAGCCGAGCAGGATGTAGAGCGACTCCGGCGTGGTGACGACGATGTGCGGCGGACGCCGGCGCATGCGCTCGCGCTCGCCCGGCGGCGTGTCGCCGGTGCGCACCCAGGTGCGGATTTCGACGTCCGGCAAGCCGCGCGCGCGCAGGGCTTCCCGGATGTCCGCGAGCGGCGCCTCCAGGTTGCGCTGGATGTCGTTGGACAGCGCCTTCAGGGGCGAGACGTAGACCACCTGCGTCGCGTCGGCGAGCCGACCTTCCAGGCCTTCACGGAGCAACGCATCGATGGCCGCGAGGAATGCGGCGAATGTCTTGCCGGACCCAGTGGGGGCGGCGATCAACGTGTGCCCGCCGGCCTGGATCGCCGGCCAGGCCTGCGCCTGCGCTGGCGTCGGCGAGGCGAAGCGCCCGGCGAACCAGGCCGCGATCACGGGATGAAACAGGGTCAGCGGGTCCATGGCTAAGGCAACGGCACTGGTTGATCGATCTCCCCATTTGGTGCCTGGATGCGCCCAGGCAACTATGGGGGGAAGCGACATGTCCGTCATTCTTGGAGCCGGCGAATACCGGTATCGGGTCGAGGAAGGCTGGGGGAAGCTCCCGGACGGCTGGTCGTTCCACGAGGTTGCCGCGGTCGGCGTCGACCGCAACGACAATGTCTACGTGTTCAACCGCGGCGAACACCCGATGATCGTGTTCGATCGCGGAGGAAATTTCCTGCGGTCGTGGGGCGAAGGCATGTTCCCGCGCGCTCACGGCGTGCACATGGCGCCCGACGACACGATCTTCTGCACCGACGACGGCGCGCATTGCGTGCGGAAATGCACGCTCGACGGCCGCGTGCTGATGACGATCGGCGTGCCCGGCGAGCCGGCACCGTTCATGAGCGGGCAGCCGTTCTGCCGCTGCACCCACACCGCGCTGTCGCCGGGCGGCGAGATCTACGTCACCGACGGCTACGGCAACGCCCAGGTCCACAAGTACACGCCCGACGGGAAATACCTGTTCTCCTGGGGCAGATGCGGCATCGGCGAGGGTGAGTTCAACCTGCCGCACAACGTCCATTGCGACGCCGACGGCTGGGTCTATGTCGCGGACCGCGAAAACCATCGCGTGCAGGTGTTCGACGGCAACGGCAGGTTCGAGACGGCATGGTGCAACGTCGTGCACCGGCCCAGCGCCTTGCACATGACAGGGGGAAAATGTCCGCTGTGCTTCATCGGCGAGGTCGGCCCGTATCTGGGATCGAATCGCGGTTTTCCCAACCTGGGGCCGCGCGTCAGCATCCTGTCGAACACCGGCAAGCTGCTGGCGCGACTTGGTTCGGAGACCAACCCGCACGGCCAGGAGCCCGGGCAGTTCATGTCGCCGCACGGGATCGCTGTGGACTCGCGCGGTGATATCTATGTGGGCGAAGTGTCGGTCGCGTCCTGGCCGTCGCTGTTTCCGGGGCAACCCCGGCCCGCCAACCTGCGCAGCCTGCAGAAGCTGGTAAAAGTCGAGTAGTGGGCGCAGCTGACTGGTCGGGCACGCGAGCAATTCTCGACTGTCGTGATGGGTGCCGCTGCAGAACACTCCTCCCGCTCCGCCTTGCGGGCTTGGGCCGCGAAGCGGACCAAGGCTGGGGGGAGGGGCGACGCGGCACGAATTCAAATTTGGAAATTTGGCACTCATGCCGCTGATTTCCCTTGGTTTGGTGCGACCCCTCCCCCCAGCCTTGGTCCGCTTCGCGGCCCAAGCCCGCAAGGGGAGGGGGAGAATTCCCAAACCGACCCTTGAACTGATGCCTATGGCGATGCTTTCGCCCCAGGTGATCGGGCGCAGCAAGACCGCTATTCGACGATAATCTCGCCGGTCATGTCGGCCCAGTCGTGGTCGGCACAGTAGAGCCTATAGGTGCCTGGCTTGAGCGGCACGAGATCGACATCGACGGAGGTGCCTGGCTGCAAGACGATGTCGTGTCCGCCGTTCGCCAGCAGGCCCGGGTTGCGCACGATCGAACCGGCCAGAAATTCGGGCGCGGTGAACTCGTGCAGATCCTTGCCGTGGTTTTCGAGGTGCAGCTGGTAGGGCTTGCCGTGACGAAAGGCCAGCCGTTCCGGAATGAACCTGTTCTCGACCATCAGGACGTTGATCGGCTGCGCATGCGACCAGTCCACTCGGGCAGCAGGCGATTGCGCGAGGGAAGTCCGCACGAACGGTAACAGTGCAACCGCCGCGAGCGCCGCCGGCATGGCAGGCCGTTTGCCTGCCAAGACGGTCGGAAGCAATCTTAGGTCCGGACAAATCAAACCCATCGATCAGCCGGAGACGATCGGCAGTCCCACCTGGCGGCGGATGTCGTTGATGATCTGCAGCACCCGCTGGCGATACGGCAGGTACTGCACGCCGAACTCCTGCACCAGCCTTGTGTTGTCGATCAGATAGTTGCCGGAATTCGCTTTTCCCCCGGTCTCGTGCTCGAATCCGATCCGCGCGTCGGGCAGGAATTCGCGCACGATATCGGCGATCTCGCCCAGGCTGACGGCCACCCCGCCGGAGCTGTAGACCGCGTGGCGTGGCTTGTCGGCCAGCAGCACACGGGTGAACACCTCTGCTATGTCGTCGACGTGGATCGGACAGCGCATCGCGTCCGCATAGGGGAACGAGATCGGTTTGCCCTGCGCCGGCTGGGTGATGATGTTCACGTGGTCCACCGAGCCGCGCACCTTGTCCGGCCCGGTGACGTTCGCCGGACGGACCGCGGTGATCACCATGCCGTATTTCTCGTTGTAGTCCTGCGCCTGCCATTCGTTGAAGATCTTGTGCATGGCGTACTGCACTTCGCCGTGGCGGTAGTCGTCCTCGGTGACCATGCGGTCGCCGTAGTGCTTCTGCATGCCGTTCACCGCCAGCGAACTGGCAAATACAACGCGCGGCACGTCGGCGAGCCGGGCGGCCTCGAAGCAGTTGTCCATGCCGAGGATGTTCAGCTTCATCGCGACATGCGGCGCATGCTCGCTGCCGAGGAAGTACGACAGGTTGATGATGCGGCTGGGCTTGGCGCTGACGGTGGCGGCCATCACGTCATCGAACTGCGTCACGTCGCCGCGCATCACGCGGACCTGCTTGCCCAGATCGTCGAACGGCGCGGCGCCGGGATTGATGTCCATGCACACGATCTCCTCGCCGCGTGCAGCCAGCAGGCGGATCACCCGCAGGCCGATGAAGCCGGTGCCGCCGATGACGAAGATCGCCATGTTCGTTCCTCCCGTGTGGTTGTCTGAGCGCCAAGGCATAGCCTGGAGCAAGCGACCAGGGGTGGCAATCGTCTGCCCCATGCTGCAGCCGGACTGAGGGCCGTCGCGAAAACTTCCAGAGGGGCTGGCGGAATTCCGGCGGGCCGTCTAAAACCATTGCAATGACGCGGCGAATCGTCAGGCGCCGTGACCAATCCGCGGGCCGGACGCTCCCCCATCGCGTTATCAACCTGATCGAGCGAGGAGACAGCATGTCGAAAGCCTTCATTGCCCAGATCCTTCAGGATTCGGCCGAACTGACCGGCGCGGCGGCCAATCGTGCGGCCGGCGACCTGATGGACGCGGTCGTCAAGGAGCTGAAGAAAGCGGGAAAATTCACCCTGCCGAGCTTCGGTACCTTCACCGTGCGCAAGACCAAGGCACGCAAAGGGCTCAACCCTCGTACCGGCGAATCGATCAAGGTGAAGGCCGGCAAGACCGTGCGGTTCAAGGCTTCGCCGTCGCTGAAGAAGTCCGTCTGAGCCGCGACGCCTCGTCGATCGGAGCCAGGTGCGCGTGATGCGCCCTGGCTCTTTGCTTGTCTCCTACCCGGGATTTGGCGTGCTGGTGGTGGCACTCGGCACGCTGGTGGTGCCGTTCGACTCGTCCGTCAACTTCGCCTTCCCCTACATCACGCGGGCATTCGGGCTGCCGGTTGCAGCGATCCAGTGGGTCGTCATTTCCTACACGCTGACCTATGCCGCGCTGATGCTGGTGTTCGGCCGCGTCGGCGACATGCTTGGCTACCGCCGCATCTTTCTCGCCGGCAGCGCCTGGAGCGCGATGGCATTCGTGCTGTGCGCCCTGGCGCCAGGCTATGGCGCTCTGCTGGCCGCCCGCGTGCTGCAGGGCGTGGGGGCGGCGCTCGTGCTAAGCTGCGGGCCGGCGCTCGCGACCAGCCTCTATCCGGAATCGGAGCGGATCCGGGTCCTTGGCCTCTACACGATGGTCATCGGCATCGGCGGCGCGCTCGGACCGCTGATCGCCGGGCTGCTGGTGCCGCTGATCGACTGGCCGGCCGTGTTCTGGTTCCGCGCACCGCTTGCGTTCGTGGCGTTCGCACTGGGCTGGGTTCTGCCGGCCGACATGCGCCCGACGACGCGCGAGAAATTCGATGCCATGGGGGGATTTCTGCTGGTGCTGGCGATCAGCGCCATGCTGCTCGCGCTCAACCAGTTGCAGCGGGTGGCCGAAAGCAGCCTGCTGTTCGCACTATCGGCGCTCGCGTGTCTGGTCGCAACGGCCGGCTTCATTATGCAGGAAAAGCGGTCCTTTCGCCCGATCATCGACCTGCGGTACTTTTGCGATCTGGACTTCTCGCTGCTGAACGCGGGCCACGCGGCACTGAGCCTGGCCGGGTTCTCGGTCCTGCTGCTGGTGCCGTTCTATCTCAGCCGCTTTGGCGGATTGTCGGCGCATGCGACCGGGCTGCTGCTGGCCGCCTCGCCGGCCGGCACGGTGCTGGCGGCTCCGCTCGCGGCGCGGCTTGCATCACGAGTACCGCCGCGGCTGCTCGCTTTGATCGGGGCAGGCGCAATGGCGACGGGACAGGTCCTGATCGGCACCGCCGAGCCCGAACCGAACATCCCAGTGCTTGCCGGCGCGATGTTCCTGCAAGGGTTCGGCGTCGGGCTGTTCCAGGTGGCATACTTCGACATCGTCACCAACGCCATCCCGCGCACGGATCGAGGCGTTGCCGGCAGCCTCGTGATGATGACGCGGACGGTCGGCACGGTGACCGGTGCGACGCTGCTGATGCTCGTCTTCCAGACCTTTCGCAGCCATTCCCTGGCCGGCGGCGGCGACGACAGCGGCGCGTTTCTCGACGGCTTCGCCGGTACGTTCCGTCTCGCTGCGCTTCTGCCGGCCGCTGTGGTCCTGTTGGGCCTCGCGCGAGGTTGGGGGCGCCTGTCGCGGCGCGGCGGCTGATTACCGGCGGCTCAGTTCTTCGATTGGGACTCGCCGTGAGCCAACTGCGTCGGTTCCGAACCATTTTCGATTCTTATGGTCATCCCCGCGAAAGCGGGGACCCAGTTGCAGCCTGGGTCCCCGCTTACGCGGGGATGACCCCGGGAAGCACCCTCCCGCGACATCTGATTCGATTAATTCGCGGCGAGCCGTTGGACGTTCGCAGCGCACAACCTGGGCCCCTAATCGTTCACATTGCGGGGTAAAGCCTTTTCAGCTTCACGCGCGTGTCGGACGCTGGCCCTGTCAGCGAAACTCTGACACGAGCCCACTCCCCCCAGCACCCGGGGGAGGAAGTGCTGGAGGGAGGAGCGACGTTGTCCGCGTAATTGCACGGCACAGGCAGTTTTAAGCACTTCCTATGGCGCTGCATTGATCTGGATCAATGGACGCCGCGCCGGGCACTCAGTCAGCGGGCCAGCTCGTCCTCGGTTCCCGACCGGTGCCTGATCGCCTGGAACTGAGAGACCAGATCGACCATCTGCTTCAGGCAGTCGTTCATCTGAATAGTCGCCGCATCGCCAATGCTGAAGACGGGAAAGTCGGTATTGTGAGTGTCCGATGCCGTGGCGAACGAGGCGATGGTGCCGCAGACCGCCACTCGCTGCGCCTCGGGAATCGCATCGATAAGCGACAGGACCACGAACTTGAGTGCCATCACCTCCGCCTTGAGCCGTACCGTCTCGACATCCATTTCGACTACCTCCGTTTCCTCGCGCCTATCTGCCAGCATCAGCGGGCGAGATCAGCCAAGGCCGTGCCTCTGATATTCGCAGCGTGGGTGACGCCCCCCGCATTCCCAGTGCAGCTTTTTTTAGGGATCGTCGTCGCGGCATGGTGGCATCGAGCAGTCAGCCGAGAAATGTGGTAGCCAATCCAATAGGCCACGTCTTGAGCTTCAGTGCTCGCCCAAAGTTCCTCCGGCCCGTGCACTTCGGGGGAACGCAGACCCGAAGTGGCCGGCATACAAGAAGGTCGCGCAGCGGTCATTGATTTGGATCAACCGACGCATCACCGAAGATAAGCGCATCTCGCGCCGGCCACAGTGCCCCGATCCGGATCAACAAATGCGGCGGTGGAAGGCGTGACGCGACGCCGGCACCCCGGGCCTGAGCATCCGCAACGCTGCAAAGAACCGGCAGACGCCTTCCGCAATTTCAACCGGCCAAGGCCTCGGCTCCAGAGCCGATGGTCGCCGCGATTGCGTCGTCGACCGTTTCCAGCCAAACGAATTGCAACCGGTCACGCGCGCTAGGCGGGATATCGTCATAATCCCGCCGATTCCGCGCGGGAAGCAGCACGGTGTCGATCCCGGCACGGGCGGCAGCGATGACCTTTTCGCGGATGCCTCCGACCGGCAGCACCAAACCGCGCAGGCTGATCTCCCCCGTCATGGCCGTCGTGGGCGGGACGGGGCGACCGGTCATCAGCGAGCTCAGCGAGACGAACATCGCCACGCCCGCCGATGGCCCATCCTTCGGCGTTGCGCCGGCGGGCACGTGCACGTGCACGTCGCTGTCGGTGAACAGCTCCGCCGGAATCCCGAGCCCGGCGGCACGCGTCTTCAACAGGCTCAGCGCCGCCTGCGCGCTCTCCTTCATCACGTCCCCGAGCTGTCCCGTCAGAATCAGCTTCCCATTGCCGGGCATGCGGCTTGTCTCGATGAACAGGATATCGCCGCCGACCGGCGTCCAGGCCAGCCCGGTCGCGACACCCGGCATCGACGCGTGCTGGGCCACGTCCGCGTCAAACCGGGGCGGCCCCAGAATGGTCGAGACCTCGTCGGCGTCGATGGTCACGTGCCTGATCGTGCCTTCCGCCACGCGCACCGCGACATTGCGGAAAACCGCGCCGATTTCGCGCTCCAGGTTGCGCACGCCGGCCTCGCGCGTGTAGCCGTCGATGATCAGGTTCAGGGCGGTGTCATCCAGCGTCACGGCGTCATCAGGCAGGCCGTTCTGCCGGAGTTGCCGCGGAATCAGATGGCCGCGCGCGATCGCCACCTTCTCCTCTGCTGTGTAGCCGGACAGATGGACCACCTCCATCCGGTCGCGCAGGGGACCGGGAATGGTGTCCATGATGTTGGCGGTCGCGATGAACAGCACCCGGCTCAGGTCGAACGGTACGCCCAGATAGGCGTCGCGGAACGTGCTGTTCTGCTCCGGGTCCAGAACCTCCAGCAGGGCGGACGCCGGGTCGCCCTGAAAACCGCCGGCGCCGAGCTTGTCGATCTCGTCCAGCATCATCACGCAGTTCCGTGCCCCGGCACGCCGGATCGCCTGGATGATGTTGCCCGGCAGCGCGCCGACATAGGTGCGGCGATGCCCGCGGATCTCCGCCTCGTCATGCACCCCGCCCAGGCTGATCCGGATGAATTTGCGGCCCACCGCGCGAGCGATGGACTGGCCGAGCGAGGTCTTGCCCACGCCGGGCGGTCCGACAAAGCACAGGATCGGACCCTTGCCGTCGGGGTTCAGCTTGCGAACTGCCAGGAACTCCAGGATGCGGCGCTTGATCTTCTCCAGATCGAAATGGTCCTCGTCCAGCACGCGGCGCGCCTCGGCAATATCGATCGGTGGTTCGTCGGCGATGCGCCATGGCAGTTCCGTCAGCCATTCCAGATAGGAGCGGACCATCCCGGCTTCCGCGGCCCCCTCCGGCATGCGCTTCAGCCGGCGCAGTTCCCGCCTGGCCTGAACGGCAACGTCGGCGGGCAGGTCGGCTTGCTCCAACGCCCGCTTAAGGTCATCCAGTTCGGGCGTGGCGTCGTCGGACTCGCCAAGCTCCTTCTGGATCGCCTTGAGCTGTTCGCGCAACAGGAACTCGCGCTGCCGGCCTGCCAGCGTGGCTCGGGTCTGCTGTCCGATGTCGCGCGACAGCTTCAGCACCTCGTATCGGTAGGCGAGCCGGGCAAGGACGAGGTCCAGGCGGGGCAGCAGGTCGACGGTCTCGAGGACCTCCTGCTTTTCCGCCGGCGTCAGGTCCAGCAACCCGGTGATGAAGTCGGCCAGTGCGCCAGGCTGATCGATCGAGTTGACGGTTGCCGTCAGCTCGGGCGGCGCCTGCTCGATGAGGCGCAGGATCTCCACGCCACGCTCGCGCAACTGATGGAACCGTGCGTCGATTCCCGGGTTGCGGTCAGTTGGTTCCTGGATGCGGCGCACTGTCGCGGTCGAATACGGCGCGCCAGTGGCCACGCTTTGCAACTGGGCTCGTCCGACGCCCTGAACGATTGCGTTATGCGAAGCGTCGCGCCCGGTGAAGTATCGCAGCAGGCGCGCTTCCGTGCCGATGGTGTGCAGCCCGTCCAGGCCAGGGGCCTCGGCATTTGGTTCTCTTTGCAGGACGATCACGACATGCTGCTCGGTACGGGCGGCTTCCTGCAGCGCGGCTGCCGCGGCAGGGCGGCCGATCGCCAGCGGCATGACCATCCCGGGCAGCAGGACAGCGTCGGTAACGGGCACGAGTATCAGGGTGTCGGCCGGATGGATCGCCTCGCCCTGGGCAACGTCGGGCGCATCCATCAATCAAGCCTTCGCAGCGTTAGAAGCAGGCATCCATCGGTATAGTCATCGGCGATGAGCTGAAAGGCGCCCGGAGGCAGCGGCAATCGACGTTCGAACTGCCCGTGCGGCAATTCAACGCGGTGGACCCGCGTCGGTCGCCGCTGCGTCGGCCACCGGCGTGTTCCTCTGACCAGAAGTTCGCCGCCGCCGACGACAATCTCCATGTCGTCGCGCCGAACGCCCGGCAATGCCACGACAACGAACAGCTCGGCCCCGGTCTCCAGCACGTCAACCGGAGGTTCCCAACCGCTGGTCGTCGGCCGAAAGACCTCGTGCTGCAGATGATCGCTGCGCGCCAGCACGACAAGGGCATTGGACCACATGACGTCTTTCACCGAACGCGACATGGTGGCTCCCTATCGATGATCGCAAAAATCCTCGTCCGACTGCGAGCGGCCCGAGGGACGTTTGCTGGTATCCGTGAACGCGACAGTGCCAGGGTTGTTCGCACAACCTCGCCGTTCCTGATCACGAAGACAGTCTACGGGCGTCACCTGAACGGAAGCAAGATGGCAAGCCGGCAGCGCAACGATGCACAGCCGAAAAGCTTGTCCGAGCACCGAGGCTGGGGAGTGCCTTCTCCACTGATGGGTTGCTTCTATGGCTCAAACAACTCCGTTGAACGGACGCCATCAAATCCGCCACGCTATTGCGACGGGCGGCCCGAATTGGGCCGCGGCCTAACGTGGGCTGTCTTCCTCCAGAAACGTCTGGACGGCTTGGAACAACAGCATGCGATTTCTCTCCATCATCACCGTATGGGTGCCTTCGCCCAGCAGCACGTATTTCTTCCAGCGAGTGCCGGTCAGCAGCGGGAACAAGCCTTGCGAGCGCGGCGGTGGCGTGTCCTGATCCCACTCTGCCTGGATCATCAGCGTAGGCGCGGTGATCTTTGCGGGGTCGTAGGTTGGCTTTCCCTCATGCCAGAGCCACAAGAAATCGTGGATCACACCGTTGGGAGCACGCAGGGCCGGCGGGTCAGCTGTTGCAGCCTTCGGATCGGTCGCCCAGGTTGCCGCCTGCCACGTGTCGAACCAGCCGGGTGGAATGAGATCGGCCCGCTTGTTCTCTGGCACGCCATTTAGCCAGCGCTGTAAGGCCGCAGCGCGAGTGACCATGCGATACGCGCCAAGCTTCGGCGGTTCCCCCGTGGATTGCGACACCCACACGGGCGCGTAAAGGACCAGGCGGTTCACCTTGCTCGGCTGCTCCGCGGCAAAGCCGGCGGCGATGGTCGTGCCCCATGACCAGACTACCAGATCGATTTTGTTCAGATGTCTGCGCGCGAGCACCCAGTCAACGACGGCCGCATAGTCGCGCACTGCGTCGGCGGTGACCTCAACCGGCTGACCGGCATCCGCCGGCTGGTCCATCGCTGCTGGCCGTGTGGAAGCGCCGTAGCCCGGAAGGTCGAGCAGATAAACGTCAAAGCCGCGGCGGGCGATGTAGTCCATCCAGGACATCTTATCGAGTTGCAGATCGAATGAGGTGCTGGCCGGGTAAGTGGCACCATGCACGAAGATCAGAGTGTGTTCCGGCGTGAATTCGCTCATATCCGCCGGATGCTTATTGCGGACGTAGATTTTCAGCCCGGCCTGGGGCGAATCGACCATTGCCTCCTCGGTCGTCAGCTGCGCCGTCTGCGCGTGAACGGCCGGTCCACGTTCGGCAACCCCGAGAGCAAGGAAGGCTGCAACAACGAGGCGACGAGCCATGGCCTTCACCTGTTCCCGACAACTCTCGGTATGGTCGTGAGCCCAGCCTTTGTCCATACCAGCACGCCATCGACCGTGAGCGTCATGAGCTGTTCAGGATCGGGATGCAGCCATTCCTCCGTGGAAGGCGTCACGTCCGCTGTTTCCCTGCATCGAGCGGGTCTTCGCCGACAGCGCCCATGGCGCCTCGCGAGTGGCGAATGCGACCAGGATAATCGTCGAAATCGTGCACAAGAAGGCCGGCCAAAACGGCTTTGCCGTCCATCCCGGTGCTGGGTGGTCGAACGCTTTTCTTGCCTGGCTTGGGCGCAACCGGCGCGTGGCGAAGAGCCTGCCCCGCGAAGACGGGGGACTACGAGGCAACCGTCGCCTCGGCCACCGCATTCCGCTATGCCGCTTCCGTCTTGCTGCTGCCTCGAAGACTCGCTCGTTAGGTTTAAGATTTAGAGTCGGACGCTCAGCGATAGAACTCGACCTTCGCCTCACGAAACCAAAGGAAATTCGCCGGGGCGGCCGAAATCGGCCCATTGATGGCGA
Organism: uncultured Alphaproteobacteria bacterium; assembly: GCA_963794185.1. Lineage (GTDB taxonomy): Bacteria > Pseudomonadota > Alphaproteobacteria > Acetobacterales > Acetobacteraceae > JAMXLO01. The sequence goes on along the minus strand of CAWCDM010000063.1, from coordinate 20,884 downwards.
ACACCGCGATCTCGAATTTCTCGCCCGGGGCGACAGTATCGCGCAGCACGAGGCGATTGGGCATGTTGAAGCCCTGGATCGTGGCCGGGCTGGGCCTGCCGGCCGCCCGCGGCATCTCCCCGTTGACCCAGACCTCCGCGTAGTCGTCGACATTCACCGTCAGCACCGTTTTCGCCCCGGCAGTGGCGAAACCCGCGGCACTGACCGGTATCGTCAGGGTCGTGCGGAACCAGAAGAAAGACACCATGCCCCCTCCGCGCTTTGCGCCGAGGTCGGTCGCTGCGACCTCCGGCCAGGCCGAATCGTCGAAGCCGCGCAGTTCGGCATGGGGATCAACGTCGTAGGTTGTGTTGAATTCGGGCATGGCATCCGACAGCGCCGGGCACTCGACGATCTTTGCCTCCTTCGCCTTCCACCGCGCGCCGAACGCCGCCGAGCCATCGATGGTCATCAGATCGACCACATGCGCCGGCGGCACCAATGGCGCGATCGGCGGTTGCGGCATGAGCAACGGAGGCATCGCCGGTGGGGCGGAAACTGTTGGCCTTGTGTAGATGTTCGCGGGCATTTCCGTGTCCTTTCCGGCGGATCAGCCTGGCGGCGCGACCGACAGGCGGCCGACAACCTTGTGCTTATCGATCAGGCGCGCGACCAGACCGGACCGCTTCGCCTCCTCGACGAAGTCATGCAGGAAGGCCGCACTGGCGGCGTTGGTCCGGGGCGTGCCCACCGCCTGCTGCACGGCGGAGAACTGGCCGTCGAGAATCCGCGCGCCGGGCAACTTCTCGATGTCCTTCAGCAGGCCGGGACGCAGGCCGGCCAGGGCATCGAGTTTGTCGCGAACGAATATCTCGGTGGCGCTGGCGATGCTGTCCGACCGCACCAGCTCCGCATGCCTTATGTTGCGCTCCAACCACAGGTCATACGCACTGCGCGCCGTCACCGCGATACGCACGCCTGGGCGATCGACATCGACAATGGCCTGCAGCGGAGAGCCGGCGGGTACCAGGTACGTGGCCTCGATCTCCACATAGGCGGCAGTGAAGGCGATCTTCTCGGCACGCGCGGGTTCGGCGCCGATCAGGCCAATGTCCCAGACATCGCTGCCCGCCGCATCCGCCAGCTCGCCCGGCTTGGCATACGGCACGTACTTGACCGGCACACCCAGCCGGTCGGCAATCGCGCGCGCCATGTCGGGCGAGACGCCCTCGGGATCGCCCGATGGGCTCTTGCCGGTGACCAGCAGGAAGTTGCTCATGTTGATCCCGGCGCGCAGAACGCCGTGCGGTGCAAGCTCAGCGACGACCGATTGGGACATGGGGTGGGGTCCAGGAACAGTGATGTGTGCACATTGTATTTGCAGGTCTCGGCACCCCGCAAGCATGCGGAGGGCAGGTTGGGCGGGCGCATGGACGTTCTAATCACGCAACACTGTCATCCCCGCGAAAGCGGGACCCAGGCGAGCGATCCCATAATTGCAGCGCCCCAGGTTCCCGCTTGAGCGGGAATGACGGCAGCAGCAGCGTGTGCGGCGAGGCCCGATAGTTCTACGCGGAGGACAGCGGAGAGCCGCGGAGGGCCGCGGAAATCTGGCATGGTGAGGTGCGGGCGACCAAGTGCTTCTCCGTGGCGCTCCGCGGCTCTCCGCTGTCCTCCGCGTAAATGCTGCGACGAATTTCCGACCGCACCGATGCCCCGTCGTCCGGGCCGCCGAATTGGATTGCGCTTTCGGACGGTGCAGGCTTGAGGGCGGCCGTCCCGCCTGCGCACACTCGCCCCGGACCATGCGGAGGAACCACCATGAGCCGTCTGTTCGGACCGCTGCGCCAGATGGGCTACGTCGTCACCGACGTCGCAGCCGCCATGCGGCACTGGGTCGAGGTGTGCGGCGTCGGCCCCTGGTTCTATGCCGAACGCCTGCCGCTGACCGCGTTCACCTACGCCGGGAAACGCTACGACGACATTCATGTCTCGATCGGTCTGGCCAATTCCGGCGACATGCAGATCGAGCTGATCCAGCAGCGCTCGGACCATCCCAGCATGTATTGCGACTTTCTCGCGGCCAACCCGCGAGGCGGGCTACAGCACTGGTCCAGCTGGCCGGAGAACTACGACGAACTGTACGACCGTGCGGTTGCCAACGGCTACATCGTCGGCCAGGAAGGCGCCGCGCCGCGTGGCCGCTTCGTGTATTTCCGCAACGAGGGCCACCCAGGCACGATCATCGAGATGTCGCACGCCACGCCGACCCGCAAGCGCATCTTCGATGCGGTACGCGCCGCCGCGGTCGGGTGGGACGGCAAGGACCCGGTGCGCACCGGCTGGCCCAGCTAGTTGGGGTTTCTTTGCCAGCTCCGCGATCGTAAGGCGTTGCGTGCCATGTGGGTACTTGGTCGTTTGCGATCGCGCCGAAGGTCACACATGTTGCAGGATGCGCTCTTCCGACAGTTTGTGGAATTGGCACTGGATCGCGATGTCTATCTTGAAAATAACACTGATGTGGCCGCCGCCAAAACTAGACCCGGTTCTACACTGGCTCGAACGGGGCTTCCGCGAAGGCCGGGAGCTGCCCGGCTGGACCGTTCGGCAAGGCGATGCAGCCCGCGAGATAATATACGACGGTTGGCAGGTTTTCATTTGGCATGGTGAGCTTGTCGCGGTCCGCGAAGCACCGAAACGGACGCAGGAATATCCAACCGAGTGTCCGGACGACGCTTCGTTTCGTGCCTTCGTGCGTTCGGTGCTTGATCCCGATCTCTATTTTAGAACCTATCCAGATTCGGCCAGCCCCGGCATGGATCCCGTGCACCACTGGCTTGAATGGGGCATGGCCGCCGGGCGGCCGCTGCGTGGGTGGGTCGTCGTGCGCGGTCCGGCGGCATCATGGGCGCGGGGTGCGGAGTGGCAACATTTCATCTGGCGCAACGAGCCTATCTCGGTCAAGCGGCGACCAACCCTGCCCGAATCCGTGCTCCGGCAGGTCCTGGAGCAAGGCCGCCACGAGCCTGCCGTTCTTGCTCCGGGCGCACTTGCAGTTGCCGATCTGCCGCTGCTCGACGCACCGGATCAGGTCGAACGGAGCGGCATCGACATCTCCGCTTTGCTTGGAGCGGTGCGTGAGCGGCCCCGCACCGTCCTGGTCATCCCAAGGATCACGCTCGGAGGCGGGGAAAAATACAGCGCTGATCTAGTTGATGTGCTGCTTGCATTGGAAGGCGGACCGGTACTGATCTTGGTTTCTGAGCAGTCGGGGATTGACGCTCACGAGTGGGACGAGCTTGGAATTCTGCCCCCGCTTCGCGGACTGCCCCTGCTGTTCTGGCCTGATTTCTGCGTTGGGAGTTCGCCGACCTTCGCCCGGTTTCTGAACATGCCTCGCCCGCAGGTTCTGGTAGTGATCAACAGCCGCCCCGGGCTTGATGCGGTGGCGCAATACGGTCTCGCTCTGTCGCACCAAATGCGCATCTACTGCGCGTTTTTCAGCATGGGAATCGATGGGTTGGGCGCATCCTTCGGCACGCGCTTTCCTCGGCGCACCCTGCCATATTCAGTGGCGCTGACCGACAACGAGCCGATGGCCGCAACGTTGAGGGCACAGTACAGCGGAGTGTCCGGGCCGGGGATCGAAATCTTGCCGCCTCGTGCCCACATAGCAACAGAATTGGTGTTCAGAGATCGGTTGATTGCACGGCTCGGCGCGGTCAAGGCTGAACGTCGCCCTAATCGCTGGGTCTGGATTTCGCGGATCGAACCCTGGAAGGGAACCGCCATCCTCGGCGCACTTGCCAAACTGCGCCCTGACGATCGCTTTGAAGTATTCGGACCGGTGCAAGGCAGCATGGAGTCTCTTGGCCTTGCGCTACCAAACCTCGTTTACCGCGGGGTTCTCGCCAACGTCATCAACGCGGAGCTGGGCGAATACAGCGGTTTCGTCTTCACCAGTCGGTTCGAGGGCATGCCCAATATCGTCCTGGAGGTGAGCCAGCACGCCATCCCGATGGTGCTCGCTGACGTGGGCGGTTTGCGCGATACATTCGATGACAATGCGGTCATTTTCGTGAAGCACGCGCCGGACGTGAACGAAACGGCGGCGGCATTTGCCGAAGCCCTTGATCGGATTGCGGCAATGTCCGCCGAAACGCTCGCCGCTATAGTGAAAGCCGCCCGCGAGTAGGTCACCGTGCGGCATCCGCCCGAGGCTTACGCCAGCCGAGTTGTGCAACTGTTTGGTCTGCTATGAGCGGTACACCCCAGGTCACGGCAACGATCGTATTTCACCACGAGGGTTCCCTGGCCATACCCGCGCTCGCGTCCATGCGGGACCTCGTGGATACAGCATTGGCTGCCGGGTTGCGGGTCGAGACAACAGCCATGCTTGCTCAGGTCGATGACCTGACGCGCCATGTTGTCCGTACGCGCGGGACCTGGCTCTGCAATGTGAGCGAGCCAGCCACAGGCGATTTCGGTCTTGCACGCAACGCCGCCACGCTGTCCGCGCGAGGTGAGTTCCTGGCTTTCCTCGACGGTGACGGTCTGTGGGGCTCCGACTGGATCCGTCTGGCTTACGCGGCCGCGACCGCAGTCGCGTCGCCTGCCGAAGCGATCTGGCATCCGGCATTGCTGTATTATTGTGCCGAAACGGATTTCGACCGCCACTCGATAAATGCAATCCCGGATCCGCTGGCCCGGTCCGCATTCGCCACACAGCATGTCCGCGACGGTGCCAGCTCCGACAAAAATACGCTGCTGTTTGACAATCTCTGGTCGGGGAACACGTTTACCCATCGAAGGATCCATCTTCGCGTTCCCTATTCCGCCACGGAGCCACGCCAAGGCTTCGGCGAGGAGGATTGGCGTTGGAACATCGCTACGCTTTGGCATGGGATCTCCCATCGTGTAGTGCCGGATACCGTGCACCTGATCCGGGTGAAAGACACGGTCGACGGCGTGTTGCCGCGCCTGCCGGATGATGTCTGGCCGCATCAGGAATGATATCGTCCGAATCCATGACGTAGATAGCGAGCGCGTTGGGCTTGGCTCGGGCTGCTGCATTTAGAATTCGGACAGGAAGCGGTATTGGCTATCCATTGCCAGTTGATCACGGTGACGCGGGGAAGGCGACAGATCGCCCCATAGGCAAGGAACAGCGTTTCGAGGGCAATGATCGCGAGGGTGGCGGTCAGGATCAGGCGAATTCGGCACCATCGCGCCAACCTGGCGATCTCCGGTTTGCTCAACCAGAGCTGGTGCGCGGTCGCCGACGATGGACCGAACCTTTGCCGAAACTCTTCAGGTTGCCCGATATTCCGGCGGCTGCTTCACAACGCCGTGATCAGGGCGGGGAAACTGCACCGCGATCGCCTCCAACCCATCCGCGCCGTCGACTGCGGCGAGCCAGCCATCCTCAGGATGGACGAACAGGCACGACTGTCGCGGCAATGTTCTGCCGTCGTGTCTCAGGCGCCGGACGATGCCAGCCAGAACTGGCCGCCGCCCGTCGCGGGATCGGGTCCGGCCACGTCTTCGCCCACGGCAATGCGGTAACGCCGCGTCCACTGGAGCTGGCCCGCCGCCTTGTGGGGCCCGCGTCATCCGCCAAGGCGATCACTGGCATGGCGGCACACCTTTCCCCACGGGCTGCTCGACACCAAGATAACAGCCATGAGCGCACAAGACACCCTGACCGCCATCCGGTTCGACACCGCGGGTCTGGTCCCCGCCATTGCCCAGCAGCACGACACCGGCGAGGTGCTGATGCTCGCCTGGATGAATCGCGAGGCGGTCGTGGAAACGCTTGCCACACAGCGGGTCTGCTACTTCAGCCGCAGCCGCAACGCATTGTGGCGCAAGGGCGAGACCTCCGGCCAGGCACAGCATCTGAAGGAGCTGCGTGTGGACTGCGACGGCGACACGCTGCTGCTGCTGGTCGATCAGGAGGGCGTCGCCTGCCACACCGGCCGGCGCAACTGCTTCTTCCGCGCCACACGCGACGGTGCGCTGGTGGAGATCGCGGCGCCATTGGTTTCACCCGAAACCTTGTACGGCCGCCACGACCATGGCTGACCCTGCACCGGTCACCGTGCTCACCGGCTTTCTCGGCGCCGGCAAGACGACGCTGCTGAACTGCCTGCTGCGCCAGCCCGCGCTGGCCGGCACCGCGGTGCTGGTCAACGAGTTCGGCGAGATCGGCCTCGATCATCTGCTGGTGGAGAAGCTCGACGAGAATACCGTGCTGCTGAATGCCGGATGCCTGTGCTGCACGGTGCGGGGCGACCTGTCGCGCGCGCTGGCCGATCTGCTGCCGCGCGTCGATGCAGCCGATGTGCGGCGCGTGGTGATCGAGACCACGGGGCTCGCCGATCCCGCACCGATCCTGGCAACGTTGATGAGCGATCCTGTTGCCGCGAGCGCCTATCGGCTCGATGGTATCGTCACCGTGGTGGATGCGGTGAACGGCATGGCGCAGCTCGACGCGCAGCCGGAGGCAGTGCGCCAAGCGGCGGTCGCCGACCGCATCGTGCTGAGCAAGACCGATCTCGCCGATCCGCCCGCACTGCGCCAACGCCTGCGCCGGCTTAACCCCGGCGCGCCGCAGCTCACCGCACTGCACGGCGAAGTCGATGCGGCGGCGCTGCTGGATGCCGGATTGTTCGATCCCGCCGGCAAGATCCCCGATGTGCGCGGCTGGCTGGATGCCGCAGCTTATGCCGACGCGCGCCACGACCACCACCACGATCCCAACCGTCACGATGCCCGCATCGCCGCATTCTGCCTCACCTTCGATCAGCCGCTGCACTGGCAGGGCGTCGCCACCTGGCTCGATATGCTGATCGCGACGCGCGGCGAGTTACTGCTGCGCATCAAGGGCATTCTGAACGTCGTCGGCCACGGCCGTCCGGTGGTGATCCATGGCGTGCAGCACCTGTTCCATCCCCCTGCCCTGCTCGCCGCCTGGCCAGACGATGATGCGCGAACCTCGCGGCTGGTGTTCATCACCCGCGATCTGCCGCGCGACGTGATCGAGGAGGGGCTGCGCGCGTTCAACGACGCGGCGGCATGATGCTGCATGCCGGCGTCGGTCCTCGTGGTCGCCGTGGTGAAGCGGCACGAATGTTGGATTGTTCATTAGTACACCTCGCCCGCTTGCGGGAGAGGTCGTCGTGCGCAGCGCGACGGGAGAGGGGAAGGAGCAGCGGTCAAGTACTTTATGCCAGTCAATCTGAATTTGCTCTAAGTGACGCGAGCCAGACGTGACCGCGCAGCATCTGCCAGCAGCCACAGAAGCCGCGCACCTCACGGAGGCGCTTCGGCGCGTGGGCGTGCGCGGGGTCGTTGTTGGAAAGTTCACGCCCGACCAACCTCTCCCAAATCATTCTCCTTCGTCCGAGCTACGATGGCGCCGCCTCCGACGCGCCACGTTGCATCATCCTCAAGAGCGGTCACACGGATCGCATCAACGTGGGCTGGAACGGCGGCCTCCAGGAGGTCGCATTCTGCACCGACGTTGGGGCGACAATGTCGGCTCGCATCGTCCGCGCTGCTTCGAGGCGCGCTGCGACGCCGCGACGAAGGTGGGCACCTGCTGCTCGAGGATCTCACCGACTCCCATGCCACCCACACGACGCGGCCCTTGCCGCCATCGCGGGCGCGGTGCGAACGCATCATGGACGCCCGCGCACGCTTCCACGCCGCATGTTGGGACGATCCGCGTCTCGCCGTGTCGGTGGGAACCTGGCGAAATGCCGCGACCTTCAGCCAAAATATGCGGGATTTCATCACACACTTCGCGCGCTTCGCCGACCGCCTCGGCGACAACCGTCGGCGCGAACGGCGCGCGCTCTACAAACGCCTGCCCGACGCTGCGCCGCGGCTGCTCGCACACGGCGTGCGCAACAACGACCGCCAGAACTTGAATGACGACTATCGGCTGGCAGTGTTCTGGCAGATCGCCACACCGGTATTGCAGGCGGCCTACGACATTCCGCCGGTCATCTGGTGGGACAACCTGGGGCGCATCCTGCTGGCAGTCGATGACCTCGGCTGCTGCGATCTGCTGACATGAACCGACGCAATGGCGCATCGTCACAGCCGTGTCCCTGATTTACCTCATTGCCGGTGAGGCAAGCGGCGACGTCACTTGGTGCGCGCCTGATCGACGCGCTTCACGCGCGGCGGCCGGAACTCGCGTTTGCCGGCATAGGCGGCGAGGCGATGGCGGCGCTGGGTGTCGCAAGCCTGTTCCCGATGCAGGACCTCGCCCTCATGGGTCTGCTGGAGGTGCTTGCCGCGCCTCGCCCATCTGCGCCGCCGGCTGGCCCAGACGGTGGCCGACATCGCGGCACGCCAGCCCGACGTGGTCGTGACGATCGACAGCCCGGGTTTTTCGCTCCGCGTGCTCAAGGCAATCCGACCGCTAGGCGTGAAGCGCGTCCACTACGTGGCGCCGCAGGTCTGGGCGTGGCGCGAAAGCCGGGTGCGCCACTATCCCGGCCTCTGGGATCAGTTGCTCTGCCTGCTGCCATTCGAGCCGGCATTCTTCGCCCGCCACAGCTTGCCGGCGACGTTCGTCGGCCATCCGGTGCTGGAGAGCGGCGCGGATCACGGCGACGCGACGCGGTTCCGCGCGACCCACGGCATCGACGCGGCCGCGCGGATCGTGACCATCATGCCCGGCAGCCGGCGCACCGAAGTGACGCGGCTGCTGCCGATCCTCGGCGCCACGTTGCAGCGTTTGCCGGACGTGGTGCCCGTCGTCCCGGTGGCTGCTCCGGTGGCGGAGGCGGTGCGCCAGGCAACGCGAAGCTGGACACCGCAACCCGTGCTGGTCACCGACACGCAGGACAAGTACGACGCCTTCGCCGCGTCTGCCGCGGCGCTGACCAAGTCCGGCACGTCGACGCTTGAACTGGCGATGGCCGGCGTGCCGCTGGTGGTGACCTATCGGGTCAATCCGCTCAGCGCGGCGATCGCGCGGCGGCTCGTCACCGTCAAATATGCCTCGCTGATCAACCTGCTCGCGGGGCGCGAAGTGGTGCCGGAACTGATACAGCAGGCATGCACGCCGGACCGTCTTGCGGCGGAAGTGCGGACACTGCTGAACGACCCCGCCACGGCGACGGCGCAGCTTGCCGCCTGCCGCGAAGCGCTTGCACTGCTGCGCCCGCCCGCGGGATTGCCATCAGAGGCCGCCGCCGGCGCCGTTCTCGAACTGCTCGATCAGGCCTGACGCGACCATCCGTTCGCGCGAGACGGCCATGCTGTCGGTCACCGCAAGCGCGGCCGCCAGCGCCCGCCTGCCGGCCGCAGCGTCCACCAGCACCGGAGCGCCATCGAGCACGGCCGCAGCGAAGGCGGCATGCTCGGCGGCGAGGGCATCGTGCTCCTGCCATGACACCTCCTCGATGCCGAAGCCGGCCACGCCAGGCACCGGCTTGCCGCGATCGCGGGCGATAACCGTCAGGTTGCGGTTGGCAAAGTCCGCCGCCATGTAGCCGTCCTGCGCGAACACGCGCATCCGCCGCTCGGTGCGCGCGGCGACGCGGGAGGCGGTGATCGTCGCCACCGCGCCGGTCCGGAAACGAATGCGCGCGTTGGCGATGTCGGCGTGCTCGCTCGCCACGGCCGCGCCGACCGCATCGACGCTCTCGATCGGACTCGCCACCAGCGACAGGATCATGTCCAGGTCGTGGATCATCAGGTCGAGGATCACCGACACGTCGGTCCCGCGCAGCTTGAACGGCGCGATCCGGGTGGCCTCGATGTAGAGCGGCGCGCCGAGCCTTCCCTCCAGAGCGTTGAACGCCGCGGAAAACCGCTCCTGGTGGCCGACCTGCAGCACAAGCTGCCGTTCGGCGGCGAGCGCGGCAAGTTCATCCGCCTGGGCCAGGGTGGCGGCGATCGGCTTCTCGACCAGCACATGCTTGCCGGCACGCAGCGCCGCGGCAGCGAGCGCGTGGTGCGCCTCAGCCGGGGCGGCGACGATCAGCGCGTCGCAGGACGCGAGCAGGGAGGAAAAATCCATATCGGGGGCGCCGGCCTCCCAGCCGATCGTCTTGGCGCGCTCGATGTCAATATCGTGCACGCCGACCAGCCTGGCGCGATCCGAGGCAGCCACCTTCAGCGCGTGATAGCGGCCGAAATGGCCGGCACCGGCGATGCCGATGCGGATGGGTGACGAAGTTGCCAGGATCTGCTTCCTTCCGCCGATGATCGTCCGGTGCTACGGCGCCAACGCGCGCATGACCGCATAAAGATCGGATTTCGCCTCGAAGCCGATCCCGGGAAGCTCCGGCAGCGTCACTACGCCGTCCTCCACAGCCGTGCCGTCGGGAAATCCGCCATACGGCTGGAATACGTCCGGATAGCTCTCGTTGCCGCCGAGTCCGAGACCCGCCGCGATGGCCAGCGACATCTGGTGCCCGCCATGCGGAATGCAGCGCCGCCACGACCAGCCGGCGTCCTTCAACATCGCGAGAGTTCGCTGGTACTCACACAGCCCATAGGACAGAGCGCAGTCGAATTGCAGCCAGTCGCGATCGGACCGCATGCCGCCATGGCGGATCAAATTGCGCGCGTCCTGATGGCTGAACAGGTTCTCGCCGGTCGCCATCGGCCCCGGGTAGAATTCCGCCAGCGCCGCCTGCAACTGGTAGTCCAGTGGGTCGCCCGGTTCTTCGTACCAGAACAGGTCGTACGGACGCAGCATCCGCGCGTAGTCGATGGCGGTGGCCAGATCGAAACGCCCGTTGGCGTCCACCGCCAGCCGCGCGCTGCTGCCGATCTCCCGCAGCACCGCCTCGATCCGGCGGCGGTCGTCGTCGAGCGTCTCCCCACCGATCTTCATCTTCACGACGGTGTAGCCGCGGTCGAGGTAGCTGCGCATTTCCGCGCAGAGTGCGGTCGTGTCCTTGCCCGGGTAGTAATAGCCGCCGGCCGCGTAGACGAACACACGCGGATCGGCTTCGATGCCATGCCGCTCGGCCAGCAGACGGAACAGCGGCCGGCCGGCGATCTTCGCCACGGCGTCCCACACCGCCATGTCGATCGTGCCGACCGCTACCGAGCGGTCGCCATGTCCGCCCGGCTTCTCGTTGGTCATCATGGTGGCCCAGACGCGATCCGGGTCGAGATTCTCCCCTGTCGCGTCGAGCAGCGACCGCGGATCGGCCTCCAGGATGCGAGGGGCGAAGCGCTCGCGGATCAGCCCGCCCTGGCCATAGCGGCCATTGGAATTGAATCCGTAGCCCACGACCGGCCGCCCGCCGCGCTCGACATTGGTCACCACGGCGACCAGGCTCGTCGTCATTTTGGAGAAGTCGATATAGGCGTTGCGGATCGGTGAGCTGATCGGCTGCGTGATCTCGCGCACATCGGTGATGCGTATCGGCATGGCGGCGTTTCAGCGCATCCGCCGCGCATTTGCAACGGCGGACCCTCTCCCGGAGCGCTACGCGCTCCGACCTCTCCCGCAATGCGGGAGAGGTGTACCGGCGGTGTGTAACTTGATGCAGTTCAGTAGCCGCTCGGCCATGTCGCGCCACGCCAGACGCGGATCCGCCGGTACCGGTCCAGGCTGGTCCGCGCGATCCGCGACGATCGAGCCTGTAGAGCAGACCGCGCAGCGCGGCGGCAAGGCTGGCGGCGTCCGGTTCGCACATTATCGCCAGCGCCTCACCGTCCAACTGCTCGACGAGCCCCCCCACGCGCGTCGATACCACGAAACGACCGGCAGCGATCGCAGCCGGGGCGACGCCGCTCTGGCTCGCCTCCTTGTATGGCAGCACCAGCACGTCGCACCAGGAAATCAGGGTTGCGATCTCGTGCTCCGGCACCCAGCGGTTTTCCACCGTCACCGCCGGCAGCGTGCGTAGGTCTGCCAGTTCCGCACTTTCCGGCCCGCTGCCCACGACCCGCAGTTCCCACCCCGGCCGTGCTTCGAGCCTGCGCACCGCGTCGGCGAGCATATCGAGGCCCTTGTAGGGCAGCAGCCGGCCGAAGCAGAGCAGCCGCAACGGCCCGCCATGCGCACGCGGCGCCGGCGGCGGCGGCCCGAACACGAATGGCGGATGCGCGATGACGAACAGCCTCGCCGGATCCACGACGCGCTGGTGCCGCAGCCGCGCGGCGACATGCTCACTCAATGCGACGACGGCGTCGGCGCCGCGGATCAAACGACGCTGCAGGAACATCAGGAGCGGGATCGTATCGCCGGGATGCGGCGCGGCGTCGTGCACGATCACGACGGCCGGCACGCCGGTCCGCCGCAGTGCGGCCAGCAGCAGCAGGTCGAGCGGGCCCGGCATGGCACAGATCGCCAGGTCGGGGCGCAGCACCGCGAGCCTCCGGCGCAACCGGGCAACGGTCAGCGGGGCTCGCAACCACCGGACGGCCAGCCCAACGACACCCGAATAGGTTGCCATCGGAAACACACAATCCGGCGCGTCGGGCCCGCGCAGAATTTCGGCGCCGGTGGACAGGGACAGCACGGCCTCGGTGCCGGGGATCAGGCGCAGCCCGTCTGCCAGCGCCGCCGCGAAGCGCGGGCCCGCTCCGCGACGTCCCCATTGCCAGACCAAAACCCTCATGCCGCCATGGAGAGTCCCAAAGAGAGGCCGCCGCGCCGAGTCGGCCGGGTGACCATGGGCCACGCGGCGCAACGACGCGATAGTTTCCCGGCATGTACGGGTCACAGTGCTGCGTGTCGAGTAGCTCCGACTAAGGACTTGCCCCGAATTAAACGAATCAGGTCTTGCAGGAACGCGCCTTTTGCTGTCATCCGCGCGAAAGCGGGGACCCAGGCGGCAACTGGGCCGCCGCTTTCGCGGGGATGACGAGAATTGCCGAAGACTGGTCGCAACTGAAGCATTTGATTTGCGGCGAGTCCTAAATCCGGTCGTTCAGGTGGCAGGCGCTGAAATGGCCCGGCGCGATTTCGCGCAGACCCGGCGCCTCCTCGTCGCAGCGCGGCATCGCGTGCGGGCAGCGCGGATGGAAATGGCAGCCGGACGGCGGGGTGAGCGGGCTCGGGATCTCGCCCTTGATCGCGGTGAAGCGCCGCTTGCGCGCCTCGATGCGCGGCACTTCGGACAGCAGGGCCTGCGTGTAGGGATGGTTGGGCCGCGCGAAGACCTCGCCCGCCGGCGTGCTCTCGACGATCCGCCCGAGATACATGATCAGCACGCGGTCCGAGAGATGCTCCACCACGCCCAGGTCGTGGCTGATGAACAGATAGGTGAGGTTCAGTTCGCGGCGCAGGTCCATGAACAGGTTGAGGATCTGCGCCTGGATGGAAACGTCGAGCGCCGCCACCGCCTCGTCGCACACCAGGAACTCGGGTTGCACGGCAAGTGCGCGCGCGATGCCGATGCGCTGACGCTGGCCGCCGGAGAACTGGTGCGGGTAGCGGCGCTTGAACGCCGGATCAAGGCCCGCGCGGCGAAGCTGCGCATCGAGATACGCGTCGAACCCGTCGCGCTTCACGAGGCCGTGCACCAGCGGCGCCTCGCCCACGATGTCCGCGACGCGCAGGCGCGGATTGAGCGAGGCATACGGGTCCTGGAAGATCATCTGGACCTTCAGTTTTGCCCCGCGCGCCTGCTCCGACGGCAGCGTCGCGACGTCCTGGCCGTTGAACAGAACCTGCCCGTCCGACGGCGGCATGATGCCGGCGACCATGCGGCCGAGCGTCGATTTGCCGCAGCCGGATTCCCCCACGAGGCCGACCACTTCGCCGCGGGCGACGGCAAGGTTCACGTGGTCGACCGCATGCACGACCTCGTTCTTCGGGGCGGCGCCAAACCGGCGCGACAGCGTGCGCGCGAGTTGGGCCGCCGCGTCGTAGGTTGGGCCGAAGCGCCTCGACACGTCGCGCAGCTCGATGATCGGCGTCGCAGTCATGCAGGAGCGGCGAGCAGCGGATGGAAGCAGCGGATCGTCTGTCCGGTCACTGGCTGCGACGGTTCCGGCTCATGCTCGCACGCGGCGTCAGCGCGCGGACAGCGCGTACGGAAGGCACAGCCCGGCGGCAAGCGGAGCAGGCTTGGCGTCATGCCGGGAATCTGCCGCAGCTTCTCCCCGCGCCGGTTGCGGCTCGGCACGCTGCCGATCAGGCCGTGCGTGTAGGGATGCAGCGGCCGGTCCAGCACCGCCTCGGCGGAACCGGTCTCGACGATGCGGCCGGCGTACATCACGGCGATCTCGTCGGCGAGACCCGCGATGACGGAAAGATCGTGGGTGATCCAGATCAGCGCGGTGCCATAGGTTGCAGCGAGCTTCTGCACCTCGGCGAGAATCTGCGCCTGGATGGTGACGTCCAGCGCCGTCGTGGGTTCGTCCGCGATCAGCAGGTCCGGATGGTGCAGCAGCGCAATCGCGATCGCCACGCGCTGGCGCATGCCGCCGGAGAACTGATGCGGATAGGCCGCGAGACGCTCGTCGGGGCTCGGGATGCCGACCATGCCGAGCGCATCGCGCGAGCGGGTGCGCGCCTCGGCGTGCGAGACTTTCGCGTGGGCCCGGACCGCCTCGATCATCTGCGTGTCGATGCGCAGCACCGGGTTCAGCGTCATCATCGGGTCCTGGAAGATCATCGCGATGCGGTTGCCGCGGAGTTTGCGAATTTCGCGCTCCGACAGCTTCGCAAGATCCTGGCCCTGGTACAGGATGGACCCGCCGGCGATGCGTCCGGGCGGATCCACCAGGCCGATGATGGAGAAGCCGGTGACGGTCTTGCCGGACCCGGACTCTCCGACCAGCCCCAGCACCTGGCCGCGCGCGATGGAGAACGACACATCGTCCACCGCCTTCACGACGCCGGCGCGCGTGAAGAAATGCGTGCGCAGATTGCGCACTTCGAGGGTCGCGGTGTTCACCGCCTCAGTCGCGGATTTAACACGTCGCGCAACTGGTCGCCGACCAGGTTGATGGCGACGATGGTGACCAGCAGCGCGATCCCCGGATAGAAGCTGATCCAGTATTTGCCCGACAGCATGTACTGGTAGCCGTTGGCGATCAGCAGCCCGAGCGACGGCTCGGTGATCGGCACGCCGAGGCCGAGGAATGACAGCGTGGCTTCCAGTGCGATGGCACGCGCGACCTGCTGGGTGCCGACGACGATCAGCGGGGGCAGGCAGTTCGGCAGCAGGTGGCGGAAGATGATTCTCCATCGCGGCAGCGCAAGGCATTCGGCGGCCTCGATGTACTCGCGCCGTCGTTCGACCATGGCGGAAGCGCGCACTGTGCGTGTGTAGTAAGCCCATTCGACGATGACCAGCGCCAGCACGACGTTCATCACGCCCTTGCCGAGCATCGCAAGGATCATCAGCGCGACCAGGATGGAGGGGAAGGAAAGCTGCAGGTCCACGAGGCGCATGATGGCGGCGTCGGTACGCCCGCCGGCGTAGGCGGCAAACAGACCGAGCGCGGTGCCGACGATGCAGGCGATCACTGCCGATCCGACGCCGACGCCGAGCGAGATGCGCAGCCCGTAGAGGATGCCGGAGAACATGTCGCGGCCCTGGTCGTCGGTGCCGAGGAGGTAGGTGTAGCCGGCAGCCGAGGCAGAGCCCGGGGGCAGGCGCCCGTCCATGATGTCGAGCTGCGACAGGTCGTACGGGTTCTGCGGTGTGATCAGCGAGGCGAATATGGCCAGGAGCGCGATCAGGACGAACACGACTAGGCCGAAAAGTGCGACGCGTGAGGCGGCGAATTCGGCGACGAAGCGGCGGAACGGGGTTTCTTCGCGGGTGGCGCGCAGCGTGGCTGTGCTCATTGGACCAATCCTTCGCCGCTACCGATGGCCGGGACAGGGCCGGCTATAACAGTTGAGGTTGCACCGTCATGGTCGGGCCTGTCCCGGCCGCCCGTCGCGCTTCAGACCTGTCGTTCGTGCCCGGTCAATCAACCTGCCCGCAAAGTGGTCCAATGTTCTGCGGATGGGCTTCTATCATGGCGAATTGCCCTTTCGGTTCGCTGGCTGGCCAGTAGATCCGGCCATTCGTCCACATTCGATACACGCAATATGCCGGACTACCTGCAGCTGTTCCAGCCGATCTCGCCGTGGGACAAGGGCTCGCAACTCACGTCCTGCGGCGAAGGTCGTTCGCGGTGCGCTCGTTCTGCTCGGACGTCTCCATCAGCAGCGGCGCCGCTTCATCGTGCGATGCGCAGCCGATCGTGCGCTTCGTTGTTTCGATGTCCCGGCATATGCCGGATCGGCTGATACCAGTGGCCGGTCTGATTGCCATTTTCCAGCCGCGGCGGTCATTCGTCCCAGATCGATGCAAGCATCGGCCGTCCCCGCATCAGTTATTCTGACGTGCCGGCCGGCGATCCGGTTGCCAGCCCGCGCGCCGTCGCCCATCATGAAAAGCCCTGCCAGGCCCAGAGGGATCACAGCCATGATGAGCCTCTCGCCCAACCTGCCGCCCGACAAGCAGCGCGAGATGCTGCGCCAGATGCTCACCATCCGCCACTTCGAGGAGCGCGCCTCGGCTGACTACCTTGGCGGCAAGATCTACGGCGTCGTGCACTGCTACATCGGTGAGGAAGCGGTTGCGGTCGGCGTCTGTACCGCGCTCGATCCCCGCGACCGGATCATTTCGACGCATCGCGGCCACGGCCACTGCATCGCGAAGGGCGCCGATCTGAACCGCATGATGGCCGAGCTTTACGGCCGGCAGACCGGCTACTGCAAGGGCAAGGGCGGCTCGATGCACATCGCCGATTTCGGCATCGGCATGCTGGGCGCCAACGGCATCGTCGCGGGTGGCATCGCGATCGTCACCGGCGCAGGGCTTGCGGCGCAGATGGAAGGGAAGGGCGGTGTTGCCGTCTCGTTCTTCGGCGATGGGGCATCGAATGCCGGGCCGTTCCACGAGTGCCTCAACATCGCGGCGACCTGGAAGCTGCCGATGCTCTACGTCTGCGAGAACAACATGTACGCCGCGCAGACCGCGGCGGCCGCCACGCATGCGTTGAGCGATGTGGCAGCACGTGCGGCCGGCTACGGCATTCCGGGCGTCGTGGTGGATGGCAACGACGCCTTCGCGGTGTATCAGGCCGCGCACGCCGCGGTGGAGCGGGCGCGCTCGGGCGGCGGCCCGACGTTGATCGAGTGCAAGACCTACCGTTGGCGCGGCCACACCGAGCGCCCCGGGCAGGCCGATCCCCGCGACCGGGCGGAGGTCGAAGCGTGGCAGCGACGGGATCCGATCGCGCTGCTCGAGCGGCAACTTCGGGAGCAGGGCGAGCTCGATGATGCCGGGCTGCAGGCGATGGAGCGCGAGATCATGGGTGCGCTGGAAGCCGCGGTGGCCTTTGCCGAGGCAAGTCCGTTCCCGCTGCCGGAGCAGGCAACCGACGACGTGTTTGCGGCCTGACACTTGGAAGCGGAAGGGATGATCCATCGGGTGGCCCATTTCGTCATGGCGGGCGCAGGCCCGCCATCCACGACTTTGCTGATGGCGGCAGGGAAAGTCGTGGATGCGACCCCGGCCTTCGCTCGGGGCAGGCTCTGCGTCGGCATGACGGGGTGGCATCGCCGGTGCATCCTTCCTTTCGCTGCCTGGTCTGACACGAGGAGCGGACGATGCGCGAGCTGACCTACAACGAAGCCGCTGTCGAGGCGATCGCCGAGGAGATGCGGCGCGATCCGAAGATCTTCTACATGTCGACCGATGCGCTGCCGCCGCTGCTCAAGGAGTTCGGCCCGCAGCGGATCAGAGCGACGCCGATCACCGAAGCGGCGCTGACCGGCATGGGGATCGGCGCGGCCGGCTCTGGCTTCCGCCCGATCGTCGACTGGCGCCAGGTGACGTTCAGCTTTGTCGCGATGGACCAGATCGTCAATCAGGCCGCGAAGATCCACTACATGTTCGGCGGCCAGGTGACCTTTCCGATCCTGTTTCGCGCGTCGGTCGGGGGCGGGGGAAAAGTCGCGGCGCAGCACTCGCAGTCGCCATATTCCATGTTCATGAATGTCGCCGGCCTTAAGATGTTCCTGCCGTCGACGCCGTACGACATGAAGGGGCTGCTGAAGACGGCGATCCGCGACAACAACCCCGTGATCTCGTTCGAGTCGGGCCGACTGATGGCGCGCAAGGGACCCGTGCCCGAGGACGACTACACGATCCCGCTCGGCAAGGCCGACGTCAAACGCGAGGGCAGCGACGTGACGGTCGTGGCACTTGCCTGGCTGGTGCACGAGGCGCTCGCCGCGGCCGAGACGCTTGCCGCGGAGGGGATCTCGGTCGAGGTGGTCGATCCGCGCACGCTGGTGCCGCTGGATACGGAGACGATCCGGGAGTTGGTGCGGAAGACGGGGCGGCTCGTCATCGCCGACGAGGCGGGGCCAACCGCCGGCTTCTCGGCGGAGGTTGCCGCACTTGCCACCGAGGACGCCGCGACATTTTCCCGGTTGAAGGCCCCAGTGAAGCGGGTCTGCGCCTTGCAGGTGCCGATACCGTATAGCCCGGTGTTGGAGGACGCAGTGTTTCCGGACCGCAATCGGATCATCGCCGGTATCCGTGAGGTGCTCCAAATACGGGGGGCTGTCGCGGCGGAGTGAAGGCGGCAACTGCGGTTGCGAGAAGGAGGTGGAACGATATCGTTCTCATGTTAAGGATTGGATGCTGATATTTGTGGCCATCATCGGTGTTGGGCATGGAAGATTTCTCTCTTGCCTTCATAGCATGGCGACCCCTGGTTGTTCGAGGAAGAAATGGGCCAACGATGGTGACTGGCAGCGAAGTGGGTAATTATTGACCCTTTTCAGAGGTGCATGCATGCCTTCAGCGCAGCAACGGACTTCGTGTCCCTGCTCGGCGTGTTTAGCCCACATAAGAAGAGGACATAAGGATCAATGTGATGCTCACCGCTCGGACCGATCTGACTTTGAAGATAAGCGATGTCGTCAATCACCTGCACGCCACCCGAAACGTATTGAAAGTACTGCGTCCCAGCATGAGCGCGTAATGCCAATGTGTCCGCTAAGGTTCCTGTGAGTCCGTAGCTCAAAGCGATGTTTTTAGCGAATGAGATGCTATCCGGATCGCCTACCTCCGAGCAATTAGCTCGAAAATATCGCTGTAGTGTAGCATCGGTTGTGGGCGAATCGAGCATCTCGGTTACCGTAGTCCAGTGAATACAGAGCGTAGGCGAGATCATTCCTTAGCGTTTGCTTGAGGAAGCGCGGTTAGCAATAGCGCTTCTGAGGCGACGCCGGACCCCTCTATGGCCATGCCCATGTCGGACGCGACCTTTGATTTGTCGGGAGCGCTAGCCTGCCAAGAAAAGTTGAGCGCATGCCGAAGCTCGTGTGTTAAAAGGCTATAATACTCCATCTTGCTTCGTTTTGTGCCTACTCCAATCTTGCCTGTCCGGTTAAGCCACACAGCTACTGCATGTAGGATGCTCCCAATCGCCGGAATAAAGTTCGTCATAGGTCGGCGCCCGTACCCCGCCCGCGATGCCGAGCAAAGAGCGAAAGGCATTGAACGGGTAAAAGCGACGGTTGAAGCGAAAAGTGAATTCGTTGAGGTAGGCTCGTAGATGCTGCGCGCTGACGCCGTGATGTATGCCGATCAACCACGTCTTGAGATTAGCAAAGACAACACTACTGTCCGGTCAATAGTTGAACAAATTCAGTTGGTTATCGTCCATCGCGACTCCGGAACTGTCGACCGTTTGTAAGATCATAGAATTCTATCGAGGCTTTTTCGAATACTGTCACCGAAATTACCTGCATCAATGTGTAGAGCGACACGTCCAGCTTCAGCCTCTTCCGGATGATGGCGACCAGCACGTAGACCGACACGGCGATCCAGATCTGTGTCTTCACGGCATTCTCGGAAGTGCCGTAGAACGCCTTGATCCGGAGGTGCTGCTTGATCCACTTGAAGAAAAGTTCCACCTGCCAGCGGCTCTTGTACAGGTCGCAGACCGTCAACGCCGGTAGCGTCGTTTGGTTGGTCAGGAACACAAGCGTCTTTTCGGTTTCCGGGTCCCTGAAGCGAACACGCCGTATATGAACCGGGTAGTCCTGCCTCGTGTAATGTCCGTCCAGTGCGATCTTCTGATCGGCGATGACACCGATTGTACGATCGGTGGCGCTCGAATACACGCGATGCGCATTGAGATTGGATTTGGCACGGGTCACGAAAAACGCACCTGCCTGATGTAGCCGATACAGTCGGGCGAAGTCGACATACCCTCGATCCATGACGTAGATCGCGCCGGCCTCGGGCAGGATCATATCCAGCGCGTGCACGTCGTGCAGGTTTCCCTCGGAAATATGGATGAAACTCGGGATATTCCCGCGCAAATCCAGCAGCGTGTGCATCTTCACGGCGGCTTTGGTGCTCCGGAAATGCGCCCATGGGAACAGCGACAGGCACAAATCGATCGTTGTCGAATCCAATGCGTAAACCGTGTTGTCCAGCTCCCCCAGCAGGCTTTCACCCGCATAAAGCCGTCTTGCCTGTGCGATCAGCCGTTGAGCGAACTCCGCGTAAATGCGCCAGTCTCGGACTTCATTCGCATCGGCCAACGTCGACCGGCGGACCGGCCCGCGAAAGCCCATGTGCAACAGCTTCGCGGGTTGCGCCGACAGGCAGGCCTCGATATCGCGCAAGCTTTCGCGGAAGGTCAGCTGTGCGAATGCCAGGGCCCTGTATTGCTCGGTGCAAGGAAAATGTCTGCACCGAGTGGTCGCCATGATAACGTGCGACGATCCGTGCGAATGTGCTCCAAGGCAGGCAATCCATCAGCTGTGAGAACAGCGTCTTTCCGGCGTTCATGGGCGGGCCCTCCCCGGAAAAGGCTCGGGGAAACCGCCGCCAACTTCAAATCGACACCACCCAAAATCGCCGAAAGACCGTTATAGATC
>CAWCDM010000062.1:0-13625 GCA_963794185.1 uncultured Alphaproteobacteria bacterium | reverse complement strand
CCTATCATGCCCCTCAGGGTCATCCGCCGCAGTGGTCGCCGGCTCCTCTATGTCCGCGGCACCGTCCGAGGCCAGAGCGTTTATGAATGCACGGGAACTGGCGATGCGTCTCTTGCAGAATCCTACCGCGCCCGCCGCGAGGCCGAACTCTGGGAGCGCAGCGTCTGGGGCGCGCGGGCCGTCGTCACGTTCGCGACCGCGGTCGACTCCTACCTCCGTGCATCACCCCGCAAGCGAGGGACCGTCGCGGTCACATTGAAGCTGTTGGATCTATTCGGCGCCCGCCGTCTTGGTGCGATCGACGCTGCTGCACTCGATGAGGCTTACGCGAAAATTCTGCCACCGGACGCTGCACCAGCAACCAGGCTGCGCCAGGTTCTGACACCACTACGTGCGATCCTGGAGCATGCTGCGCGGCGGGGTTGGTGCGAACGGCCAGCCTTCGAGGTGCCAAAGCAACCGCTGCACCGCATCACGTACCTTACACCAGCGCTGGCAACGGCGTCTGTTGCAGGCTGCGGCACCTCATCTGCAACCATTGATCATATTCTTGATCGGCACTGGCGCACGTATGAGCGAGGCCCTTGAGCTTGACTGGACCGACGTCGATCTCGAGGGTGCACGAGCGACGTTCGGCCGCACGAAGGGCGGACGGTGGCGGTGGGTCGACTTAGTGCCGACAGTGCGCGCCGCGCTGTCCGCTCTCCCGCATCGGACTGGCCGCGTATTTCGGCCTGTTTATGCCGTGCGCAACTCTCGCAATGGCATGGGAATGCAGTGGCAGGTCGGAGTGGCTTACCGTGACGCCGGCCGCAATGGCGGTGGCCAGATCAAGACCGCCTGGGCGGCGGCGTGCCGGCGCGCCGGGTTTCCAGGCACATGGCGCGAATGGAAGCAAAAGTCATCTGGCCATGTGCAACGGTGTTTCGTACCGATCCTGCGGCCGCATGATCTGCGCCACACTGCTGCAAGCTGGCACTATGCTGTTCACAGGGATCTGCTGGCACTGCAGGCGTTCGGCGGTTGGGCCAATATCAGCCAGGTGCAGGTCTACACTCACCTGCTGCCATCGACGTACGCGCCGCAGGCAGCTGCATGGCTCGGGCTGGAGAGGCCGCATGCAGCTGCACGGGAGGCAGGGTGAGTCGAGTATGGGGCCGTGCCTGAGATGTGCCGCCGTGCAGTCGGGGTAGGTCAACCTATTGAGAACATGATTGAAAAGACTGAACACCCGCGCCCTTGGTAAGGGGGAGGTCGAGAGTTCAATCCCCTCCAGCAGCACCATGAAATTGCTCAATTTCTCCGGAAGCGATTCCTCCGATTTCCGGTGCCAAATCGGGGGGTTTCCGGGGCCATCAGCCCGCCAGCGCCGCAATCGCATTGCGGAGGTAATCGGGCGTATCCTTTGCACAGGTCCGTCACGTGACGCGCGGATCCGCATGACCGAGAACTCTGGCAACCTGCTCGATTTGGAATCCCCGCCTGCACCATCCATGTCGCCGCGGTGCGGAAGCACATGTGGCGTAACGCCGGATAACCCGGCCCGGCGTGACGCTGCCCTGGTACCAGTCTTGACCGACGCCACCGGTTTGCCACCGTGCGCCATCACAAAGGTACACGTGGCGGCCGCAGGGCTTCCCGCAGATATTATGAGCTTGGGTCGTGCGTTACCTGAAGCGGCAGTCGTATCTGCCATGCAAACCATAATGCAGCGCTCCGTTTACCCATGGGACCAAGGCCGAGCCCGCGAAGACGGTTATGACGAGGATCGCTTTCGTGGCGAAGACGATCCAGAAGACGCCGACATATCCGACAGTCGAGAGCCATGTCCAATCGACCACGACGGTGCTTGTACGCCCCAGTATCATGAGGGATGCCACGATGACGGCGGTTGCAACGCCGATGCGTCTCCAGGGCATTTTCCCTCCCCCGTCGCGCGCTCTACGCATGAGACCGACAGCAGATGACGCTTCGGCAAGTGTTCGGGTTCAGACGGTCTCGCGCCATCCCATCCGCGCCAGCCTCGGCAGTACTTCGGCGCACAAGAACGGCAGTTCGTCAGCGTAGTTCACCAACGAGATCGCGATACCCTTTGCTCCCGCCACAGCGAGCTGTGCCAATTCGTATGCGACCAAATCCGGATCGCCGACGATGGGAACACCGCCCAGGCCGTTCGCCTGATGAAAGCGGCGTTGCTCGAAGTCATCCGGATGCGTCTCGCGTGTAATGCCGCGCATCGCCATGATGCGATCGACCGCCGCCCAGTCGGCGTTGTCGATCACGCAATGCCGGTAATATGCTTCAGCCTCGCGCTGCGTTGGCCGGCAGGTGACGACGCCCACCGTATACATGTCGATCTCCCGCCCGCCCTTGCGTGCCAGCGTCTTCACGTTGCGCACGTGCGCGGCGAATTCCTCCAGTTTCCCTTTAGGCGTCATCGAGAACAGCGCGTCGCAGTTGCGGATTGCAAAAGCATGGCCGGTCGGCGAGGCGCCGGCGTTCATCACGATCGGCCGTCCGCCGCCGTACGGCTTCGGTTTGGCGCGTGCCTGCTTCAGCTTGATGTAGCTGCCGTCGAAGTCGAAATCCTCCGCATCGGACCACGCCAGCTTGATCGCATCCAGCCATTCCTGCGCGTAGTCGTAGCGGGCGGCGTGCTCGCGCATCGTTGCGCCGAACATCTCGAATTCATCCTCGTTCCAGCCGCATACGACGTTCAGCCCGAACCGCCCTTCGCCGATATGATCTGCCGTGACGAACTGCTTCGCCGCAATCACCGGATGGATCAGCGGCGCATGCACGGTACCGAACACAGTGATCCGCCGCGTCGCGCCGAGCAGACCGGCGGCCCAGGTGACGGTTTCCAGCGTCTCGCCCTGGTAGTCGGTGTCGCCGCCATAGCCCTTCCAGCGGCCGACCGGCAGCATGAACTCGATGCCGGCATCGTCGGCCATGCGCGCCAGGCGCAGGCAATCGGGCCAGATTCCGCTCCACCGCTCGGGGACTTTTGTCACCGCGCGTCCCGGACGAGCAGTTGGCCCCGAACAGACCAAGCTTGAGCCTGTTGCCGCTGATAGAGCGCGAGGCGATCCTGCATGCTCATCGGAAGTCCGGCGCCACCTGTTCCATGAAGCGCGCCATCTCGTCCTTTACCTGGCCGTGCGGTTTCAGTCCGACGTTGAAATACAGGATCACCTCGTCAAATCCCGCGTCCGCCACGTTCTTCAGCACATCGGTGATATGCGCGGATGATCCCAGCAGCACCGAATTCTCCGTCAGGTCCTGCGGCCTCAGATTGCGCAGCCGATCGACCATGGCGATGAAGTAGCGGTAGCTCGGCGGCGCGGTGCGCGGATCACCGGGGAAGGCGGGGATGACGCATTCCTTGTAGTAGCGGATCTGCCGCGCACGCGCCGCCTGCTCCTGCGCATCGTTGTCGGCGAAATGCGCGAAATAGCTGCACATTAGCCTGCCCGGCGCGGTGCCATGCTTCGCGCAGGTCTCCTGGTATAGCTCCCGCACCTGCGCGAGCCCGCCAAACGTCATCGCCGCGGCAAACGGCGCCACGATCAGCCCGCAACCTAACCGAGCGGCCAATTCGATCGAAGGCTTGGAGAACGACGCCACATAGGCCGGGATCGGCCGCTGCACCGGCTGCGGCGTGATCTCGACATTTTCGAACGCATAGTGTCGGACCGCGATGCGAGATCGGCGTGTCCTCCGACCACAGCCGCCGGACGACTTCCATGCCCTCCTCGAAGATCGACTGGTTGTCGTCGAACGACACGCCGAGCGGGGCGTATTCCTGCCGGTCATAGCCGCGGCCGGCGGCGAAATCGACGCGCCCGCCGCTCAGCAGATCGAGGCTCGCCCATTGCTCGGCGACGCGGATCGGATGATGCAGCGGCAGCACCGTCACTGCCGGCGCCAGCCGGATGCGCTGCGTGCGCGCGGCGATATACGCGAGCGCAAGGTCGGGGCACGACAGCACGCCAAGCGTGCCGAAATGATGCTCGCCGATCCAGGCCGAGTGCATCCCCAACTGCTCGGCATACAGCGCCTCGTCGATGATGTCCGAGACCAACTGGTTCGGAGAGCGCGGATTGTCGGCGTAGTGGTTGTCGCTCAGGGTGAAGTAGCCGAATTCCATGAGGCAATCCCCTTAGTTGCAGGAGCGAACCGTGCCGAGCGACGCCTATGGGCGATCGGCACGCCGCACGTTTCCATAAAGCGGGGCTCGCGGCATGGCCGATGATCCGTAATCTGCGAAAGGATATAGCGGCCGACATTCCATCCGGCAACGTGACGGATACGACAAGTCCTACGCCGGATGGGAACGAGCGTCGCCGACCCTCCGTCACGGCAGACATCCAAACCCGGCTGTCCGACCGATTTCGACACAGGATGATGACGCTTGGATGGGCTTCTACGAAGTCACTGATCTGAAATCATGCCACGTACTTCTTCCGTCGCTCCGCTGGGCAGGAAACGGGCGGCGGGTTGGATCGAAGCCCCGCGGACCGGGTCTGGTCATCGTCAGCAAGGCATGAGTCGGGTTTGCCGTCCGCCGGACGGTCCCGCCCGAGACCTGACGCTCAGACCGTCAGCACCTCCAGCAGGTGGCCGTTTGGATCCTTGAAGTAGAACCCCCGCCCGCCGCCGCGATGGTTGATCGCCATGTTGTCCGGCGAGAACGGGCCGCTGCCATACGCGAGGCCCTCGTCCTTGACCCGCTGGAAGATCGCATCGAACTCCGGGTCGCTCACCTTGAACGCGTAGTGCTGGACATCGAACGTCGCGCGGGTGTCGAAGTCGAGCACCAGCGACTCGTTCACCCGCACCGGGGCGAAGTGCGAAGCCGTGCCTTCGTAATCCAGACCGAAGATGTGCGCGAAGAACCTGGCGGACGCCTCGTTGTCGCGCGCCGGCACAATCGTGTGATCGAGCACAATGGTCATCTCTGCCTCCGTCCGATCCGGTTCCTCTCGTGGCCAATCGCGCTCGCAGCTTGTGCGGGAATTCGCGGGCGAGCGCAAGACGCAAGCCTGCGAGCGCATCGGCTGGTTCAACCGACAAACGCGCCGCCGTTCACGTCCAGGATCGCGCCCGAGAAATAGCTCGCGGCCGGCGTGCACAGGAAGGCGATCGGCCACGCCAGCTCCTCCGGCCGTCCCATGCGGCCGAGCGGCAATTGCGCACCCGAGGTGAAGCCCGTCGTCATCGGTGTCTGCACCGGACCGGGCGCCACGCCGTTCACCAGCACGCCGCGACCGATCGCCTGGCGCGACAGCCACTTCACCAGTGCGTGTACCGCACCCTTGGAAGCCGCATAGTCTGGCGGCGTGAATGCCGAGGTTCCCCCAGTGCGGCCGGCAACCGAACCGACCAGCACGATCGCCCCACCGCCATTGTCCGCCATGTGGTCGATGGCCGCGGCGGCCAGCGTGAGCGGCACACGGACATTGATGTCCATCACGCGATGGAACCGGTCGCGCCAATGAGGATCCTCGCGCCATGGGCGGCTTTCCAGGATCGCCGCACAATGCGCGACAGCATGAATCCGTCCGTTTGCGAGCAATTCGGCGACGAACGCGTCGGACGTTAGGTCGCCTTCAGCCGTGCCACATGCTGCGCCATGCCGTTCCACCTCGGCGCGCGTCTCGGCAAGCGACGCACGGTCGGTCAGCAGAAGTTCGGCGCCGAGCTGGGCCAGCACCGTAGCAGTTGCTCGCCCGATGCCGCTCGCCGCCCCGGTGACCAGGGCGCGCCGGCCCTGAAGGTTGATCGCGGCAGGCAACTGAGGACTGCTCTGGCTCATTGGCGGATCTCCTCCCGTGTTCTCCTGGATCGGCGGCGTTGATCTGGATCAAAGCGCAGCTCGGCGAAACGGACCAGCGTCGGCCGGATCGCATGGTGCGCACAAGGGGTTGCGGAATGCAGGACATGATCGGAAGCGCCGGCATGCTGCGCGGTTGGGTCGCGGTGTGGACCATGCAAATGGTGTGGTTTGCGGCGACAATGACGGTGACAGTCGGTGCGACGGCGATGCTGGAGTTGCTGTTCAATGGTCACGCTCGGCGCGTCCGAGACGAGCTGCCACTACATGCATCCGACACCGATGCAGGCGATCTCGGCCACCCCCTCGCGTAGCCGCCACGCGCCTTGCAACGCTGGGCGGCCGTTCTGCAACGCCTGTCGGTTATAATTGCATCATGGCGCCGTCACGCGATCAGCCGCCCTGCGATAAATCCACGACAACCATCGCATTGCCGGCCAGCGGCGTGGCCTCGCGTTCCGGGCTAAGGACACTGCGGAACTTTGGGTCCTCCAGGGCGGCCCGCTCATAGTCCACGTCGAGCACGCCGTGCACGTCGAGAAACCGGTTCATCGCCGCGGAAACCCGTACGCAGCCCTCCGACGCCGGGCGCCCGAGCCTTTGCTCCAGATAGTCGGGATCCGTGGCGTGCATCTGCAGACGGATATCTGCCGTATCGCGCTCGACACGCCAGCCTCGTTCGGCTGTCTGCCAGCCGAAGTCCCACACGCGCATGCCCTTGAGGCCGAGCCCGCGGATATGGTTTTCGTTGAACGTGCCGCGAGCGCGATAATCGAGGATGGCATCGGTGTGCAGGAATACACCGACTGGGGTGATGAAGTAGCCACGCCTCTCGGCCTGACCGGTCGAGACCTTGCTGCCGCCGACCACCTGCCAGGGCGCATCCGGCCGCGCCAATATGATGCGCAGCTCCTGCACGGCGGGATCGCGATCGACCACAACGAGCAGCTGGGCACGGTCGATCACCATTGGCGCTGTATCGATGACAGCCTTGGCGCGCGCGATCCAGGCGTGGTCAGCATCGGTATTGCCGATCGTGTGTTGCGGCACCTCCAGCAACAGAGCTCCGCCAAGCCGCTCGGCCTCACGTGACACCTCGGCGTCCGACATCGCGCCGGCCACCGCTGTGGGGGCGGAATGCCGCGACGGCGGCGTCAGCTGGGCGGGCTGTGTGCCGGCGCAGCCAGCGGTCAGCACGAACAGGCCCAATACTGGGTATAGGCCGGCGCGCATGGATCGCAATACTCCTGTGTCGACAACGGAACAATGAATGACACAACGGCATGTTCGAAACGTTCATGCGGATCAACGTGAGCCATGTTGATTAAGCGTATCAGCTGATGGGTTCTGGCTGGCGCCTCGAACGATACCTCGTGCGACCGCCGCGCCTGTCGATCGTTCGGGGCGTGCGGCGTGGCGCCAGCGCATCAGCGGTTCTCCGCGGTCGGCGCTGAACACGTCAGGTTGCCAAGCGCGATCCTTGGACTACCATGGCGGCAACTACCCGGAGGACAACGGCATGATCACGAAATTCGACAGCCTCTACGCGGGCCACGTCGATCTGGACAACGTCGGCTACGCCGGCACGCCGATCAACGACCGCCGTTATGACAACGCACATCTCGCCACCGCGCTCGACAAGGCGCAATCAATGGCGGTGCTCATGGACGGCCTCGGCTACAACGCGTTCTGGATGGCCGAACACCACTTCCAGCGCGAGGGCACCGAATGCATCCCCAACGTGCTGCTGATGGCGCTGCACCTCACGCACGTGACGAAGAACCTGAAGATCGGCTGCGGCTTCAACATCACGCCGATGTGGCATCCGCTGCGCCTGGCCGAGGACTATGCGATGGCGGACATCCTCAGCAACGGGCGGGTGATCTTCGGCCTCGGCCGCGGCTACCACACGCGCGAGGTGGAGACATTCGGCTCACCGCTGATCGATCAGGCGGCCAACCGCGAGCTGTATGAAGAGCAGACCGACATCATCTTCAAGGCGTTCAACAACGAGTCGTTCTCCCACAAGGGCAATCACTACACGCTGCCGCCGGAGGTGCCGTATCGCGGCTACACGCTGAAGGAGCTGACGCTGGTACCGCGCCCGCTGCGCCTGCCGGTGGAGACCTGGCAGCCGATCCAGGGCGGCTCGGCGCGCGCGTTGGAATTCATGGCCAAGCACGGCATCCAGGGCATGGTGGGCGGCGGCTCGGCCGAGGGCGGGGCGATGCACAAGGTCGTGCTGGGCTGGCAGGAAGCGCATGCCAAAATGGGCAAGCACATCGAACTCGGCGAGCGCCTGTGCTTCGGCTTCCACTTCTACATGGCCGACAGCAAGGAGCAGGGCATCCGCAAGGCGGCCAAGTATTACGAAGAGAACATGAAGATGTTCGGCGAACTGCGCCTGGTGCGGGCGATGACCGACGAGCAGATCGAGATCATGCGCGATCCGAAGCGAGCGCCGGGGGCAAAACTGCCGCGGATCGAGGACGCGGTGGCTGCCGGCGGCTTCCTGACCGGCTCGGCCAGCGAGGTCATCGATCACCTGAAGACGCTCGAGGAAAAATATCCGGCGCTGGACCGCGTGTCGGTGAGCCTGTCGGTCGGCGTGCCCAAGTCGGAGGCGCTGGAGCAATTGCAGCGCTTCGCGGAGGAGGTGATGCCGGCGTTCCGGAAGGCGAAGGTGCCCGAGCCCGCGCTGGTGAAGTAGTTCGTCCCCATCGTCATGGCCGTCCCTGGACCGGTTCCGGGGACCGGTCCAGGGCCGTCGCCGGTCTTTCCGTTTTCGATACGTATGCCCGGTCGCGAGAGCAATATCACAATCAGCCTTTGGCCGCGCATTTGTACCCCTGCTTTCGGACATATACAGAAGAAAATACTTTTTTGATGGCCTAGCTTGAATTATTGAGGAAATCCTTCTCCAATTGGTTCCAGACCGCCCATATACGGCGATCCGGAGCGCAGCAGGGGCAGGGGTTTCGATGGCCGGCGAGAGCAGATTTTTCCACATCGCAGTGACCGGGTCGGCGCGATGATCGCCGTTGCGCTCGATCCGACGGCACTGCCGGTCGCGGTCGCCGGTCGCGGCGAGGTGGCGCTGCGCCGCTTCCTTGCGCTGCGCTCGGCCGGGGCCCGCGACCTGCGGCTGTTCTCCGATCGGCCGGACCAGGAAATGGCGCGCGAAGCCGGCCATGCTCTGCGGAGCGTGTTGCCGACGCGGGCCGATCTGACGGCGCTGCGGGCGCTGTGGATTGCCGGGCTGCCCGACAAGCCGGCGGCGGCGCTGGCCACGCTGGCACGGTCCGAGCGCGTGCTGGTGAACGTCGAGGACCGGCCCGGGCTGTGCGATTTCCACACCGTGGCCGAGGTGCGCCACGGCGACCTGCTGCTGACAGTCTCCACGGGTGGTTCCAGCCCCGGCCTCGCCGCCCGCATCCGGGCACGCCTGGCCGCCGAGTACGGACCGGAATGGGGCGAACGCCTCGCCCAGCTCCGCGGCAATCGCGCCGCCTGGCGCCACGACGGACGGAACCCGGCCGAAGTGACCGCGCTCACCGACGCGCTGCTGCACGCGAACGGGTGGCTGGCGTGACCCCCGCCCTGGGCACCGCATTTGCACGGCTGACGGCACCGGCGTTCGAGCCCGGCACAGTCTGGCTCGTCGGCGCTGGTCCCGGCGATCCGGGACTGCTGACGCTGCACGCGGCGCACGCGCTGGCCGAGGCCGACATCGTGCTGCACGACGCGCTGGTGTCGCCGGAGATTCTGGCGCTGGCGCCGCAGGCACGGAAGGAGCCGGTCGGCAAGCGCGCCGGCGGCGCCCGCACCCCGCAGCTCCGCATCAATGAGCGGTTGATTTGCCTGGCGCGAGACGGCCATCGCGTGGTGCGGCTGAAGGGCGGCGACCCACTGGTGTTCGGCCGCGGCGCGGAAGAGGCGCTGGCGCTGGCCGCCGCGGGGGTGCGGTTCCGGATCATCCCCGGGGTCAGCGCGGGCATCGGCGGCACGGCCGCGGCGGGAATCCCGACCACGCATCGCGGCCTGGCACACAGCGTCGCGTTCGCCACCGGCCACGGCGCGGGGGGCGAATTCCCCGCCGATCTCGATTGGGACGCGCTGGCACGCGGCGCCGACGTGCTGGTGCTCTACATGGCGCTGCGGCAGGTCGGAAATATCGCGGCACGCCTGCGCGCGGCAGGCCGCGACGGGGGAGAGCCGGTCGCCTTCATCACAGAGGCCACCACGCCGCGCCAGCGTGTCGTGATCACCACGCTGGCGCAGGCGGAGGCGGCTGCCGCTGACATTTCTCCGCGCGCACCGACGCTGATCGTGGTGGGTCCGGTGGTCGCGCTGCGGACGCTGATCGCGGCGTGGCAGGACACCGAGCCGATGTCCTGCACGCCCACAACAAACCGCGCGACGGCCTGAGGGGGACGAAAAAAATGCCGAGCCTGCCGATGCTGCCCGAGACCGCGCCCTTCCCGGCCGATCAGATCACCGCGCTCAACCGGATCATATCCGCGACCAGCGCGGAGCAGCGGACCTGGCTGAGCGGCTTCCTGGCCGGCTACCAGGCCGCCAACGCGCCACAGCCGGCCGCTACAGCGCCGCCGGCACGACGGGCGCCGCTCACCATCCTGTTCGGCACGGAATCCGGCAACGCCGAGGCACTCGCCGACATGGCGCGCAAGGCCGCCGGAAAACTCGGCTTCGCGGCACGGGTGCTCGACATGGCGGATGCCACCCCCGCGCAGCTCGCCGGCGTGCAGAACCTGCTGGTGATCGCCAGCACCTGGGGCGAGGGCGATCCGCCGCAGCGGGCGATCGATTTCCACGCGGCGCTGATGGCCGACGACGCGCCGCGTCTCGAAGGCGTGCGCTATGCGGTGCTGGCGTTGGGCGACCGCGCCTATGCGAAATTCTGCGAGACCGGCCGGCTGTTCGACGAACGCTTTGCCGCGCTTGGCGCCAGACGGGTGGCCGAGCGGATCGACTGCGACCTGGACTACGAGGCGTCGGCCAATGCGTGGATCGGCGGCACGCTGACGCAACTGAAGGCGGAACTCGGCGAGACGGACGCGGACTCCGCCGTCATCCACGTCGACTTCGCCCGCGCGCCGACCGAGGCCAGCGCCTACAGCCGCATCCGTCCGTTCGAGGCGGAGATCACCGAACGCATCAAGCTGAGCGGCAGCCGGTCTACCTCGGAGACCTGGCATCTGGAGCTGTCGCTTGAGGGCGCCGGCATCGCCTACGAGCCGGGCGATTCGCTGGGTTTCCTTCCCGGCAACGACCCCGCGCTGGTCGATGCGGTGCTGGCGGCGTCGGGCCTTGCCGGCGATACGGCGCTGCATGCGGCCCTGTCGGATCGCTTCGACATCACCACGCTGACGCGCAAGCAGGTCGAGGATTTTTCCCGATTGATCGGTGATGCTTCGATCGCATCGGACGCATCCTTCGTCGAGGGAAGGCAGGTGATCGACCTGCTGGAAGCGGCGCCGCACCGGCTGACCGCGGAACAGCTCACGTCGCTGCTGCGGCCGTTGCCGCCGCGCTACTACTCGGTCGCGTCCAGCCTCAAGGCGGCGCCGGACGAGGCGCATCTGCTGGTCGCCGCCGTCCGCTACGAAACGCATGGCCGCGCGCGCAACGGCGTCGCTTCGGTCGATATCGCCGACCGGCGCAAGGCGGGCGAACGGATGAAGGTGTTCGTCAAGCCGAATCAGCATTTTCGGCTGCCGGCGGATCCCGAGCGGCCGATCATCATGATCGGACCGGGCACCGGCGTCGCGCCGTTCCGCGCCTTCATGCAGGAACGCGATGCGATCGAGGCGCGCGGTCGCAACTGGCTGGTGTTCGGCCACCGCAACTACACGCACGATTTCCTCTACCAGTTGGAATGGCAGGACCTGCTGAAGCGCGGGACGCTGACGCGGCTGGACGTCGCATTCTCGCGCGACCAGCCCGAGAAGCGCTACGTGCAGCACGCGCTGTGGGATACGCGGCGCGAACTCTATGCATGGCTGCAGGAGGGCGCCGCGATCTACGTCTGCGGCGACGCCAACGCGATGGCGAAGGACGTGCACGCGACGCTGCAGCGCATCCTCGGCGAACAGGGCAATCGCGACGGCGTTGCCGCACTCGATACGCTGCGCCGCGAGGGAAGGTATCTGCGCGATGTCTACTGACCCGCGGCCCCCCTCGCCGAACGAGGCGATCAAGGCGAACAGCCGCTTCCTGCGCGGCACCATCGCCGACGGGCTGACGCGCGTGGAAACCGGCGCGCTCGCCGACGACGACCAGCAACTGACGAAATTCCACGGCATCTATCTCCAGGACGACCGCGACCTGCGCGCGGAACGCGGGCGCAAGAAGCTGGAGAAGGCGTTCATCTTCATGGCGCGCCTGCGCGTGCCGGGCGGCGTGCTGACCCCGCGTCAATGGCTCGCGGCGGAACAGGTCGCGCGCGAACGCGGCAACGGGACGCTGCGCCTCACCACGCGTCAGACGATCCAGTTCCACGGCATCATCAAGAGCAACCTGCGCCACGCGATCCGCGGCATCAATGACGCGATGCTCGACACAATCGCGGCCTGCGGCGACGTGAACCGCAACGTCATCGCGCGGGTCAATCCGTGGCAGAGCCGGCTGCACGCCGAGGCGGCCGGTCTGGCGCAGGCGATCGGGACGCATCTGCTGCCCCGGAGCCGTGCCTGGCACGAGATCTGGATCGACGGGGAAAAGCTCGCCGGCGGCGAGGAGGAAGACGAACCGATCTACGGCCGCACCTACATGCCGAGAAAATTCAAGATCGCCGTGGCCTTGCCGCCGCACAACGACGTGGACGTGTTCGCCCACGATCTCGGCTTCATCGCCATCGAGGAGGCCGGGCGGATCGCGGGCTACAACGTAGTGGTCGGAGGCGGCATGGGCATGACGCATGGCGAACCGGACACGTTCCCGCGCACCGGCGACGTGATCGGCTTCTGCACGCCCGATCAGGTGCTGGACGTTGCCGAGAAGGTGGTGACTGTGCAGCGCGATTTCGGCGACCGCTCGGACCGCAAGCATGCGCGGCTCAAATACACGATCGAGCGCATCGGCCTGCCGCGGTTCAACCAGGAGCTGGAACGGCGCCTGGGATGGCCTCTGTCGCCGGCGCAGGCGTTCGCGTTCACCGACAACGGCGATGCGCTCGGCTGGGCCGAAGGCGAGAATGGCGCGTGGCACTATACGCTGTTCGTCGAGAACGGCCGTGTGCGCGACCTTGCAGAGCTTCGGCTGCTCAGCGGACTGCACGCGATCGCCGAACTGGATGTCGGCCGCTTCATCATCACGCCCAACCAGAATCTCATTCTCGCCGACATACCGGCGGAACGGCGGGCTGCAGTCGTGGCGCTGCTCGAAGCGCACGGGCTGGGCGCGCCGGTCAGCGGATTGCGTCGGAATTCCTTGGCCTGCGTGGCGCTGCCGACCTGCGGCCTCGCGCTGGCGGAAAGCGAGCGCTACCTGCCGTCGCTGTTGACGCGGCTCGAGGATGTGCTGGAGCGCGCCGGACTGGCGCAGGACGACATCACCATCCGCATGACCGGCTGCCCCAACGGCTGCGCGCGTCCCTACCTGTCAGAGATCGCGCTCGTGGGCCGCGCACCCGGCGTTTACAACCTCTATCTCGGCGGCGCGTTCGATGGCACGCGGCTGAACAAGCTGTATCGCAGGGACGTGGGCGACGCCGCGATCGTCGAGGCGCTGTCACCGCTGCTGCGCGACTACGCCGAACGCCGCTCCG
>CAWCDM010000061.1:0-14677 GCA_963794185.1 uncultured Alphaproteobacteria bacterium | reverse complement strand
AGATCGGACGGCCGGTGCAATACCTGACCTCGACCGCCAGCAACAAAGAGGCCATCGCCCGCTGGATTGCCGTGGCCGACCACGTCGATCAAGGGCTGATCTGCGTGCTGACAGCAGTCGAGCCGTGTTGGTCATACGAGATCGTGCGCGACCATGCCGACAAGCGGATCGAAGCGGAGCCGCGGTATCGCGAGTGCCTGCACCTCTACCACTATCAGATCCACCCGCGGTTCGGCTTCATGAGCGCCGGCTTCCAGACCTGGTTGGCGTTCCGCATCCAGATTTGCCTGAACGGGCGGGAGTGGCTGGCGCGCCGCATGGACGCCGCCGCGCTGCACTAGGTGCAGCGCGATAATTGCTTCACCTGGGCTGCAACACCCCGAGCAAGCGCAGCACCTGATGGACCAGCAACTCCGCTCTGACTGGCCGGCACTGCTGGGCGAGATCGCGCGCAGCCTGAACCCGCAGCACGACACGATGTTTGGCGGGTTCCCCTGCCCGCCAGGGCAAGGAAGCCAGGCCGAGAGTCAGCCTCATTGGCGCTTGGGATTATGCATTCGGCGCCTGGTTCGGCTGCACGACGATGCTTTGCCCGATCCCCAATCTCTTGGCAAGTCCGATCGATATGGTACGGTCGAGTCCCGGGCATTTGGTCTGGCAGCCCCGTGTCGCGGTTACCATCCTACCGGTCGGTATCACCACCGTTGGAGACCGAGCATGCAGCCCCGCATCGATACCACGCACGTCAAGCCAGACGCCTACAAGGCCATGCGCGGCCTGCAGGCCTATGTCGACGCCACGGACCTGGAACCGTCACTGCGCTATCTCACGCAAATTCGCGCCTCGCAGATCAACGGCTGTGCGTTCTGCATCCACATGCATCTGCGCGATGCGCGCAAGGCCGGCGAGTTGCAGGAGCGTCTCGACCTTGTTGCCGCCTGGCGCGAAGCACCGGTGTTCACCGCGCGGGAACGTGCCGCACTGGCATGGACCGAGGCCGTGACGCTGGTGGCCGACAGCCACGTGCCCGATGACGTCTATGAAGCGGCCCGGGCCGAATTTTCGGAACAGGAGATGGTCGATCTCACCATCGCGGTCGTGGTGATCAACGGGTGGAACCGACTGATGGTCGCGTTCCGCATACCACCCGCCGTCGCACGCAACGACTGACGCAGCAGCGGCAAGCTCAGTGGCGCGGCTCCGAGGCCATCTGCTGGAGGCCAGCGCGGTCCAGGATCGCGATGCTGCCGCGCTCGATGGCGATTGTGTCGTCGCGGCGAAGCAGCGCCAGGATGCGGCACACTGTCTCGATGGTCAGGCCGAGATGATCGGCCATGTCGGTGCGGCTCATCGGCATTTCCATGACAGTGGCAGTCGTCCGCGGCAGCCGCTCGGCCATCTCCAGCAGGAACGTGGCGATCCGCTCTGAGGCGGTCTTGCGCCCCAGCAGCACGAGCCGCATGTGCGCCATGCGCAGACTGACCGAGGTCAGGTCGCGCAGACGCCGCGCCAGAGCCGTGTTGCGCTCCGCCAGCGTATCCACCGCGCGCCGCGGATAGCGCCGAAGCACCACATCCGATACGGCCTCGGCGGCAAAATCATGCGTCTCCAGTGCGTCGAAGCCCAGCAGATCGCCAGGCATCGAAAACTCGCCGATCTGTCGGCGCCCGTCCTCTATCAGCTTGACCATGCGCACACAGCCGCGCAAAATTCGGTAACACGAAGTCGCCTGCTCCCCCTGGCCATGAATCTCCTGATCGCGCTGGACCGAGATGGTTGTGCCGAACTGCTCCAGCAGATCGAGCGCGTCGCGCGGTGGTGGCTGTACGAAAGTCTGCACAGCCGACCGCCGGTCGGAATTACCCGAATGCCGTACCAGGGTCTCCATTGTGCCGCTCATCCCACCCTCCATGACCGGTCGCGTGCTTTGCTGGGTGCCGGTGTATCGGCGCGCAACTCGGGCCGATATTCGGAAACGGACGTACGGGATATTACGTATGACGCCCAAGGTGTCGGCCTCACTGTGGCGCCGGGGACGCCCTGATGGCTGAAGCACCTTTGGTTCACGTGGTCGATGACGACGAGGCGGTGCGCGACTCGCTGAACATGCTGCTGGAATTGGCCGGACTGTCGGTTCGCACCTACGATTCGGCAACCGCGTTCCTGATCGCCTTGCCTAACCTTGCAGCGGGTTGCGTGCTGACCGACGTGCGGATGCCCGGGCTCGACGGGCTCGAGCTGCAGCGTCGCCTGAGGGAACTCGGCGTTCGGCTGCCGGTGATCTTCATGACCGGGCACGGCGACGTGCCGATCGCGGTGGAGGCCCTGAAGGCCGGCGCGGCGGACTTCCTCGAGAAGCCGTTCGACGACACGCAGGTGCTGGCGGCGATTTCCAGCGCCCTCGCCGTCAGTCAGCGTACCCATGATGACGAGGCCGCCGTGGCGCAGATCGCCGCGCGGATCGCCAGCCTGACGCCACGCGAGCGCGAGGTGCTGGACCGGCTGGTGGCGGGCCAGCCGAACAAGACGATCGCCTATGATCTCGGCTCCAGCCCGCGG
This sequence comes from uncultured Alphaproteobacteria bacterium, assembly GCA_963794185.1. Taxonomy (GTDB): domain Bacteria; phylum Pseudomonadota; class Alphaproteobacteria; order Acetobacterales; family Acetobacteraceae; genus JAMXLO01. The sequence goes on along the minus strand of CAWCDM010000061.1, from coordinate 12,118 downwards.
ACCGTTGAGGTGCATCGCGCCCGGGTCATGGAAAAGATGGGAGTACGGAGCCTGCCCGAGCTGGTTCGCATGACGATCGCGGCGGAGCGGACAGCGCCGCCAGGAAAATCACCTCAGCGTTGACCTAGGTCAACGCACATCCTCGGAAAGTCGGCAAGAGTGCAACCGCGCGCACGATGGGGGCATTTGCGTTGTCTGGGCGATGGAGAGAGTTAGATGCATAACGGCTTCCAACGGGTGGTAGGGGTGGTCGATGACGACGACGCGGTTCGGGACTCGCTCCAATTCTTGCTGGAGACGGCCGGATTTTCTGTCGCCACATACAACTCCGCCGCGCAGTTCCTGAGCGAAGCCACGCCGAGCGATCTGGCGTGCCTTCTGGTGGACCAGCACATGCCGGGCCTGACGGGCCTGCAATTGGCCACCCGGCTGCGCGACCTGGGGGTGGTCCTGCCGATCGCGCTGATTACCGGGTCTTATTCGGCCGACCTGGACCGGCTGGCGCACGAGCTCGGGGTGGCCAGCGTCCTGGAAAAACCATTGGACGACAACATCCTGCTCGACTTCATCGAGCGCGCCCGCGCCTGATCGCCCCCGGCTTCGTACAGGAATCGCTTGCCTGCCGGCAAGGCTGCGGTATTGATCGCCGTCATGGAGCAGACAGGCGGCACAGCCGAGCCGGACGCCCTCGCGAGCGAGTCCGCGCTGCTGCGCTCGATCCTCGAGACCGTGCCGGATGCCATGGTCGTGATCGACCACCACGGCAACGTGCAGTCGTTCAGCCGCGCCGCCGAACGGCTGTTCGGCTACAGCCCGGCCGAGGTCCACGGCCACAACGTAAAAATGCTGATGCCGTCGCCGTACCGTGATCAGCACGACGGCTACCTGACGCGCTACCTGACCACGGGGAAACGCCGGATCATCGGCATCGGGCGCGTCGTGGTCGGTCAGCGCAAGGACGGCAGCACCTTCCCGATGGAGCTGACGGTGGGCGAGGTCCGCCAGGACGGCCACCGGCTGTTCACCGGCTTCATCCGGGATTACACGGAGCGCCAGCAGACCGAACGCCGACTGCAGGAACTGCAGGACGGCCTGCTGCACGTCTCGCGACTGCGCTCGATGGGCCAGATGGCCGCGGCGCTGGCGCACGAACTCAACCAGCCGCTGACCGCCACGGCCAATTACGTCCGGTCGGCGCTCCGGCTGATCGAGTCGCCGGAGCCGAACCTGCCCCGGGTGCGCCAGGCGATGCACCTGGCAGTGCAGCAGACCCTGCGCAGCGGTGAGATCATTCGTCGGCTGCGGGCGTTCGTCTCGCGCGGTGAGGTGTCGCGACGCCCGGAAAGCGTGGTCAAGCTGATCGAGGAGGCCAGCGCGCTCGCCCTGGTCGGCGCCAAGGAGCACGGCATCAAGGTGCTGATCCGCCTCGATCCCGGTCTGCCCGCCGCGGTGGTGGATCGCGTGCAGATTCAGCAGGTGCTGCTCAATCTGATCCGCAATGCGGTGGAGGCGATGGAGGGGCGGGAGGTCCGCGAGCTGTCGGTGGGCACCGAGATGGCGGATGGCGCCGTGCTGGTCAGCGTGGCCGACACCGGAGGCGGGATCCCGCCGGAGATCGAGAGAAAGCTGTTCCAGCCGTTCGTCACGACGAAGGCGGATGGCATGGGCATCGGCCTGTCGGTCTGCCGCACCATTGTGGAGGCCCATGGCGGACGCCTGTGGGTCGAGCGGAATTCCGGGGGCGGCAGCGTGTTCCGCTTCACCCTGCCCGCGGGGATGTGAACCAGACTGCACGGCGGCGGTTGATTCAGATCAATGCCTGGGCTCGATAACCACGTTATGCGGCTGCCAACGATGGAGGCAGCCAGTGCAACCGGAAGACCATCGACGCGACCAGGAGCTGGTTTCACTGGCGCTGGAGACCCGTCTTGCAGCCGATTCCATCGCTGATGCCGCGATTCACGATCGGTTGATCGAGATCGCGGATGAGTTACTCGATCTGGCCCGCTGCGAGGAGAACTCTGGTCACGAGAGCCGCGGATATGGCTGGCCTGCATGACCGAGTCTGCATTGGACATCAGGCGGCGTGAACCGTTTATTATGAAATGTTGGGTCAACTGAGGGCGTCGAGTCGGCGTCCGAGGAGCCCAGATGTCGCATATCCCAGCCATCGTGGCGCAGATCGAGCGCGCGGCCAACCAGGCGGCCGAGACCTTCGGGACTTCTCCAGGGACCTACGCAATGTCGCTCTTTTCGCCTCCGAGTTCGGATCGAGTTCCGCTGTCCATGCGCACTTCGCATGAGCTATGGGCGAGATCGGCCGAACTCGCCCGCATGGCCACGACGGCCAGAACCGCCGATGCGAGGATCGCGCTCGAGACGCTGGCGGCGCGCTTCGCGGCGCTGGCGGCCAAGCGCGAGGCCAACGAGGAACTGGAGCTGAAGGGACAGGCGGCCGAGAAGGACTGACGCCAGCCGCCCTTGCCGCTGCGTCTCCGCATCGCACTTTCGCCGCGAGGACCGTCCCAGGACACATGATCCGCGGGCATTCCCGGCCAATCCGAACCATCGGCAATACCGCGACGGATGACCGGGCCAAACCCCGCAGGCATCAGGATAGAAGCTGGACGGATAATACCTTGGTTGGAAGCAGCAGTCCCTCATCGTCATGGCTGGGCGTGTTCCGGCCACCCGTCGCGGCCCCGGTGCAGGTGGCGATGGCCGGGCATGCCCGGCCATGAAGGGGGAACGGCGTTCGTCTCCTCCCAGGAACATATCCTGATGCCTCTGGGGCCAAACCCAGCCGTGATGTGAGAAACGAGCGGTCACCAAGGGCCATGGTTCGGGCCAGCAGACGACACCTCGTCAGGCTATTGCCGGGCGGAGCTGCCGGTAGCGCGCCGCGACATCGGCGCGTCGGAGTCGGGCGGTGCCGGCACATGCAATGGCAGTGGCGCCCGCCGCGGTACCCCAGGCCAGCGCCTCCGACGGCGTCGCTCCGCGTGCCAGGGCAAGGGTCATCGCTGCCAGGAACGCATCCCCCGCCCCAACGGTGCTGTGCACCGGGACTTCCATTGCCGGCATCCGCACCACGCCATTCGGCGTGGCCAACAGCGCCCCGCCGCGACCCAGCGTGACCGCCACCAGCCTGGCAGAGCCTCGGCACACCAGGTCCATGGCATGTGCGTCCTGCTCTGCCCGATCCGTCAGGTCCCGGCCCAGAAGATGTTCCAGCTCGGTCAGACTGGGCTTGACCAGCTCGATCCCGCCCTGGTCCAGCGCGGCCCGCAGCGCCGGTCCGGAGGTATCGAGCACGAAGGGCAGGCCGCGGCGAGCCGCGATTCGCGCGACCTGGGCATAGGCATCGTCCGGCACGCCATTCGGCAGGCTGCCGCTGGCGACCAGCCAATCGCCCTCGACCAACTCCAGCACGGCAAGAACCGAACGCCATTCCGCCTCGGCCAATGTCGGGCCTTCCGGCACGAAGCGATATTCCAGCCCGCTGCCCAGGTCCTGCACGTTCAGGCTGACGCGCGTGCGCCCCTGGATCGGCACGCTGAGCCGCTTCACACCCGCCTCGTCCAGCATCTCCTCCAGCACCCGCCCCGACGCGCCGCCCGCAGCCAGCACGGCGAGCACATCGCCGCCGAGTTCGTGCACGACGCGTGCGACGTTGATGCCGCCGCCCCCGGGGTCGGCATGCTCGTGGTGCATGCGGATCTTGTGCGTCGGCACCACCGCTTCGGCATCGGCGGCGAGGTCGAGGGCGGGGTTCAGCGTCAGGGTGATCAAACGTGGTGACATGCCGGCCATGATAGCGGTTATCTGCGGGCACCCGGTTGATCCACGTCAATGCGTTGCTAATGGCGACGTGGGCAGATGCGCCGCCGGTACGTCATGCCCGATCCGCCTCATCCGATGCGGTCTATGGGTATGCGCCGGAGAGCGGAGCCCAAAATGGACAATGCACAAGGAGCGGCGCCGCCGCAGCGCGCCCACGATCTGACACCTGTTGTCGATCTGACGCTGCGCCACGGCCCGGGCCCATTCCGTACCCGCCTGCCCAGCTATGTCTCGTTGCTGCCGCCCTGCAACCACGCATGCCCGGCCGGCGAGAACATCCAGGCCTGGCTGGCCCTGGCGCAGGCAGGCGACTACCGGCGGGCCTGGGAAACGCTGATGGCCGACAATCCGCTGCCGGCGACGCACGGCAGGGTCTGCTACCACCCCTGCGAAACCGCCTGCAATCGCGCCGAACTGGATGCGGCCGTCTCGATCCATGCGGTGGAGCGGTTTCTCGGCGACATGGCGACGGCCGAGCGCTGGACCGTGCCGGTCGCCCCCGCCACGGGCAAGCGTGTCCTGGTGGTTGGCGCCGGACCGAGCGGGCTGTCGGCGGCGTATCACCTCACCCGGCTCGGGCATCAGGTCGAGATCCACGAAGCCGGCCCGCTGCCTGGCGGCATGCTGCATTTCGGCATTCCTGCCTACCGCCTGCCTCGCGAAGATCTGATGGCGGAGATCGCCCGCATCGAACGGATGGGCGTGCGGATCGTGCCGAATCACAAGGTGACCGACGTCATCGCGGAACGCGACGCCGGCGGCTTCGATGCGGTGTTCATCGCGATCGGCGCGCACGTGGGCAAACATGCGGAGATCCCGGCGCGCGACGCGGTCCGCATGCTGGATGCCGTGGCACTGCTGCGCGACATGAGCACCGGCAGCGCGCCTAAGCTGGGACGCCGCGTCGTGGTGTATGGCGGCGGCAATACGGCTATGGACGCCGCCCGCACGGCTCGCCGCCTCGGCGCCGACGAAACACTGATTGTCTATCGCCGCGACCGCGCGCACATGCCGGCGCACGAATCCGAAGCCGACGATGCGCTGTCCGAGGGCGTGAAGATCAAATGGCTGACCACGATCCACGATATCGTCGGCGCCACGCTCACGGTCGAGCGGATGACGATCGACGACAAGGGCCGCCCGCAGCCGACCGGCGAGATGGAAACGCTGGAGGCGGACACCGTCATTCTGGCGCTCGGCCAGGACAGCGACAGCGGCTTCCTCCGCAGCGTGCCCGGTGTGGAGTTCAAATGGGACACGGTTGTGGTGGACCGCCAGATGATGACCGGCCATCCGGGCCTGTTTGCCGGTGGCGACATGGTGCCGGCGGAGCGTACCGTCACCGTCGCGGTCGGCCACGGCAAGAAGGCGGCGCGCTGCATCGACGCCTGGCTGCGCGGCGAGACCTACGACAAGCCGGCATCCGCCTCGCTGGTGACGTTCGACATGCTGAACCTGCCGGTGTTCAGCGATGTCGATCCGGCGGTGCAGCATCATCTCGCGAACAAAGAGCGGGTGTCCGGCTTCGGTGAGGTGCTGGCCGGGCTGAGCGAGCCCGAGGCACGGCACGAGGCACAGCGCTGCCTGTCCTGCGGCAACTGCTTCGAATGCGACAACTGCTACGCCGCGTGCCCCGAGCAGGCGATCGCCAAGCTGGGGCCTCTGCAGGGCTACAGCGTCGATGGCGCGACGTGCACCGGCTGCGGTACGTGCTTCGAGCAGTGCCCGTGCCATGCGATCGAAATGGTCGCCGAATCCGCCTGACACCGCACCACACCACTCCCCCTCCCCTTGCGGGAGGGGGTTGGGGGGAGGGGTTCGCACACATTCCGACCCCTCCCCCTGACCCCCTCCCCGCAAGGGGAGGGGGGAATATCCTTCCTCATCGCCTGATTGGGAGCCGAGCAATGCTGAACACACCCGTGGTCATGGACGGCAACACCGCGGTGGCGCATGTCGCCTATCGAGTGAACGAGGTGTGCGCGATCTATCCGATCACGCCTTCCTCCACCATGGCCGAGCTGGCCGATGAATGGTCGGCGCAGGGCATTCCCAACATCTGGGGCAACATCCCCGTCGTGCAGCAGATGCAGAGCGAAGGCGGTGCGGCCGGCGCGGTGCATGGCGCGCTGCAATCCGGCGCATTGACGACGACGTTCACCGCGTCGCAGGGCCTGCTGCTGATGCTGCCCAACATGTTCAAGATCGCGGGCGAGCTGACGCCGACGGTATTCCACATCGCCGCCCGCGCGCTTGCCACGCAGGCGCTGTCGATCTTCGGCGACCATTCCGACGTCATGGCGGCGCGCACGACGGGATTTGCCATGCTGTCGTCGGCCTCGGTGCAGGAGGCGCACGACGGCGCGCTGATCGTCCAGGCGGCGACGCTCGCGTCCCGCATCCCGTTCCTGCATTTCTTCGACGGATTCCGCACCTCGCACGAACTCGCCACGATCGATCTGCTCAGCGATGCGCAGATCCGCGCCATGATCGACGACGACCTGGTGCGCGCACATCGCGCGCGGGCTTTGTCGCCGGAGCATCCGGTGATCCGCGGCACGGCGCACAACACCGACACCTTCTTCCAGGCGCGCGAGACGGCGAACCCGTTCTACGCCCGTGTGCCCGAGATCGTGCAGCGCGAGATGGACCGCCTCGGCGAGATGACCGGTCGGCACTACCACCTGTTCGACTACACTGGCTCACCTGACGCGGAACGTGTGATCGTGCTGATGGGCTCCGGCGCCGAAACCGTGCGTGCCACCGCCGCGGCCATGCAGCGCACCGGCGAGATGGTCGGCGTGCTGCAGGTCAGGCTGTACCGGCCATTCGCGGCGGACGCCTTCCTCGCTGCCCTGCCGCATTCCGTTCGCGCGGTCGCGGTGCTGGAGCAGACCAAGGAATCCGGCGCGCCAGGCGAGCCGCTGTATCTCGACGTGGTGCATACGCTCGCGCAGGCGGCGGCAAGCGGACGGCGGCGCGGCATGCCGCTGGTGATCGGCGGCCGCTACGGTCTGTCGTCCAAGGATTTCTCCCCGGCGCAGGCGAAGGCGGTGTTCGACGAACTGAGCCAGTCCGAGCCGCGCAACGGTTTCACCGTCGGCATCGTGGACGATGTGTCGCATACCAGCCTGACGCCCGATCCGACGTTCCGGCATCGAACCGAAGGGACTGGTGCAGGCGGTGTTCTACGGGCTCGGCGCGGACGGCACGGTGGGCGCAAACAAGAACAGCGTGAAGATCATCGCGGAGGATTCCGGGCTGTTTGCCCAGGGCTACTTCGTCTACAACTCGCACAAGTCCGGCGCGCAGACGATATCGCATCTGCGCTTCGGGCCGCAGCCGATCCATGCGCCGTACCTGATCGAGCAGGCGAGCTTCATCGGCTGCCACCAGTTCCAGTTCGTCGCGCGGCACGACGTGCTGCGGCTCGCCGCGCCCGGCGCCACGGTGCTGCTGAACGCGCCGTTCGGCCCGGACGAGGTGTGGGACCATCTGCCGCGCGCCATGCAGCTTCGGATCATCGCGCTGGGGCTGCGCCTGTTCGTCATCGATGCGTCCCGTGTCGCACAGGAGGTGGGACTGCGCGGGCGCACCAACACGGTGCTGCAGACCTGCTTCTTCGCCATCTCCGGCGTGCTGCCGCGCGACCAGGCGATCGACCATATCAAGCACGCCATCAGCAAGACGTATGGCGGCAAAGGCGAGGCGGTGGTGGAGGCCAACTTCCGCGCGGTCGACGAAACGCTCGCCCGGCTGTTCGAGGTGACGCTGCCCGAGGCGGCAACCAGCCGTTGGGAGCGCCCGGCCCTGGTGGCAGGTCATGCGCCGGCGTTCGTGCGCGAGGTGACGGCGGCGATGCTGGAAGGCCGCGGCGACGAGATACCGGTGAGCCAGATGCCGGTGGACGGCACCTGGCCGCTCGGCACCGCGGTCTGGGAGAAACGCAACATCGCCGAGATGGTGCCGGTGTGGGCCGAGGACCTTTGCGTGCAATGCGGCCAGTGCAGCTTCGTGTGCCCGCATGGCGTGATCCAGGCGAAGTATTTCGACGCCGCGCGGCTCGACAACGCGCCTGGCAGCTTTCTCTCGGCGGCGATCAATGTGCGCGGCTTCCCCGACGTGCGGTTCGCGCTCGACTTCGCCATCGAGGATTGCACCGGCTGCGGGCTGTGCGTCGAGGCGTGCCCGGTGGTGCCGGGCAAGGCGCTGATCATGCGGGACAAGACGCCGCTGCTGGAGACCTCGCGCGAGGACAACGCGTTCTTCGCCGCGCTGCCGGTGAACGACCGCGCGCGCGTGGACTTCGCCAACGTGCGCGGCGTGCAGTTCCTCGAGCCGCTGTTCGCGTTCTCCGGCGCCTGCGCCGGCTGCGGCGAGACGCCATACATCAAGCTGCTGTCGCAGTTGTTTGGCGATCGCCTGCAGATCGCGAATGCCACCGGATGCTCGTCGATCTATGGCGGCAACCTGCCGGTGACGCCGTGGTCGACCAATGGCGAGGGGCGCGGGCCGGCCTGGTCGAACTCGTTGTTCGAGGACAACGCGGAATTCGGGCTGGGGTTCCGGCTGGCGGCCGACAAGCATCTGGATATGGCACGCACGCTGGCGCGCGAACTGGCGCCGGCGCTGGGGTCGGAGCTGGTGGAGGCCGTGCTGACCGCACCACAGGTGCAGGAGTCGGAAATCCGTGCGCAGCGCACCCGCGTCGCCGAGCTTGTGCGCAGGCTGCGGGCGGCGGACGGCGCGAAGGCAAAGGATCTGCTGTCGGTGGTCGATCAACTGGTGCGACGCAGCATCTGGATCGTCGGTGGCGACGGCTGGGCGTACGACATCGGCTATGGCGGGCTCGATCATGTGCTGGCGAGTGCGCGCGACGTGAACATCCTGGTGCTGGACACCGAGGTGTATTCCAACACCGGCGGTCAGGCATCCAAGGCGACGCCGCTGGGCGCGATCGCCAAGTTCGCATCCGCCGGCAAGCGGGTGGCGCGCAAGGACCTGGCTCTGCAGGCGATCGCGTATGGCAACATCTATGTCGCCGAGGTGGCGATGGGCGCCAACCCGCAGCAGACGCTGCAGGCGTTCCGCGAGGCGGAGGCCTATCCGGGAACCTCGCTGATCGTGTCCTACTGCCACTGCATCGCGCACGGCATCGACATGCAGCTTGGCATGAAGCAGCAGGATCTGGCGGTTGCCAGCGGCTACTGGCCGCTGTTCCGCTACAATCCGGCGATGCGCGATGTCGGCCAGAACCCGTTCCTGCTGGACAGCCCGCGCCCGACGATCAAATTCCGTGACTACGCCTACAACGAGACGCGCTACCGGGCGCTGGCGCAGAGCCGGCCGGCGGAGGCCGAGGCGCTGATGGCAGCCGCACAGGCGGCGGTGGACGAGAAGTACCGCAGCTACGAGGAGATGGCCGGCTGGTCGGCATCCCGCTTCCATCCGGCGGGGCTGAACGGCGCGGTGCAGAATGCGCCGGTTGCTGCGGGGGCGTGAGGTTGTCGTACCCCGGCGAAGCCGGGGGGCCGACCATCCGTGTCTCTACGGTCGCGCGGGAGCGGCTGGCGCTTGCGGGTCATTGGACTTGTGTCATACCAACCGACGCAACGGCTGACTCTACCGTTGACCCAATCGTCATGGCGTGGCTTGGCCACGCCATCCACGTCTTTTCTTGCGGTTTGCAGCAGAAGACGCGGATGCCGACCTCCGCGGCATGACGGGTGGGACGCGGCCGGTTACGTCGAAGCTTTTGGTCGGCTGGTGTCACAAGGCGAATTTGAAATTCTGTGCCTCGCGATGGGAGCGTCGTACGATCCATGAAAGAGAACAGCATACGGCGGGCGGTGCGTGAGGGGCGGGCCGCGCTTGGGACCGGGCTCAAGGAGTTCGCCTCGCGCGGCGTTCCGTGGATCATCGAGGCCTCCGGCTTCGACTACTGCATGATCGACCACGAACATGGCGCCTTCGACCTGGAAACGATCGCGGATCTCGCCGGGTGGTTTCAGGCCACCAACGTCTCGCCGATCGTGCGCATCCACAAATCCTTCACGTATCTGATCCCCGCGATCCTCGATCAGGGGATCATGGGCGTGCAGGTTTCGGAGGTCGATAACGCCGAGGAGGCACGCGCGATTGCGCGGGAGGCAAAATATCCGCCGATCGGCAATCGCGGTATCTCGGGGCAGGGGATGCACACCGGATACCGGAGCCATGGCGCCCGTCACGCGTCCGAGTATGCGCCATGGGCCAATGCCAACATCATCGTTTGCGTGTCGATCGAGTCGCTCGAGGGCCTGGAAAATGTCGAGGCGATCGCGGCCGTGGAGGGCATCGACATGATCGCCTATGGCCACTCGGACCTCAGTGCGCGGCTGGGCGTTCATCTTCAGCTTGAGCACCCGACGTTCAAGGCCGCCGTGCGCCGGATCGCGGAGGCCTGCAACGCGCACGGGAAACTTGCCCGAGGGTCTGCGGAAACCGAGGCGCAGATCGAGGAGGACTGGCGGCTTGGGTGCAAGGTGTTGAACCTGCCCGGCAACGACGTCAGCACATATCTCGATGGCCTGAAGGCGCGGGCTGGCCGCGCACATGCGCGGCTGAAGTCCATCGGTGTGCCGGGCGCATAACGGCCGAATGAGCCTCGTCATCACGAATTTGACAGCAATGCAATCATTGATTACAATGTAGGCACATAGCACAAGCGACACCACCCCAATGAGCAGCATCACCATCCGCAACCTCGACCCGGCGGTGAAGGAGCGGCTGCGCGTCCGCGCTGCCCAACATGGCCGTTCGATGGAGGCCGAGGCCCGTGACATCATCAGCAGCGCCGTCGGTGCTGAACGTCCGCGCGAGGTCAACCTGGCTGAAGCTATCCGCCGGCGCTTCGCTCCCCTCGGCGGGGCTGATGACCTGGAGATCCCGCCACGCGAACCGGCCCGCGATCCACCCCGGTTCGACTGATGTTCGTGCTCGATACCAATGTGATTTCCGAGCTGATGCGGCCCGCGCCGCATCCCGCGGTATTTGCCTGGGTCGCAGCGCAGCCGCGAGCCTCGCTCTACACCACCAGCGTCACCCGCGCGGAAATCCTGTCAGGCATCGGCATCATGCCGGTGGGCCGCCGCCGCGCCGCACTCAGCGATGCCGCGGCGGCGATGTTCGATGAGGATCTGCGCGGTCGCATTCTTGCCTTCGATACCGCAGCAGCCGACCGCTATGCCGAAATCATCGTCAGCCGCCGTCAGGCCGGGGCACCGATCCATACGTTCGATGCATTGATCGCGGCCATCGCCTTGGTCGCTCGTGCTGCCGTGGTGACGCGTGATACCGACGGCTTTGCAGGCTGTGGCCTCACCCTCGTCAATCCGTGGGAGGCATAGGGCGGGCGGCACGCGTTCGAGTATGCGCCATGGGTCAATGCCAACATCATCGTCTGCGTCTCACGATCATGCCGCCCGCCGATACGGCGCGATCCGCGCCAGGTCAGCATCGATCTCCCGTCGCCGCCGCAGCAGGCCGTGGTCGGCCTGGAGGCCAAGCCAGAACCCCTCCGAAATACCGTGCCAACCGCAAGTCCGTATCCGCGGTGATCGATCGTTTGCCCAGCACGATCTCGTTGATCCGTCGGGGCGGCACCCCGATCGCACGGGCGAGACCATTCTGCGTCAGATCCATCGGCTCGATGAACTCCAGCAGCAGAACCTCGCCTGGGGTGGGGTTGGGAATTTGCCTGGTGGTAGTCGACGATTTCGGCACAGTCGGGACCTCCTGTTGACCAGACGAAGCAGATTCAGCTTTGCCACGGGTCGACAACCCGGAGGCCGCCGGCCTCGTAGGGCGACGTGTCGCGTGACGCGACGATGAAGCCACGCGAGGCGGCGATTGCAGCGATGTATCCATCCGGCGTCGGAAAGCCGCGACCGGCGTTACGAGCAGCGACAGCAAGCGCGGTGTAGTGGCGTGCAGCGTCGGTGTCGAACGGCAGCACGCGATCGCCGAACAGCTCGAGCAGGCCGTCGAGTGCGCGCGTCAAGGTGTTCCTGCGCCTGCCTACTGGCAGCACGGCGATCCCGAACAGCATCTCAGCCAAGGTGACGCTGGTGAGGTAGAGCGTTTCGGCGACCTGCTCGTTCAGCCAGGCCCGCACGGCGGGATTTGGCGCCGGCTTCATCGCCTCGGAGATCACATTGGTGTCGAGCACAATCATTCAAACTTCATCGGCTTTGCCGGCGATTTGTCCCGCGCCTGGTCGATGGCCGCGATGTCC
>CAWCDM010000060.1:0-16926 GCA_963794185.1 uncultured Alphaproteobacteria bacterium | reverse complement strand
CCCGTACGGGACGCCATGAGCGGGGAATACCGCGCCGTCCCAGCGCGTATCCAGAGTGAATGTTGAGGATACGTCATGATACGGCTGGCAGCGGTCGCCATTCTAGTCGGCCTGGTGTGGTCCGCTCCGGCGGGCGCTGCTCCTGAATTCGAGACAATCACCGTGCATCTCTCGAATTTCCGCTTTGCGCCTGATCTATTGCGCCTACGTGCCGGCGTGCCGGTCCGCCTGCACATCGTGAACGACAGCACGGGGAGCCATAATTTCAGTTCGCCCGCCCTGTTCCTGTTGGCCAGTTCCTTTCCTGACGGCGCACCGCCGGCCAGCGCCAAGGTGGAGGTGGGTCCAAAGGGAAGCGAGGATGTCGTCTTCGTGCCGCGCGCGCCCGGTACGTACAAGGTCGAATGCACGCATTTTCTGCACAGCCTCTTCGGCATGACGGGGCACATTGTGGTGGAATAGCTGGCATGCCGACTGTTTTGCAGTAAGCCGGCGGTCATGCCAGGACCGACCTGCCCATGGCCTTCTCAGTCACGTGCGAATGCTGTGCTTGATCCAATTTATAAGCAGGAACCTGCAAGCACCCATTATGCCAGACCTGTCGTGCCAAGTCGTTGTTATTACGTTACATGATGTCGGGAGCCAACCAGCACTCACCTGACACGCCGACCCGGTCTGGTTCGGGTGGTTACTCTGGTGGTGACAAGGTTGGTATTGAGTGGATGGAGAGACCGTAATATTTTCGTGACCCCCGCTCGAAGATCATTCTATCATGCGGCTCCAATAGAAGCCGTCACGACTGCCGGGAGGCGGGTAATCCGCCTGCGCCAATCCAGGGAATATCGATGCGTTTGTCGGAAAATGGGCCTGGCGGAACGATACGGGTGCTGCGATGGCTCACCGTGGTTGCGCTGCTGTTTCCCGCGCTCCTGTTCGGTGCCGCTGCCTGGAAGGACCGGCTTGCCATTCTGGCAAATGCTGAAGATGGCGGCGTCAAGATCGCCGCGCTGTTTCACGAGCAGGCCGGAAACCTTTTCAACGGTCATGAAATGATCCTGGATATGATCGTGCACCGCATGCAAGATCACGGCTGGGATACGATCGGGTCTCTGACAGACCTCCTGCAAGAGCTTGAGGTCATGGACCGCCGGCTCGACGGCGCATCGGAGATTTTGCTCGTGGACGCCGAGGAGCAGGCACGGGCAACGACCGCTCCCGCCCAATCCGACGAACCAGTGCCTGCTGCCGACCATGACTGCTTTCTGGCGTTGAGCAGGAACGAGGTACCGGTCTGCATCAGCCAGCCGCATACCGATCCCGGATCGGGACATTATCTGTTCTCGCTGAGCCGCCGGATCGATAAGGACGGCGCATTCAACGGGATTGCGCAGGTCGCGATCTCGGCGGACTACATCGTCGGCCTTTGGGCGTCTGTCACGCCGAGCGCATCTGATGTTGTTACGATGTTCAAGGCGGATGGAACGGTCCTCGCCCAATCCGGCCCGCAATCTCAGGCAGGTTCGCGCCTGCCCGATGTGGGACGAGCATTGATCAGCAGGATCAGCCATGATGACGTGGGCATCATCAGAGCACCCTTGTCCGCTGACGGTGTCGATCAGATCACCATTTATACGAAGGTCGCCGACAGCCCGGTCTATATCAGTCTGAGCCTGGACAAGAGCGCGGTCCTGACAACATGGTATGCCAATCTCGCGGTCTACGGTCTGGTTGCCGCGAGTGCCACGGCCGGCATCATGGCGGCACTTGGCATCGCGATGCGACGGGCACGGCGAGAGAGCTATGCCGTCGATCAATGGCAGGCCGAGATCCAGGAGCGGCAGAGAACCCAGGAGCAGCTCCACCAGAGTCAAAAAATGGAAAGCCTGGGCAAGCTGACTGGTGGCATCGCGCACGACTTCAACAACCTGCTCACCGCGGTGACCGGGAACCTGGAGATGATCGAGGCCCGTGTCACCGACCCGCGGTTGCTGTCCCACGTGGCAGCCGCCATGCGTTCGGCATTGCGTGGAGGGCAACTGACCCAGCAACTGCTCGCCTACGCACGCCGTCAGAATCTGTTGCCGCGACCGGTGGACGTCAATGCAGTCATCGTCGGCATGGGCGAACTGCTGCATCGCAGCCTGGGCGGCCTTGTGCAGGTGGAGACTGAACTGGCTGCCGATCTCTGGCCGGCGACCAGCGACCCGACACAGCTCGAACTGGTCATCCTCAACCTCGCCATCAATTCCAGAGACGCAATGCCCGCCGGCGGTCGACTGCGCATCGCGACGAGCAACGTGCATATGGCCATGTTTGATTGTCCGAACTCACTCGATCCGGGTGATTATGTGCGGATCGCCGTGATCGACACCGGCATCGGGATGCCTCCGGATGTCATGGAACAGGCTTTCGAGCCATTCTTCACCACCAAGGATGTCGGCAAGGGCAGCGGACTCGGGCTTGCGCAGGTTTACGGCGTAACCACGCAATTCGGCGGTACGGTGCGGCTTGCCAGTGAACAGGGCGCCGGCACGACGGTGGAGGTCTTCCTGCCGCGCGCCGTCCCGGTGCAGGCGGCCATCGCAACGCCCGAGCCGTATGCGCCGGATCCGGTCAATGGCGATGGTGTCATCCTCGTGGTTGACGACGAGCCGGAGGTCCGCGCGATCGCCACTGCCTTCCTGCGAGACGCCGGCTATGTGGTGGAGGAAGCCGGCAGCGGACCTGCGGCACGAGACATCGTTGCGGCTGGTCCTGTTCGTCTGGCGCTGGTCGATTACGCGATGCCGATGATGTCGGGGTCCGAGTTCGTGCATCTGGCTCGGCAGATCCGGCCGGATCTGCAGGTGATCTATGTGACCGGCGCAGCGGATGCGCTGTCGCTGCGCGAGCAGGTGCGTGATCCGATCGTCATGAAACCTTACTCGCGCGCGGGATTGCTGAAGATCGTCAACGAAATGGTGCAGCGGACTCCAGCATTGACCTGATGCTGTCGTAACGCCCGTCCGCGGCCTCGTCGCATTTGTCATCCGCGGACCTGCGAGTACAGGCTTTCCAGCACCCGCAACGGCGAACGCTCGGGATGCATCATCGCAGTGACCGGCACATGGAACGTCTGCTCCAGCGCGCAATGCCCGGCCAGCGCCGCATGCAGCACCTGATCGGTGAAGCAGAACCATGTCGTGCCGGCGGCGAACACCAGATCGGCTTTCGGCGCGCCTGATTGGTAGGCGGCGTCCAGCTTCCCCATGTCGTGCAGCCGCAGCATGAGCCGATCGTATTCGCTGCGTCGCCCCTTGGTGAGGCCGAGCCGCTCCAGGAACCACGCGCCGCCAGGCAGTGCCGGGCGCATCCGCGGCAGGAACTGGCGCGCGAAATCCGGAAACGGCTCGCCGACACGCCAGGCGCGCGCGGCCCCGTCGGGTGCGATGTTGCAGAACAGGCGCAGGATGCGACGCCCGCCCATCGGCCGGCTGGGGAACGCATCGACGTGCAGCAACCGGTCGTCGTGCCGAGGGGAGTACGCCCGCCCGGCGATCTCCGCCGGACGGAAGCTGGTGCGCGCGCGCTCCAACGCCGGCGCGTAGCCGGGCAGCAGGTCGTGCAGCAGCCGCTCCGCGGAATCGCCGAAGCGCCGCAGCATCGCCACCAGTCTTCCCCCCTCCGCACCGCCGAGGGACGTGTTGCCGACCCGACCGCTCGCCGGATCGAGGCTGATGTTCTTCCGCTCGCTTCCCATGACCTTCGGGGACAGCAGGAACATCTCGTCGGGCGCGACACGGAAAGGCAGTTCCTCAAGGAGCATGACGCGGCCTGCCTCCAGCGCATCGACCGCCCGGCTCCGCAGCGCGGCGTCGAACGGACCGTGCCATTCGGTGATCGGCAGCTCCTCGATGACGTCGCGCGCGTCCATCGCTACTCGTGCACCAGCACCCAGTCGTTGATGAAGCTGGCCAGGCCGTTGGCGTGAAAGTCCCGCCGCAGGGCCGCCTCATCGTAGTCCTCGCGAACCCAGTCGAGGAAGGGTTTTTGCCCCTCGGCCTCGCGCGCAAAGCGATGGAAGAAGGCGTCCAGGATGCCGGTGCGCGCCTGTCGGATGTGGCCGAACCGGAGCGAAAGCTGCTGCAACGCCGCGCGGGCGGTGCCGCCTTCGAACAGAATGAACAGCCCGGCGGCGAGCCCCGCCCGGTCCGCTCCCGACTTGCAATGCATCAACGCCGGAGCACGCATGTGGCGGAAGATGTCGTGCAGCCGCACGATTCGTTCCCGTTGTGGCGCGCCGCGGCTTTCCAGCGGCATATCGATGAAGTCGAGCCCCAGGCGGCCGGCGGCATCGCGGGTCAGTGCGTCCGAGCCGTTCCGTGTCAGGCCGCGCAGGTTGATCAGGGTCTTCACGTCATGGCGTCGGGTGAGTGCCGCCAGACGCTGCGGGGTAGGGTGGTTGCAGCGATACAGCCGCCCGGGTGCGACGGTGGCGAAATTGCTCCACGCCAGGCGGAACACCGCGTGATCGACGACCAGCGCATCGAGCCAGGCAAGCGCGCGGCCGCGGGCGGTGGCGACATCGCCTTGGAATATGCTGTCCATCTCGCGAGAATGTTGTGAACGGGTCGGCGCATAAGGCCACGGGATACGGCCGTATGCAACAACCCCTGCCGTGACCTTGGCCCGCTGCGCGCGTCGAGCGCAGTTGCGACCGATGGCGATGGTGCGCCTGTAGGCTTGTGGGGGTCGCTGTTGCGATGTCCGCAAATCCGCGGACGAACGCCGCGATCCACCCATCGAGGGCGAAACGCAGCTCAGACGAATCCAGCGACCTCTGACGCTCTTGCACCACCTCCGAGGACACGGTTGGTGCGGGCGGTCGGAATCGAACCGACACTCTGTCACCAGAACTGGATTTTGAGTCCAGCGCGTCTACCAGTTCCGCCACGCCCGCCTGTCACCGCCGCCCTGCAGCCAGAACAGCTCTTGCGACCCCGGAGGTCGCCACTTCGCTGCTCGGGCATGGAGGAGGCTGGTCGCTCCAGCCTATGCCATCGGCACGACCGGTCGCAACCGGCTCGGCACGAAGCTGGAGGCCTCGGCGAACGGTGCGCCCTTCGGCACGGTGCAACCCGCATAGGCGCCATCCGTGTCGTGGTACAGCGCCCGATGCGCCGCCAGCGACGTCCACTCCAGCCCCACCTGGTGGTAATGGAACTGCAGCGCCCGGCGCCGTCGGTCGGAGCGGTTCGCGGCCGTGTAGTGGTGGATCAGGCTGTGGAAGATCAGCACGTCGCCCGGATCCATCGGCAGCGCCGCACGCTCATCGAGACGGACCAGATCGGGGCGGATGGTGCAGAGATTGATGTCCTCCGCCGGCATATGCGGTGCCGGTCCGCGCAGGTGCGACCCGGGGATGACCTCCATGCAGCCGTTATCCCGCGTCGCCGGATCGAGCGCGATCCAGACGCCGAACATCAGATTGGGGTCGCTGCCGCGGAAATAGGCCGCGTCCTGGTGCCACGGCTTCTCGCCGCTGACCTTCGGCGGCTTCACCAGCGCCATTTCCTGCAGCAGTACGCGGCCCTGGCCCATCAGCGCATCGAGGACCATGTGCAGCCGGGCCAGCATCGCCGCGCGCAGCAACGCCGGGGAGGCATCGGTGAAATCGCCGAACTTGCGGATCAGGTCGGCGCGATCCATTGCGGCGGCATGCGTATCGTCCGCTGCCGGCTCCAGTGCGACGAAGGCGCCCGTTCCGTCGCGCCGCCCCGCCTCCAGCCCCGGATCGGCGGCGAGGGCGCCGAGTGCGGCCAGGCATTGCTGGACGTGGCTTGGGTCCAGCACCCCGGGCACGACGAGGTAGCCGTCGCGCCGGTAGCGGCCGATCGCCTCGAGATCGAGCCCTGCTGCTTCTAGCGTGTCCGCGCGAACAGCCATTCCGGGTCTCCGCTCGTACGGCCGACGATGGCCGGATGAACCCCCTGGATCGGGTGGCAGGCAGGATGGCATGCCGGTGCGGGCACGCCCAGATCAGGCCGGGTCAAGCGCTTCGCGTTGACCCGGGCCTGCCGGCCGACTAGATACCCCCGCATCGGCACTGATCGGGTGTAGCTCAGCGGTAGAGCAATCGGCTGTTAACCGATTGGTCGTAGGTTCGAATCCTACCACCCGAGCCAGCAAGCCTTTCTTATGAGCGCAGCGAATTAAAAAAGCTGCTGTCCCCGCGAAAGCCTGCCCCGAGCGAAGGCCGGGGGCGGGGGGTACCCACGGCCACCCCGGATCGGCCTCCGCAAGCTACCACAGGCACTAAGGACGCCACGGCGGTCCATGCCTGCGTCGCTCGTTCGCAACGCCAGGACCCATGGCTATTTCAGCCGGCGGAGAATGCCGCAACTGACCATCCCGCCACGGCGCGATACGAAGGGGCGCCTCAGACCGCTCAGGGCCGTGCCGAGACAATCCAGACGCTGCCAGGCAGTTCGATCCCGCAGGGACCTTCGAGCCTGCGCAGTTCGGCGGCGATGGCCTGCTCGGCGGCGGCGCGTGCGTCTGGCCCGGCGCCTGCTATGGCGCGTCCGACCGGCCCGCTCTCGACCGCGAAGCGGGCCGCCCCGTCGACCTCGCCCGGGCCGCAAATCCGCATGGTGGTGTCGTGCCGCGCAAGGTCGACAGCGGAGTAGCCGGCCCGCGTGAGGATGCCGCGCACCCGGTCAGGGTCGGCGAACGCGAAGGGACCGGGCGCTGTGGGGTCGGTCTCCGGCTGCGGCGGCAAGTACGGCCGGGCCGCGGCCAACGGCACGGTCAGCCAAGGATTGTCCTGCGGCGGAGCCCAGCAAACAAACGCCAGCCGCCCTGCCGATGCGAGCGCCGAGCGGATGTTGGCGAACGCGCCGACCGGCTCGTCGAAGAACATGACCCCGAACCGGGAGAACGCGAGGTCGAATGCACCGGGCGCGAAAGCATGCGTCGCGGCGTCCGACAGCGTCAGACGGACATTCGCCAGCGAATTGGCCTGCACCCGTTCGCGGGCTCGGCCGAGCATGGGGGCCGAGATATCGACGCCGACGACGCTCCCGTTCGGGCCGACGCGGCCGGCGAGTTCGAGCACTGTCGCTCCGCAGCCGCAGCCGATATCCAGGGCCCTCTCTCCGGCGACCGGGCGGGCGCGATCGAGCCCGGCCTGCATCAAGGGCGCGAGCATGGCGTCCATGCGTTCCTGCATCGCCACCCAGCGTGGCCCGGCCTCGCTGTTCCAATAGGCGATCTGGGCGGCATTCGGACCGCTACCTGTGTCGGACACTGATCGCTCCCGTCAGGTAAATGGTTGGACGGCCCGGCATCCCTCGTGACCGGCAGGCGATTTCGACCACTATTGGTCAGACACATTACGGTAGGCAATCCAAGAGTTGATCACCGATCCGTGAACAAAACATTGGAAATCACAGGCTCGTGATCTATCCTCCCCAGCTTGGTCGCGTCCGCCACCAATGGCTGGCGGGTCCAGCAAACGACACCGCCAGATAAAGGCCAATGGGGAACTGATCGATGCCGATCACAACGCGACAATACGACAATTTCGCCACCGGTGCGGCGGTACCTGATTGGTTGGCCGCGCGGGCGGTTGTGATGCAGGTGACCGCGCGCTTTGGCGTCGTTGGCTGAGACATCAGAGCCGTCCATCGGGAACCGCAAACGGAAGCATGACGAGGCTCATTTCCCTCGCGGCATGGATAGTCGGTGCGCTCGGATCCATCCGTTCGCGGGTGGGTGTGGGTCGCCGGCCGCCGCCTGTGTTCTCGGGACGGCACAGTATTTGGCTGGCCTGCACAGCCCTGGTCGCGATCACGGTCACCGCTGCCGGCTTGTTGGTCTGGGGCATGTACGATCGGACGGTCGCGAACTACCAGCGCGACGCGAACATGCTGGGAACCGCGTTGGCCGAGCAGACCGCTCGCTACGTCCAGGTCGTCGACCGTGTTCTGCAGGAGGTTCAACTGCGTGTCCGGCTGCTGGATGTCCGGGGGCCGGAGGACTTTCAGGCGCGCCTCGGCACGCTGGAAACCCACAACTTCCTGCGTGATCGCATGCAGAATCTGCCGCCGGCCAATGCGTTCATGCTGATCGACGCCGCGGGACGGATCGCCAGTTGGTCGCGCAGTGCCGAGCCGAGAGGCACCGACCTGTCGGATGCCGATTTCGTGCGCCACTTCGCGACGCAGGACGATCCCGACATTTTCGTCAGTGAAACCAGGTCGAGAAGCCTGACGGGCTCGCCGGCGGTCTTTGTGGCTCGACGCATCAACGCACCGGATGGCAGGTTCCTCGGCGTGGCGGTCGGTGCGATCGACATCCGGGATCTGAACGACTTCCATCGTGCGATCAACACCCTGCCTGGTCAGGTCGTGACGCTGCTGCGCCGCGACGGCATCGTGCTGACCCGCGATCCGGATCCGGCGCAGGAGATCGGACGGCGCATGCCGGCAGCAGCGCCGTGGTACGAGCTGGTCCAGGCGGGCGGCGGCACGTACAGGTCGCGCGGCCTGCTGACCGGCCATGCTTTGCATGCCTCGATAGTGTCGGTCCATCCACTCCGGGCCTATCCGCTTGTGATCGACGTATCGATCCAGGAATATGATGGGCTCGCGGCCTGGCGGCAGGAGACCTGGCTCATCGGGCTGGGTACGGCGGGAACGGTGGCGGGCCTTGTCGTGCTGTTCTGGGTGATCGGCCGGCAGCTATCGCGCCTGGCAACGCAGAACACGCTTTTGCAGAAGACCGCGGCCGCCCTCGGCGAAAGTGAACGCCGCGTCGCGGAGAAGTCGCGGATACTGGAAGCGACCCTGGAGCATATGGACCAGGGCCTGATCATGATCGACAGCGAACGCAACGTGCCGATCTACAACCGGCGCGCCATCGAGCTCCTGGATTTGTCGCCGGACCTGATGGCGCGCGGTCCGAAGTACGACGATATTGCGGCCTTTCAGTGGAGCTATAACAAGCCCAGTCCGAACGAGGAGGCATTCCGTTCGTTCGTGCAGCGCGCATTGCTGCTGGACGGGCCGCACAGCTATGAAGGCAGGCGCCCGAACGGGCGGGTGCTGGAGGTGCGCACCACGGCGCTGCCGGGCGGCGAGGCGGTGCGGACTTTCACCGACGTGACGGAGCGTGCCAACACGCTCGAAGCGCTTGGCCAAGCCAAGGAAGAAGCCGAGAGCGCAAATCGCGCCAAATCCGAATTCCTGGCAAACATGAGCCACGAACTGCGGACGCCGCTGAACGCGATCATCGGCTTTTCGGAGCTGATACGCGACCAGGCAAACGGCCCGGTCGACCCGACTTACATCTCGTATGCCGAGGACATCAATGCCGGCGGGCGGCATCTGCTGGATCTGGTGAACGATCTGCTGGACCTGTCGAAGATCGAAGCCGGCCGCTACGACCTTGTCGAGGAGCGGGTGAACCTGGGCGAGCTGCTGCGCCTCTGCCGGCGCATGATGGCGCCGCGGGCGGCGGCGGGCAACATGCAGATCGAATGCGATCCGGGCCTTGCGGGCGTGACGCTGTTCGTCGACCGGCGCGCGGTGAAGCAGGTGCTGCTCAACCTGATCTCCAACGCCGTCAAGTTCAGCCCGGTCGGCGGCACCGCGGTCGTGCGAGCCGAGCCGGCGGCGGACGGCGGCCTCACCGTGCTGGTCAGTGACAATGGCGTCGGCATCGACCCGGCGGCACTGCATTTTCTGTTCGAGCCGTTCCGCCAGGCGGACGCCTCCATCACCCGGAAGTTCGGTGGCACAGGCTTGGGACTGGCGATCAGTCGCAAATTGATGGCCTTGCACGGAGGGACGCTCGAAATCGCCAGCCAGCCCGGCGTAGGCACAACGGTGCGGGCGGTATTCCCAGCCGAGCGGTTGGCTCACACCGCGACGGTCGGAGCAGCGCACGCTCGGGCGCCGCGTGTGCCCAGCGAAGTCGCGACACATGCCACAGTTCAATCCGGCGATTGACCGCCACGGCGCGGATTTCGGAGCGGCCGGCCTGGCCGACGTCCAGCACTTTGCGCGGACGGCGGGCGGCGATGTTCACGCCGTTTGCGTGGCAGGCGCTGTCATGGACGATGTCTGCACGACCGCGTGCCCTGATCTGCGCGCCCAGTCTCCGGGCCTGTTCCATGGTCGGCGCTACCGTGTTGTTGCGATAGCGCGCGCGGCTCAGCCGCGCCGCGCCAGGGCAGCCTTCCCTGGCCTCAGCTGGCGCCGCTTGCCCAGAACCGCAACGAGTGCATCGTCGACAACCGCAAGGTCGCTGGCGGAATGCATGCCAAGTTTGCAGGACCAGCAATACCAACCCGGCTGATCGATCGACGCGCGGCGGCCAGCGATCATGACCTCGATGGCGAGGATTTCGCGTTCCATCTCATCCCCGCACGATTCACACTGCATGGGCTTGCACCTCGGTGCGGTTCTCTGGCGATTGAGTTTACCACAGGTGCGCGAGTCGCATCAGGTGCCATGTTATTTCCGGGCACTTGCCCTCCACCCGCGCGACGCGGTTCACGCCGCTTTCCGCCACCGCGCTCCGCAGTGCCGGCGATGTTCGTCGGGGCCGCCTTGCCGCGAATTATTCGCGCCAATCGAGCGGATCGGCGCGGCCGGCAGACCTATCGGAACAACGGTTCATGCAGTCGTGCCGGTAGATTAGTGCACCACCTCTCCGACAGTAACATTCAGAGTCCCGACCGAGTGGGCCAGGACGGCAGCGCGATAACGCACTTTCGTGGCGAGGCCGGCGGTCTGCGCGACCTCCTCCGACACATTGTCCGCTTGCGCCCGCATCGCACGCGCTGCCGCCGCAACTCCGATCATGACCGGGGTCATTTCGGCAATTGCCGCCCTCTGACGATGCATCGCGATGGCGATGACACCGGCAATGGCGTCCATCGCCGCTATCGTTGTGTTCAGCCGGTTCATTGCCGCGCCTGCCTGCCTGGCCGCGTCCTGCATTTCCGCGATATGGCGGCCTATTCCTTCGGCCGAGCGCGCCGCCTGCGTTGCGAATTGGCTGACTTCGAGGGCTGCCACGTCGAAGCCTTCGCCAGCGTCACCGCCGCGCGCCACCTCGACCGTCGCGTGCAACGCCACTGGTTCGGAAATTGCTCCATTCCCTATCGGCAGGAACATCGGCCCGCACTGGAGCAAAGGCGCTTGCACCCGGACCGGCCAGCAAAGCGGTCAAGACCGAACGGCGGAGCATCGTCACAAAATCCTCAGAGAGTGCGCGCGGAACCTGTCGGGATTGTTCGTATTTACTCGCGATTTCAGGTTTTTGAAATAGCCATTCCCGCTCCAGCATCGTTGGATATGACCGTGGACATCGTAGGATGCTGATCTGGCGGGCCACGCCCGACGATGATGAGCACTATGTCTACGCCATAGCCCTATGACAGCCAGCTAACGGCATTGGCGCCCGGTCACAACCGCGCTGGATTATTCCAGACCCCACCGTGCGTAGAACTCGCGGAGTTCTTGAAATCGGCCTTCCATGTAGGGCCAGCCACTCTCAGGGTTCGATGCAAGGCCTTCGAGATAATCAAGTTGCATCTGCAAGCCAGCCGCTGAGTTCAGCGTCAACAGTTCGAAGAGCTTCCCACAGCACTCCCTCGAAATCACTCATTGACGGGCGTTGCTGAGGGTCGGTGGACAAAGACCGGCGAATGAGATCTTGCACTGCGGCGGGCGCATGCTCGGCTTTACCTTCGAAACTGATTGTTTTTTCGCGCCTCGCCCACGTTTTCCAGACTTCCTCGTGACCCCACTTTCGCGGCATATCTGGTAGCCTGGTAGGCCAAACGTCGCTCGTCCGTTCCCCAATAGGGTGTAGCCCGTCGGCGAGACATTCAAACGCGATCACAGCAAGCGCAAAAACATCAATCTTTGACCCATCTTCGAGTAGCCCCTTGGTATGCTGCTCGGGCGCCATGTAAGGGTAGCTTCCAGAGTTCTTGCCAATGTCCCGAAAAGCATCGGCGATTCCGAAGTCGGCAACGTACATTTCGTGAACCATGCCTACGTAATTCTTGGAATCTATTGCATATTTTTTCTTTGGGAAGATCAAAGAAGATATTGTCTGGTTTTAGGTCTTGGTGGGCGATAAGACCGACGCGCCGACAATAATTTAGGGTGCGCGCGACCTGCAAAAAACTCATCAGCTTGCTGGTAAGGGTCCATTGTGTAGGGTCTGCTATCAGGTCGGCTAAGGTGCCCTTGCGCAATCGCGAAACCAAGAAGGGCCAACCGTGCACCAGTTCGAGGCCCGATATGCGGTGCACTCCTGGATGCCTGCAGGACCTGAGCGTCTTCTCCAACTCCATCACTGTTTTGCCTAGAGCCTCGCGCGCACGCGCATTACTGCCGAATCTCTCGACTTTGGGACATTTGGCAACGATATGCCGCGGATAGGCGTTGCGCTCGAATGTAAATATCTCTCCGAAGGCACCTTCCATCCGACCGGTTAGCCGGCCGTAGCGCTGGGGGTGACTGGCGATCAGCTTTAGTTGGGCGTCGCGCTCAAATTCATACAACGACATCACGATGTTGCGTTCTCCTATCTCAGATCGGGCTTCGTTGGGGCGCGAAGAAGCCGTCCGCAGCGTCTGTCGCACTACGGTGCGCATGCTGAAAGGCGCGTGCCCAGCGTGCCCCCGACGGTCGAGATACGTAGTCGAGTACGCGCCCCTGTTGATCGATCATCAGGCCGAAGCCGATCTCCGGCTCCTGCGCCAGTTTGGTCGTCATGGTTGATTCCTGTGCCATCAATTGCACCCCGAAGGGGAGAATAGCATCTTCCGCAAAGCTGTTTCAGTTGCGGCCGGGAGGGGACCAGCGCGCTGATTTCGGGGGCTGTATGGAGGGTTCTGCGACGGCTAGTGCTCAGCGTCCTTGATTCCGAAGGGGTTCTGTGACTCTCTGGCAACGGTATTCAACGTTACCGGGAATTGGCACATGTCGGAAGTCGCGGTCAAGAAATACATCGTCCGGTTGAGCATGGCGGAGCGAGAGACGCTTGAAGCGCTGATCAGCAAGGGCAAGCATCCCGCCGCTCAGGTGCTGAAGGCTCGGATCCTGCTGAAGGCCGACGTTTCCGAGGCAGGTGAGGGCTGGAGTGACAGCCGCATCGTGAAAGCCCTGGATACCAGCGAGGCAACCGTGTTCCGCACGCGCCAGCGGCTGGTCGAGGAGGGGTTCGAGGGAGTGCTGGCCCGCAAACATTCCCCGAACTCGGCTCGGCGGCGAATTTTCGATGGCACGGCCGAGGCAAAACTGATCGCTTTGATGTGCTCGCCGCCGCCGAAAGGGCGGGCGAAGTGGTCCTTGCGGCTGCTGGAAGACAAAGTGGTGGAACTGAACATCGTTGAGCGCGCCAGCGACAACACGATCGGGCGCACGCTAAAAAAACGACCTGAAACCACATCTGAAAAAGCAGTATGTCATTCCGCCGGAGTCAAGCGCTGCCTTCGTCGCTAATATGGAAGATGTGCTGGACGTGTACCACCGGCCACGCGACCCCGAATGCCCTGTCGTTTGCCTGGACGAGACCTCGAAGCAGCTGGTCGCCGAAACACGTGTGCCGATGCCGGCGAAGCCGGGTCGTCCGGTACGGCATGATTACGAATATGAGCGCAACGGCACGGCGAATCTGTTCATGCTGTTTGCGCCTCTGGAGGGTTGGCGGCACGTCGAGGTGACCGATCGCCATACAGCCGTGGATTACGCGCACCTGCTCAAGGAAGTTTCCGACAAGTGGTTTCCGAATGTGCCGAAGATCGCCCTGGTCCAGGATAATCTAAATACCCACAAGCCGGCGTCACTTTATGAGGCCTTCCCCGCCGAGGAGGCGCGTCGCCTGGTCGAGCGGTTCGAATGGCATTACACGCCCAAACACGGAAGCTGGCTGAACATGGCGGAGATCGAACTGAGCGTGCTGTCAACGCAGTGCCTCGACCGGCGCATTCCCGACAAGGCGATGCTCACCGAAGAAGTTGCCGCCTGGGAGGCTCAGCGGAACAACAAGCACGCCAAAGCCGACTGGCAATTCACCACGGCCGATGCGCGCGTGAAACTAAAGAGGCTGTATCCGTCAATATGAGCAACTCGGAGCACTAGATAAAAGCGCCTCTCCGGTCGCCATCCAAGCCCTTGACCGGGCTTGTCTTTCTCCGTGCCGTCCGGTCGGGGCGTGAGCCGCCCAAGGGCGATTGTTGAATAATTTCAATCCTCTTTTCGGCACTGTGCTCGGGAAGAGGATTTTTGCCGGGAAGGGGGAATGACCCTGTCCGATGAAAAGTGCTGGCCATTGGTCCGTGTGAATGATAAGTTACATGTAACCCGATTGGAGAGTTTGCCATGGTCTCGACACCAATCCCCAAGTCATCCCGCGTGAAGGTCCGGGAGCATCGCGAGCGGCTGCGCGAGCAGGGCCTTCGCCCAATCCAGATTTGGGTGCCCGATGTGCGATCCTCGGCGTTCCGCTCCGAAGCGCATCGTCAGTCGGCGGCCATTGCCGCGAGCGCCCAAGCCCGTGAGGATCAGGCGTTCATCGACGCGGTGTCAGATTGGGGCGATGAATGAGGCGAGGCGACATTTGGACAGTCGCCGGCGGCAAGGACTATGCCGGCAAGCCGCGCCCCGTCGTCATCGTTCAGGACGATAGCTTCGACGCGACCGACTCCATCACCATCTGCGCCTTCACCACCGACGAGACCGAGGCGCCGCTGTTCCGTTTGGCCGTCGAGTCAAACCAGCGCAACGGCCTGCGCGTCGCCAGTCGCCTGATGGTGGACAAGATCACCACGGTTCCCAAGACCAAGGTCGGCGTGCACGTGGGCCGGTTGGACGACGAGGATATTCTTCGGCTCAATCAGGCCGTTCTTGTGTTCCTCGGGCTGGCTGTCTCGCCAAGAATCAAGCGGGAGCCGTGACCGACAATGAAGCCGATCGCATCCCAGCGTAGGATTGGGCCGTTCCGCCCGGCCGGTGTTTGCGCGATCCTGCTGCAATGTCCCGGCACCGCTCCCCTTTGCGCGACCGCGCCACGTTTGGCGAATTGCCTGCCGATCTTTATGTCGTGCCCGCCCCCTGGCCGCGCCTCGGCCGCCCGGTCAAACACGACGTTGAGACATGGCGCGTCGTGGACGACTGGCCCGCGCACGTGCCGGTCACGGATGCCGAGATCGACGTGTTCGAAGCATGGTTCGGCGACCTGTTCGATGAACTGTTCGGGCCGTATCGATGATGTAAGGAGACTGTCAGCATGACCGTGCCGCTACGCGCCGCCCTTTATCTGCGCGTCTCGACGGCGCGGCAGGCCGAGCACGATGTCTCCATCCCGGACCAGAAGCGGCAGGGCGAAGCGTATTGCCAATCGCGCGGCTATCAGCTCGTCGAGACCTACGTCGAGCCAGGCGCGTCCGCCACCAACGACCGCCGCCCCGAATTCCAACGCATGATCGAGGCGGGCACGAGCAAGCCCGCGCCGTTCGACGTGGTGATCGTCCATTCGTTCAGCCGCTTCTTCCGCGACCATTTCGAGCTGGAGTTCTACGTCCGCAAGCTGGCGAAGAACGGCGTCA
This sequence comes from uncultured Alphaproteobacteria bacterium, assembly GCA_963794185.1. GTDB lineage: Bacteria > Pseudomonadota > Alphaproteobacteria > Acetobacterales > Acetobacteraceae > JAMXLO01. The sequence continues at coordinate 1,313 of CAWCDM010000060.1, read as the reverse complement.
AGCTCGTCTCGATCACCCAGGAAATGGGCGACGATCCCATGCACGTCATGATGCGGCAGATCATGGCGCTGTTCGACGAGTACCAGTCGAAGGAAAACGCCAAGCATGTGCTGCGCGCCCTGAAGGAGAACGCGCGGCAGGGCTTCTGGAACGGCTCCCTGCCGCCGATCGGCTACCGCGTGATCGCGGCAGAGCAGCGCGGCGCGAAGGTCAAGAAGAAGCTGGAGATCGATCCGCTGCACGCCGACACGGTGCGGCTGATCTACCGGCTTGCCCTTGAGGGCGACGGCACATCGGGGCCGATGGGCGTGAAGAACATCACGGCGCACCTCAACCGGCAGCGCATCTTCACGCGCGACGGCGGGCGCTGGGGCATCGGCCAGGTTCACCGCATCCTGACCCGCGCAACCTATGTCGGCCGCCACGAGTTCAACAAGCGCGGCAAGACCAAGGAACTGAAGCCGGTCAGCGAAGTGATCGACGTCGCCGTGCCGCCGCTGATCGACCAAGCCACCTTCGACGCCGTGCAGGCCCATCTGCGCGCCCGCAACCCCAAGGTTACGCCCGCCCGCGTCGTCAGCGGCCCCACCCTCCTTACCGGCATCTGCTTCTGCGCCGACTGCGGCGGCGCCATGACGCTCCGCACCGGCAAGGGCGGGCGGTATCGCTACTACACCTGCTCCATCAAAGCCCGGCAGGGCGAGACCGGCTGCAAGGGCCGCTCGATCCCGATGGAGAAGCTGGACAACCTCGTCGCCGGCACATCGAGGACCGCTTGCTACAGCCAGAACGGCTGGAAGAAGTGCTGGCCTCCGTCCTCGACCGCCGCCAGGAGCGGACCGAACGCCGGCGCGAGCATATCGCCGAACTGAACAAGCGCGCGGCCGAGACCGATTTGCGGCTCAAGCGGCTCTATGACGCCATCGAGTCAGGCGTCGCCGATCTGGACGACCCGGCGCTGAAGGAGCGCATCGCGGGCCTGAAGGCCATCCGCGATCAGGCCCAGGCCGACGCCGAGCGCGCCCAGGCGATGGTGGAAAGTGCGGGCCAGCAGGCGATCACCCCCGGCATGGTCCAGAAATTCGCCAGGACCGCGCGGGAGCGGATCCGGATCGACGGCGGCGGGTATCGCCGCGACCACCTTCGCGCGCTGGCCCAGCGCGTCGAGGTCGCTGACGGCGAAGTCCGCATCATGGGATCGAAGGGCGATCTGCTCCGAACGCTCGCCGCCGCCTCGGGCGTAAAATCGGCTACGCCCGGCGTTCGCAGTTCTGTTCTGAATTGGCGGAGGGAGTGCCAGTCGATCCATTGGT
>CAWCDM010000059.1:0-36795 GCA_963794185.1 uncultured Alphaproteobacteria bacterium | reverse complement strand
TGCCCCACGTCGTTGATTTTGGTGTGGATCTCTGAATTGATGGCTCCGCAACGGCGGAGATGCATCGTGACTGCGCAACAAGCTGCGGTAAAGAAGTACATCGTGAAGCTCAGCGACGAGGAGCGTGAACAGCTCAACACGTTGATCCAGAAGGGCAAACACCGCGCTCGCCAATTGGTAAAGGCACGCATCCTGCTGAAGGCCGATGCTTCCGAGCCAGGCGAGGGATGGAGTGACAGCCAGATCGCCGCCGCCTTGGATACCAGCGTCACCACGGTTGCCCGGACCCGGCAGCAACTGGTGGAGGAAGGCTTCGAGTTCGTCCTGACCCGCAAGCATTCGCCCGCTTCAGCCAGAAAGCCCATCTTCGATGGAGCAAGCGAGGCCAAGCTGATCGCGTTGGCTTGTTCCGATCCGCCCAAGGGCCGTGTCAGGTGGACGCTGAAGCTGCTGGAATCCGCAGTCGTGGAACTGAACATTGTTGACCGCGCCAGCGACAACACGATCGGGCGGACGCTAAAAAAAACATTCTCAAGCCGCACCTTCAGAAGCAATGGGTCATCCCGCCAGACGGCAACGCTGCATTCGTAGCCGGCATGGAAGATGTACTGGAAGTCTACCAGAGGCCGCACGACCCGGAGGCTCCTGTGGTCTGCCTGGACGAGTTATCCAAGCAACTCATCGCTGAAACCCGCGTGCCCATCGCGGTGAAGCCAGGACACCCCGCTCGGCATGATTATGAGTATGAGCGCAACGGAACGGCCAACCTGTTCATGATGTTCGCCCCGCTGGAGGGCTGGCGGCATGTTGAGGTGACCGATCGGCACACTGCCGTGGATTATGCCCAAATACTCAAGGAACTATCCGATACCCACTTTCCCGCAGCCAAGAAGATCGGGACTGGTGCAGGACAATCTCAACACCCACAAGCCGGCTTCCCTCTACGAAGCCTTCCCTGCCCCGGAGGCGCGCCGGTTGGTCGAAAGGTTTGAGTGGCACTACACGCCCAAACACGGTAGCTGGCTGGATCTGGCTGAATCCGAACTCAGTGTCTTGTCAGGTCAGTGCCTCGATCGGCGTATTCCTGACAAGCAGACTTTGATCGCCGAAGTCGCCGCCTGGGAGGTCAGCCGCAACAAGAACCACACCAAGGCGGACTGGCAGTTCACCACCGCCAAGGCCCGCGTTAAGCTGAAGAGGCTGTACCCCTCACTATGAGTGACTTGGGGGACTAGTTTCGCTCCGACCGCCGCTGCCGCAGGGTGAATAGCGGCGGATGATCGGGCTGCGTCGTCACGATCCCGACCGGCATCGGCGGGGCTTCGTTCAACGACACCTCGAACTCCTGGATCATCATGGCCAGCGCCAGCGTCGCCTCGGTCAGGGCGAACTGTGCGCCGATGCAGATACGGGGGCCGACGCCGAACGGCAGATAGGCGAAGCGATCGGGGGTTCGGCGTGGCAGGAAGCGGGACGGATCGAACATGTCCGGGTTCCGCCATAGCTTGCGATGCCGGTGCAGCACCCAGGGTGCTATCAACGCCAGACCGCGCGGACGCAAGGGTACTCCCGGGTCCTGCCCGATCGCTTCCCGCACGATGACGAAGGCGGGAGGATACAGGCGGAGAGCCTCGCTGAAGACGGCGCGGGTGTGGACCAGACGCGGCAGCGCATCAATCGCGCCGTCAGGGCCAGCTCGACGGCGATCCGCCTCGCCAGGCGCGCTGCTGGTCCGGCGCACCAGAGCAGGTCGAGCGACCAGAAGACGTGCACCGCCGTGGTTTCATGCCCGGCCACGATCATCGTCGCGACCTGGTCGCGGAACTGTCCGGCGAGAACCCCTCGCCGGTTTGCGGATCGCTGGCGGCGAGCATCAGATCGAACAGATCCCGTGGGGCATCCGGCGGCGGGGCCTTGCGCGGCCGCATGATCTCCTCCATCAGGCCCACCCATTCGGGCCGGAACCGCTGGCGGCCAGATCGCGCAGTTTGGGATGACGGCGGCAGCACTATGTCGAGCAGTAGGATGCGCGTAGCGCCGTTTTCCGTACCGCGCCAGCAGGCGGGGCCGTATGGCGCCATTTCCATCGAAAACATCGATCTGCCGGCGATCTCCAGCGTCAGGTACTGCATGGCGCGATCAGATCGGCGGGCCGCCGGCCGCGGGCGAGGGTCGCGAGCGCGTCCTGTGCCGGTCACGATATGACGTGCCAGCATCGGCATGCTCGCGGCGTGAGGGCCGGGGCGATATGCGCGCTGATGACTCCAATCGTCCCCCTCGCTGAGGAGCATGCCCTTGCCGGTGATCGGGCGAAGGATCCGGATGGTGGCGGGGGTACGGCGGTAATTGGTGGGATTATCGACCAGCACGCGGTGGATGGCGTCCGGCGCGTTGAGCATGATGTTGCTGCGGCCCAGGACGCGCGAACGATTACTTCCTCCTGGTACGCCGCCTCAGTCCACATGGTCAGCGCATTGGTGCGAATAGCGCGCAGGAAGCCGAGCAACGGCAGTTCCTCCGCAGGGATCGGTGGGTGTGGCGGGGCAACGGCGGCAGCGACTGTCACGTGCGACTCTCCCGCGGTGAGCCTGGACAGGCATGCCGGCTCCGCCAAAGCGTCGGATACCCGTGAAAACGATTTCTTAGGACGCGCGTGGTTTCCTGTGCCAGGGACGAGACAGGGGGCGGTCGTGACGGACAGCCGGTTAGTCAATCGCAACGTCGTCGCCGGGCGCGGCAGAACCAGCATGCGTATGGAGCCGGAGCTGTGGGACGCGCTCCTGGAGATCTGCCAGCGTGAGCACCGGGACATGAGCCAACTCGTCCGCACGATCGAGGAGATCGGCCACAGCGGCGGGCGCACCAGTGCTGTGCGGGTCTTTGTGCTGGAATACTTCCGCGCCGCGGCCAGCCAGGCGGGACACGAAGCGGCAGGACCGGTTCCCTCGAACGGTCCAACATCGGTGGCTATCCGCGGCGGGCCGCCTGTCCGATGTCGCTGCAACCGCGGCGTGGCCGGTTTCGGAATGAGGGCCGGTATAAAGATGCGGCCAGCGCCGCTGCACAACCGGGCTGTCCGTGCCGTAGGCGATGCAGGTGTTCAGAATTGCCAGCGGCCCGCCCATCTTGTTGGCGATCCGCACGTCAAGCCTGTCGCTGCCCGGCGTTTCGACCTCCCCGGCTGCGACAGCCTCGCGACGCGCCCGTGCCGGATCGATCGTCTGGTAGGCGGTGGTCGCCATCTGCTGCAGCAATTCGCGCAAATGTGTGCAGCCGAGCGTGCCGCCGATCCGCTTTGCCGCCTCCCTGAGAAAGCCTGGCTTGATCCGCAGCCCGGCGAGCCTGGAAAAGTTGGGGGCCGCGGCGGGGCAGACAGCATAGGGCGTGTAGTCGCTGGCGGCCTCGCAGGCGACGATGCACCTCTCCTCGTCCACCGTAAGGCGCAGCCACATGCCATGGATCGGCTCGCCGGCCGCGATATAGCCGCGGTCGTGGCTGGCCGAACCGTAGCTCTTCGTGTCGGCGAGGTGGGCCTCGATGTCGAAGCGCCCATCGGCTCGGCGATAGCCGCGCAGCACGATGTCGCGCGAATGCAGCAGCTCGCGGTCGTGGGGCTGGCTCAACGGCATCGTGGGACTCCTGGATCTTGTGCGGTGCAGCACGCTGCATATGGCGTGCAAGCCGCCCCTTGGCAAACCGGCGTTATATGGCAACGCCACTCCCATTGCAAAACGCGCCTTACTTCCTTACTTTCCTCCCTATGCTCGCCAAACTCACCGCCAAGAACCAGCTCACCCTCCCCAAGCGCGCGATCGAGGCGCTCGGCTCGCCCACGCACTTCCAGGTGGAAGTAGCCGACGGCCGGATCACGCTGACCCCAGCCAGGCTCGATGCCGCTGACGCCGTGCGCACCAAGCTCGCCGAACTCGGCATCACCGAGGCCGACGTGACTGACGCCGTCACCTGGGCAAGGCGCCGGCGCTGAACGACGGCGTGCCAAGCCGCCTGCGCGCGGTGTTCGACACCAACGTCGTCGTCTCTACGCTGGTCTTCGGCCGGCGCCTGGTCTGGTTGCGCCGCGCCTGGGCCACCGGAGCCGCCCGCCCGATCGTCTGCCGCGACACAGTGACGGAACTGATCCGCGTGCTCACCTACCCAAAGTTTCGCCTGTCCGTCGAGGACCGTACGGCGCTGCTCGCCGACTACCTCCCCTATGCGGAAACGGAGTGCCTGCCACATCCACCGCCGCCCGTGCCGGTTGCCTGCAGGGATCGCGACGATGCCGTCGTCATCCAGTTAGCGCTCGCCGCCGCCGCCGACGTCCTAGTCAGCGGCGACGCCGACCTGGCGACCCTGGCCGGCACGATCGCAATCGTCTCCCCGGCAGCCCTGCGTCAACGCCTGGGATGGCACGAAGCGGACTGACCCAGTCGCTGATCGCCGCATGCCGCGAAGCTCGGCAGTCGATAACCAATCGTAGCAACAGCCGCAGGCCGCGCCGCGCTTACGGTTCCCGCACCGTCGGCGCACCGAGCCTGCGCGCCGTCCTGACAAGCGCCTTGTCGAACGTGATAAACCCGTCGTGCGGACGCGCAGCCGCCAGATGCAGGGCATCGGCAAAATCCAGGCCCCGCTCGGCCCAGTCAAGCGCTTGCGCTGCGGTATCGGCACTTTCCACGGTCACCCGCGGCAGACCGGCGAACCCGCGCAGGGCGCGGACGACATCCGCCTTCTGAAAGCCGAACACACCGCGCAGCACCCACTCGGCTTCCAACAGCACGGTCAGTGGCACGAACACGTCATCCCGCGCGAGCAGGCGTTGCGCACGGGCCGCCTGCGCGGTGTCGTCGTTCGCCAGGTAGCGGACGACGACGTCAGTATCGACCGCGAGCATGACGCCGGCGCACCTCGGCTGCGATGCCTTCCTGCATGTCCTCCAGCGTCTTCGGCTCGCCCCGGTAGCGCAGGCAGCCGAACACCTGCTCCGGCGTGGTCGCCGGGAACAACGGTGCGGACCTGAGCAGAACACCGTCTGGAGTTTCCTCCACAGTCAGCCGTGTGCCGGCATTCCAGTTCCGGCGCCGGCGTACTGCGGCGGGTAGGATGACCTGACCCTTGGTCGAGAGCGTGGTGGTGAGCTTTACGGCATCGCGCATCGTTGTACCAAAAGGTAAGATGAATGTAAGGTACACCCTCGGTGCTATGCCGGCAAGCTTTCGGCCTCAGGAAACCTCCGCCGTCACTCCGCGGCGGCGGCGGTCTGCTCCGGCGCACGGCGCACCCGCAGCCGGCGGATCCGCCGCGGATCGGCGTCCAGCACACGGAACTCGATCCCCGAGGGATGGCTGATCACCTCGCCCTTCGCCGGCACACGTCCAGCCAGCGTGAACACCAGCCCGCCCACCGTCTCGATGTCGGCGTCGCGCTCGTCCTCCGACAGCACGGGACCCATCCGGCTCTCGAACTCCTCCACCGGCAGCCGCGCATTGATGTCGAGCGCGCCGTCGGCTCGCTCCACCACCATCGCCGCGGCCACCTCGTCGTGTTCGTCGGAGATGTCGCCGACGATCGTCTCGACCAGGTCCTCGATCGTCACCAGCCCATCGACGCCGCCGTATTCGTCGATCACCAGTGCCAGATGCATGCGCTGCTGGCGCATCTGCAGCAGCAGATCGAGCACCGGCATCTGCGGCGCCACCATCAGCGGGCGACGCAGAATAGCCTCCAGCCTGAATGCCTCCGGCCGGCCGAGATAGGCATACACGTCTTTGATGTGCACCATGCCCACGATGTCATCGAGCTGCTCGCGATACACCGGCAGTCGCGAGTGCCCCTCGCTGCGAAGCTGCTCCAGCGCCTGGTCGAGCGTCACGTCGACCCGCATCGCCACGATGTCGGCGCGCGGCACCATCACGTCGTCGGCGGTGGTCTCGCGGAGCCGCAGGATGTTGGCGATCAGCGCGCGTTCCTGACGATCCAGTTCCGGTTGCTCGCCGGCCTCCTCCTGGGCGTCCGCCGCCTCCTGTACCAGTTCAGCGATCGATTCGCGCAACGAGGGCTCCGGCTGTCGGCGGCCCACAAGGTGACGCAGGCGGGACAGCACAGACGTCCGTGTGCCGTTGCCGTTCGTGCTCATGCGCGCTTCCACGGGTTCGGCACGCGCAGACGGCGCAGAATACGCGCCTCGGCGAGTTCCATGCGCCGTGCCTCGCCGGCGTGATGGTGGTCGTGGCCCGCGAGATGCAGGACGCCATGCACCACGAGATGCGCGAGATGATGCGCGGGACGGCGTCCGGCCGATGCGGCCTCGCGGCGGATCACGCCGAGCGCCAGCACGACCTCCGGCGCTGGTTCGAGGTAGGTCAGCACGTTGGTCGGCCTGTCGCGGCCGCGGTGGCGGGCGTTGAGCCGGCGCACCGTGCGGTCGGCGGCAAGCACGATGGCGGCACTGCCAGAGCCGGCGGCGCGTGCGGCGCGGATCGCGACTGCCTCGGCGCGAGGCACCAGCCGGCGCCATGCCGGCTCAGCCACGATCACGCTGACCTGTCCCTGGATCCCCGCTTGCGCGGGGCTGCTACTTGCCTCGGGGTCCATCGCTACTTGCCGGTTCCCTCGCCCGGCTGGTTGCTCTCTCGGATCCGGCGAGCCTCGCGCCGTTTGTCGCCTTCGGCTTCGGCGCGCTGTTCGTAGGCGTCGACGATCCGGGCGACCAGGGGATGTCGCACCACGTCGCGCTTGTCGAGACGGGTCACGGCGATGCCAAGCACGCCTTCCAGCGTTTCGAGCGCGTCGCGCAGGCCGGAGCGGATGCCCTGCGGCAGGTCCACCTGGCTCAGATCGCCAGTCACGACCATCCGTGTCCCTTCCCCCATGCGCGTCAGCCACATCTTCATCTGCACGGCGGTGGTATTTTGCGCTTCATCAAGAATCGCATAGGCGTGCGCCAGTGTGCGGCCGCGCATGAACGCCAGCGGCGCGACCTCGATCTCGCCGTTGGTCAGCCTGCGAACCACCTGTTCGGCCGGCATCATGTCGTGCAGCGCGTCGTAGAGTGGACGCAGATAGGGATCGACCTTCTCCTTCATGTCGCCCGGCAGGAAGCCCAGACGCTCGCCGGCCTCGACTGCCGGGCGGGACAGCACGATGCGGTCCACCCGGCCGGCCTGCAGCATCGCCACCGCCTGCGCAACAGCGAGATAAGTTTTGCCCGTGCCGGCCGGCCCAACGCCGAACACCAGGTCGTGCGAGGCAAGCGCCTCCATATAGGTCGCCTGCCCCGGGCTGCGCGGCCCCACCGCACCGCGGCGGGTGCGGATGGCCGGGACATCGGACAGCGGCAGCCGCGGGTCGGCGTCCGCGCTCGCCAGCCGGATGGCGGCTTCCACCTCCGGACGCCCGACGCCCTCGCCGCGCTCCAGCCGCCGCCACAGCCCTTCCAGCATCGCCTGCGCCGCATCGACGCGCGACGCCTCACCGGTGATGGCGACGCGGTTGCCGCGACAGGCCAGACGCACCCCGAGTGCCTGCTCGATGCGGACCATGTGCCGGTCGTGATCGCCCAGCAGCATCGGCAGCAGCGTGTTGTCACTGAAGTGCAGGGTCACGGCCTTGCCGTGAGGGGAGGCGGCGGAGGTGGCTGGGATGGCAGCAGCTTGGCTCAAGCGCAGGCTCTCTCCTCGGTGAACGACGCTGACAATGAGTTGGGGAGTGCGGCGGCAATCTGCACGGATATTTCGCGGCCGATCGCGTCGGGCGGGCCGGATGCATGCACCGGCTGAAGAAACGGCGACCGCCCGGAGACCTGTCCGGGGTGGCGGCCCGGGCCGGTGAACAGCACCGGCAGGGTCAATCCCACGCAGCCGGCATTGAACCGGACCTGCTGCGCCCGCAGCAGCGCCTGTAGCTCGCCGAGGCGGCGGTCCTTCTCGGCGTCCGGCACCTGGCCGGGCGCACTGGCGGCGGGCGTTCCGGGGCGGGGGGAATATTTGAAGCTGAAGGCCTGGGCGAAGCCCACCGCCCGCACCAGCGCTAGCGTGGCCTCGAAGTCGGCCTCGGTCTCGCCGGGATGGCCGACGATGAAGTCGGACGACAGCGCGATGTCCTGCCGCGCGCCGCGCAGCTTCCCCACCAGACGCAGGTAATCGGCCGCGGTATGCCGGCGGTTCATCGCCGCCAGCACCCGATCGGCGCCCGACTGCACCGGCAGGTGAAGGAACGGCATCAGCATCGGCACGTCGCGATGCGCCGCGATCAGCGCATCGTCCATGTCGCGCGGGTGCGACGTGGTGTAGCGCAGGCGCAGCAGGCCAGGCAGTTGCGCCAACGCGCGAATCAGTCTGCCAAGGCCCCAGGTTCCGTCCTCGGGCGCCGCGCCATGCCAGGCGTTCACGTTCTGGCCGAGCAGCGTGATCTCGCGCGCGCCCTGCGCCACCAGACGCCGCGCCTCCGCGAGTACTCGCGGCCGCCGGGCGGCTCTGCTCGGCGCCGCGCGTGTAAGGAACGACGCAGAAGCTGCAGAACCTGTCGCAGCCCTCCTGGATGGCCAGGAACGCAGTGATTCCCTGCGGCGCGGATGCGTCAGGCAGGTGGTCGAACTTGTCCTCGGGAGGAAAATCAGTCTCGATAACGGCGCCAGCCCCGTCCCCGTGGGCGGCCCGCGCCGCGCGCGCCACCATCTCGGGCAGCCGGTGGTAGGTCTGCGGGCCGAGCACGATGTCGACATACGGCGCGCGGGCGAGGATTTCCGCACCTTCCGCCTGCGCGACGCAGCCCGCCACCGCCAGGATCATCCGTCCGCCCTCGGCCGCTCGCTGCTCCTGCAACGGGCGCAGGCGGCCAAGTTCGGAAAACACCTTCTCCGCCGCCTTGTCGCGGATATGGCAGGTATTGAGGATCACCATGTCGGCGCCTTCCGGCACCGGCGCGGGAGCGTAGCCGAGCGGGGCCAGCACGTCGGCCATCCGCGCGCTGTCGTACACGTTCATCTGGCAGCCCCAGGTGATGACGTGCAGGCGCTTCAGGTCAGGCTTTACGCGTTCTGTCAATTGCATCGAGCAAGCTCCACGCATCCCGGCCGAGGCAGCCCGGTGCGGGGACGCGAAGCAATCGGCGTGCAGGCCGGTCTGGTCAAGCGCGACAGCGCGGATTCGCCTCCTTCATTCGTCGCCACTCTGGCAGGAAGTGCCGCCACCATGTCAACCGAAACGTTCAGGTTGGTCCGGCGTCAAGGTCGGCGAAGGGGGCACCGGGCGCGATGGCTGCCAGAATAAGTGCTGCCGTTCAGGCATAGGCCGGTTCCGCGCCGGATGCGGCAGGCACCGGAGACTCCACCGGCCGGTTCTGTCGCAGCTTCGCCGCGCCGTCCGCCACCGTCTGCCACACGGCATGCGACAGCGCCTTGCGGCTTGCGAAGCGTGACGGATCGAGCGGCGCATGCAGCAGGATGGTGGCCCGCAGCCCGGAATGCTGGGCAAAGCGCCAGAAATGCGTTCCCAGTTCCATGTCGCCGTACCAGGCGAAGACCGGCCGGCTGGCCCGTCCGGTCGGCAACCAGCCCAGCCGGTCGTAGACCACCGACACCGGCTGGATCAGCGGCGGATCGGCCCCCTCCGCGATCGCGAAGAACGAGGAACGGAACGGCAGCACGCGCGATCCGTCCGAGGACGTGCCCTCGGGGAACAGCAACAGGTTGTCGCCGGCCGCGAGCCGCGCGCGCATCCCATCGCGCTCGCGCCCGGTCGCGCCGCGCTGGCGCGAGACGAAGACAGTCCGCCCCAGTCGCGCGATCGTGGCGATGAACGGCCAACGCGCCACTTCGTCCTTGGACACGAAGCAGGCGTCCAACCGTCCACCGAGCACGGGGATATCCAGCCAGGACGAGTGGTTCGAGACAAAAACCACCGGCCGCCCGCCGGCAGTCGAGGCGAGGGACCCCACCACGCGCACCCGGACCCCGAGCAGGCGGCTCACCACCGACCAGTAGAACCGGGCGTATGCGACCTTCGGGCGGCCAGGCAGTAAAAGGCAGACCCCCTGGATCGGCATGCAGACCAGCGTCCACAAGAGGACACTGACGCCCCGCCGGACCACACGCAGGCGGCGCTGCCATCGCAACGCCTCGGCCGCGACCGCCGCGGTGTCCTCTCCCTCATGGGAGACGCCGGGATGGCGTACCTGTGCAATGCGTGCGACATGCGGACGATCGGAAGATTCCCTCATGGGGGGTCGCATAGCTCGCCGACAGTTTCCCAACAATGGCGCAAGCGTGACACTCGGCGGAACATTCCATTGATTACCGTCCGGGGATGAAGCGCTTGCCCAAGCCACGGCAGATCGTCGCCCTGATAATTCTCCTCGCACTATGCCTGCTGAGAGAAAGTGCATTCGGCGTCGACCCGCAACCCTACAACGTCTCGCTTAAGCCCACCGGCAACAGCGCGCTCGACCAGGCGCTGCACGATTCCTCCCAGCTGATATCGTTGCGCGAGAATTCGCCGGTCGGTCCATTCGCACTGGTGACGCGGGCGCGCCAGGATGCAGGCCGCTTCCAGTCCGCGCTGAACAGTTTCGGCGACTACAAGGGACGCGTGACGATCACCATCGCCGGGCGGCAGCTCGACGATCCCGGGCTGCTCGATCTGCTGGAACAGGCGCCCGCTGATCCGCCGGTCGAAGTGGTGGCGGAATTCGATCCGGGGCCGCAGTTCCACATCGGCCGGGTAACGATCGACGGCGATCCGCCGCCCGATGTACGCGACAAGCTCGATCTGGCGCCCGGCGCGCCGGCCGTCGCCGCCGACGTGCTGGCGGCGCGGCAGCGGCTGCTCACCGCCATCCGCGAGGCAGGCTACCCGCTGGCCAAGGTCGATCTGCCGCCGGTTACGCTGCAAACTTCCGACAACGCGCTGGACGTCACATTCCAGGTCGCCGCGGGACCCCACGCCGACATCGGGCCGATCACCATCACCGGCCTGAAGACGGTGAACGAGGACTATGTCCGCCGTCGCCTGTTGCTGCGCCAGGGCCAGCAATTCACCCCAACGCAGATCGAGGCGGCCCGCGCCGACCTGAGTGCGACCGGCGTCTTCTCGGTGGTTCGGATCGACCCGGCCGACCACCTGGATCCCGACGGCACCATACCGATCGCCATCGATGTGACGGAGCGGCCACTGCACTCGGTCGACGTAGGCGCGGCCTATTCGACCGATCTCGGCATCAACGCCAATGCCGGATGGCATCATCGCAACCTGTTCGGCAATGCCGAGCAGCTCAACCTGACCGCCGGCATCGAGCTCGGCGGCAGCGCGGTGCAGGCGCCCGGCTACAATGTGGGCGCGCAGTTCATCAAGCCGGACTTCCTGACGCGCGATCAGTCGCTGCAGATCGAGCTCCGCGCGGTGAAGCAGAGCCTGGACGCCTACGATCAGGACGCGCTCATCCAGAGGATCGGGATCGAGCGCAAGTTCCTGCCCCACTGGACTGTCGGCTTCGGCCTGGCCGGCGAACAGGAGCGGATCGTCCAGGAGGGCGTGAAGAACTACTACGAGCTGCTCGGCCTGCCGCTGTCGGCGAAGTACGACAACACGAACAGCCTGCTCGACCCCACCGACGGGTTCCGCGCCGCCGTCCTGCTGACGCCCACCCAGTCCTTCGGCGGCTCGAGCGCGACGTTCGTCCTCGCGCAGGTCTCCGGCTCCACCTATTTCGACCTGAGCGGCACGGGTCGCAGCGTCGTGGCGATGCGCGGACTGGTGGGCAAGGCGTATGGCGCCGATGTGTTCAGCCTGCCGCCCGACCAGCGCTTCTACGCCGGCGGGTCGGGCACCGTGCGCGGCTTCCGCTACCAGTCGATCGGACCGCAGTTCCAGGACGGCAAGCCGACCGGCGGCACGGCGGTCAGCGCCGGATCGGTCGAGTTCCGCCAGCGCATTCTCGACAAGTACGGCGTGGTGGCGTTCGTCGATGCCGGCCAGGTGACCGCGAACGGCTCGCCGTTCACTGGCGGCTGGCGGGTCGGCGCCGGCATCGGCGCTCGGTATTACACCTCGATCGGCCCAATTCGTCTCGATGTCGCAATACCTCTGAACCGGGAGCCGGGTGGCGACGCTTTCGAGCTGTATATCGGGATCGGACAGGCATTCTGATGCGGCGCGCGGCGAGATGGATCGGCTGGGGACTGGCGATATTGGTCGGGGTGCCGATTCTGCTGATCGTCGGCGTCCTGATCGGCGCAAATACCGGGCTCGGAAGGCAAGTGATCGAACAGCTCACGCCGAAGCTCACCGGCGACACCGTCCGGCTCGCGGGCATCTCCGGCCGCTTTCCCGACGCGCTGCGCATCGCCAGCGTCGCGCTGCGCGATCCGCAGGGCGACTACGCGACGATCGACGACTTCGTGTTCGACTGGTCGCCGTCCCGGTTGCTGCACCGGCAGATCGTGATCGACCGACTGGTCGCGGCGCGCATCGATGTGGCGCGGCAGCCGGCCAGCTCCTCATCGTCCGGGGGAAATTACAGCCTGCCCGCCCCGGTCGTGCTGCGGGAACTGCGGGTCGAGCGGCTGGAGCTCGCCCCGCCAGTCGTCGGGGCGCCGGTCTCGGTGGCAGTGGACGGATCGGGCGGGCTGCAGACCCTGACCGAGGGCCAGGTGGCGCTGACTATTCGCCAGTTCGACGGCGCCGGCCGCTACACGCTGGACGCCGCGATGGCGGCCACCGGCCTGCACGCCGAATTGCGCGCGACCGAGCCCGCGCACGGCATGGTTTCCGGCATCGCCGGCCTGCCCGATCTCGGCGCAATCGATCTCACGGCACGGCTCAACGGGCCGCAGAACGCGATCGCGACGCACCTTGTCCTGACCGCCGGCCCGCTGCACGCCACAGCCGATGGCGCGCTGGACCTGGAGCACTCGGCTGCCGATGTCACCTTGTCGGCCAACGCGCCGGCGATGCAGCCGCGCCCGGACGTCGCGTGGCAGGCGGTGACGCTGGATGCCCATGTGAGCGGCCCGTTCACGAAGCCGAATGCTACGGGACGGCTGCGCATCGACGCGCTCGCTGCCGCCGGCATCAGCGTCGGCAGCATCACCGCCAGCCTTTCAGGGAACACCGGGCAGGTGCATCTCGACGGCGAGATGCAAGGGCTGCGGGTGCCTGGGCCGAAGCCCGACCTGTTTGCCGGCGATCCGCTGGCCATCACCGCCGATGCCAGACTGGACGCGCCGGGCCGTCCGGTGCACCTGGTGCTGCGTCACAGGCTGATCGATGCCGAGGCCGACGCGCGGACCACAGGCACGCCCGGTGTCGATGCGACGGTGACGCTGGGGGAAATCGCGCCGTTCGCGGCGATGTCCGGGCTCGACCTGCAGGGCGGCGTGAAGCTCGCGCTGCACGCGGCGACGTCGGGCGATGCCACCACGATCGGTCTCGACGGCACGATCGGCGTGACCGGCGGCATGCAGCAGGTTCGCGACCTGATCGGCGACGCCGGCCGCCTGACGCTCGCCGCGACGCTGCACGGCCAGGACGTGACGCTGTCGAAGCTGCAGCTCGACGGGCGCGCGCTCACCGCATCGGCCAGCGGGTCGGTGGCGCAGAACCGGGTGGACCTCGACTGGGCGCTCAACGTGAGTGACCTCGCCGCGGCCACGCCGACATTGGGGGGAGAGCTTCAGGCGAAGGGGCACGCCGGCGGGACCACCGACAATCTCGACCTGACCGCCGACCTGTCAGGGGGCGTAGCGGTGCGCGGCACATCGTCCGGCACGCTCACCTCGCGGATCGAGGTGCACGGCCTGCCGGCCAACGCGAATGCGCGCATCACCGCGCAGGGTGCACTGCTGGATGCGCCGATCGAGCTTGCCGTCTCGCTGCGGCAGCAGGCCGACGGGCTGTCGATCGACATCGAGCAGGCGAACTGGAAGAGCGCCCACGCCGAGGGGTCCATGAGCCTGCCGACCGCGACGATGGTTCCGGCGGGACATCTGCAGATCGCAATGGGGCGGCTCGACGAGCTGGCTCCCCTGATCGGCCAGCGCATCGCGGGCAGCCTGAACGGCGATCTCGATGCCTCGCCCGCCAAGGCGCACCTGACGCTGGATGTTCAGGGCGCCGACCTGCCGGGCACCGCCGCGGCCTCGCGCATCGCCCTGGTGGCCGATGTCGATCAGCCCGAGTCGCATCCGGTGGTGGATGCGCGGCTCGAAGCCGATGGCATCAGGGCCAAGCAGATCAGCGCTTCGATGCGCCTGCTGGTCAATGGCCCGGTCGATGCGCTCGCCATGAAACTGTCGGCGACGTCGCCCGATCTGTCGGGAGCCGCCGCGCGGGTCGATGCCGTCGCTGTACTGAACGCGCAGGCGCGCATTCTCAGCGTATCGTCGCTGCAGGCGGACTGGCGGCAGCAGAGCCTCCGTCTGCTGGCGCCGGTGCGCCTGACCTTCACCGACGGGGTGGCGATCGACCGGATGCGCATCGGCCTGCGTCAGGCGGTGCTGGACGTGTCCGGACGCATCGGCACGGCACTCGATCTCACCGCTTCGCTGCGCAACCTGACCGCCGACCTGGCGACCGCGATCTCGCCCGATTTCGCGGCCGATGGCACGCTGCAGGCGGATGCCCGCCTGACCGGCTCGACCGCAAGGCCGACCGGCACCGTGAAGCTGACGGCCACCGGCCTGCGCGCCCGCAACGGTCCGGGACGTGGGATACCGCCGGCCAACATCACCGCCGATGCCACGCTGAACGGGACCGAGGCGCAGGTCGAGGCGCAGCTTCACGTCGGTTCGTCGCAGCTCAGGCTTGCCGGGCGCGCGCCGCTGTCGTCGACCGGCGGTCTGGACCTGCGCGCCAGCGGCATGCTCGATCTTGCCATGGCCAACCCGATCCTCGCCGCCGGCGGGCGGCGCGTCCGGGGTCGATTGACGCCGGACATCACGATCGCCGGCACCGCCGCCGCGCCGCGTGTGACTGGAACGGCGCAGCTCACGGACGGCGAGGTCGAGGATGCGGCGGCCGGGCTCCACATCTCCAACATCGTCGCGCGCGTGCAGGGCAATGGCGACACCCTGCGCATCACCCAGTTCAGCGCCAAGGCCGGACCCGGCACGATCGGCGCCGGCGGCAGCATCGGCGTGCTCGCGCCGGGGCTGCCGCTCGACCTCACGCTGACCGCTCGGAATGCCCGGCCACTGTCCAGCGACCTGATCAGCGCGGAGCTCGACGCGGACCTGACGATCCGTGGCGATGCGACGGGCCGTGGCGAAGCGGCGGGCCAGTTGACCGTCGGCGGCAGTGTGCGCGTGCGCCGGGCCGACCTGCGCGTCCCGGAGCGGCTGCCGTCCAGCATCGCCGTGCTTCCCGTCGCCGTGCCGGGCGCCAAGCCCCCGCCGCCGCCGAGCGCGGCCCCGGCTTCGGAGGTGGTGCTCAACCTGACGCTCGACGCGCCGCAGCAGATTTTCGTCCGCGGGCGCGGCCTGGACGTGGAGTTCGGCGGGTCGATGAAGCTGACCGGCAGCGTGACGCGGCTGCGCGCCGAGGGCTCGCTGAACCTGCGGCGGGGCGTGCTCAGCCTTGCCGGTCACGCGCTCGACTTCACCGAGGGCGCGATCACCTTCAATGGCGGCAGCATCACCGATCCGGCCATCCGTCTGGTCGCCAGCAGCACCAGCGCGAACGTCGTCGCGACCCTCACGGTCGGCGGCACGGCCCATAACCCGAAGATCACGCTGACCAGCGTGCCGGACCTGCCGCAGGACGAGGTGCTGGCGCATCTGTTGTTCGGCAAGGGCGTCAGTTCGCTGGGACCGTTCGAGATTGCCGGCATCGCCACCGGCCTGGCGACCCTGACCGGAGGCGGTGGATCGGGCATCGGCGATCCGCTGGACAAGGTGCGCCAGGGGCTCGGACTGGACCGGCTGGCAGTGGGCAGCGGCGCCAAGGGGGGCGCGACATTGGAGGCTGGCCGCTACCTCGCGCCCGGCGTCTACCTCGGCGCCAAGCAGAGTGCGACCGGCGGGGGGGCGCAGGCCAGCGTGCAGATCGACATCGCCAAGGGACTGAAGCTGGAAGGCACCGCCGGTACCGGCGGCACATCCGCCGTTGGTGCGTCCAGCGCGTCGAACGGCACCAGCGTGGGGCTGACATACCAGTTCGAATATTGAGCCCATCCCATGATCAGCGTTACAAGCAGCGATGGGACCAAGCCTACGGCGATCGACTGACAAGACGGGCGGGGTGCGATCAATCGAGGCGATGCTCCGGACGACGCGCGGCTTCGACCAGCTGGAACACCCGGTCCTGGAGCGGATCGCCTTGTTGGGCGACATTGCCGAAGCGCGTCAGGGGGAGGTCCTGTTCCGCCAAGGCGAAGTGCCGGAGTGGCTCTACATACTGGTCGACGGTCATGTGAGCCTGACCGGAACGGCAGCCGATTTCGGCGAGCGCCGTGATCGATATCCTCGGGCCGAACAGCAGTTTCGTGCTGGCCAACGCACTCACCGATGAGCCGTATCTGATTGGCGCAGAGGCCGTTACCTATGCGTCGCTGGTCCGAATTGCGGCGGCGCCGATGCGTGCGGTGGTGACCGCGCGGCCGGCCGCTGCGATGGCCATGATGCGTGCCATGTCAGTGGAACTCGACGCCATGACGCACCAGGTCGTCGAGCTGAAGGCGCGCATCGTAGCCCAGCGGCTGGCCACCTATCTGCTGAACATGGTCGATGAACCGACAGCCGCTCGGGCCGATTTCCGACTGCCGGTGAACAAGGGGCTGCTGGCCTCGTGGCTCGGCTGCCGTGCGGAGAATTCTGTCGCGCGCGTTCGTGGTCCTGCGCTCGTATGGCGTCGAAACGCATGGTTCCCGCGTCGTGCTGCACGATGTCGCGCGCCTGAGGTCCTATGCTGGAGCGCCGCTGACCGGAGACGAGGCGATTTCGCAGGCGGACGCGGACCGGCGACCGACGGTCGAGAAGATTCTTGGCGATGCCTTCAGACTGCGACCCAACCGACCGCGCCAGAGCGGACAGGCGTGACGCCCTTGTCAGCAATCGCCCCAGACCATTCGCGAAACGTCCCCAGAGTTCCCTTTGGGATGATACCAGTCGCCGTCGCTGTGGGCTCTCCAAACCGCACATCCATCGTCGTGGCCGGCATCGTCATGGCGGGGCCTGTCCCGGTCATCCTTACCACCCCCGATGCCGCGACAGATGGCCGGGACAGGCCCGGCCATGACGTGGGAACCAACCGATGGCAACGGCCATTGGTTCGGCTCGTTGGTATGACAGGCGAACCATAGATGGGCATCGCGTACGTCGGGACGACCCTGGAAGCAAGCATCTACCTGCTCTGTGTGATCACCAGTCTGTTGTGCGCCTATCTGCTGGCGCGCGCCTATCTGCGGGGGAGAACGAAGCTGCTGGTCTGGAGTGCGCTCTGCTTCGCGCTGCTCGCCATCAACAACCTGGTGCTCACGGTGGACGTTCTGCTGCTGCCGGACGCCGATCTCAGCCTATTGCAGCTTCTCACATCGCTGTCTGCCATCATGGTCCTGCTCTATGCCTTCGTCTGGGAAGTGCCATGAACGATCCGTTTGTGAACACATTTCTGGGGGGAATGGTCACCGCCGGCTTCCTGGGGGCTGGACTGCACTTCGCACGATTCTGGACGCGCAGCCGGGACTTTCTGTTCCTGGCATTTGCCGCGGCGTTCTGGTTGCTGGCGTTGAATGAGGCGCTTGTCGCACTGGCGCGTGCGCCGACATTCGGGCCGAGCTGGTTCTACCTGCTGCGTGTGGCTGCCTTCCTGATCATCGCTGCCGCCATCGTCCGCAAGAACGCCACTGAACCCGACGAGGATTAGGCCGGGCCGTCGTCAGCCGCCCAGCTTGGTCTCGATGCGGTCCCAGATCATGCCCGCGATGTTGATGCCGTCGAAGCGATCAATCTCCTGGATGCCGGTCGGCGACGTGACGTTGATTTCGGTCAGCCAGTCGCCGATCACGTCGATGCCGACGAAGATCATGCCCTGCGCGCGCAATGTCGGGCCGATCGCCGCACAGATTTCGCGATCGCGGACGCTCAGCGTGCACTTCTCCGGGCGCCCGCCGACATGCATATTGGAACGCGCCTCGCCTTCCGCCGGCACGCGGTTCACCACGCCAACCGGCTCGCCATCCACCAGGATGATGCGCTTGTCGCCCTGCCGCACCGCAGGTTCGTAACGCTGGAACATCAGCGGCTCGCGCGAGCGGGCGAAGTGCATCTCCAGCAGTGCGGCCAGGTTCTCGTCGTCCGGCCTGATGCGGAACACGCCGGCCCCGCCGTTGCCGAACAGCGGCTTGACAATGATGTCGCGGTGCTCGCTGCGGAAGCTGCGGATCGCGTCGAGGTCCCAGGTGATCATGGTCGGCGGCATCAGTTCCGGGAAATGCGTCACCAGCAGTTTCTCGGGCGCGTTGCGAACCGCGGCGGGGTCGTTCACCACCAGCGTCTTGGGCTGGATGTGCTCCAGCATGTGGGTGGCGGTGATGTAGGCCATGTCGAACGGCGGATCCTGTCGCATCAGCACGACGTCCATCGAGGCGAGGTCGATCAGGCTGCTCTCGCCGAACTGATAATGCCCGCCGCGCACCCGCTGCACGGTCACCGGGCGGGCACGCGCCTGCAACCGCTCCTCACGTCGCTCGCCCTGGCGCTTAACGCCCTCGCGCAGCGCCATGTTGCGGACCTCGTAGTGCCACATGACGTGGCCGCGCCGCCGCGCCTCCAGCATCAGCGCGAAGGTCGAGTTCGGCATCGATGTTGATGCCTTCGATCGGGTCCATCTGGACCGCGACCTTGAGCTGACGCGCCATAGCGGGCTCCCGGGTTGCAGGTTGCGCCATGTCTATGGTGAGACGCAGCGGAACGCCAGAGCCGTCATTGGTACCACGACGGATGGCCGGGACAAGCTCCGTACGCGTCAGGATAACGGTGCGGCTGGTGAGCAGTCCTCCCCCTCCCCTTGCGGGAGGGGGTTGGGGGGAGTGGTGCGCGGGACGAAAACAGATTTGGTATTTATTCGACCGCGGTGTCTTGCGATGGTGCGACCCCTCCGCCAAGGGAGAGGGAGAATTACACTGCGGCCTGCGCTTATCCTGATGGCCGCCTGGAGAGTGGGCATGAAATTCGGTTTCACCGTCATGGCCGACATCGACGAGATCGGCTTTTTCAGTCACGCCGAGGGGCTCGGCTATGACTCGGTCTGGGTCACCGACAGCCAGATGCTGTTCTCCGACTGCTACGCCGTCCTGGCACTCGCCGCGCGCGAGACGAAGCGGCTGCGCATCGGGCCCGGCACCGCGATCTGCGGCACGCGCATCCCGCCGGTGCAGGCGGCGGCGATGGCGACGCTGAACCGACTGGCACCGGGCCGCGTGTTCCTTGGCATCGGCACCGGTCATACCGCGATGCGCAGCATGGGCCAGCGGCCGATGAAGATCGCCGAATTCGCCGAATATCTTCGCGTCCTGTCGGCGCTGCTGCGGGGGGAGGTCGTGGACTATCGGTTCAACGGCGTCAGTCGGCCGGTCCGCATGCTGATGCACGAATTCAAATACATGAACCTGGAGCCGCGGATCCCGCTTTACGTCTCCGGTTTCGGGCCGCGCGCGATGGGCCTGGCGGGCGAGTTCGGTGACGGCCTGGTGTTCGCGATTCCGCCGCGCGGCGTGCCCGTGGCCGAGGCGCTGGGACACGCGCGACAGGGCGCGGCGCGCGTCGGTCGCGATCTCGCCGGCTTCCACAGTGCGGCGCTCACCAGCATCGCGGTGCTGCAGCCCGGCGAGGCGGTGGATTCCGACCGTATCAAGGTGGCGCTTGGCCCGAACGTGATGGCGAGCGTGGGCTACTTCTACGACGACGTGCGGCGCGGTCGCATCGATCCGCCGGCATTCCTCGACCGCATCTGGAAGCCATACTGCGCGCTCGTGGAGCAGACGCCGCCCGAGCATCGGCACTTCCGCACGCACGAGTTCCACTACACGAAGCTGCATCCGGGCGAGGCCGCGTTGATCGACGCGCAACTGATCCGCGACACTTGCCTGGTGGGCACACCCGATGAACTGGTCGAGCGCATCCGTGACCTGGAACGCGACGGGCTGCAGGAGCTTACCTTCGCAACCGGCAATGCCGCCAAGTGGCGCCTGGCGGAGGATTTCGCGCGCCTGGTAATGACCCGGCTGTAAAGGCGCGACCGCCATGCATGTAAGCTCCCTCTCCGCCCCGTGGGGCGGCGAGGGCCGGGGTGAGGTGGGGTTACGGCGCCGCGTCTGCCGAGCATCGGGCCTTTGAACCCGGATCGACGGAACGCACTGTGGATCAACTGCGCGCCGGAATGTCCGCGGGCGACTCCGTCCCCCACCTCACCCAACCCTCTCCGCCCCGAGGGGCGGAGAGGGCTATTTCGGCCGAGCCATACGTGCGCACGACGCAGACTCGAAAATGATCACGCGTTTGAAATCGCCTCCAGCGCCAGCCCGCGCGTGCGCGGGCCGTAGGCGCCGATCGAGACCACCACGATCGCCATCGCGAACGCGATGAACCCGAACACCGCATTCACGCCGCCGACGTTCAGCAGGTAGGCCACCACCAGTCCGGACAGCGCGGCCGACAGCCGGCTCCAGGAATACACGAAGCCCACCGCGCGCGAGCGGATCCGGGTGGGGAACAGCTCCGACTGGTAGCTGTGGAAGCTGAACGACATCCAGTTGTTGCACAGCGTCACCAGCACGCCGAGGACGATCAGCAGCAACGGCACGCCGGCGTTGGCGAACAGCATGCCGAACACGCCGATGCCGATCGCGCCCGCGCATACCTGCCATTTGCGCTCCATCCGTCGGCGATCAGCGTGCCGAGCAGCGGCCCGACCGGGTTGGCGATGGCGATGACGAACGAGTAGAGCAGGCTTGTGGTGATGGTGATGCCCTTGGCGATGAGCAAGGTGGGCACCCAGGCGGCAAAGCCGTAGTACCCGAAGGTCTGGAAGAAGTTGAACACGGACAGGATGACCGCCCGCCGGTCGTAGGGCGGCTCCCAGATCTCGGCGAAGGTTCCCTCGCCCTCCTCCTCGGCCTGGATGACGCCCAGCAACGGCAGAGGTCCGCCCAGGTCGGCAGCCACCCCAGCCTCGATGCCCGCCGTGACGCGTTCGGCCTCGCCCAACCGCCGGTGTCGGGCAAGCCAGCGCGGCGATTCTGGCAGGCGGAGCCGGATGAACCAGATCACGATCGCGCCTGCCGAACCGATCAGCACCACCCAGCGCCAACCGTCGAAGCCGAACGGTGCGGTGGGCACCAGCATCCAGGCGGTGAAGGCGACGATCGGCACGGCGAGGAACTGGAAGAACTGGTTGTAGGCGAAGGCGCGGCCACGATGCGTCATGGGGACCAGTTCGGCCACGTAGGTGTCGATGGTCACCAGTTCGACGCCGATGCCGATGCCGGCGATGAAGCGCCAGAGGTCAACGGCGAAGCCCGAGGTCTGGAACGCCATGATCGCCGTGGTGACCGAATACCAGACCAGCGAAAAGGTAAAGACGGTGCGCCTGCCGTACTGGTCGGCGACGTGGCCGAGGCAGATCGCGCCGACGAACAGCCCGGCGAACAGGGCAAACACGAAGGTGCCGATGCCGGCCACGCCATAGGGGCCCAGTATGTTGAACACGCCCAGCGAGTCGGGCGTGAAGTAGCCGGCCCGGTTCAGGCCCGGCGCGATGTAGGCGGTAAGGAACAGGTCGTAGAGCTCGAAGCAGCCGCCGAGCGAGATCAGCGTCACCAGGTACCAAATGTGCCGGGTCATCGGCAGACGGTCGAGCCGGGCCGCGAGTTCCGCCCCCGTGATGGCCGTCCCAGTGCTGGTCGCCGCAATGGTGGTCATGGCGTGTCCTTGCCGATGGGTCTTGCCCCGATGGGGACCGACCCCATCGCACGCGTCAAGGCGCAACCTTGTGAACCCGATGCCGCAGCGCCATCTAGCGCGATCATGCAGAACACACCCTTTGTATTGCCCGACCCGACGGGTTGGCACGGGACCACCATCCTGTGCGTCCGGCGCGACGGGCACGTGGCCATGGCCGGCGACGGCCAGGTCTCGCTCGGCCAAACCATCATCAAGGGCAACGCCCGCAAGGTGCGCCGGATCGGCGCCGGCGGCCCAGGGGGAGGCAACGTGCTGGCAGGCTTTGCCGGCGCCACCGCCGATGCCTTCACCCTGCTCGAGCGGCTGGAGGCCAAGCTGGAGCGCTTCCCCGGCCAGCTCGAACGCGCCTGCGTCGAACTGGCGAAGGACTGGCGCACCGACCGCTACCTGCGCCGACTGGAGGCGATGATGGCGGTGGCCGACAAGGATCGCAGCTTCACGCTGACCGGCACGGGCGATGTGCTGGAGCCGGACGATGGCGTGATCGGCATCGGCTCGGGCGGCAACTACGCCCTGTCCGCGGCACGTGCACTGATGGCGGTGGACGGCCTGTCGGCTGAGGAGATCGCCCGGCGCGCGATGAAAATCGCCGCCGACATCTGCGTCTATACCAACAACAACGTCATACTCGAGACCATCTGATGGAAGCCCCGACCTATTCACCGCGCGAGATCGTATCCGAGCTGGACCGCTTCATTGTCGGTCAGGGCGACGCCAAGCGCGCGGTCGCGATCGCGCTGCGCAACCGCTGGCGCCGCCAGCAACTGCCCGAGGGCATGCGCGAGGAGGTGGTGCCGAAGAACATCCTGATGATCGGCCCGACCGGCGTCGGCAAGACCGAGATCGCGCGCCGGCTCGCCAAGCTTGCACAGGCGCCGTTCCTGAAGGTGGAGGCGACGAAGTTCACCGAGGTGGGCTATGTCGGGCGCGACGTCGAGAGCATCGCCCGCGACCTTGTCGAGGCCAGCATCACCATGCTGCGCGAGAGCTCCCGCAAGGAGGTGCAGGCGCAGGCGGAGCTGGCCGCCGAGGAGCGGCTGATCACCGCCCTGGTGGGCGACGGCGCCGCTGCGGATACGCGAAGCAAGTTCCGCCGCATGCTGCGCAACGGCGAATTCGAGCAGAAGGAAATCGAGGTCGAGGTCGCGCAGTCCGCCGGCATGCCGATCGGCCAGCTCGACATACCGGGCATGCCGCCTGGGCAAATGATCAACCTCGGCGAGATGATGAAGGGCATGTTCGGCGGGCGGCCGATGCAGAAGCGCAAGCTGACGGTCGAGGCGGCGCGGCGATTGCTGGAGCAGGAGGAGGCCGACCGGCTGCTCGACAACGACCGCCTGACCAAGGACGCGCTGTCGCACGCCGAGAACAACGGCATCGTCTTCATCGACGAAATCGACAAGGTGGCGGCGCGCACCATGGAGGGCGGATTCCGCGGCGGCGACGTCTCGCGCGAGGGCGTGCAGCGCGATCTGCTGCCGCTGATCGAGGGCACCACGGTCAGCACGAAATACGGCCCGGTGAAGACCGACCACGTGCTGTTCATCGCCTCGGGCGCGTTCCATCTTGCGAAGCCGTCCGACCTGCTGCCGGAGCTGCAGGGGCGGCTGCCGATCCGCGTCGAGTTATCCGCTCTTTCGCGCGCCGATCTGCGGCGGATCCTGACCGAGCCGGAGCACTCGCTGGTGAAGCAGTATGCCGCGCTGCTGGGGACGGAGAAGGTGACGCTGACCTTCACCGACGATGCGGTGGATGCGTTGGCGGAGCTGGCGGCCGACATCAACGAGCGGATCGAGAACATCGGCGCGCGGCGGCTGCACACGGTGCTGGAGCGACTGCTGGAGGAGATCAGCTTCAGCGCGACCGACAGGGCGGGCGAGACGATCGTCGTGGATGCGGCCTATGTAAATGAGAAGGTGGCTCCGCTGGCGCAGAAGGGCGATCTGAGCCGGTTCATCCTGTAGCACACGGGTTCTTACATATGTTATACGGATGCGGGCGAGCCGTTCGGCTCGCGCACCCGCCCATATGGCCGAGGAGAATCGCATGAGCGCGCTGAAACTGACCCAGATCGGCAATTCGGTGGGCGTGATCCTGCCGAAGGAGTTGCTGGCGAAGCTCGGCGTGGGCAAGGGCGACACGATCTACGCTGTGGACCAGCCGGATGGTGTGCGGTTGACAACCGCTGACCCGGACTTTGAGGCGCAGATGGCGGTGGCGCGGAAACTGATGAAGCGCTGGAGAAATGTGCTCCGCGAGCTGGCGAAGTGACGGTCTGGCTCTCGCGCCAGCTCATCCTTGCGATTCACGATGAACAACTGGCCGAGCATGGCGGCGCGATCGGCGTTCGCGATGGGGGATTGCTTGAAAGTGCGCTGGCCCGTCCGCTGAATCGTGCCGCCTACGGTGATCCGGATGGTGCAGAGCTGGCAGCGCTCTATGCCATCGGCATCGCGCGCAATCATCCGTTTGTCGACGGCAACAAACGCACGGCTTTCGCGGCGCTGTTCATGTTCCTTTGCCTGAATGGGTTGGAATTCGAGCCGCCCGAGGTGGACGCGACGATGACGGTGCTGCGACTTGCCGCCGGCGATCTGTCGGATCAGGAGTTCACCTCCTGGGTGCGGAGCAACGCGCTCTTGCCTGGCGCATGACCTTCCCCTCCTGGCTGCCGATCCTGCTCGGCTTCCTCACCGCCGTAGGCCCGGCGACCACGGATATGTATCTGCCGGCATTTCCCGCGATCGAGGCGTCGTTCGGCGCGCCTGCCGGTTCGGCGCAGCTCACCCTCGCCGCCTGGTTCGCGGGCCTCGCGATCGGGCAGTTCAGCCAGGGCACGCTGTCCGATCGGTTCGGCCGCAAGCGTCCCCTGGTCGTAGCGACGGCCGTCTATACACTTGCATGCCTCGGCTGTGCGCTGGCGCCGACGATCGGCTGGCTTGCGGCATTCCGCGCGCTGGCCGCGATCGGCGCCTCGGCCGGCATGGTGATACCGCGCGCCGTGGTGCGCGACCTCGCCGAGGGGCACGCGGCGGCGGTGCTGATGTCGCGGCTGGCGTTGGTGATGGGCGCCGCGCCAATCCTGGCGCCGGCGCTGGGCAGCGCGGTGCTGGCGTTCGCCGACTGGCGCGGCATCTTCTGGATCCTGACGGCCTATGGGGCGATCTGCTGCATGCTCGTGGCGTTCCTGCTGCCGGACACGCTGCCGCCCGAGCGACGCATCACGCTCTATCTCGGCGAACAGCTTGCGCGCTATCGCAACATCCTCGCCGAGCGCGGCTTTCTCAGCCACGCGGCGATGGGCGGGTTCGCCACGCTCGCGTTCTTCGGCTATCTCGCCGGCTCGTCGCCGGTGTTCATCCAGGGCTTCGGCCTCACGCCATTGCAATTCGCTATGATCTTCGGCGCGAACTCGTTTGGCCTGATCTGCTGTGCGCAGCTCAATCCATTCGTGCTGCGCCGTTTCGGGCATAACCGCGTGCTGCGCATGGTCGCGCGCGTGCATCTCTGTGCGACGGCGACGCTGACAGTGATCGCAATTGCCGGCCTGCATCGCCTGCCATTGGTCATCGCGCCGGTGTTCGTGGCGATCAGCTGCATGGGCATGCTTAACCCCAATACCATCGTCGGTGCTCTGGCGCGCCACGCGCAACATGCCGGCAGCGCCTCCGCCGTGATGGGCACCGGCCAGTACCTGCTCGGCGCGGTCAGCGGGCTGCTGGTGGGCCTGCTGACCGACGGCACGCCACGCGGCATGGCTGCGTTGATGCTGGCAGGATCGATCGGCATGGTGATTGCGGATCGCCGCCGGCCACGCACATAGTGGTGAAACTGAAGAGGGATTCAGTCTACATGCAACCGATCGTCGGCATTCCGGCCTGTGCCAGGCTGGTGAACGGTTTCCTGCGTCACGACACGCCGGCGCGCTATGCCGCGGCCGTGCTTGGCGGGGCCGGCGCGGTGCCGATCATGATCCCGCCGATGGGCGAGGCCTCGCTCGGCGTGCTTGACCGGCTCGACGGTCTGTTGCTGTCCGGCAGCCCTAGCAACGTGCATCCCTCGCATTACGATGGCGGCGAAAGCGTCACGCCCGAGCACCACGATCTCGAACGCGACGCCACCACGCTGCGGCTGATCCCCGAGGCGATCGCACGCGGCATTCCGGTGCTGGCGATCTGTCGCGGCATCCAGGAGCTCAACGTGGCGCTCGGCGGCACGCTGTTCCAGCAGGTGCACGAGGTGCCCGAGCGGATGGACCATCGCCCTGGTCCCGGCACGCTCGAGGAGAAATACGCCCCGCGCCATCTGGTGTTCCTGGCGGGGCAGATCGCCCGGATCGTCGGCAGCACGAAGATCCTGGTGAACTCGCTGCACGGCCAGGCGATAGATATGCCCGCTCCGGGCCTCGTCGTGGAGGCGCTGGCGCCGGACAACACGATCGAGGCCGTGCGCGTCGAGCACGCGTGTGGATTTGCGCTGGGGGTGCAGTGGCACCCGGAATGGGGCTACGCCGACGACAGCGCGAGTCTTGCGTTGTTCCGCGCGTTCGGCGAGGCATGTGTGGCGTTACGGTCGGGACTGCGAAAGGCGGCGTGACCATCTGTCATTGCTTCGTCGGCTTCGCCTCCTAACAAGAAAAGGGGAAGAGTTTGCTCCCAACAGCCCGTTGTCGGGGAATTTTTCATACAGGGCGGGTCGGCGAGCGGCCGGTGTGGAACTCGCAATGACACCGGCACTCGCAATGACCGGTAGCGGCGGCTCATAAGTTTCAAGAGGGGGAAATAGGGATGGATCTGCAACTGGCGGGGAAGCGGGCGCTGATCACCGGCGGCTCCAAGGGCATCGGCCGGGCGACGACCGAGGTGCTGGCGGACGAAGGCTGCGACGTGACATTGGTGGCGCGCGAGCAGGCGGCGCTCGATGCGGCTGCCGCGGCGATCCGCACGCGCCGGCAAGTAAATGTGCGGACGATCTCGGCCGATCTGTCGTCCGATGTGGCGGTGCGGCGCGTGGCGGAGCAGGCCGGTGAGCTGGATATCCTCGTGAACAATGCGGGCGCGATCCCGCCGGGCGACCTGCTGTCGGTGGACGATGCGACGTGGCGTCACGCGTGGGACCTGAAGGTGTTCGGCTACATCTCGTTCTGCCGCGCGATCTACGCGCAGATGAAGGCGCACAGAGCCGGCGTGATCATCAACGTGATCGGCGCGGCCGGCGAGAGTTTCCCCACCGGGTACATCGCCGGCGCCGCGGGGAACGCGTCGCTGATGGCGTTCACCCGGGCGCTGGGCAAGGGCGCGCCCGCCGATGGGCTGCGCGTGGTCGCGATCAATCCCGGGCCGGTGGAGACCGATCGGCTGGTTATGCTGCGGCGTGCCGAAGCGCAGGCGAAGTTTGGCGATCCGGAGCGCTGGCGCGAACTGACGGCGAACATGGCGTTCGGCCGCGCGGCAAAGCCGGCGGAGATCGCCAATGCGGTGGCGTTCCTGGCAAGCCCGCTGTCCGGCTACACGACCGGCACCGTCCTGACGATCAACGGCGGCGGCTGAGCACAAATTCACGGCGCGACACGCGTCCTTGCATTGCAAAGAGCCCGGCAAAATCGGGCTCAGCTCTTTCTCGCATCCAGCCCCGCGTGGGCTCGCATCCAGCAGAGAGGTGGCTGCGCGACTATGGACGGTGCGATACGTGGATTTTCTGCCTGAGCGCGGCAGGGATTCCGTGGATCAGGAGCAAAACATGTCGAGACGATCACGGCGGGCACCCTCCGCCGTTGCCGCGGCTTGACGAGGCCCAACGTCGCGAGGCCGTCCCCGACGGGCTCCGACGCCCTTTCGCCGGCCGTTCCGCGACGTTGATCGCGGTTGTAGTCCGGGCCATCTTAGCCCTGCGCGCGTCCGTGAACGCACTGATCCAAGGCACCCATGCAGCCGCTCAACTCGACCCTGTCTGTGATAGGCACCACAATCTTCACCGTGATGTCCGCGCTCGCCGTGCGGCACGGCTCGATCAATCTCGGCCAGGGCTTCCCCGACACGGACGGCCCGCCCGACGTGCTGAAGGCGGCAGCGGATGCGCTGATGGACGGGCGCAACCAGTACCCCCCGATGACCGGCGTCCCGGAACTGCGCCAGGCGGTGGCGGCGGCGAATGCCCGCTTCTACGGCCTGCAAGTCGACCCGGACAGCGAGGTCGTCGTCACCTCGGGTGCCACCGAGGCGATCACCGCCTGCCTCATGGCGGTCATCGACCCCGGCGACGAGGTCGTGCTGATCGAGCCGCTGTACGACACTTATGCGCCGGTGGTCCGCCTGCTGGGTGCCGTGCCGCGCTTCGTGCGGCTGTCCCCGCCGAACTGGGACCTGCCACGCACCGAACTGGCCGCGGCGTTCGGGCCGAGGACCAAGGCAATTCTGCTGAACACGCCGATGAACCCGACCGGCAAGGTGTTTACCGCCGCGGAACTCGGCTTCATCGCGGACCTGCTGGTACGGCACGATGCCTACGCCGTGTGCGACGAGGTCTATGAGCACCTGACGTTCGACGGCTGGTGCCATATCCCGCTGATGACGTTGCCCGGATTGCGCGACCGGGTGATGCGCATCGGCAGTGCCGGCAAGACGTTCTCCCTGACCGGCTGGAAGGTCGGCTACGTCACCGCGGCAGCCGCGCTGGCGATCATGGTCGCCAAGGCGCATCAGAACCTCACCTTCACGACCGCGCCCAACCTGCAGCGCGCGGTCGCAGTGGGCCTGGCCAAGGACGATGCGTACTTCGCCAATCTCGGGCTCGCCCTGCAGGCCAAGCGCGACCGGCTTGCATCCGGATTGGCCAGCCTCCGCCTGACGGTGCTGCCCACCCATGGCAGCTACTTCATCACCACCGATTTCTCCCCACTCGGCTTCGCCGGCGATGATGTGGCGTTCTGCCGGCATATCACCGAAGAGGCGGGCGTGACCGCCATCCCGGTCACCGCCTTCTACGACGCGCCGGACCCACCTCGGCACTATGCCCGCTTCGCCTTCTGCAAGCGCGACGAGGTGCTGGACGAGGCGGTGGCGCGCCTGAAGCGGCACTTCGCCGCGCGTGCGTTGACGGCGGCCGGGTGAAGGGCCTAAACGCGGCCCCCCGGATGGCGGGCATAGCTCAGTTGGCAGAGCGCCAGGTTGTGGTCCTGGATGTCACGGGTTCAAGTCCCGTTGCTCGCCCCATCCGCCCCCAGCGACGCGACCGCCGGCATCCTGGCCGCGTTGCGCACGCGCCGTGATCTCGCTGCCGCGGACAACCCGACATGGAAGCCGCGCACAGGTTCGTCGACGTTCTTGAGTGCCAGGTCCCCAGCATCCTCGAATTGGAGCCGCGGATCCCTGACCGAGACGAACACCGCGTGTGAGACGAGCACGCCACCGGGCCTGGCGACCAATTCCAGCCGCGAGGCTACATTGACGCTGTGCCCGAAGATGTCGTTCGCCTCCACGATCACGTCGCCCAAGTTGATGCCGACGCGGAATTCAAGGCGCCTGTCGCGTACCCGGCGAGCATTCCAGGCCCGAACGGCGTCCTGGAAGTTCACCGCAAACCAAACCGCCCGGGTGGCGCTCGAGAACTCGGCGATGAAACCGTCGCCGGTGTGCTTGACAATTCTGGCGCCATGCCCTGCGAGCCCCGGCTCGATGATCGTCCGGCGCAAGTTTGTGCAGCATGCGTGGGTGCCAGCCTGGTCGGCGGCCATGTGGCGTGTGTAGTCAACCATATCGGCGGCGACGATGACGCCAAGCCGCTGCTCGGCCGGCCTGACGGCGGGGCGAAGCTCGTCCCTGACCAGCCGCAGGTCCGGCTGATTCCGCTTTGGCTCGGGACTCCCTCGCCGGGGTGCTGCTGCACGATCCTCGGCGAATGGACCTGGCACGGCAACGCGCATGACACGTCTCTTTGGAGAGAGATGACATGGACGGAGTTGGGTATGAAAAAGGGCCCCGTCCGACGATCCGAGGGGCCCGTGTGCTGCCGGAATTGATATTCAATCGGCAACGATTACACAAACTCCTCCCCTCTGTCGCCCGTCATGGGTGCAGCATTGCGATCCGATCGACACGGAAAGGAGCAAATCTGTAACATGCGCGCCCCCTACACGCATTTCGCGTGCCGGTAAAGCGAAATCTGTCGTGGCAGATGCGGAATCCGTGAACGATCGGCTCGGGTCGCCTGCTGTGGCAACATGGCGCGCATGAACCCGGACATGGTTGCCGCCGTCGTCCTCGCCGGCGGCGGTGCGAGGCGAATGGGGGGCCAGGACAAGCCGTTGCTGGACGTCGGTGGCATGCCGATCCTGGCGCGGGTGGTCGCGACCATCAGACCGGATGTGCACGCCATTGCAATCAGCGCCAACGGCGATCCAGCACGGTTCGCTGCCTTCGGACTGCCGGTTCTGTCGGATGGAGCATTCCAAGGCGAGGGCCCGCTCGCCGGTGTCCTTGCCGGGCTCGACTGGGCAGCGACAGTTGGTGCCGATGCGCTGCTGACGGTGCCGGGCGATACGCCGTTCGTCCCTGCCGGCCTCGCCGCCGCTCTCGCGCCGCCCCCTGCCTGCGCGTCGAGCAACGGCCGTGCGCACCACCTGGTCGCGTTGTGGCCGGTTGCCTGCCGCGGCGAATTGCGCCGGGTGCTGTCGGCGCCCGGACGCCGCGACATCGCCCGCTTCGCCGATGCGATCGCCATGCGCCGGGTTGATTTTCCTGCCGCGAAATGGGACCCGTTCCTCAACGTCAACACGCCGGAGGACCTGGCGGCGGCGCGTGCCATCGCGGAGCGGAAGACATGATCAGGACGGTCGCGATCGGCGGCGTCGGCGCCATCGGGCTCAAGCTGGCGCGCGCGCTGGATGCCGGCGTCGACGGTCTGCGGCTCATCGCAGTGGCGGCGCGCGATCAGGCCAAGGCGCAGGCCAGCTTGCAGGGGTTTCGCACGCCACCTCGCCTGGTCTCGCTGGCGGAACTGGCCGATGCCGATATCGTGGTGGAGGCGGCACCGGCCGCGGTGTTCGAGACCATCGCCGGCGCCGCCATCGAGGCTGGCCGCATCTTCGTGCCGGCCTCGGTCGGCGCATTGCTGCCGCGCATGCATCTGGTGCGCCGCGCGCAGGAGACCGGCGCGCGCATCGTGGTGCCGACCGGCGCGTTGCTGGGCCTCGACGCCGTGCGTGCCGCCGCCGAGGGCCGGATCGACAGCGTCAGCATCGAAAGCCGCAAGCCGCCACGCGGATTGGAGGGCGCGCCCTATCTGGTACAGCACGGCATCGACGTCAGCCGCATCACGACGCCGCAGCGCGTGTTCGAGGGCAACGCCTTCGATGCCGCCGCCGGCTTCCCGGCGAACGTGAACGTGGCGGCGGCGCTTGCCCTGGCCGGCATCGGCCCGATCCGCACGCGCGTGGAGATCTGGGCGGATCCGACCATCACCCGCAACACCCACACGATCCGGGTGGAAGCGGATTCGGCTCGCTTCACCATGACCATCGAGAACGTGCCGAGCGGGGAAAACCCGCGCACCGGCCAGATCACCGCGCTCTCCATGCTGGCCTGCCTGCGTGGCCTGGTGGCGACGCTGAAGGTCGGCACATAGCGGATCGCAGCCTCCATGCTGGCGCCATCTCTGTATTTTGTTACGCTGACGCTGTTCGGCTTCACGATCTTCGCTGCTGCGCAGATGCCGGACAGCACATGGCTGGTGGCCTGCATCTGCCCGGTGTTCCTTGCGTTGATCATCGGCATCTTCATGTGGGTGTTTGCCTGGTCCGAGTTCGGCATGTCGGTGAGCGTCGGCTCGCTGGTCGTGGCGTTCTTTGCCGTCAGGCTGATCCGCAGGTCGCTGACGACGGGAACCATGTTCGTTGCGATCTGCGCCGCCACCGTGGCCGGGCTGATCTGTGCCCGCTTCGCCTTCATTGCTGCCGATATCGGCTGATTGCTTGACAGCCTCGGCCCGTCCGATTTCAGTCGCCGACAAACCTAGGGAGCTTGTCATGCAACGTCTGGCATACGCGATCGCGGCACTCGTGCTCGCGATCGGCATGGGATAGGCGCGCGCGGCAGACGATGTGGTGATCGGCGCGCTGTATCGGCCGCGTGCTGACCATCGGCGCACCGCAGGATGTGGTGCGCAACACCGATGTGATGCGCGCCTATCTCGGCGATCGCTATGCTGCGGCTTGACGACGTTTCCGCGTCGTACCGTGGACTGCGCGCATTGCAGGGCGTTTCGCTGCAGGTGGCACGCGGCGAGATCGTCGCCGTGGTCGGTGCCAACGGCGCGGGAAAGAGCACGCTGCTGAAGTCGATCGCCGGCCAGGTCGCGACGGAAGGCACGATCGAGTTCGAAGGCCAGTCATTGCGCCGGCTGCCCGCGCATCGCATCACGCGGCTCGGCGTTTCCATGGTGCCGGAAGGGCGACGCCTATTCCCTCGGCTTTCGGTCGAGGACAATTTGCGGCTGGGTGCCTATGCCAAACGCGGAGCCGATCAATTCAAACCGTTGGAACTGGTGTTCTCGCTGTTTCCGCGCCTGCAGGAGCGCCTGCCGCAGCGCGCCGAAACGCTGTCGGGCGGCGAGCAGCAAATGCTGGCGATCGGCCGAGCGCTGATGACGCAGCCGCGTTTCCTGATGCTCGACGAACCGAGCCAGGGCATCATGCCGCGCCTTGTGGACGACATCCTCGCGGCCGTGACGCGCATTCGCGACCTTGGGGTGACGGTGCTGCTGGTCGAGCAGCGTTTGGTCGAGGCTCTGGCGATCGCCGACCGTGCCTATGTATTGCAGACCGGCCGGATCGTATTGTCCGGTCCGGCCGCGGAGATCGCCAGCGACGCGGCCGTGCGCAAGGCGTATCTGGGGATTTAGGCTGGTGGTCCTGGGTCTTGCCGCCGTCTCCGAGTAATGCGCGTCGAGACGATCGGGTTGCGCACTGCCGCAGCTCATCGGCTACACACGGCTCCGCCGCGTGCGGCGTTGTCGTTGGCATATCGGCTTTATCAGGACGCGACGCGGGCAAGCGAGCTGGTCGCATTCCACGATACGCCGCACCGCTGTTTATGCCGACCACCGGAAAGACGCTGGAAACATGCGCATTTTATTGCCGCGTTATTCACCGAATTTTCTGCTTCATTGAATTGATCTATTGTAGTTCAACTAACGCAGCGGCCAAATCTTTCGCGTCTTTAAAAAGTTGTCGCCGACCGTGAAGGATTCAAGGTCCTCCCACACGCCGAAGAATGCATCCACATCGTGTACGTAGCAGGCCGAACGCGATAATTTTAAGAATACTTCGGCCAGCCAACGCACGACCGTAAACGTATAGTAGCGCCCATACTGTTGGACCAATTCCGTTTGTCTCGTGCGAACTGAGGCAGAAAACACATCCTGTATCGAGTGCCCACTTTCATCGACATGAAACACATAGGTAGAATCAGATAAGCATTGATGCATCTGTTGCGCCTGTGCTTCTACGTCGACTTGCGCCCGCTTGCCGTAGTAGTGTTCTTGCAGGATTGGCTCGCCAACTTCGGTCCACCATTTTCGTATCGGTTCAAATACGGCACCAAGGTCGGTGTCACCTAATGCGGCGAAATTGGCATAGCGTCCCCGACTCGCATCAGCAAAGGAATCGAGGCATCCGATGATCTTGACGCTAACCGTGTTTGTCGGGCGTTGGAAAGCGAGTGTTAGCTCACGTTTTGGCACGACCCCTTCCGCAGCGTTCATTAGATCCAAGAGCTTGTGTCCGAACCTGCTGACTACCTTCTGATGCGGCATTTGACCGTTGTTGGACAGCGCGTGATCGGTAACTAAAATGAGCTTGGCCAGCCGCTCCAACCCGACCGACAGACCAAAGAAGGCCGTGTAATACTCTCCCATCCTATCCCCATAGTCGGCCCTTCCCAACGCAGTTACACCAGAGCCAACCAGATGACGAACCAACGCTGCCTCTCGCCGCAGGGCATGCCATTCGGGGATATCCCGTGGATCTCCTTTTGCGTTCATTCCAGGTAACTTTCATCGAGCGAACCGGTGATCCAGTATCGCAGTGATAGAGCTTCAGCGCCACGTGTGGTCCGGCCGTGCGACTGTCTCTGGAGTCTCATCGGGCAGTGCAACTGCGTGCCGGGCTGGCGGCAGTCGGACAATCCGCCGTGGCGGCAGCGAAGCGATCCGCACGGTCTAGCCATGGGCCCGGCGACCAAGCAATCTCGGCCATTGCCGGAGCAGTCAGGGACAGCGCGATGCATGTGCTGATCGTGGGTGGCGGGATCGGCGGTCTGGCGACGGCGCTGTCGCTTCACGCCGCCGGCATCCAATGCACCGTGCTCGAGCAGGTGCGCGAGCTGCGCGAACTCGGCGTCGGCATCAACACGCTGCCGCACGCGATCAAGGAGCTGGCCGCGCTTGGCCTGCTGGCGGAGCTGGACCGCGCGGGCATCCGCACACGCGAGCTGATCTACGCCAACCGCTTCGGCCAGGTGGTGTGGCGCGAGTTGCGGGGCACCGACGCCAGTTTCGACGCGCCACAATTCTCCATCCACCGCGGCAGGCTGCATGGTGTGCTGCTGGCGGCGGTGCGCGCACGGCTGGGCGATGATGCGGTGCAGACCGGATGCCGGTTGGTGTCGTTTGTGGAACGGGACGATCGTGTGGTGGCGCGGTTCGAGCGGCGCGATGCGGCTGATAGGTTCGATGCGGTCGGCGACGTGCTGGTCGGCGCCGATGGCATCCATTCGACCGTGCGCGCCGCGTTCCATCCGAATGAAGGGCCGCCGGTGTGGAACGGCATGATGCTGTGGCGCGGCGCCACCGATTGGCCGGTGCATGTCGATGGCCGCACCATGGTGATCGCCGGCGGCATGGGCCAGAAGTTCGTATTCTATCCGATCCATGCCGATCCGGCCGCGCCCGGGCGGCGGCTGACAAACTGGGCGGTGATGGCGCGCATCGGCGACGGCTCGGGCGCGCCGCCGCGGCGTGAGGACTGGAACCGCGCCGGACAGTGGGACGAGGTGGAACCGTTCGTGCGCGACCGGTTTCGGCTGGATTTCATCGATCCGCTGGCGCTGATCCGTGCCACCGGGACATTCTACGAATATCCGATGTGCGATCGCGATCCGCTGCCGCGCTGGTCGTTCGGCCGTGCCACGCTGCTCGGCGACGCGGCGCACCCGATGTATCCGGTCGGGTCCAACGGCGCCAGCCAGGCGGTGCTGGATGCACGCGCCCTGGCCCGGAACCTGGCAGACGGTGGCGACGTGGCGGCGGCGCTTGCCGCCTACGATGCCGAGCGTCGGCCGATGACCGCCGAGATCGTGCTGACAATCGCAAGGGCGGCCCGGAGCGGGTGATCGATGTGCTGGAGGAGCGCGCCCCGGACGGCTTCACCGATGTCGATGCGGTGGCGACCCATGCCGAGCGTGAGGCGATCGTCCGCGGCTACGCCTCGATGTCCGGCTTTGCCGCGAGCAGGTGAACGCGCGGCGGTGAGCGGTCAGCCGCGCTCGTAGTGGCAGCGGCAGGACGAACCTCGATTTTGATCGGCGCCGCGCCTGCCGGCGACGCGATAGGCCAGGCGATGAGTGCCGGTAATACGACGCGACAACCAGCCGGCGAGATCGCCCTTCAGCGGCTCCCGTTTTCCCAGGCCGATGAAGGGATGGCGCGGTGCGTCCTCGATCAATTCATTGACCCTGCGCAGCGCCGCATCGTCATGCCGCAGCCAATGTTGGTAATCCTCCCACGCAACGTCCGTGAAATCGACGTTCACCTCGCGGGCGGCTTTCGTCTTTGCCAATCGGCGCTCGCGCGTGGCACCGGCATCAGCGGCGCGGACCGAACGCACGTGCCGCTCGGCGTTCACCGGGTTGGCCAACAGGTGAACCGTTTCCTGCCATCCCGCGAGTTCGTCCTCTGACAGCATGACCACGTTGCCCTTGCCGCCCGGCCGGGCCACCACGATCGGTGCACGGCTCTCCACCGCCTCGTCGAGGTGGCGAGCAAGGTTCTGACGGAGTTCGGTGTAGGTGACGTGGCTCATCGCAAGGGCTCCGTTGGGCGTACGCAGGTTATACGTATGGCGCTGCGGCCAGGGATCACACTGGCGGCGGCAGGAAATTCACCTCGTGCAGGCCGGCGAGACGGACCACCTCGGCCGGATCGGCCACGTTGTGGATCGCCAGGAACAGGTCCCACAGCCGGCGCGTCGGCGACACCCAGAACAGACACGTGATGTTCGCCTGGCTGTGGTTGAACAGGCCATGCGGAATGCCGCGCGGCAGACGGATCAGATCGCCGGCCGATGCGTTGGCGGACTGACCGTCGAGCACCAAGTCGAAGCGGCCCTCGAAGACATAGATGAACTCGTCCTGCGTCGGGTGGATGTGCGGCGGCACAAATGTGCCGGGCGGCAGCAGGGCATGCCAGGAGAAGCTGCTCTCGGTGATATGCAGCGGCTTGTAGGTCTGCCCCAGAATGTTCCATGAAATGCCATCGACGCTGCTGCCTTGCTGCGTGACGCCGGCGGTCATCGGTGGGGGCGTGGGCATACCGGGGCTCCTTCTGTATTTCCCGTGCCATCATAGAGGTGGCGGGCAGCGGCTGCACGAGTGTTCGCCTGCTGCAATACATCATGCCTTAGGTGATCTAGGAGGCGAAGGGGACGAAGCGAAGCTGGAGCCGCCTCCACCACCACAAGGTTCTACCCTTTGGAACATGCCCGATCAGATGCGTGTTGGAAAACGCGAGCGGGTGGAAATCAGGCTGGGAGACGCGGACGTAGCGGAGGATCAACTTCGCGACGGCCTTAA
>CAWCDM010000058.1:0-10592 GCA_963794185.1 uncultured Alphaproteobacteria bacterium | reverse complement strand
TCGTAGATCTCGCGCGCGCGCAGCAAATCCTTGGTGCCGCCGATGTCGCCGACATGGCCGACCGTTCCGGTGAGCGCCACCAGCACGCCGGCGCGGAACACCGGCGTGACCACCGCGATGTCAAACAGGTGGCCGGCGCAGAGCCACGGGTCGTTGGTGACCAGAACATCGCCGGGCTGCAGCGTCTCGGGCGGGAATTTCTCCAGCAGCGCCTTCACCGCGCGTGGCAGCGTCAGGTTGAACACCGGCATGGCGCGCGGCGAATGCGCCAGCAAGTCGCCTCGCGCATCCAGAAGGTCGCAGGCGAAGTCCTGCGCTTCGGATACGATCAGCGAGAACGCAGTGCGGCAGATCGTGTGCCACATCTCCTCGACCACGGTGACGAGACGGCTCCACATGATCTCCAGCGATACCGGATCGGCCTCGATCAGCGCCGCGGCCCGTTCGATCGGCGTCTCGGCGGTGACGCGCGCCGACGGCACGGCGGCAAGCCCGATGTCGATGGCAAGCGACCCGGTCGCGTCGACACCGGCTGCGTCGCCGGGCGGGATGATCGTGGTTGCCTCGCGCTCCTCGATGATGGCCGGCCCGGTGATGTGCGTGCCGGGCGCCAACGCATAGCGGTCATAGACAGGTGTATCGACGAAGCCGCGATCGAACCATGCGGCGCGGCTGCCCTTCCGTGCCGCACCATCGGACCGCGCGCCGGCTTCGGTAAGCGAAAGCCGCGGCAACGGACCACGGCATCGCACGCGGAACGAGATCGCCATGACGCCGACACCGGCATAGACGGATGTATAGCGCGTTGCATAGGCGGTCGCGAATGCCGCCCGGATCGCGGGCATCGCCGCTTCGGTGATGGCACCATCCGGCAATGGCACGCTGATCTCGTGCATCTGGCCTTCCAGGCGCATATCGGCGAGACGTTCCGTCACGACATCGGCTTCGGCAACGCCGGCCGCGAGCAGGTGCGTGCGCGCGGCGCCGGTCAGTTCGTGCAGGATCGCCTCGATCGTTGCCGCCGCGTCCGGCGCATCGAGCCGCACCGGATGGCTGCGGACCTGTTCAAACGACAGCGGCGCCGCGAGAAAGCCCAAAGCCGAGGCCGCTCCGGATGCCGGTGGGATCAGCACCTGCTTCACGCCCAGCACGCGCGCGACTTCGGCGGCATGCGCCGGGCCGGCTCCACCGAAACCGACCATGGCGTAGGCGCGCGGGTCCTTGCCCTTCTCGACGATATGGATGCGCGCAGCCGCGGCCATGTTCTCCACCACCATGCGGTGAATGCCCCAGGCCGTGTCGATCGCCGACAGGCTCAACCGAGCGCCGACCCGCTCCAGGGCACGCTCGGCGGCGTCGCGATCCAGTGCCATCCGCCCGCCGAGGAAGAAGCCCGGATCGTAGTATCCGAGCAGCAGGTTGGCGTCGGTCACGGTGGGTTCGGTGCCGCCGCGCCCATAGCACGCAGGCCCCGGATCGGCGCCGGCGGAATGCGGCCCGACGCGCAGCAGTCCGACCTCGTCGATCGCGGCAACCGAACCGCCGCCGGCGCCGATCTCGATCATGTCGATGACCGGCGCCTTGATCGGCAGGCCGGAGCCCTTCTTGAAGCGATGCACGCGCGCCGCTTCCATCATCGGCGCGATCTCGGCGCGGCCGCCTTCGATCAGGCAGGCCTTCGCGGTGGTGCCGCCCATATCGAACGAAATGACATCGGCCTTGCCGGCGGCGGCGCCGAAGAACGCGGTGGCAAGACCGCCGCCCGCCGGGCCGCTTTCCAGCATGCGGATCGGGAAGGCGCGTGCGGTCTCGGCCGACAGCAGGCCGCCGGCGGAATGCATGAACCGCAGCTCGCCGCAGAAGCCGCGTGCGTGCAGTTCGCGCTCCAGCCTGGCGATGTAGCGGCCCATCAGCGGCTGGACGTAGGCGTTCGCACAGGTTGTGTTGCAGCGCTGGTATTCCCACAACTCGGCCACCACGTCGGACGAGATCGAAACGGCGATATCGGGGAACGCGGCGCGCACGATCGCCGCAGCCTCGCGCTCATGCGCCGGATTGCGGTAGGCGTGCAGGAAGCAGATCGCGATCGCCTCGACACCCTCCGCCACAAGTCGCTGTGCCACGGCGCAAACCTCGCCGGCATCGAGCGGCGTCAGCACGTTGCCGTCACGATCCATCCGCTCGGTGACTTCCAGGCGATGGCGGCGCGGCACCAGCGGATCGGGGAACTGCAGGAACAGATCGTAGATGTCGTAGCGCTGCTCGGTGCCCATCTCCAGGATGTCGCGAAAGCCGCGCGTGGTGATCAGGCCGAGGCGCGCGCCACTGCGCTCGATCAGCGCGTTGGTGACCAAGGTGGTGCCGTGCACGATGTCGGCAATGCCGGCGAGCGAAAGCCCGGCGGCGTGCAGCAGTTCGGCCAGGCCAGCCAGCGCGCCGACCGACGGGTCGGCCGGCGTGGTCAGGCATTTGTGCAGGCGGATGTCGTTGCAGTGTGTATCAAGCAGGATGAAGTCGGTGAAGGTGCCGCCGATGTCGAAACCGATGCGGTAGCGGCTGGAAACGGTCATTCTTGCATCCCTGCTCACGGCACCGGCCCGATTGTGCACTGCGGCGATGGGGGTCTCAAGACTTCGACCTCATGGGCGCCGCCGGTGCGGCGGGAAGCGGCCTTGATTTCAACACGGAGGAAGGACGAGGGCCACGGAGAGCCACGGAGAAAGACGCTACCCCGATGGCCCTCCGTGGCCCTCCAGGCCTCCACTTCTCCGTGTTGAAAATGTGGGCTGCCGGCGGCAAGGCTGTCCCACACTGCGCGGCGCTCTTGCCGAAACGCGCGCGAATCACCAGCATGACCGCAATGTTTGTGTAGGATCGCCAGGCACATCGACGTAGCGAAAGTGTTCGTGATGCTGGTCAGCACCAAGTTCATCGATAGCGACTACATCTGAACGTGGGAGAAGCCAGCCATCGAGACACGCTGCGCCGCGGTGAAAGGCGTCATCCTGCCGGTTGCGCTGAACCGTTGCGCCTGGTCGCTGGCGGCCGCCGTACTCCAGGCGGTGCCGGCCGATCGCGGCCGGCTTAAGTCGATTAAGAATTGGCGTCCGCGTAACGACGGCTTCGATTGCGGACGCCGGACGGATGGGTCTCGACACACTTCTCGGAGGAGTGCCAATGCTCCTGGATTCCCGCTTGCGCGGGAATGACGATGGGGCGATTGCATGCGTTCTGTTCGTGATGGAGCCTTTCCGATGGACCCGATCAAGCGCCCGACCCGGTACAAGGAACTGGCCGATCCGCAGGCGCGGCCACGCTACACCGGCATCCCCACGTTCTTCCGCGCCCCGCACACCGAGTCCCTCGTCGACACCGATATCGGCGTGATCGGCGTCCCGTTCGACGGCGGCGTGACCAACCGCACCGGCGCCCGTCACGGTCCTCGCGCGGTGCGCGACCAGTCCTCGCTGCTGCGGCGGCTGCACCCGACCACCCATCTGGCGCCATTCGACGCAGCCCGCGTGCGCGACCTCGGCGACTGCTGGATCGAGCAGCCATTCGCGCTGGAAGGTGCCCTCGAGGAGATTGCCCGCTTCTACGGCACGGTCGTTGCCACCGGTGTCGTGCCGCTGTCGGTCGGCGGCGATCATTCGATCAGCCTGCCCATCTTGCGCGCGGTGGCGGCGCAACGTCCGGTCGGCATGGTGCACATCGACGCGCACTGCGACACCGGCGACGATTATCTGGGCTCGCGCTTCCACCACGGCGCACCGTTCCGCCGGGCGACGGACGAGGGTCTGCTCGATCCGAAACGGGTGATCCAGATCGGCATCCGCGGCACCACGAACGATCCCGACATGTGGGGTTTTTCCACCCGCTCCGGCATGCGCGTGCTGGCGATGGAGGAGTTCCACGACAATGGCTGGCGCTTCGCCGCCGAGGAGGCGCGGCGGGTCATCGGCGACGGCCCGACCTACCTTTCGTTCGACATCGACAGCCTGGACCCGTCGCAGGCGCCGGGCACCGGGACGCCGGAAGCCGGCGGCATCACCGCACTCGAAGCGCTTCGCCTGCTGCGCGCGCTGCGCGGCATCGACTTCGTCGGCGGCGATCTGGTCGAAATCTCGCCGCCGTTCGATGTCGGCACCATCACGGCGTTCAACGGCGCGTCCATTCTGTTTGAAATTCTGTGCCTTCTGGTAGAGTCCTGGCAGGCGCGCAAGCAGGCCTGAAACGCGAGGCACAGGCGGAAGCGGACGTGGATCAGATCGTGGTCGCCCGGGTGGACGTGCCAGGTCCATGGCAGATATCGCGCCGACGCCGCCGTCGGCTCGGCACCGTCGTCGTCATCTCGCTTTGGCTGCACCTGACCGTGCTGCTCCTGTTGCTCGTCTCGGTGCGCTACGAGCGCATGGAGGAACCGTTGCCGCCGCCCTCTACCGTCGCGATGGTGTTCGAAGGCGGCAAGCCGGAAGGTCCGGCCCTGCCCAAGCCGCAGCTGGAAATACCGATTCCGGCCACGCCGCCGGCACCGCCGCCCGCACCCGTACCGGCGCCACGCGCCACAGTCGAGCCGCCGAGAGCGCCTTCGCCACCTAATGTAGCGGAACCCGCACCAGTCCCGGAACCGCCGATGCCATTGCCGCCAATCCCCGTGCCAGCACCGCCGCCGCCACCACTTCCGCCGGTGGCAATGGCCGTGCCGCGGCCGGCGCTGCCGCCACCCCGGGCGGCGCCCACGCCAACGCCCTCACAGCGGCCCGCCGCTCCCGCCCCATCGACAGCATTCCCGGCGCCGATGAACTTCTCGTTCAATCAGCCTCCGCCGTCCCGGCCGCAACCGCGCACAGCATCGCGTGGTCTGCAGACGCTGGATTTCTCGCTCGCGCCGCG
The DNA here is from genome assembly GCA_963794185.1 of uncultured Alphaproteobacteria bacterium. Lineage (GTDB taxonomy): Bacteria > Pseudomonadota > Alphaproteobacteria > Acetobacterales > Acetobacteraceae > JAMXLO01. Next base: position 5,699 of record CAWCDM010000058.1, on the reverse strand, counting down.
GCAGGGGGCGACCGATATCACCCCGTTCTCGCGCATCGCCGGCGCGCATGTGGGTCCCGACTGGCGCAACGAACTGAGCGCCTGGGTGCGGGCGCACGCCTACTATCCCGAACAGGCCGCGATGAACGGCGAGGACGGCGACGTGATGGTGCGCGTCGTCGCGAATCCGGATGGTCACGTGACCGGGGTCGAGCTGCGCAGCAAGTCGGGATCGATGTGGCTCGACATGGCCTTGCTGGCGCTGTTCCGCGATGCTCACCTGCCGCCGCTGCATGACGAGAACGAACCGATCACATTCGACTTCCTGATGCACTACATCCTGATACGCGGCCGGTGAAAGCCGGCGCCTCGCCCGCGTGGCGACGCAGGATGCTGGTGTTCCTCGGACTGATCGCAGGCTTGCTGAGCGGTTGCGCTTCGGTGCCGCGGCCGCAGGGAATGCCGGCGGCAGGGAACGCGGTCATCTATGTCGTCGGTCGCGGCTGGCATACCGACATCGGCCTGCCTGTCGATGAGGTCCACGGCCCGCTCGTGGGTCTGGAAGGCGATTTCCCAGGCGTTCGCTTCATGGTGTTCGGTTTCGGCGAGCGCAACTACCTGATGACCCGGACGGCCGGGTTCGGCGAGATGCTGACCGCGCTGTTCCCCAGCAAGAGCGCCATCCTCATGACGGCCCTGAGCGCGCCACCGACCGAGGCATTCGCCGACGAGCAGGTGCTGACGCTGCGGCTGACGCAGGCCAGCGTGGACCGGGTGGCGGAACTCATCTGGCAGGCGCTGGAGAAGACGCCCGACCGGGCGGCGCTCCGGCTCGCCGACGGCCCGTATCCCGGCAGTGCATTCTATGCCTCGACTGAAACCTACGATGCGTTCCACACGTGCAACACCTGGACCGCACGGCTGCTGCGCGACAGCGGCGTGCCGGTCGATCCGCGCGGCGTGCTGTTTGTCAGTCAGGTCATGCGGCAGGTGGCGGCGATCGCGGCGATGCAGGCCGGGCAGGATCCGTGATCAGCACGGCGGCTGACTGCCGTTGGGACAGACCACCGTGGTGCCCGGCGGCACGACGACCGTGGTGTTGTGGGGCGGCGGCGGATTGCTGCTGCTGAAGCTGAGGCACCCGCCGAACAGGAGGGGCAGAAGCAGGGCCATCAGGCAACGGCGCATGGGCAATCATCCTCACAAGGTCCGGCAGCCTAGTCCGATTCGGCAACGCGTCAGTTGGCCACGCGCGCCGTTGGCGGCCAAGCGTCGTTGCGTCACAACACTGTGTGCCTCAGGTCTCGAGCCGAATTAATCGAACCAGGTGTCGCGGGTTGGCACCTTTTGTTGTCATCCCCGCGAAAGCGGGGACCCACGCCGCAACTGGGTCCCCGCTTTCGCGGGGATGACAGCGAGAACCGAGGGCTGCTCCCAACTGACGCAGTTAATTCGCAGCGAGTCCTCAGCGCGTCTCCACCAATACCCGCGGCGTGCCTGGCCCACGCAACAGGTCGGGCGACGGTGGCCCCAGGACATTCCCTGGTTCGCCGCGGAGTATATCGCGCGGCGGCGGCGGCGCATTCCGGCATGCGATGCCCGGCGCCCCCATCGGCACCTCGACGTAAGTCTGTCCCGTCACGCCGCGCGGCACGCCAGGCCGGCCGGCGAGGTCCAGCGACAATGGCAGCATCGGTCCCGCCGATGGCTCGGTCGGACAGTCCGCCGGCTGCGCGGCGACCCCGTGCGATGCAAGCACCAGCACCAACAGCAACAACGCGGCGAGCAGCGATCGCATCGCGCAAGCATGCACCCCGCCGGTTAACGTCGGGTTCGCGCGTGAACGCTGGAAAGCAGTGCCGGAATGAAGATCAGGCTCGCCGTCAGCGTGCACGCCAGGCTAATCAGCAGCAGCCTGCCCATGCTGGCGGTGCCGGGATGCCCCGAGAGCGCCAGCGAGCCGAAGGCCGTCCCGGTGGTCAGCGCCGAGAACACGATGGCCCGCGCGGTCGCGGACCCGAGGACGGCATGCCGCCCCGCCCGCCAGTTCATCACGAAATAGATGTTGAACGACACGCCGACGCCCAGCAGCAGCGGCAGCGCGATGATGTTCGCGAAATTGAGCGGCAGCCGCAGGAGCACCGCCACAAGCAGCGTGAGCAGTGCCGACAGCGTGAGCGGCGCCAGCACGAGCAAGACATCCACGACCCGCCGCAAGGCCAGGAACAGGATAAGCGTGATCGACACCACCGCGATGATCGCTGCGTCGCGGAATGCGCCGACGATGGTTTCGCTGGTCGACTCGATGGTCACCGCCGAGCCGCCCGCGTCCGGAGCCACCGGGATCACCTGATCGACGAACTCTCGCAGGCCCTTGCTGCCGCGGACCTGCGGACCAGGCATCACCTGCAGCCGCGCCCGCCCGTCCGCCAGCAGCCAGTCCCGCGACACGTCGGGCGGGATCGACGCAAGCGTCACCGGCTCGGCACTCAGCGCCGTGCGCAGGTGTTCGAGCTGATCCGGCAGGAACCGGGTGAGCATGGCATTCGTCGTGAGCAGGACCGGATCCGGCGCCGCCATCAGCTGGTGGAGGTCGGCGGCGATCGCGTCCAGCGGATGGTCTTTCGGCAACTTCGCCAACGCCGGATCGATCTGCGCCACGGCGGCCTTCGCGGCGAGCCGCACCTCGTCCGGCGTGATCGGCGCCGGCGGGTCGCGTGCCGTCAGGGTCGGCGCCAGGATCGAACCGGCATCGGCGATGATGCCAAGCTTCGCCTGCTGGTCGTCGGGTACGAAGCTCTCGATATCGATCACCTTGGAGACCGTGGACAGCTTGAGCAGCTTCGGCTTCAGCGCATCCGCGGCCGCGACGTCCGGCGCCAGGATGTCGATGCTGTACGGATTGGTGAGTGGATCGTCCATCAGGTCGAACAGCGTCTGCATCGCCTCGGTATTGGGATTTTTCGTGTGCAGCGGATCCGAATCGAACTCCAGCATCGGCGCGACCGCGATCGCCAGTGCCGCAAGGGCGGCGAATACGCCGAGGATCGGCCGGCGATGGCGTGCGACGAGCGGATCGAACGGCGCCAACCAGCCGAACCCGACGACAGCCTTCTCGCCCCGCGGACGACACAGCGTGATTGCCGCGGGCAGATAGAAGATCGTGCAGGCGAATGCGATCAGCATGCCGATGCCGGCGATCAGGCCGAGCTCGGCCACCCCGGAGAAGTCGGTCGGCACGAAACCCAGGAAACCGGCCGATGTCGCCACCGATGCGACAAGGATCTGGTCGCCCGTGCGCAGGCCGTTCTGGCGCATCGCCACCGCCGGATCGGGATACTCGAAGCGCCGCTCGCGGTAGCGGACCGAGAACTGGATGGCGAAATCCACCGCGATGCCGACGAACAGGATGCCGAACCCGACCGACACGAGATTGAGCGTGCCCACCGCGACGGTCGCGAACAGCAGGGTCAGCATCAGGCCGAGACCCAGCGTCGCCAGGATCGGCACGATCAGCCGCCAGGTCTGCACCGCGAGGAACAGCCAGAGTGTGATCAGCACCACGCTGCCGATCAGTCCAACCACCGCCCCCTGCACGACGGTGGCGAACTCCTCGTCCGCCAGCGCCACCTGTCCGGTGATCCGCACCCGCGCCCCACCGGACTTCACGAACTCCAGCCCGCCGATCACCTGGCGCATCGCCTCGGTTGCCTCGCCCCCGGGTTGCAGGGCGCCGAAGTCCAGCTTGGGCTGCACCAGCACGAACTTGTATTTGCCGGCGAGATCGTTCAGCCCGCCGCCCAGCAGCACCTGCCATGACAGCGGGCGCGGATGACCCGCCAGCACGTCCGCCATGGACTGATGGAACGCCATCGAGCGAGCCGAGATAGGGGCTGAGATCGACGTCCCCCTTCGTGGCCCCCATGCCCAGCAGCGACAGCGCGGAGAACAGTCCGCGCGCGGTCGGATCAGCGACAAGCTGGCCGAGGAACGGCTGCGCGTCGATCGTGCGGTCCATCAGGTCCGAGAGAGCGCTTCTCGTCGACGAACAGCAGCCCCTCCTTGCGCAGGAAGGGCGACGCGTCGGGTCGTCGCACCGAGTTGAAATGGACGTGATCGGCGGCCAGCGCATCGGCCAGCGCCGCGGCCGTGGCTTCGGCCTCCTCCGGCTCCTCGGCGTCGACCACCGCCACCAGGAGATCACGGAACTGGGGAAAGTCCTTCTTGAATTCCGCCGCGCTCTTCCGCCAGGGCAGGGTCGAGGCAAACATCTGATCGGTGTCGGTGGTCACGCCCAGATGGTGCGTCGCATAGAAGGCGGAGAATGCAGCCAGGACGAGTCCGGCCAGCACCACCGCGAGGGCGTGGCGGCGGCTGTATTCGACCAGACCGACGAGCAGGCGAGCGAGCGACATATGGATCGTTTCAACACGTCAAGCCCGGCGAACGCGGGCGGCGTGTGATAGTCGGTTGGCTCCCAGCGGTCCATGCCGGCCACCCCACGTTTTCACGGAGGCGTGCAGGCGGTAGGAGAGTGCGCCCTACGACAGTGCGCCAGCCAGGAGGTTGATCCGATGTCCGCTTCGACAACTATGCAGAGAGATCTGGTAGGGCCACGCAACCGGCCACCGTTCCGCGCCGACCATGTGGGAAGCCTGCTGCGACCGCGCGAGCTGGCCGAGGCTCGGGCTGCGCGCAAGGCGGGAACGCTTTCGGCCGAGGCGCTGCGCGCGGTCGAGGACCGCTGCATCGAGGCAGCGATTCGCAAGCAGGAGGAGATCGGCCTGCGCGCGGCGACCGACGGCGAGTACCGTCGCGCATATTGGCACTTCGATTTCGTGTCCGGGCTGGACGGGGTCGAACTGTACGAGCCCGAGGTGAAGATCCAGTTCAAGGGTGGCGTCCCCCTGCCGCTTGCGCTGCGGGTCACCGACCGGATCGGTTTCGGCAAGCCGGTCATGGTGGAGGATTACCGGTTTGTCGCGGGCCATGTCCGGAGCGCGGTGCCGAAGATGACCATTCCGTCGCCCTCGGTGGTGCATTTCCGCGGCGGGCGGCGGGCGATCGATGCCAGGACCTATCCGGACATGGACGGGTTCTTCGCCGATCTCGCCGAGGCGTACAACAAGGCGGTGGCGGCGTTCGGTGCGGCCGGATGCCGCTATCTGCAGCTCGACGAGGTCAACATCGCCTATCTGTGCGACCCGGAGCAGATCGAGGGATTGAAGGCGCGCGGCGAACACGTCGACAACCTGCTGCAGGTCTATGCCGGGCTGCTGAACCGCGCGATCGAAGGGCGGCCCGACGGCATGACGATCAGCATGCATCTGTGCCGCGGCAATTTCCGCTCCACCTGGGTCGCGTCCGGCGGCTATGAGCCGGTGGCAGAGGTGCTGTTCAATCAGATCAATGCAGATGCGTATTTCATGGAGTACGACAGCGACCGCGCCGGCGGTTTCGAGCCGCTGCGCTTCGTGCCACGGGGCGAGAAGGTGGTGGTTCTGGGCCTGGTGACCACCAAGTCCGGCGTGCTGGAGACCAAGGACGAGCTGAAGCGGCGGATCGAGGCGGCGAGCCGGTATCTGCCGCTGGAGCAGCTCGCGCTGTCGCCGCAATGCGGGTTCGCGAGCACCGAGGAGGGCAACCTGCTGACCGAGGACGAGCAGTGGGCCAAGCTGCGGCTGTGCGTCGAGGTGGCGCAGGAGGTCTGGGGCGGGGTG
>CAWCDM010000057.1:0-20133 GCA_963794185.1 uncultured Alphaproteobacteria bacterium | reverse complement strand
TAGGAACTCCCACAGGTCGACACAAGCGCTACCGCCCGTTGCAGATCAGTTTAGCATCGTCTCGATGTCACATTGCTGGCGCTTCCTGGAGCGTTTCTCGGCAGGATTACCATGACCGCGCCATCGCACGTGCCGAAACCTCCTGGTCTTCTTGTCCCCAATCGGCCCTGCGCCTCCGTGGCCTACCGAATTGGGGCACTTGGCGTCCCGCCTCGCGGAAATGACGAAGTGGGCTGTGTGCCTATGCGTTCGGGTGTATGCCTGCGATTAACTTGATGCCTTCCGGGCGGCACGAATGAAGATAAATCCGCGGCACCATCGTGCCCCGGGTCATACCTCCCGCGGCTCGCGCTGCAGCAGCGCAATCACCGCCGCCACCGCCAGCACCCCGCCCGACAGCAGCAACCCGCCCGCCACCCCGTAGCTGCGATCCGAGACCTCGCCGCTCAGCCACGGCCCGATGCACTGGCCGATCGCGAATCCCGTGGTCAGCATGGCGATCGCCGCGGTCCACGCCCCCGGCGCCACCGCCTTGCGCGCGAACGCCGTCACCGATGTCGGCACGATCAGGAACGACCCGCCGAACAGCACCGCCGCTGCATACGCCGCCTCGCGCGTCGGCAGCAGCACCGGCAGCACCGCGCCCAGCGTTACCACGGCATTGGCCGCCGCCACGCCGCGCCCGCCCGACAACCGCGCCAGCAGCGGCACCCAGGCCAGCCCGGCGAGCGTCGCCGCCACCCCCGCGCAGCCCCAGGTACAGCGTGACCTCGGCCGCGCCGAAGCCCAGCCGCGAGCGCAGATACGCCACGATGAACGTGGTGAACGCGATGTAGCCCGCGCCGAACAGCACATAGCTCGCCAGCACCGCGCGCAGCCCGCGCGTCGCACGCGCCGTGAACGCGGGCGGGCGCCAGGTGCCCGGCGCCGCCACCGAGGGCGCCCGGGCCAGCGCCGGCAGCGCCGCCGCGGCGCCCAGCAGCCCGAGCGCGCCCAGCGCGAACCAGCCGCTCCGCCAGCCGATCGCGCCCACCAGCGCCGGCACGGCGAACGCCGAGACCACCATGCCAAAGCCCGCGCCGCCGAAATAGACGCCCAGCGCCAGGGTCGGCCGGCCTTTCCCACCGCCGCCGCCGGCGGACGCGGCCAGCGCCCCGCCGGTGACCAGCGACAGGGCGCCCGCCGCGCCGGCCACCACGCGCAGCAGCGCCAGCGCCGCGATGTCGGTGACCAGCCCGGTCGCCAGCAGCGACACCGCGGTCAGCAGCACGCCTCGCCAGGAAGCCTCGCTTGTCACCCACGCGCGCGGCGATCGGCGCCGCGGCCAGCGCGCCGACCAGATATCCCGCCGCGTTGGCGGTGTTCATCGCGCCCGCCGCCGCGTAGCTCCACCCCAGATCGGCGCGCATCGCGGGCAGCAGCAGCGCGTAGGCGAACCGCCCGAGGCCCAGCCCCACGGCCGGCCCCATCGCCAGGCCGGCGACAATCCCCAGATGCGTCGTCCCGGCCGTGGCCGAAGGCGCCGCGACGGCGAGTGCGTCAGCCATGCGCCGCCTCCCAGGGCACCAGATGCGGAATGTGGCTGCTGCAGTTGGTGTCCCAGGCCTCGACGCGCACGCGGATCACCCGTTCGACGCGCGCCTTGTAGTCCGGATCGCGCACCCTCTCCAGCAGCGCGGCATCGTCCTCGATCGCTTCGCCGCGCCCCCAGATCTTCAGCCGCGTGCGCGCCTCGTAGTCGAGCAGCAGCAGGAACATCCGGTCGTTCTCGGCCAGATTTCCCACCGTGATGTACTGCCGGTTGCCGCCGTAGTCGGCGAAGGCGAGTTCCGACGGTCCCAGCACCTTGATGAACCCCGGCGGCCCGCCGCGATGCTGCACATGCGGCCAGCCGTCGCGACTGGCGGTGCCGACGATCACGCTGTTGGCGCGCGCGATCCGTTGCTGCATCTCGTCGGACAGGAGGGCGCGGTCGGGTTCGCGGCCGGCGATGCGCTCGTTCTGCTCGCGCGAGCCAAGGCGGAGCTGTGCTGCGCGCACGGCGGGGGTGAACGCTAGGCTGGTGAAGGTGCGGGTCATGCGACGGCGCTCCGAGTGCTGTGAGTGTCGTGGACAGGCAGCGCGTCACATAGGGTGCACAGCGCCCGCGTTGTAGCGATGATTCCTCACACGACCAGCCAATCGGGCTCACATCGCAGGACGCCACGCCTGCCGCCCCTGCACACGCTGCGCGCCTTCGAGGTCGCCGCGCGGCAGCCATGCTGTTCATCGCAGAGCAGCGCGCGGCACATCAGCCGGGACTGGAATTGCTGACGCCGCGCGACATTGTCGAGATGCTGAAAGAGACTCTGCCGCGCAAGCCCGAAGGAAAGCACGCGCTGGTTGCCCGGATCAACCAGCGTCACGAGCGCAGACGCGGCGCCATCGAGTCCCGGGTCCGCACTCAGCAGAAGGCAGCGCCAACTTGAACCAGAGCCGCGCCGGCCAATTCGACTCTGTCAAAGTAAGATCAGTTATGCGCCGAGCTTATCGGCGAGATCGTCAAGATCATTTGCCACGATATCGACAGGCGCTTTTGGAACCGATGGGGCAGTTCCGGGTCCAAATTCATCGGGCCTCGCGACACTGGCATTGCGCAAGCCGGCCGCCGCTGCTCCCTCGATGTCGCCGGTATGCGCTGCCGCTGAAACCATCATGCACTCGCCGGGCGGAAGGCCGAAAGCTTCGGCCGCGGCGAGATACACTCGGGGTTTTGGCTTGTAGTCGCCGGCAATCTCAGCCCCGAGAATCGCATCAAAGCGCAGACGGTTGCGGCGAGCGAGATCAGCCATCAGCAAGATGTTGCCGTTCGATACCGGAGCCAACAGGAACCGGTCCCCCAACCGGGCCATGCCAGGGGTCAAATCCGGCCAGCCGTCGAGACGGTGCCACGCAAGATTCAGGCTGCGCAGTGTGTCCTCCGACAAATCCTTGATATTGAACTGAGGCAAAACGCTCTCCAGCATGCGGCGATGCAAAACATCGAGCCTCGCAAACGGAATGCGGCCCGAACGGACCTCTTCCATGGCAGGCCCATATCCGGCACGCCAGGTATCGGCAAAAGCGAGCCAATCGATCGTGTAGCCTAACGGCTTTAGATGAGCCTCGGCCTCGCGGGCAACACCTGTTCGCCAATCAACCAGAGTGCCGAATACATCGAAAAACAAAGCCTTTACGCCGTACTTGGAGCTTCCAGGGACGGTCTGCGCCAAGGCCGAGCCTTTGTGTAGAACGGCGGAGCCGGCGAACACACCAGCCACAACCACTGATGTTGCACTCCGAAGCAAAGCGCGGCGTGTTGGTCTCGGCATCTCCAAACTCCCTGCAACCGCTCAGCCCCCTTGCGAGCGTATTCTTCTGACATTCCCCATATGGGCGGGCGATCCGCCCGTCTTGAACGCAGCCTTGCCACGGGTCCTGACATTCGACAACGGTTGGGTCGATGAAGCACCCGCCAGCCTCGCGCGAGCCATGACGAAGCTGCGCGGCGCGCACGGACGGCGTGAACGTCAGCGTAGTGAAGGCGCGGGTCATGTTGCGGCGCTCCCGGGTGCTGTGAATGTGCCGGACGGGCAGCGCGTGATAGGCTGGACATCGCCCGCGTTGTAACGATGAATCCTCACACGACCGGTGAACAGGGCTCATATCGCATGGCGCCACGCCAGCCGCCGCTGCACACGCTGCGCGCCTTCGAGGCCGCCGCGCGGCAGCTCAGCTTCAGCCGCGCGGCGGCCGAGCTGAACCTCACGCACGGCGCGATCAGCCACCAGATGAAGGCGCTCGAGCGCGATCTGGGCGTGAGCCTGTTCGAGCGCCGCAGCCGGGGCGTCGCGCTGACCGAGCCGGGCCGGCAGTTGGCCGCAGCGGTGCGCGAGGCACTGGACCGCATCGCCCGAGGGGTCGCGGCGCTGCGCGTCCAGCCGCCGCGCAGCCTGACGTTGAGCGTCCTGCCGGCCTTCGCCACGCATTGGCTGATCCCGCGGCTCGCGGATTTCAGCCGCCGGCATCCCGACATCGACATCAATGTGCGCGCCGGCCAGGCGCTGGCGGATTTTTCGAGGGACGATGTCGATCTCGCGGTCCGCTACGGCGACGGGCGCTGGCCGGGCTTGGTCGCGGTGCAGCTTGCGCACGAGGACGTCTTTCCGGTGTGCAGTCCGCGCTTCGCCGGCGGGCGCCTGCCCAGGACGCTGACCGATCTCGCGAAGGCCACGCTGCTGCACACGCCGCTGCAGCCCTGGGACGAGTGGTTCTCCGCCCTCGGCGCGGATGTCGTGCCATCGCGTCGTGGCATGACGTTCAGCGAGACGGACCTGCTGCTACGCGCCGCGATCGACGGGTTGGGCATTGCCCTGTCGCGCCGCATGCTGGCGCAGCCGGACCTCGATGCGGGGCATCTGGTGCGGCCTGTGGCATTCAGTGTGCGGGCGGAGCGGTCGTATTTCATCGTCTATCCCGACCACGTCGAACCGCCACCGCGCCTGCTGACCTTCCGCGACTGGCTGCTGGAGCAGGCCCGGGCGACGATCGGCCCGCCGCGAAGCCGGCGCGCGCGGGCACAGACGGGCGCCGTCAGTGTCGTGACGGCGGCGAGGCGAGGCCGACGCTGAGCCACAGCGCCGTCCACTTATCCACGACGTGGCTTTGCCCGTTCGCGCGGTGCGCGCTATGGGTGCGCCAGGATACACGAGGTTCCCGGATGGAAGACGACACGGAGCCACGGCCGGAAAGCCTGCTCCCGTACGAGGACTGGATCGAAACGGCGATGCGCCAGGTGGTGGCGCAGGCGGTGGCCCACGTCGCCGAGAACGGCCTGCCAGGCGAACACCATTTCTACCTGACGTTCCGCACCGATCATCCCGGCGTGGTGGTCCCCCCTCGGCTGCGCGCGCAGTATCCCCAGGAGATGACGATCGTCCTGCAGCACCAGTTCTGGGACCTGAAGATGGACACGGAGGCGGGGCTGATCAGCTGTCGGCCTGTCCTTCGGCGGCGTGCCCGCGTCGCTGGCGATCCCGCTCGACGCGGTGACCGGCTTCGCCGATCCACACGTGCGCTACGGGCTGCGCTTCCGCGTCGGGACCGTGCCGGATGTGGCGGAGGAGCCGGAACCTCAGGCGAGCGAGGCCGAGAAGCCGGACGCGGCGCCGCAGGTGGTCAGCCTCGATCAGTTCCGCCGCCGTCCGCCTTCCAAAGAGTAACGGAGACAGAGAGCGCCCGATGAACGCCCCGATGCAGCGGCCCTCCGGTTTCCTCTATTCGCCGATGTTTCCGCTGGGACCGGATCGCACGGACTGGAAGCAGCTGCCGATCGGCGGCGTGCGCACCGCGACCTGCGACGGAGAGACGGTGCTGCGCATTGCGCCCGACGCGCTGAGCGAGCTGGCGTTCCAGGCGTTCCGCGACGTGTCGCATCTGCTGCGGCCGGGGCACCTGGCGCAGCTTCGCGCCATCCTCGACGATTCGGAGGCGAGCGCGAACGACCGGTTCGTGGCACTCGATCTGCTGAAGAACGCCAACATCGCGGCCGGCGGCGTGCTGCCGATGTGCCAGGACACCGGCACCGCCATCGTGTTCGGCAAGAAGGGCCAGCGCGTGTGGGTGGACGGCGACGAGGAGGAGGCGCTGTCCTGGGGCGTGCATCGCACCTACACCGAGACCAACCTGCGCTATTCGCAGATGGCGCCGCTGTCGATGTTCGAGGAGGTCAACACCGGCAACAACCTGCCGGTGCAGTTCGACATCATGGCCGCGCCCGGCGAACATCACGCCGACGAGTTTCATCTGATGTTTGTGGCCAAGGGCGGCGGGTCCGCCAACAAGTCGTTCCTGTTCCAGGAGACACGGGCCATCCTGTCGCCGGAGCGGCTGCTGAAATACCTCGACGGCAGGATGCGTTCGCTCGGCACGTCGGCGTGCCCGCCGTATCATCTCGCCATCGTCATCGGCGGCACGAGCGCCGAGATGACGCTCAAAACTGTGAAGCTGGCATCGACCCGCTGGCTGGACACGCTGCCGACCACGGGCAGCAAGGCGGGGCACGCGATCCGCGACATCGAGATGGAGGCGAAGGTGCTGGACCTGTCACGCCAGCTCGGCATCGGCGCGCAGTTCGGCGGAAAATATTTCTGTCATGACGTGCGGGTGATCCGCCTGCCGCGGCATGGCGCTTCGCTGCCGGTGGGCATCGGCGTTTCCTGCAGCGCGGACCGGCAAATTCTGGCGAAGATCACGCCCGACGGCGTGTTCCTGGAGCAGCTCGAGACCGACCCGGCGCACTACCTGCCCGAGACGCAGGACGAGCATCTGGGCGACGATGCGGTCGCGGTCGATCTGAATAGGCCGATGGCGGAGATCCGCCGGCAGCTCTCGGCGTATCCGGTGAAGACGCGGCTGATGCTGACCGGCACGATGGTGGTGGCGCGCGACATCGCACACGCGAAGCTGCAGGAGCGGCTGGATCGCGGCGAGGGCCTTCCCGACTACATCAAGGAACACCCGGTGTATTACGCCGGCCCGGCGAAGACACCCGTCGGGTATGCCACCGGCAGCTTCGGCCCGACCACCGCGGGGCGCATGGACAGCTATGTGCCCGCGTTCCAGGCAGCCGGAGGTTCGCTGGTGATGCTGGCGAAGGGCAACCGTTCCAAGGCTGTGCGCGAGGCGTGCAAGGCGAATGGCGGGTTCTATCTCGGCAGCGTCGGCGGCCCGGCGGCGCGTCTCGCGTTGGACTGCATCCGCAAGGTGGAGGTTTTGGAATACCCCGAGCTTGGCATGGAGGCGGTCTGGCGGATCGAGGTCGAGAATTTCCCGGCGTTCATCGTGATCGACGACAAGGGGAATGATTTCTACGACGGGCTGGAGTAGGGTTCCAACGAGAAGTTGGGAGCTTTCCATGGCATTGGTAACAGAGATTCAGTGGGACGGCCTCCAAGCGGGCAATCTACATGACAAGATAACGGACGTTCGCGCGTTTTGCTTTGATGATCACGGGGAACGAATCTTTCAGCTCGATACTTTCGGGCGCCAGTCCAGAAAAATACCCGGGAAGAAGAGCCAGACAGTCCAGCTGGATCGAAAGGCGGCAGCGCAGCTCGTGAACCAACTTCGTGAAGCGTTTGCCGATAACATTGACTAGGAACGTTACTGTGGAGCGTAATTCCTGTTGTTGTCCTTTGGCCTTGGGAGACTGAGTAAAGCATGCAGTTCACTGTCGACCGGATCGACCACCTCGTGCTCAACGTGAAGGACGTGGAAATCAGCTCCGCCTGGTATCAGCGCGTCCTCGGCATGGAACGCGAGGAATTCGGCCCCAACAACCGCACCGCACTGAAGTTCGGCGGCCAGAAGATCAACGTGCGGCCGAGCGGCACCGATCCGCGATCATGGATAACCGGCGAGAACGACGCGCCCGGCACCGCCGATCTCTGCTTCATCACCGCCGTCGGACCTGAGGAGGTGATTGCGCATCTGCACGACTGCGGCGTGACCGTGCTGTCCGGGCCGGTGGAACGCGCCGGTGCGCTGGGGCCGATGCAGTCGGTGTATTGCCGCGATCCGGACGGAAATCTGGTCGAGATCTCGACCTACCTGCCGCGGTGATGGCCGCATCGCCGCGCGCCCGCGTCGGACTTGCTGCGTTCGTCTGCTTCCTGGCCTCGATCCCGCTTGCCAACTGGATGATCCTGCACGTCGGCACGGTCTGCGTGCCGCAGGGGCCGTGCCTTGTCCCGGTGGCGCCCGGATTGATGGCGCCGTCGGGCGTGCTGACCGTGGGCGCGGCGCTGGTACTGCGCGACGCGGTGCAGCGCTGCCTGGGGCTCGCATGGGGGCTGGCGGCGATCGCGGTCGGCACGGTGCTGTCCTCGCTGGTGGCGCCGGCGATGTTGGTGTTCGCATCAGGCACCGCCTTCGCCCTGAGCGAATTTGCCGACTTTGCCGTCTACACGCCGTTGCAGCGAAGGCGGCTTACACTCGCCGTGGTCGCTTCGTCCGTCGTTGGGCTGCTGGTGGATTCTGTGGTGTTCCTGACACTGGCGTTCGGCAGCCTGGACTTTCTCGCGGGCCAGGTCGTGGGAAAACTCTGGGCGATGCTGATCGCGATCCCGCTGGTGCGGCTGCTGCGCCGGGTCGCACCGACACAAGCCTGATGCGCCTTGCCGATTTCGACTTCGACCTGCCGCAGGATCGCATCGCGCAGCACCCTGCCCGTCCGCGCGATGCCGCACGGCTGCTGCATGTTTCGCGTGACGGCCTGGCGGATCGCCTGGTGCGTGATCTCCCCGGGCTGCTGCATGCGGGCGATGTGCTGGTGGTCAACGACACGCGCGTGATCCCGGCACAGCTCACCGCACGGCGCGGTTCGGCACGGATCTGCATCACGCTGAATCAGCCGCGCGCCGACGGTGCGTGGCACGCATTGGCCCGCAATGCGCGCCGCCTGCATACGGGCGACGATCTGACCTTCGAGGGCAGTGCCGATCTGGGCGCTACCGTCCTGGAGCGCGACGCGGACGGCGGTGTCGTGCTGGTGTTCAACCGGCAGGACGCTGAGTTCGCCGAGGCACTGCAGCGCGCCGGCGCGCTCGCATTGCCGCCCTATATCGCGCGTCCCGCCGGCCCGCTGCCCGAGGATTCTCTCGACTATCAGACAATCTTTGCCGCGCACGAAGGCGCAGTCGCCGCACCGACCGCTGGGCTGCATTTTTCCCCGGTGTTGATTGCCGAACTCGAGCGAAGCGGCGTTCAGCGCGTGACTGTCACGCTGCATGTCGGCGCCGGCACTTTTTTGCCGGTGCGCACGGACGATCTCGCGCGGCACCGCATGCATGCGGAACGCGGCGCAATCTCGCCCCGCGCCGCTGAAGCGATCAATGCTGCGCGCCAGGCCGGCGGACGCGTTGTGGCTGTCGGCACCACCAGCCTGCGCCTGCTGGAAACCGCCGCGTCCGACGACGGCTGCGTCCTTCCCTTCGCGGGCGAGACCAGCCTGTTCATCCTGCCGGGCCACCGGTTCCACGCCGTCGATCTGCTGCTGACGAATTTTCATCTCCCGCGCTCGACGCTGTTCATGCTGGTTTGCGCTTTCGCCGGCACCGGGCGGATGCGCGAGGCCTACGCGCACGCGATCGGTGCGAAATACCGCTTCTATTCGTATGGCGATGCGTGTCTGCTGGAACGCATGACGTGACCGCGTTCGCCCATCGCATCACCGCCACCGACGGCGCCGCGCGCGCCGGCGTGTTGCACACCGCGCATGGCGAGGTGGCGACACCCGCGTTCATGCCGGTCGGCACCGCCGGCACAGTGAAGGCGATGGCCGCGGACGCGGTGCGCGCGACCGGCGCTGACATCGTGCTTGGCAACACCTACCACCTGATGCTGCGGCCAGGCGCCGAACGGGTCTCACGACTTGGCGGACTGCATCGCTTCATGGACTGGCCCGGCCCGATCCTGACGGATTCCGGCGGCTTCCAGGTCATGTCGCTCGCCAAATTACGGAAAATCGACGCCGACGGCGTGACATTCCAGTCGCATCTGGATGGCGCCCGGCATCGTCTCACGCCGGGACGCTCGATCGAGATCCAGCATCTGCTCGATGCCACGATCACCATGGCGCTGGACGAGTGCACGGCGTTCCCCGCCACGCAGATACAGGCACAGACGTCGATGCAGTTGTCGATGCGCTGGGCCGAACATTCCCGCGCGGCATTCGTTGTGCGCGAGGGCTATGCGTTGTTCGGCATCGTGCAGGGCAGCATCTTCCCCGAACTTCGGGAAGCATCGGCCCGCGCGCTGACCGTGATCGGCTTCGACGGCTACGCGATCGGCGGCCTGGCGATCGGCGAGGGCCAGACCGTCACCTTTGCCGTGCTCGACGCCACCGTGCCGCATCTGCCGGCGGATGCGCCGCGCTACCTGATGGGTGTCGGCACGCCGGACGACATCATCGGCGCCGTGCAGCGTGGCGTCGACATGTTCGACTGCGTGATCCCCACGCGCGCCGGCCGCACCGCGCGCGCCTACACCTCCCGCGGCGTGTTCAACCTGCGCAATGCCCGCTTCGCCGACGAGGGTCTGCCGCTCGATCCCGACTGCGCCTGTCCGGCATGCGTCCGTCACAGCCGCGCCTACCTGCACCATCTCTTCAAAGCGGAAGAAATGCTCGGGCCGATGCTGCTGACCTGGCACAACCTGTGCTACTATCAGTTCCTGATGCGCGGCCTGCGCGCCGCCATCGCCGAGCGCCGGCTGAACGCGTTCGCCAGCGCCGTGCGCGCCGGCTGGGCGCATGAGGAGCCGACATGACCGACGAGAGCTACACCGGCCTGACCCAGCTCGGCCACCACGTCGAGCAGCCTGCCAGCCCCGATGCGGCGAAACTGGAACGCGTACCAAATCCATCGCGCGGCAGGCACTATCTGGTCCGCTTCACCTGCCCCGAGTTTACTTCCCTCTGTCCGATCACAGGCCAGCCAGACTTCGCCCATATCGTCATCGACTATATTCCCCGTGATTGGATCGTCGAGAGCAAGTCGCTGAAGCTTTTCTTCACTGCATTCCGCAATCACGGCGCGTTCCACGAGGCCTGCACGATGGCGATCGCGGAACGGCTGACGGAACTGCTCGACCCGGTATGGCTGCGCATCGGCGGCTACTGGTATCCGCGCGGGGGCATGCCGATCGACGTGTTCTGGCAATCCGGCGCGCCGCCCGACGGCGCATGGGTCCCGCCGCAGGAGGTGACGCCGTATCGTGGCCGCGGGTAATGCGCTAGGATCGGCTGAGGAGGTCGGGATATGCCAATGACTGTCGCCCTTCGCCAGCCGGTCATGTCGCTGGAGGAATTCCTGGCCTGGGAAGACCAGCAGGAATATCGCTGGGAATTCGACGGCTTTGAACCGGTGGCGATGGTAGGTGGTACTGTGGCTCACAACCAGATCGCCGGCGCGGTCGAGTTTGCGTTGCGTCAGCGGTTGAAGAGGCCATGCCGCGTCTATCGCGAAGGAATGCGGCTGCGAATGACGCACACTCTCCGTTACCCTGATGTCATGGTCGCCTGCACGCCGGTGGCGAACACTGCCACCGAGATCACCGACCCAGTCGTCGTGCTCGAGGTGCTCAGCTCCAGCACGTCGCGGACCGACCTGATCGCCAAGAACCGCGAGTACGAAGCAACGCCCAGCATCCGCCGGTACATCCTGCTGGAACAGGATGCCATCGCCGACGAAGTGTATGCGCGCGACAGCGACCGATGGGTGCGCTCCACTATCATTGGCGACGGCGTCCTCGTCATGCCGGAGATCGACGTGGAGATGCCGTTGGCCGCTGCCTATGCGGACCTGGAGCTTGACGCGCAATCCGCCTGATACGCGGACCGCAGCCGGACTGATCCGTGATCGCGCACTGGCGCTCGGCTTCGACGCCGTCGGCTTCTGCCGCGCCGAACTCGGCGCCGAGGCACGCACACGGCTGGCCGAATTCCTCGCCGCCGGGCAGCACGGCGACATGGGCTGGCTCGCGCGCCGCACCGAGCAGCGATCGCATCCTCAGTCGCTGTGGCCGGCGGCCCGCAGCGTCGTGGCACTCGGCCTGTCCTATGCGCCGCAGGACGATCCGCTGGCGACGCTCGCGCTGGCCGATCGCGGCAGCATCTCGGTCTATGCCCGCAACCGCGACTACCACGACGTGCTCAAGGGCAGGCTGAAGCACCTCGCGCAGTTCATCGTTGCGCGCTTCGGCCCCGAGGTGAGGGTGTTCGTCGACACCGCACCGGTGATGGAGAAGCCACTGGCGGAACGCGCAGGCATCGGCTGGCAGGGCAAGCACACGAACCTTGTCTCGCGCACGCACGGTTCCTGGCTGTTCCTGGGCGAGATCTACACCACCCTCGACCTGCTGCCCGACGAGGCGCATGCCGACCGCTGCGGCAGCTGCACGCGCTGCATCGACATTTGCCCGACCGCTGCGTTCTCCGCGCCCTACCGGCTCGACGCGACGCGCTGCATCTCCTACCTCACCATCGAGCATCACGGGCCGATCCCGCACGCGCTGCGCCCATTGATGGGCAATCGCATCTACGGATGTGATGACTGCCTCGCCGTCTGCCCGTGGAACCGGTTCGCGCGCGCGACGCCGAACGAAAAATTGCTTGCACGGGATGATCTGACCGCACCGCGGCTCGCCGAGCTGGCCGCCCTGGACGATGGCGGCTTCCGCACCATGTTCACCGGGTCGCCGATCAAGCGCATCGGCCGCGACCGTTTCGTGCGCAACGTGCTGATCGCTATCGGCAACAGCGGCGATCCCCGGTTGGCCACCGTTGCGGCACGGCTGACCGGCGATCGCAATTTGATCGTCGCCGAGGCGGCCGCCTGGGCGTGCGATCGCCTTGCTGGAGCGGGCATATGAGCACGACGTGCACCGAAACCAGCACAAGCGAAGGACAAACACCGAACGAGGCCTACGACGCGCTTGGGGGATTACCTCAGCCGGGAGGCGGCGACTGAGTGGACTGATCAAGAGAAGTTTCTCGCTCGCCGGCCATCGCACCAGCGTTGCCCTGGAAGAGGAGTTCTGGGCGGCCCTGTTGCAGGTCGCTGGCAGACGCAACCAGACCCTGACCAGGTTGGTCGCAGCCACCGACGCCGACCGTGACCCAGGCCGGCCGCTCGCCTCTGCTTTGCGTGTGCTGGCGCTGCGCGAATTTTCTCAGCGCGATTAACCCATCACTAAATCGTGAGTTGTATTATCGGAATATTATTCGACCAGTCAGAGTGAAAGATCGATCCCATGAGGCACGTATCAGCCACAGGCGCAGCAGCGAAGCCCCCATTCAGCGAACTTGTCCTGTCCGATCGGTTGATCACGTTGGCCAAGGACGCGGACCGAGCCGGCTACATCGATACGGCCGAACGCCTTCTGACCCTTGCATGCAGCGTATTCGATGAGGCGCCCAAGAAGGCCCACTGAACCAGTCGGCCGAACAGTTGCGACAGTCGCGGTGTCTGGCGGATGGTGGGCGCGACAGGGATTGAACCTGTGGCCCCCGCCATGTCAAGGCGGTGCTCTCCCGCTGAGCTACGCGCCCATCCGTCGCCACGAACCGGGCTTCTAACGCGGCATTGGCGCGAGAGGCAAGCTTGGCTGGTGACAGCAGACGCCATGCCGGCTTCAATACGGCCATGGATGTCCCGGTTGCCTCGGCAATAGATACCCACCCCCCCATCGTAGTGCTGCAACCGGCACTCCAGACCATGCCGGTCATCTTTGCCTCGCCGCACTCGGGACGGACCTATCCGGACGATTTCATTGCCGCCGCCCGCCTCGATCCGCTGGGTCTGCGCCGCAGCGAGGACAGCTTCGTCGATGAACTGTTCGCGGCGGCGCCCGAACACGGCGCGCCACTGCTGGCTGCCACCTTTCCGCGCGCCTACTGCGACGCGAACCGCGAGCCGTGGGAGTTGGATCCTGCGATGTTCGCCGACGCGTTGCCACCCTGGGTGAACACCACCAGCGCGCGCGTCGGCGCCGGCCTTGGCACGATCGCCCGAATTGTTGCCTCGGGTGAGGCGATCTACCGCGGCAAGCTGTCGTTCGCCGAGGCGGAGCGCCGCATCCGCACGTGCTGGCAGCCGTTTCACGACGCGCTTGCCGCACTGATCGCGGCGACGCGCGCCCGATTCGGCGTCTGCCTGCTCATCGACTGCCATTCCATGCCGTCGCACGGCCACGCCGCCCGGTCCGGCGGCAGGCCTGCCACATTCGTGCTCGGCGACGCGCACGGAACGGCCTGCGCCCCGCGCACAACGCGGCTGGTCGAGGACCAGCTTGCCGAACTCGGTCATCCGGTGCGCCGCAACGATCCCTATGCCGGCGGCTACATCACGCGCCATTACGGCAGGCCACGCGAAGGCGTTCATGCGCTGCAGATCGAGATCGCGCGCGAACTCTACATGGACGAGAGCCGCATCGAGCGCCTGCCGGACTTCGCGGTGCTCCAGGCGGCCATGACGCGGTTCATCGCCGGGCTTTCCCGCGGTGCCGGTGACATTGGCCGAAGGCTGACCGGACGGCGCAAAGGATGGCCCGCAAAAAAATGGCGGCGCTTGTGGCACCGCCAAGTTTAGGGAGGAAACGTCCAAGAAAGCAGACAGCGCGACCAGGGGCCGCATTGCTGCGATGCACAATCTAGGCGATCGGTCGTTCGTCTGCAAGTGATATTTTGCAATGCAGCATTGCCCGGTTGCGGTGGCCCATTGGTGCGATAGGCGAACGGTGGCAACGGCCTGCTAAGGCTTGGCGGCTATCATCCGCCCATGCGCCTCCTCTGGCTCACTGCCTCGATGTTCCTCTGCCTTACAGCGCCTGCTCTCCGCGCCGAGCCGATCTTGTTTCCAGGCGGCGCAAAGGGCCTGCTCTGCCGGTCCGCGGTCGAGGCGGCCGAGCGCGGAAGCGGAATACCGCCGCATTTGCTGGCCGCGATCAGCCGCGTGGAGAGCGGCCGCCGCGATCCGGTCAGTGGGGATTTCCATCCCTGGCCGTGGACCGTGAACGCCGAGGGCCAGGGGTTCTTCTACGAGAGCAAGGCCGCAGGCGGTCGCCGCCGTCCGCGGCATGCAGGCGCAGGGCATTCGCTCGATCGACGTCGGATGCATGCAGATCAACCTGATGCACCACCCGGACGCCTTCCCCAGCCTGGAAGTGGCGTTCGATCCGCAGGCCAACGCTGCCTACGCGGTGCGGTTCCTCAAGGAGCTGTTTGCGCAGTCCGGCGACTGGACCAAGGCCACAGGGACATATCACTCGGCGACGCCCGATCTGGGCACCGACTACCAGCGGAAGGTGGCGGCGGTCTGGCCGGAGGAATTGCGCCAGGCCAGCAGCGCCCTGGCATCGCCCTTGGCCCAGGCGTGGGGCGCCACAATGTCCGCCTCGCCGCTTGGCTTCTCGCGCGTGTTGCGGGTCCAGGCCGCAGGCGCTGTCGAAGGGCCGCGGACGATCATGCTGCCGACCGTCGGCGGTGCGACACCGCCGGGGCGCGGCCTGGACGCCTACCGGGCCTCGCCCATCGCGCTGGCATACCAACCAATGGCCCACCGCACCGGCGGGTAGTCAGCGACCAGCAAAAACCGAATTGAACCAAATGATGGGTATCGCTACAGGCGTGCCTGACTTCGAATACGCGGTTCCCTCAGGCGGCAAATTCGGCGCGGATCATGCCCGAATGTTCGCCGATCGCGGGCACCGAACCCAACGGCCGCGCCCCGTCGCTGAACAGCACCGGTGGCGCGGCAAGGGCCACATCGCCGTTCGGCGTCTGGACAGTCGTGCGGCGCAGCGCCGGGTGGTGCGCGAGCGCCGCCACGTCGTTGACGAAGCCAAACGCCGTATTGGCGGCGCGGAGCTTCGCGGCAGCCGCTTCCCGGGTCAACCGAACGAAAGCCGCGGCGATGTGTGCATCGACGACCGGACGGTTGGCGACGCGCGCCACATTGGTCTCGAACCCGGCGTGTCGCGGCAGATCCGCCTCGTCCAGGAAGCGCGCGCAGAACTCCGCCCATTCACGCTCGTTCTGGATGGCGATCAGCACCAGCGCCCCGTCGGATGTCGAGAACGCGCCATACGGGCAGATCGAGGGATGCGCGAGGCCAAGCCGTTCCGGGGCCTTGCCGGTGCCTTCGTAGAACAGCAGCGGCACGTTCATCCAATCCGCCATGCCGTCGAACAGGCTGACCTTGAGTCCCTTGCCGCGACCGGTGATCCCCCGCTCGATCAGCGCCTCCAGCACGCCGGCATGCGCGGCCATGCCGCAGGCGATATCGCAGGCGGAGACGCCGACGCGGCCGGGTCCGGCGGGATGGCCGGTGATCATCGCCAGCCCCGACTCCGCCTGCACCAGCAGGTCGTACGCCTTCATCGTCGCGTAGTCGCCGCTGTCGCCGTAGCCGGAGATATCGACGGTGATCAGCCTTGGATGCCGCTCACGCAACGGCTCCGAGCGGAAGCCCGCGCGCGCGGCGGCGCCGGGCGCGAGGTTCTGGATGAACACATCCGCGCGCGCCAGAAACGATGCAGCAGCGCGGCATCGTCTGGCTGCTTGATGTCTGCGACCAGACTCTGCTTGCCGCGGTTCAGCCAGACGAAATAGCTGGAGAGCCCCTTCGCCGCCTTGTCGTAGCCGCGCGCAAAGTCGCCCTCCGCACGCTCGATCTTGATCACGCGCGCACCCGCATCTGCCAGGCGCGAGCTGCAATAGGGCGCAGCAACCGCCTGTTCGAGCGAGACCACCAGCAGGCCGGACAGAGGACCCAAGCTCTCCATGCCCGGTGAGTGACACGAACGCCAAGGCGACTCAAGCAGGCTCGCCGCGTGTGCGATTGGCACAATCCGGATGATGGAACCAATTCATGTGGTGAAGGCCGCCTTAACGACAGCCCTGACGGCATGCTAATCAGCCTGCCGGGGGAATGTTTGCCAGGGAAGCACAATGCCCGATCTGGCAGAGCCGCTGGAGTTTCGGTTCGACAATCACCTGCTGGACCGGTCGGCAGGCGTACTGCTTCGACTGCATCCCGACGGCCAGACGAGCCGCGTTCCACTCGGAACCCGCGCATTTCGCATCCTTTGCCTGCTGGTTGAGCGTCATGGCGCAATTGTCACGCGCCAGGAGATCATGGACGCGGTCTGGCCGGACGTCGTGGTGGAGGAGAACAACCTGTCTGTTCAACTTTCCAACCTGCGCCGCGCGCTCGATGCCGACCGAGGGCTGGGAAGCTGCATCCAGACGCTGCCCGGGCGCGGGTACCGGTTCCTTCCTGCGGTCACGCCATCAGGGCGCAGCCTTCCGGATCGGGCCGCCTATGCTTGTGTGGCGGAAGATCCGGCGGCAGCGAACGTCGACCATGCAGCACGTTCGGGGGACGGCGGAGCGGGCCTGGAGACAGCGGACACCAACCCGGCCGGGCCGCAGTCAGAGGCAGCGGATGACGCGACGGCGATCGCCGCGCCGTCGGCGCCGCAGCACCGTCGTGCCGTCGTGATCACGACGGCGTGTTTCTGCGTGGCTGTCCTAGTTGCATGGTTTGTCATCAGCGCGCCCTTGCCGCGGACCACACCGGTGGCCGCAACGGCGCCGGCCACGCCGGTTGCCGCGGCGACACCTCCCGTGCCCTCACCCACGCCAGCATCGGTGGGGCGGCTACGGCTATCCGTTGTCGTGCTGCCGTTCAACAAGTTCGGCGACGGCGTGGACGACGACACGGTTGACGCCGTCACTGAGGATCTGACCGCCGCGATTACCCGCTGGCATGACGCACAAGTAACTGCACGCAACACGGCGCTCACCTACAAGAACAGACCCTTCGATATGCGGCGCGTCGGCGAAGAACTCGGCGTGCGCTTCGCGGTTACCGGGAACCTGCGCAGAAGGGGCGCGGGGCTGCGGGTGAATGTGCAGTTGGTGTCGGCGGAAACCGGCGCGCAGCTGTGGGCGGACCATTTCGACGCGGAACCTGACGCTGGCGGCTACTCGCTGGAGGATATCATCCGGCACATGGCGCTTGCCCTGTGGTCCCGGGTGGCCGACGCCGAGAGCGCCCGCATAGCTCGCGGTGACCCGGGCGCCGCGGGCGCCGCCGACTCTTTGATACGCGCCGGCGCCGCGCTGTATGGCCGGCCGACGAACCCACGGACGAATGACCAGGTGATCGCGCTTCTCGAGCATGCGGCGGCACTGGACCCGAATTCAGCTGTCGCGCTGGCCGGACTGGCCGAAGCCCTGTTGAACAGCATCAATCCCTGGAGCGACGACCCTGGGGCACCCGCGAACCTTCGCCGCGTCGAGGATGTGATCACCCGGGCCGAACTCATCGCGCCGGAAGAGCGACTCGTGATGGGGGTGAGAGTTTACCTGCTGGCGATGCAGCGGCGTTGTCCGGACGCAGCCGCGGCGGCGCGGCGGGCCTCCGAGGCCCATCCCGACCTGAGCGGTCCTCATCTGACGCTCGGCATCTGCCGCATCCATGATGGTATGGCCGCCGAGGCGATCCCGGCGATCGAGCAGTCAATCCGAGTTCAATCCGCGCAACCCAGCGGTATTCATCCGCTACCACTTCATGGGCTACGCACTGTTGTTTCTAGGGCGGTATGACGAGGCTGTTTCCTGGCTGCAAAAGGCTCTGGCAGCTCATCCCAGCGACAGTCCCGAAAAGCGCGGCAATATCCATGCGGCCGTCGCTGCGGCGCAGGCTCTGGCGCGCGACATGGCAGCGGCCCGACAAAGCGCAGCTGAGGCCATCCGGCTTTGGCCAACACTGACCGCACGAAGCTATTACCCCCTCGCGGTGTCGAACCCCGTTGCAGTCGCGCAGATCGCGCGCATGCGCGACGGGTTGCGGCTCGCCGGAATACGCGATCACGCCGATGAGGATGCCGATCACGGCCTGCCGGCGGACGAAGCCCTGCACACCACGTATGACGCACCGACGCCGCTCGCCGCTCCGGGCGTGCGAACCATCCGGACCTCGGATCTGGCCGCATTGATGCAGGAACGCAGGCCGCTGGTGCTTGATGCCTCGAACCCGTGGGGTCAGTCGATCCCGGGCGCCATCGTCTTGGGGGGTGTCGGCGTCGGCGGCAGGTACGTCCGACGAGCCACAGGTGCGCCTGCGCAAGAAGATGCGCCAATTGACCGGCGGCAATCTGGACACGCCCATCGTCACCGTGGGGTGGAACGCGGAGCGCTTCCAGGGTCGCAATCTCGCGCTGCGGCTGGTCGCCCTCGGCTATTCCGAGGTCTACTGGTACCGCGGCGGTCGCGAGGCCTGGATGGCGGCCGGTCTGCCGGTGGCCGAGGTGACGCCGCAGGACTGGTAGCGCGTTCCTGAACCTCCCGGGCCGATTCACAAGGTTAAGCCAGAATTAGCGGACGTCTGCACCCGGGTCTTATTGCGCTAAACGCCAAGCGCCGTGCACTTCGTCGGCCGGTCCGTCGCGCAGCGAGTCCCGCTGCGCAGGTTCGTCACGGACTGACAAAAAGACTAGAACGGGAGCACAACAATGGCCAAGGGTGGTAAGGCGTCAACGACATTCACCGGCAGCCCGGAGACGTTCCAGCGCGCTTCGATCGGAACGTTCACGTACAGCAGCTTTCCGACAGGTTGGTTTGATACGGCGCAGGTCAGTCCGGACTCAACCGCGCCTCAGCCTTCCGCAGTGGTGATGGAGACGACCGACGCCTTCGGTCATTTAACGAAAGCGCTGGCGACCCTTCCCGGCATAGCCGTCAGCCAAGGCATCTATCGCCCGATTGAATCATCGGACTTCTACATGACGCGAGCGGACGTTCGAGTTGACCAATTTAGCGATATCGATCCAGCGGTCGCTGTGGAGGACCCCAACAACCCCGGTTTCCTCCTTTGTGGCTGTCCGGTTGGAACAGAGAATATCCTGGACTGGGCGATGCAGGTTGGCTTTGAAAATCTCGATGGTACCATTGACCCTGGCGAAGCGCCTGATGCGGGCATCGTCGCGTCGGCAGAGACCCATACCTGGCACCTTTTTGCGGTGACCCCCAACGTTGTCGCCGACATCGACCTTGGCGTCCAGTCGAAGAAGGCAAATGGTACGGCGTGGAGACCGATTTCGACGCCACCAATGGTGCCTTACACGGTCTGATCACCGACAAAGTGACCGGGGCCATATTGACCGACACTATCGCATTTTTGCACGATCCCAAGTATGGCGCATACGACCCGAGTGTCGATGGCGTGTTCAACAGCGAAGCGTATTTCGATAGCGAAATATCGCTTCTCCACAGCAGTGACCCGACATTGACGCTGCCTGGACTTGCCGTGATCGACAATATAGATTCGTTTCAGCAACATCATGGCCCTGCCTTTGGCTATGGTCCTGACCACGGTGGCGACACCACGTGGTTGGATGGCATCGTCTCCAACCACGGATGACACTGGCCTGCTACTCAATGGGCATTAGGGCGAAGCGATTCGCCCTTCTGTCTCGGCGACACACGGCGGTGGCCTGCAGGCCCCAGCAACCAGCAATCGACCCGCTGGCAGGCTGCCGCGAACTCAG
>CAWCDM010000056.1:0-28059 GCA_963794185.1 uncultured Alphaproteobacteria bacterium | reverse complement strand
CTGATCGTCACCGCGCTTTAGCTGGACCCGGTTACCTCGCGCGGATCAACGACGGGCGAGGCCATGTATCAGAGACACCGCAAGTATTCGCCGTGAAAAATCGGCATACCTAACGACTTTTTCGGAGACTACGAAAAACTCGGTAAGCCATCCTTAAAATGAAACCTGACTAATAGGAGATTTTTATGTCAGGGACTGATAATGGAGGACTACCTGATACTGGGCGTCATCCGGCCTATATGAACATCTATGATACGCAGGTGTTGAACGATGCTGGTCTTACGCCGCTCTCGGTCTTGCGCGACCGATTCGGTACTGACTATGCGGCACTTATCGCCGACGCCAAGCGGCTCGATGCTGGTCTGGATGACAGCCAGTGGAACATCCTCATGGTCAAGGCCGAGTGCGGCGGACACATAACCCTCGCCAAGCTCATGAAACTGCACGGCAGCAAGGGCGAGGTAGCCAAGGACTTCGGCAAGCATGAAGACACCGCTAACCGATGGGAGAAGCTGTACAAGACCTTGCCGTGGGCTATGCCGATCATGCGGGCAGAAGCGGCGGTGGCAATCGCCAAGGGCGAGGAGTACACCTACTCAATCGAACGGGTTATCAAGGTCGGAACTGACGAGGCTATCCGACGCGGCGCGACTGAGGCTCCCAAGCCGAAGTACAGTGGTACTGGTCAAGTGCTGCTGATGGACCCGTCCACCAAGACGGTCACTCTGACCGATCTGCCTGCCACCTTCGTCAATACCAAGCGGCAGAAGCCGTGGTGGGAGGAAGACCCGACCATCAAGCTGGCGGCTGGCGTGTCGGTGTGGGTCGAGAAAGAAAGCGACGCCAAGGGATACTTCTCGTACGAGTTCCCGGAGCCGGTCGGCAAGCGATTCTTTCTCAACCAACGTGTCGTTATCGCACGCATCACTAAGCAGAACGCCGTGCTTGATCTCGGTTTCACCAACCTCGATCACGCACTGAACAGTGCCAACTTCCATGCACGCGCCCCGAAGAAGGTGCGCGTGTTCGACATCGATCCTGAGACTGGCAAGCTCAGCCGCGATTTCGAGATGATGGACAACGAGTATCTGGAGAAGGGCGACACCGTTGAGACGCCCATGTCCGGCATCCTCGATGGCCTGACCTTGGTTCAAGACGAAACCAAGAGCCGGCATATGTTCAGCATCTTCGACAAGCGGTACGCAGGTCGATCACTGATAGTCCGATTTGATGCTGACAGCCGATGGCTGGCACCGCTTGCTACGTCAGTATCTGCTGGCGATCTGTTGCAGCATGTCTCGTGGATCACGCTCGACGCCGTGAACAAGGCGGCACATATCCAACCTGTCGCAGACCCAAACGAAGGGTTTGAGGAGCTGGATGACGCTAAGGCACAGGACTACTTCGGCTGTGACATGGCGCACATCCGGGACTATGCCGTTCGGGAATGGGGTACTGGTGACGGTCAGGCGCACCTTCGGCAGCACGATATGCTGCGGGAGATCGCCAACACGGATGACAAGGATGCCCCTGTCACCCTGATCTACCACGTCGCCAAGATCAGGGGCATCGTCCAGAAGTGGCGTAGCTTGGACGAGGGCAAGGCAAGGGCGGAGGCGGAGGCCAAGGCGAAGGCCGAAGCCGACGGTTTCCGAAACCTTGGCTCTGTCGAGGCTCACGACCTGTTTGGTCCGCGTCCGGAGCTTGATAACCGCGTCCGTGAAATCTTCGGGCTTCCGTTGAATGAAGGCAACGGCCAAGCGAACGGCGAGGTTGATGACCTGCTCGAAAAGGCGGGTTGTTTCCGCATCGTTGCTGGCAGGCAATATTGGCATGTCGAGAAGCTGCGGAGGTTACTCGCGACGGGCACTACCGAGGAGGTGCAGCATCCGCCAGCAAGCGACGCGGTGGATGGCGGATTCGGAACCGGACCCACACCGGAGCCTGTAGAGCATCCGCCAGCAAGCGAGGCGGCGGACGGCGGCTTCGGCACCGGACCTGCCAAGCCGGTGACGGAGACCACGGAACCTGTGGAGCCGGTCGAGGCCACCACGGAACTTGCGGAGCCTGTGCAGCCGGTCGAGGCCACCACGGAACTTGCGGAGCCTGTGCAGCCAGTCGAGGCCACCACGGAACCTGCGGAGCCTGTGGAGGCCACCACGGAGCCTGTGGAGCCGGTGACGGCCACCACGGAACCTGCGGAGCCTGTGGAGGCTACCACGGAGCCTGTGGAGCCGGTCGAGGCCACCACGGAACCTGCGGAGCCGGAGATCGTCCCCTATGGTAAGCTGCCGTATGGCGAGCGGGAGCTTGCCGATCGTAAGCTGCAAGATGCGATCATCGGCTTGGTCCAACAGGCCGATCGCGAAGACCTGCGGACACTGACGCAGGTGCTGGGTCCGAACAAGCAACTCCTCGGCGGATCAGCCGATCAGCAGCGCGAGCGGGTCAAGCAGCTTGCCGATACGCTGGACAAGGTATTGTCCGTCGTCCGTCAAATCGAGCCTTTGATTACTGACGTGATGGATCATCTCGACGTGGCGAAATCGGAGCGTAGTCCGACCTTCGACGAGATCATCGCCTTCTACGCGAACACCCGTGGCGGTGAGCGGCGCACCCTCTGGCAGAAACCAGAAGGTGATCCGAAGATCGACGTGCTGGCCTACGTCGTGAAGACGGCAACGAAGGGTGAGATCACCCTGCCAACGATGCCGGATGAAGGCGATCAGCCAAGCATTCACTGATCTGGAAATGACTGCGCCCTGACAGGCGCAGTCACTCCATCCCCTCTCTCCACACAGCACGGAATAACTGCTGCCGACAGGCGGCAGTCTGTTCGGAGTATGTCATGCCATTACCACCAGCCAAGCGGATCGATCTTGAAGATCGCTTGTCCAAACTCGCACCGCGATTGAAGGACGCGCCGTTGCAGGCTGGCACACTTATCGCGCAAGCGGTTGAACGGGCTGGCCTGCATATCACCGATATCAAGATCGTCTTCGATGACGACAAGCCACCTGACGACGGTATCGAACGTATGCGGTGGCACACCCGAAGGATGGAGCGCTGGCAGCAACTAATCAACGAAGTCGGTAACGACTGCAAATGGGATGTCTTAATCCATGCGTGTGCAACAAAGGTTGATCTGCAAGCCAAGTGGCGACCGATCATCATGGAGCGATTAGGCGTCGATGGCGTGACGCTACAAGTCAAGGAACACGTCGGATACGTCCCTTACGATTGGCTCGAAAAGGTTTTGGCTATGGCCGACCTTGATCCGAACGAATACAACCCACGGTCAAACTACGCCGACGTGTGCGAGCCACTGGAAAGCACACTACGCGGCGCCGGCAAGACACCGGGTTGGATCGCGAAGACCCTGACCGACTTCATCGCCCGGTTCAACGGCAGACACATCACAGTCGTCGACGTGCGATTCCCAAAAGGCCAACTACCAGCAACGAGGAGGTAGAATGCAAGAATACAAGGCCGTGTTCACGATCCGCACTGATAACACGGACAAAGCAGCACGGTTCCTAAAGCTGCTCCAACAGACTGCGGGCCAGTTAGAACAAGAAACCGTCCTGATCGAAGAAATGTATCTCGATGACGCCGGACACGCGTGGCACTCGTGAATACCAGAAGACTATCCACTCGAATACGATTTCAAGATCGCGGTGACCATCACGAAGGAAGATGACAATACCGAATGATGATCTGAAAGCCAAACTGAGCGTCATGTTGATCGAAGCCATCCCAGACTTCATCTTGTTGCAATTGTACCATTCGGTGCCACACACGCGAAACATGACGCTCGGCGAAGCGCACGAGATGCAACGGGAAATCATGGATCGGATCATGGAGGTAGTGGATGAAGCCTTCAAGGAAGGAAATGGAAATGGCACAACGCCCGTGGATCACTGACGGACCCGGTACGTGCATCTGCGACGCTTGTGGTGCGCAACAACAGCGAACGTCAGTCGGTATCTGGCAACCCGACGCAGCACCTGATTGTCCGAACCTCTCCGACGATGGCGACGATCCGTCGAGCGATCGCGGTCCAATCAAACCAATGCCGCCCGATCCCGAAAAGCCAAAACCCGATTCACGAGACGTTGACGCACTCGTGGAGGCAATCAGCAGGACCCTGACAGCGCAGCTATTCCACAGGCTATCAAAAGGGAGGAACTTGATGATCCAAGTTCCTCGTTTTGCCGGCAATCTCGATCACGGAAATGTTACTTGGACATACAATCATATATACGCTATAATGACTATATTGAATGAAGAAGGATATTATAAAAGTATGGATGAATACACCGCATTTGGTGATGCCGAGTGGGACGAAATTATCGACCGCGAAGAGATCACCGAGGAACTTGAGAGCCTGCTTGATATTGAAGCTGACCATTTTAGAAAGACCCAAGCATGAACACAGCCACGCTGCTCGAACTCGACGCCAACGACCCGATTTGGGATGACGTATGGCATCTGGTCAGAAAGCGGCTAATGCAGGTCGAGTACGCCGAGAATGGGAAAGCACCCCATCGCCTCACAAAGGACGGTCTGCGGGCGCTGGAGCAATTCGACAACGACTAACATTTTTAGCAAGGGAAGGTCGGGCAGCAATGCCCGATCTAACACCACTATGAGCGCAAAGTTCGGACTATGCCCGCATTGCCGTGGCTCTGACGGCTATCTTAACATCGGACCCTATCATGTGTTCGTCTGCGATCAGCACATGACCAGATGGCAAACTACATCCCATGTCCTCGATTGGGAAGACGAGGATCAAGCCAAGTGGGAAGCCAATGCCGATAAACTAGAGGCATACACCGAAGTCCAGCCGGTGTTCAATCGACGCATGGCGATCTATCCCATCTGGCCGTACGGAGAGGTCTAATGGCGGATGAGTTCTTATTGTGGTTGTGGCAAGGGATCACCAGCGATCTGATCCAACAAGGCGTAGACACCAACGAATTACATCGCGTTATCGACGGCGACTATGTATAAATAGGTATTCAAGCAAGGAGTATTCAAATGATCGGAAATCAACTAATGGAAGCAGCGGAGGCGGGTGAATATACCCGCACCAGCAAGGACTACGTGAGCAATCAAGCCAAACTTGGTCACATCGCATACTTTTTGACCAGTCCAAAGCGGATCATGTTCGAAAAGAGCGATCTCGACACATGGATGAACAGTTGGCGTCGGGTGGAGGCCACCGGACGATGAGTTCGATACCTGAAGACCTGGATCAGACAGATACGGCGGCGGTGCGAGCGTATATTCTGCATGTGGCACAACACCAACAAGGACAAGCCGGCACCGCGCGACTGGTATCGTTCATGGGAGCTATACCTCGATCAATTACGCAAGCACACGCTCATGCGGGACTACTGCGACGGCGATCACGCCGCCGACCAGTACTGTCTCGCGTGTAACGGCAACAGCGAAGAAGCCACGGCGCGACAATGGACGAAGTCCGAACGCGCGGGATTGGGACGGAGGATTGAAGCGATGAATGACCAGGACAAAGTGCTGGCAATCAAAGCCATTAAGAAAGACTGTTGCACGGTCGGCTACGATGGCAGTGACCTGCTGTTTCTGAATGAGTATGGCGGCTACGTGTGTTGTCTCGGCAGGGAGTTTAGCGAGCATCCGACCTTTGCGCGGCTCCGCGACGAGGCGGTCTATGTGCAACGCGACCGGTCGGGCAATTATCGCGCCGTGTGTGATTGACCAGAGCCTACGGATTAAACTGCGCTCGTCAGAGCGCAGTCCTTCCCCTCAAAAGGATATTCGATGCAGATACTATACGGACTTACCCAATACGAAACGCCCGGCCTTATGGTGCCAAACGGCGAGTGGCAAGACATCGTTGAATTGTGCGAAGCCAACCGTACCATCATCGCCACAAGCCGACAAGTGGAAAAGCGGATGGGTGGCACCAGCCATCCTGCAAGATGGTGCTACGTCACGGAAACTGATCGACGTTGAACGCATGGCAGCGTGGATCGGTCTAGACTTAGATCATGCCAACTGGACACTGAGACAGGCCATTAGCCGGTTCAGTAACCTGACGTGCATCATCTATTCAACCACCCGCTCCACCTATCTGGAACGTCGCTGGCGGGTGATACTGCCGTTGTCGCGGGAGATGACCACCGCCGAGTTCGCAGGCGTCTGGAAGGCGTGGAACGTCCTGCTGGATGGCGAGGTCGATGCCAGTACCAAGAACCTGAACAGACTGCACTACCTACCATCCACATGGTACGATGAGGACGGCGTATTCGGGAACAATGAATACCACGTCCAAGACGGGCAGGTTATGGATGTGGATGATTTGTTGATGATCTGTCCACCCGAAGACCCGACATACTACACGGAAGTCTATCAGACCGATGGCGTGCAACGGCCAGATGGCACGGATATCATCACAGAAGCAATGATCCAGAAGCACATGACACAGGGCAAGGTCGGTGGCCGATTTTTCGACTGTTATGTGCCGCCGCTACCATGCACAAGGCAAACGGCTGGGAGTTAAGCGCAAGCGAATTGGCGAATGCCGCGTTGCAGATATCGCCAGTGGACTCCAGTGGGATGCGTCGGGCGATGAATGCACAACGAGAAGCCGAACGAGCCCTGAGCTATATCAACAGCCGTGTCGAGACGGCGATGGATCAGGATCGACTACTCAACGGGATCAAGTGGAGATTGTCACAGGCTACCGTGTAAATATGCGAATGGCGGTAAGCCACCACACTTACCGCCATTCCAGACCTTATGTGACGAACACTACCAACCAAGACGGGACCACCAATCCCGCATCCTGACCAATCATGGTTAGGCGATTAGCTACTCACCAGTCGGTAATTAAGACGACATTCCTATTGGTACTTTCCAAAAGCCGGTGCTACGCTTGCGGCATGAAACGAGATGGACGCGGTTTTGATCATCGGACGCTGGAAGCCATTCGTTTGATGGCGGTCGAGCGGGTGCGGGGCGGGGAGCGGCCATCGGCTGTGGTGGCTTCGTTCGGCTTTCATCGCACGACGATCTACAAATGGCTCAAGGCGGCATCAAAGCCGGGTGTGGGACTGAAAGCGCTGCACGCCAGGCCGGCGACGGGACGGCCACGCAGTTTGACGCCGCGTCAGGAGCAGCAGGTGTTTCGTTGGATCAACGGCCGCGATCCGCGTCAGTATGGTCTGGATTTCGGCTTGTGGACGCGGTCTGTAGTAGCCGACCTGATCGAGCGGAAATTCAACATTCGGCTTGGCGTGACGGCGGTGGGGGCGTTGCTCGCCAAGCTGGGACTGACGCCGCAAAAACCGCTGCAACGGGCTTACCAACGCGATCCGGCAGCGATCGAGGCATGGCGGCTCGAGCGGTTTCCTGCCATTGCCAGACAGGCAAAAGCCTCAGGCGGTGAAGTGTATTTCTGGGATGAGTTGGGGTTTCGCGCCGATACCGTGCACGGCAAGACCTGGGGCAAGAAGGGTCAGACGCCTGTGGTCGAACGGCCTGGCCAGCGGCAATCGATCAGCGCGGCCTCGGCGGTGAACGCCCGCGGTGCATTTTGGTATTGCACCTACCATGGCGGGCTGAAGGCCGAGTTGTTTGTCACCCTGCTGCGGCGGATGATGCGGCGTCGTTCGAAGCCGGTGCATTTGGTGGTCGATGGACTTCCCGCGCACAAGACGGCGCTGGTGAAGACCTATGTTGCATCCACGAATGGCATGCTGACGCTGCATTTCCTTCCCGGCTATGCGCCTGAACTGAACCCCGATGAACTGGTTTGGAGCCACATGAAACGCACCGGCGTGGCCAGAGCACCGTTGCGGCGAGGCGAAACGCTGCAGGACAAGATCGAGGCACAACTCGGCGCGATCAAGCGCATGCCGCGGTTGATACGGTCATTCTTCAAGGCACCAAGTGTCGCCTATATTACCGACTGGTGAGTAAGTACCTGATCGACTTAACATTGGCTCCACTCGGAAAGCTCTTCCTAGGAAGCTACGCGTTTTACTCCGGCTCGTAATCAGTTACTTTGAGCGCCGAGAAAAGGCGACGCGCAAGAAACAGGAGTACCGGATGGGCGCAGAAGCGAGCCAGACTGGCCAATGTAGCTCGTCCTGCACGATTTGGTAAACTCTCTCAATGAATAGATCGCACAATGTATAGTTTGGGCCTAGCAGATAAATCCGTCTCCGAATTCCTCGATGCGCATAGGTTCGCCGAGTTACTTGTGCACGTCCATCGAGTTGCCGCGCGATCAGTTCAAACAATGGTTGTCGCCGGCTCCTGCCTCATGATTTGTAATTGCTCACCCCACCCTGGCTATGTGCTCCACGGGTAGTTTAGTGGACAGGACGAACCGCAAGGTGTCGAGCACCGAAGCACCGTTGACCTTTGCGGTGCTGACCACGGAACGGAAGGCGGCATAGGTCTCTGCGCCCCAGTCGCAGCGGAACCCATTCGTCACCTTGCGAAAGATTACGCTGGGGCGCAGGTGCCGTTCGGAGATGTTGTTCGTATACGGCACGTTCCGATTTGTCATGAACACGAACAGATGTCCCCGGTTGGCGAGCATGCGCTTGCGCAGCTTGCGTCCTGGCTCCCCGATCGGGACCGCCAAAATGATCCGGTCGAGCCGACGGTCGAGGTCATAAAGATATTGCTTCAGCGTCGTGTCCTTCAGCGTCTCTCGCCGTCGTCCGATGGCGATGGCGCGCAGCAACAGCCGCCGAAACGGCGCGCTGAACGCCGTATCGCCACATTCAATCGCGTATTTCGCATCGCGGAGCAGATGTGCCAGGCACACCTGCCACAGGATGCCGTGGCCGCGCTGGCTGCCCAGCATGTCGGACACCCACACCTCGGACCTGACCTCACCAAACAGTGCAGCTACCACCGCCTTGCCCCGGCTGGGCTGGATGACATGCAGCACGGCCAACGTGCCGATGAACACCCATTCCCACCAGTTCTTGCCCTTCACTCGCACTGAGGTTTCATCGGAGCAGACCACCGGACTGGCGATCACTACCTTTTCGATCGCCGCCGTCGCGGCCAGCAGCGGCTCACGCGCGCGGGCCAGGATGTTGCTGATCGCCCCCTCGCTGATAGCCAGCGAGAAGAGTTCGTCCATCAACCTGACCAGCCGCTCCATGCCGATGGCATGAGCGTAATGCAGATAGACCACCATGGCCGCGATGGACTGGCCGAACGGCGAGCCCTGTTTCAGCCCGGCTGGGGCTTCGGCGGTCACCCGCTCGCCGCAACACGCGCAGCGGCCGCCAAGCAGCCGCACCTGGGTCACATCCGGCCTGATGGGCGGCAACTCAATGCGCTCGTAGACCTGTTGTGGCGTCTGCGACGCGTCGGGAAAGGCTGCCTCGCAGTTCGGGCAGGTGCTCAGCCGTGCTTCGACAATACGATCGGGGGTCGGATGCAGCGTCCGGCCGACGCCGGGGCGGCTCTTGCGCGGCGGGCGATCGCCGGGGGCCGGGCAGTCTGACTTCTGACCCTGCGACGGAGGCTTGGACGAATTGTCCGGGGTTTTCGGCGGCCTGCTCAGTTCGCCGAGCCGCGCCTCCAGCGCTGCGATGCGGGCATCCTGTGCCCCCATCCGTTCGTCCGCCGCCGTAAGCTGCGCCAACAGCGCCAGGATTAGCGCGTCCTTCTCGGCGTGGCTCAATTTCGTAAGGTCAGGTGCTTCCGGCACCCAGCGGTTAGAATCGAGTTGTTCGTGATCGTGTCAAGCGTTTACTAAGGCTGCTTAAGGATCACTTGCCCGCCAGATGATCCAGTGCCCAGGGTGGCGTCGTTACCCCAGGGTGAGCAATTACCCGCAACAAGCTGCGCGACTATGCCGCGCAGGGCGTTCCGGTGCCCCCGCCGGCCGCCGGCGTTGCCGCGTGAGCGAGATGGACACTTCGAGCCGCCCCCTCCCCCCAACCCCCTCCCGCAAGGGGAGGGGGAGTAGGTACACGCGCTCCCCCTCCCCTTGCGGGAGGGGGTTGGGGGGAGGGGGCGGCTGCCGCTCCCCAATGGCTGACACCGCCGCCGTCCCAGGCTTCCTCTCGGCACTGACCGCCGGCCTGCGCCGGTACGCGCCGGGCAGCGATGTCGGCCTGGCACTCGGCGTGATCCTGCTGCTGTCGGTGCTGATCCTGCCGCTGCCGACACTGCTGCTCGATCTCGGCCTGGCGCTCTCCATCACCTCCGCCGTTCTGGTTCTGATGGTGGCGCTGTTCCTCAACCGGCCGCTCGACTTCTCCAGTCTTCCCGACGCTGCTGCTGCTGACCACGCTTCTGCGCCTGTCGCTGAACGTCGCCGTCACGCGGCTGATCCTGTCGCACGGCAACGAGGGCCCGCTCGCCGCCGGCCACGTGGTCGCGGCGTTCGGCGGCTTCCTGATGGGCGGCGACGTGGTCATCGGCCTGATCATCTTCTCGATCCTGCTGGTGGTGAACTTCATGGTCATCACCAAGGGGTCCGGACGCATCGCCGAGGTGGCCGCGCGGTTCAGCCTGGATGCGATGCCCGGCAAGCAGATGGCGATCGACGCCGACCTTTCCGCCGGCCTGGTCGACGAGAAGGAGGCGCGGCGGCGGCGGCGCGAGCTGGAGGAGGAAAGCGGCTTCTACGGCGCGATGGACGGCGCCGCGAAATTCGTCCGCGGCGATGCGATCGCGGCACTGATCATCACGGTGATCAACATCCTGGGCGGCCTGACGATCGGCCTGGTGCGCCACGGCATGTCATTCGCCGACGCCGCCGCCACGTTCACCACGCTGACCGCAGGCGACGGCCTGGTCTCCCAGATCCCCGCACTGCTGGTTTCCACCGCCGCGGGTATCGTCGTGACCAAGGGCGGCATGGAGGGCACCGCCGATGCGGCGCTGATCCGCCAGCTGGGCACCAGCCCGAAGCCGCTCGCCATGGCGGCCGGCGCCGCCACCGTGCTGGCGCTGCTGCCGGGCCTGCCGACGCTGCCGTTCCTGGCGCTCGCCGGCCTGGCGGGCGGCGGTGCCTGGATCCGCTACAAGCAGCCCGAAAGACGCCGACGCCGCCGACGCGCCGGCGCCGCTGGTCGCAACCGAACCGCCGATCAGCGACGCGCTGCGGATCGACATGATCCGCGTGGAGCTGGGCTATGGCCTGCTGGCTCTGGCCGGTGGCGATGCGCCGCGGCTGACCGAGCAGATCAAGGGCCTGCGCCGCTCGATCGCCACCGAGATGGGCTTCGTGCTGCCGCCGGTGCGCATCCAGGACAACATGCAGCTTGGCGCCGACGCCTACTCGATCCGCATCAAGGAGATCGAGGCCGGCACGCGGCGTACTGCGTCCGACGATGCTGCTGGCGATGGATCCCAAAGGCGAGCATGCCGGACCTGCCGGGCGAACAGACGCGCGAACCGGCATTCGGCCTGCCGGCAATGTGGATCGATCCGGCCGCCAAGGAAGAGGCGATGTTCCGCGGCTGCACGGTGGTCGATCCCGCCAGCGTGCTGACCACCCACCTGACCGAGGTGGTGCGCGAGAACATGGCGGAGCTGCTGTCCTATACCGAGACGCAGAAGCTGCTCGACGAACTGCCGCGCGAGCAGCAGAAGCTGGTCGCGGACCTGATCCCGTCGCAGATCACCACCGGCGGCGTGCAGCGCGTGCTGCAGGCGTTGCTCGCCGAACGGATCTCGATCCGCGATCTGGCGACGATCCTGGAGGCGGTCCAGGAGGCCTGCGGCGGCGCGGCGCGCGCCATTCCGGTCATCGTCGCCCATGTGCGCGCGCGGCTGGCGCGGCAGATCAGCGACAGCCACACCGGGCCTGGCGGCTACATTCCGCTGGTCACGTTGTCGCCCGATTGGGAGGCGGAATTCGCCGAGGCACTGACCGGCCCGGCGGAAGACCGCCAGCTTGCGATGGCGCCCAGCCGGCTGCAGGAGTTCATGGAGCGGCTGCGGACTGTCGTTCGATACGGCGGCGCGTCCGGCGAGGCGCCCGTGCTGCTGACCTCCGGCGGCATCCGCAGCCATGTGCGCGCCATCGTCGAGCGCATCCGTCCGAGCACGCCGGTCCTGGCGCAGGCGGAGATCCATCCGCGGGCGCGCATCCGGACGGTGGGGACGCATCTGATGACCGGCACGGACGTCGACGCATGCGCCTGAAGCTCTACCGTGCCCCTGCGCATGGCCGAAGCGATGGCACAGGTGCGCGCGGAGCTGGGCGACGATGCCCTCATCCTGGCCACGCGCCGCGTCGGCGACGGCGTGGAGGTCACCGCTGCGCTCGAACCGGATGAAGCACCGCCACCGCTGGCGCCGCCCGACCCGGCGCTTCTGGCTGCGCTCGAATTCCACGCGGTGCCCGCTTCGCTGCGCGCCGAACTTGCAGCCCGGCGAACTCGAGCATCGCACTCGCCGCCGCTTTGCCCTTCGCGGCACTGCCGCTGGGTCCGAACGAACGGCCGCTGCTGCTGGTAGGCCCGCCCGGCGCCGGCAAGACCCTGACAGTGGCCCGGCTGGCGACCCGGCTGGTGCTGGCGGGCGTCGCGCCGATGGTGATCACCGCCGACGGCAAGCGTGCCGGAGCCACCGAGCAGCTTGCCGCCTTCACCAGGCTGCTTGGCGTCAACCTGATCGTCGCCTGTCATCCCGTCACGCTTGGCCGCGCGCTCCGCATCGGCAGCATGCGGCGCCGGTGCTCATCGATACGCCGGGCTGCGATCCGTTCGATCCGGCGCAGCTTGAAGAACTGACGGCGCTCGCCACGACGATCGACGCGGCCGTGGTGCTGGTATTGCCGGGGGGCCTCGATCCGGCCGAAGCGGCCGACCTGGCGGTCGCCTATGCCGCCGCCGGCGCCAGCCTCCTGGTGGCGACACGGCTCGACCTCGCGCGCCGCCTCGGCGGCATCCTGGCCGCCTCCGCCGGTGCGCGGCTTGCGCATTGACCGAGGCCGGCATCGGTCCGGATGCCGCCGACGGCCTGCTGCCGATCACGCCCGGGCTGGCTCGCCGCGCGTCTGCTCGCACTCCCGCGCATGGAACACCGCCAATGACCGTCGGCCGCATCGTTGCCATCGCCTCCGGCAAAGGCGGTGTCGGCAAGACCTGGTTCGCCATCACGCTGGCGCACGCGCTGGCCCGCCAAGGACGGCGCGTGCTGCTGTTCGACGCGCGACCTTGGGCTCGCCAATGTCGACATCCAGCTTGGCCTGACGCCGAAGCAGGATCTCGGCGGCGTGGTTGCCGGCCGCGCCACGCTGGCGGACGCGGCGCTGCACCATGCGGATGGCGGCTTCGACATCGTCGCCGGCCGTCCGGCTCCGGCGCCCTGTCGACACTCGACCCGGCCGCGCTGGAACGCGTGCTGGTCGCTTTGCGCCAGCAGGCGTCACGCTATGACGCGGTCCTGCTCGATCTCGGCGCCGGGCTCGACCGGTCCGTGCGCCGGATGTCGGCATGGGCCGACACGCTGCTGGTCGTGGCCACCGACGAGCCCACCAGCCTGACCGACGCCTATGCCGTGCTCAAGCTGCACGCGGCCGACCGGCGGGACGGCGACGCCCGCGTCGTGGTCAATCTGGCCGCCACGCGCAGCGCCGGGGAGCGGACCTTCGCCACGTTGCAGCGCGCCTGCACGACCTTCCTCGGCCGCTCGCCACGGCTCGCCGGCGTGATCCGCCGCGATGACCGCGTGCGGGACGCGATCCGGCGCCAGACGCTCCTGCTCACGCGCCATCCGGCCTCGCCCGCCGCCGCGGACGTCGAAGCCGCCGCCTCGCGCTGCTGTCGCGTAACACTTTGTCGCGCAGACTACACACGAAGCCGGCTGTTCGCGCTTTGCCTCCGCCGCCCGCGCCCCACATACCAGCGTGGAGGGGTGCATGCAGCTGATCCGCAGCAACCGCAGCCGCGACCTGCGCGTGGACTTCTTCCGCGGCTTGGCCCTGTGGTGGATCTATACCGACCATATCCCTGGGGATGTGCTGGGCGACTACAGCCTGCGCAACTTCGCCATGTGCGACGCGACCGAGATCTTCGTGCTGCTGGCTGGGTTCGGCGCCGGTCTGGCCTACGGTTCGGAGATGGACCGGCAAGGCTATCTGTATGCCGCTGCCGATGCATTGCGCCGCGCGTGGACCCTGTACATCGCCCACATCTTCCTTTTCGTCGTCTACACGGCCCAGGTCGCGTATTCGGCCGTCGCGCTTGATCGTGTCTTCTACCTGGAAGAGACGCGTCTCGACGTTCTGGCCGAAGCGCCATATCGCGCGCTGTTGGAAGCGCTGTTGCTGCGCTTTCAGCCCAGCCTGTTGAACATATTGCCGCTCTACGTGGTGTTGCTGCTGATCTTCGCCGCCGTCCTGCCATTGTTGCGCCGACCGGAGTGCTGCTCGCGGCATCAATGGCCGGGTACGCCCTCGTGCGGTTCACCGGGGTCAATCTGGAATCCTGGACTGGCGAAGGATGGTACTTCAATCCGCTCGCCTGGCAACTGTTGTTCGTGATCGGCGCCATTCTGGCCTATGCGCCGCCAAAGATGCCGCGACTGCACTGGCCGTTCGATCTTCTCTCCGTTCTGGTCCTGCTGTCGGGGATCGTCGTCATCTGGGTGATCGACATCCATCCGCCCATCCTGGCCCTGATGCCGGCTACAGTAATTCGCTTCATCATCACCGAGGACAAGACCGGCCTGCACCCGTTCCGACTGCTGTCCATCCTGTCGCTCGCCTGGCTGACGGTCCGGCTGGTCCCATTCGACGCAGCGTGGGTGCGCACCCGCCTCGCGGCACCACTGGTACTGATCGGCCAGAACTCCCTGTCCGTGTTCTGCTCCGGCATCTTCTTCGGGTTCTTCGCCCGGCTGGGTCTCGAAGCAGACGAAAGCGTGGCGATGCAGGTGGCAGTCAACGTGTTGGGTGCGCTCGCCATGCTCGCGGTCGGCGGGCTCGCGGCATGGTATCGCAGCAAGGGTCGTGCGCCCGCTTCCCGCCAGTCGGTCAACTTGCCGGCCGCCGCGAGGACTGATACCGGGTAGAGCGGAATGCTCCGATTGGCCTCCTGTATGCTCGCGAGTGCCCTCGTTGTGTTGCCGCTACCATCCGGGGCGGCCAGCGAGACGGGTGATGTCTGTGGTGCGCCCGCGGAATTCGTCACCACCGCTGCCCCACTGGGACAACTCGCGGCGGCCATAGCCGCCGGAGGTCCGGTTGACGTGCTGGCCGTCGGCTCGGCGACCACAGTCGGCTCGGTGAACACCAAGGGCCTGAACACCAGCGGAACCCAGGGAGCGTCGTATCCATGGCACATGACCCGCGCGCTGGAAGCCGCGCTGCCGGGGGTAAAGTTCGCGCTCACGGTGCGCGGCGGGCGCGGCATGACGGCCGAGCAGATGCTGCCTTTGCTGGATGAAGCCCTGAAGCACCAGCATTACCCGCTGGTGCTTTGGCAGACCGGCACGGTCGAGGCGGTCCGAGGGTTGCGTCCGGACGGCATGCTGGAGGTGCTGCACACTGGTGCAGAACGCGTCCGCGATGCGGGTGGCGACCTTGTCCTGATCGACCCCCAGTTCAGCCGATTTCTGCGCGCCAACACCGATCTCGACCCCTATGAGAGCGTGTTGCAACAGGTCGCCACGATGCCTGGAGCGGCGATTTTCCATCGCTTCGATCTGATGCGCACGTGGGCCAATGATGGGCGGATCGACCTGGAGCACACGCAGAAGGCGGACCGGGACAAGGCCCTAGATGAATTGAACGAATGCCTGGGCAAGGCCCTCGCCCAGTTCGTGCTGAGCGGGGTTGATGTGGCGAAGAAGTAGGTAACAACCACAGCACGAGCTCTGGTGAGTGACCCACCGATTGCCGCTACATCGTCATGGTCGGCGAAGGCCGGCCATCCACGTCTTTCCTTGCTGCAATCAGCAAGACATGGATGGCGGGCCGGAGCCTGTCCTCGGGCGGGCTTTTGGCCCGACCCGTGGGCCCGCCATGACGGTTGAGAAGGCCGGTATCACGCCGCGTCCAGTGCAAGCCGGATGTACTTCGCCAGATCGCCGCGACGATATGGCTTCAGCAGCAGCGGCACATCGGGGCGATCGCTCCCGGGACGGTGGACGTTCGCATAACCCGATGTGACCAGAGCCTTCAGCCCACCCCTTAGGCGCGTGCCTTGCTGATCAGGTCAAAGCCGTTCATCCCGCCCGGCATGACGACATCGCTGAACAGCAGGTCGATCTGTGCGCCTTCGCCGGATGATCTTCATGCGCCGACGGTCCATCCGCCGCCGTCAGGACACGGTAGCCCAGGTCGCTGATCGCGGTGACGGCGAGTTCCAGCACTTCGGGATTGTCCTCGACCACCAGAACCGTTTCGTTCCCGGTCGGTGGCGAGTTTGTCGGCGACGCCCAGGTCGTTCGCCGCCGGCTTCACCAGGTCGCAGCGCGGCAGATAAAGCCGAAACGTTGTGCCGGCTCCGCTCTTCGTATCGATGGTGACAGTGCCCGCCCGACTGCCTGATGAAGCCATAGACCTGGCTGAGGCCGAGGCCGGTTCCCTTGCCCACCTCCTTGGTGGTGAAGAACGGCTCGAAGGCGCGCGCGGCGACGTCCTGATCCATGCCTATGCCGGTATCGGTGACCCGGACCATGACATACGGGCCCGCGGTCAGTTCGGCAGACCGGCGCGCTTCGGCCGCGTCGATCATCACGTTGCTCGTGGCGATCTCCAGTATGCCGCTGGAGGGCATGGCATCGCGGGCATTGACGACAAGATTGAGGATCGCTGCCTCGAACTGCGCCGGATCGATCCGGCATGACCACAATCCCGGTTCGAACATGAAGCTTCAGCGCGATCGCTTCGCCAAGCGCCCGGCGCAGGAATGGCTCGGACCCGACGACGACCTCATCGAGCGCGACCACCTCGAGCTTCAATGTGCTGCGCCGCGCGAACGCAAGGAGTTGCTGCGTGAGCTTGGTTGCGCGGTCGGTCGCCACCTCGGATGCATTCAAAAGGCGCATGAGCCTCGCGCGCGGCAGTTCGCGATCGCTCTCGAGCGCCGCGCGGATCACTTCCAGGCTGCCGACGATCACCGCAAGCAGATTGTTGAAGTCGTGCGCGATACCGCCGGTCAACTGGCCGACCGCCTCCAGCTTCTGCGTATGCCACAGCACCTCCTCGGCCTTGCGGCGTTCGGCGCTTTCGATTTCCAGTTGCCGGTTGAGTCTCGACCAACTGGCTCGTGCGCTGCGCAACCTCGTCTCCAGACTGTCATTCAGCCGACGCAGCTCCTGCTCGGCGCCGCGCATACGCAGCAGCGCCTTCACCGTCGCCAGCAGTTCCTCGGGTTCGATCGGCTCCACCAGGAACCCATCGGCGCCACCTTCCAGCGCCAGCGCCGATCATGCGGACTGGTGATCGCAGCCGAGGTCTGCAGCACGGCGACGCCGGGGAAGTCTGCCTTGATCTGCCGGCAGACCTCGACCCCATGGATGTCCGGCAGCCGCATATCGAGCAGAACCAGATCAGGCGAGGCGGACTCGCAATGCTCGATCGCGGCGCGTCCGGTCCCCACCCCTTCGACGTCATAGCCGCTCTTGCGCAGGACATGCGCCTTCAGGTAGCGGCCGCCCTCGTCATCATCGACGAC
Organism: uncultured Alphaproteobacteria bacterium; assembly: GCA_963794185.1. GTDB lineage: Bacteria > Pseudomonadota > Alphaproteobacteria > Acetobacterales > Acetobacteraceae > JAMXLO01. The sequence goes on along the minus strand of CAWCDM010000056.1, from coordinate 10,399 downwards.
CAGGATGCGGGTCGCCGCGTCGGTCATCTTGCCCATGCCGGCTGGCGCGAGGCACGAACGCGATCGATCGTATCGATCAGCGTGCTCGGACGACATGTCCGACTTCGACAGAATATGCGCGGCGCGTGATGCAGCAATAGGCGCTTGTCCGGATCGAGAATGGCGGAGGTGAGCACGATGATCAGGAACATCGGCGCACATTCGCATCGTCGCGCAATGCGATCAAGAAATTGATAGCCGTTCATCTCCGGCATGTTGAGATCGAGCAGCACCACATCCGGATGCTCATCGTGCAGGCACCGCAGGCCTTCCTGGCAGTTGCCGATGGCACGCAGGCTGTAACGGCTGCGCGGCAGCAGCTGCCGCACCAGATAGCGCATGACCTCCTCGTCATCGACGAGCAGAACCTTGGTGATCGAGCGTCGGCCGGTCAGCCGGTCGAGCAGCCCGATCAGCACCTCGCCTTCCACCGGTTTGGCAATGTACTCGTCGGCGCCGAGATGGATCGCCTTGCGCTCCTCGCCGGTCGAGGACATGACGATCAGCGGAATGTCCGCATAGTGCCTCCTGCTGTCGGAGCTGCAGCAGCAGCCGCCAGGTCTCGTCGCCCAGAAGCATGACGTCGAGCAGGATCGCGGCCGGATGAGCCTGCTGCAGTATCTGCTGCGCCTGCCGAATCGAGCGCGTGCAGAGCGGCTGATAGGGCGTGTCCGCCAGGATGCGCCGCAAGCGCGAATGCGTCGGCGGGATCATCCTCCACCACGAGCACCGGGACACGTCCAGGCTCCGAGGCTCCAGGGCTCCTCCGCATCATCCGCCTGCGCCCATGGCCCGCGGATATGATCGCGGCAGGGTGACCGAGAAGGTTGATCCCTCGCCCGGCGTGCTCTCGACGGCGATGTGTCCGCCGAGCAGCTCCGCCAGCTTCTTCGACAGCGGCAAACCGAGGCCGGTTCCCTTCACGCGCGATTGCAGGCGGTGCGCGACCTGGCCGAATTCCTGGAAGATCAGCTCGAGGTCGTCCTGCTCGATGCCGATGCCGGTATCGCGCACGGTGAAGGTGACGGTGTCGGCTTCCGGCGTCCGCCGTGGCCGACACCCGCACCTCGCCACGCTCGGTGAACTTGAGCGCGTTCGAGATGAAGTTGCGCAGAATCTGCGAAACCTTGCCTTCGTCGGTGTCGATCGGCGGCAGCTCGGCCGCCTCCTCGAACACCAGCGCGACCGCGTCGCCGACGAGCAGCGGGCGCAGCATGCCGCGCAGCGCGCCGAACAGGAATTCGACCGTGAACTCGGATGGCACGACGACCGTCTTGCCGGCCTCGACCTTCGCCAGATCGAGCAGGTCGTCGACCAGCTCGGTCAGGTTCTGCGCCGCCTTGCGAATGAACCGGACCTGCGTCTCCTGCTCGCTCGGTCAGCTCGCCGTCGCTGCGATCCAGCAGCAGCCGCGACAGCGCCAGGATCGAGTTCAGCGGCGTGCGGAATTCGTGGCTCATGTGCGACAGGAACTTCGATTTCAGTTCGTCCGCGCGACGCAGATGGTCGGCGCGCTCGTCCAGCTCGGCATACAGCGCGACCACGCCGCGATTGGTATCCTGCAGTTCCTGATTGAGCCTTTCCAGCTCCTCCTGGCGCGACTTCAGCTGATCCAGCTGCACCAGGATCTGCTGGTTCTGCTGGCGGATTTCGGTCATGGCATCAGGCGGCCCGTCGGACGCCAGCGTTTCCGATGATCGCCTTGAGTGCCGATGCCGTGATCAGCGGCGTCCGTGGCGGCAGGAGCTTCCCCAGTCGAACCGTTGTCCCCGCTGCCGGCTCTGGTGTCGACGCGAAACTCGTCCATCAGGCGTTGCGCGCCCAGCAGGCCGAGGCCCATGCCGGTGGCCGATTTGTGCGAACCGGCGAGGATTGCCGGCAGATTGGCGATCCCTGGCCCCTTGTCGCTCACGCTGATGACGAACGTCTGTGGCGCCTTGCCGGAGGTCAGCCCGAATTCGACCTGCCCGCCGCCGCGCATACTCGAAGGCGTTGCGCGCGATTTCCGAAACCGCGGTGGTGATCCGCGTCTGGTCCTGCGCCTCGAAGCCGATCAGTTCCGCCAGGCGACGCGTCCGCTTGCGGACCAGCGACAATGTCCGTTTCCGCGCCGATCGAGATCAGCAGCAGGCGCGGGCTCATGTCCCCACCTTCAACGCCGGGCGCATCGCGACGACCGAGGCATCGTCGCGCGCCGCGCCGGTGGTCGCGCAACAGCACGCCGGCGATCAGGCTGGGGTGTTGGCTGGCGAGGCCAGGATAAGCAGCAAGGTCCCAGCGTCCGGTGATCCCGTCGGAATGGAGGATCACCAGCGGATTGCCGGTGAAATCGTAGGTGAACTCGCGAATGCGCGGGGCGATATGGCCGGCGGTGCCGTTGTGCGACACCATGTGCCGGGCCCCCGCGGCAGTGACGAGCACGCCGCAGATGTTGCCGACGCCGACATATCGCACCGTGCGCGCGGTCTCGTCGATGCGCGCGACGGCCACTGCGGCGCCGCGGGTCGGCCGCAGCGCGCGATGCATCCGATCGACCACGGCCTCGCAGGAATCGTCCGGATGATCCAGAAACGCCCGCACGGCGAGGTCCGCGGCGCGCGCCGCCTCGACGCCATGGCCGGCACCATCGGCCACCACCACCGCGCGGCCCTGCGCGGTCTCGCGGAACGCCCAGTTATCGCCGCAGACCTGCTCCCCCGGATAAGGCGCGACGGCGGCGCCGAGCTGGGTGCGGTGCCCGTCGGGACCGGCATTGCGCAGGAAGCGCACCATGATCGCGCTGCCGAGGCCGGGGCGCGAATAGATCCGCACGTCATCGGCCAGCCGCGCGATCGCGCCGAGGCCGTTGCCCGGGCTGCCGGCCGTGGAGTAGCCGTCCTCCATGCAGCGCCCGACGTCGGTCATGCCGCGGCCGCGATCCAGCGCCAGCAATTCCAGTCCGGCGCCGTCCGCGTCATCGCGATGCGTCGCGAGGATCTGCCCGCTGCCGGCATGCTTGAGCAGGTTGGTCGCCAGTTCGGTGACAACGATCGCCACGTCGCCGATGCGCGCCTCGGTCACGCCGGCGCGACGCGCGTATGCGCTCACCAGCCGACGGGCTTCGGCAACCTGGCTCGCATCGTTGACGGCGGTGATCACGTCACTTCCAGCGCGCCAGCGTCACCGTGGTGCCATGACCAGGCGTGGATGTGATGGCGAATTCGTTCGACAGACGCTTGGCCCCGCTCAGGCCCAGCCCGAGCCCGCCGCCGGACGTGTAGCCATCCTTCATCGCCAGTGCGATGTCGGCGATGCCGGGACCCTGGTCGGTGAAGGTCAGCCGCACGCCCTGCCGTCGTCCGTCGCGCAGCACCTCGATCCGCAGCACGCCGCCGCCGCCGTAATCGACCGTATTGCGGGCGATCTCGCTGGCCGCGGTCACGATCTTGGTCTGGTCCACCAGACTGAAGCCGGCGGCGACGGCGCGCGTCCTGACCGCCTGACGCACCCTGACGACGTCGTCCGAGGTGCGCAGCGGCATGGTCTCACCTGTCTCGATGAGCATCCGCATGCTCGGCGCTGTCGATGATGTTCCGGATCATCGCCAGGCCCTTGTCCACGTTCAGGGCGGTGCGCACGCCGGTCGAGCGCCAGGCCCAGCTCCACCAGCGTGATCGCGACCGCCGGGCGCATGCCGACGACGACGGTGACCGCGTCGAGCACGCGCGACATGGCGGCGATGTTGTTCAGCATGCGGCCGATGAAGGAGTCGACGATTTCCAGCGCGGATATGTCGATCATGACGCCGCGCGCGCGATCGGCCACGATGCGCTGCGTCAGATCGTCCTGCAGCGCCATGGCCAGCCGGTCGTGCATGTCGACCTGGATCGAGACCAGCAGGCAATCGCCGATCTTCAGGATCGGTATTTCGCTCATCCGGGCTAATCCCCGGTCCCGTGCGACCTTGCGCCCGATCGACGATGACCTTCCGGTGCGGCGCAGCGCCAGCCGCAAGCGCGTCCGCCATGGTCGCCTTGGAGACCACGTTCGAGCTCCAGGCCGAGATGGACGATGGTCTGGGCGATCTGCGGCCGGATGCCGCTGAGGATGCAGTCGGCGCCCATCAGCCGGGCGGCCGAGATCGTCTTGATCAGATGCTGTGCGACCAGGGTATCGACGGTCGGCACGCCGGTGATGTCGATGATGGCGATCTCGGCGCCGGACGCGACGATGCGCTCCAGCAGGTTCTCCATGACGATCTGCGTGCGCGCGCTGTCGAGCGTTCCGATCAGCGGCAGCGCCAGGATGCCTTCCCAGAGTTGCACCACCGGCGTCGACAGCTCGAGCAGCTCCTGCTGCTGGCGCCCGATGACCTCCTCGCGGCGTCCGTGCGTAGCATTCGATGGTATAGAGCCCGAGCCCGTCGAGCAGGCGCGTGACGGCCCAGGTCTGGCGGCCGAGCTGCTCCGCATCCGCGCCGAGCTTCGCGGCGCAGCATGTCGAACAGCGGCTCCTTGAGGGAGAAGACGAACACGGCCGTCTCGCTCGGGGTGAAGCCCTGGGTGGCGCGGGCGCGGGAGACATCCTCCAGCACCTCGCGCATGGAGCCCAGTCCGGGCCGGTGATGTCGTCGAACCGTCCGCCCGCGGCTCCCTTGCGCAGCTGGTCGAGGAACTGTCGCGCGAGGTCGGTGGCGGCCGCGTCGGCTGACGCGTCGCGCGACCTGCCGTCGCGCTTCTGGGCGGCCAGCCAGTCCTTCAGCAGGCCTGCTGGTGCTTTTCGACCAGCGCGGCGATCGAGGCGTTGGTGTCAGGCATTCAATTCTCACTTTGCTGTGGTAGGGGGCATCGGGTGCAAAACGGTGGCGTCAGAATTGTGGCGATACCGCGAATTCGAGCTGCCCACGTTATAGAAGTGCGCGATGACTGCCAATCGACGCAGCGATCACGCAATTCATCACGCGATCTTGCGCATCACTTCGCGCGGCCATAGTCTTGCTTCCGTGACAGCCGTGGGGAACCGCTCGTGAGCGACGAAGCCCGGCCCCAACCCGGCACGGCATCCGGCAAGGGCCACATTCTTCTTCGTCGAGGACGACAAAGGGTTCGCCGAGGCGCTTGGCAAGGTCCTGCGCAATGCCGGCTTCGAGGTCTCGGTGGCGACCGACTTCCGAACCGCGCTCGAGGTTCTTGAAGCAGAACGCCCGGTGGACCTGCTGCTCACCGACATCGTGATGCCAGGAAGTGTCAACGGCATTGCGCTGTCGCGCATGGCCCGCCTGCGTCGGCGCGACCTGAAAGTGGTCTACCTGACCGGCTATAACGTCCCGGGCGTCGAAGAGGAGGCCTCCGGTCCGATCCTGAGGAAGCCGATCGACGATGCCTTCCTGGTCAGTGAAATCGAACGGATACTCGCGACGACCTAGGGCCAGAGACCTCGCTTCCCCTCATCCCCGCCCTTTTTTGTCAGCAGGGCGAGGCTGACGAGCATGAACGATTGTCGGGCCGTCAGAACAGCCCCTCGATCTCGCCGTCCTCCCGCAGATGGATCGCCTCGGCCGACGGGCACGCGCGGCAGGCCGGGCATCGTCATGATGTCGCCGCAGATCGCCACGACGAAGCCGGCGCCGGCGGACAGCCGCACCTCGCGCACCGGCAGGATGAGGCCCTCCGGCGCGCCCATCACCGTCGGGTCGGCGGTGAAGCTGTACTGCGTCTTGGCGATGCAGACCGGCACGTGGCCGAAGCCCGCCTTCTCGAAGCCCTTCCAGCCGCCGCGCCACCGCATCGGGCATCGCAATGTCCGCCGCCCGGTAGATCTCCCGCGCGATGGTGCGGATCTTCTCGGCGAGCGGCATCGCCGTCGGGATACAGCGGCGCGGGCTTCGCCTCGCCCAGCGTGATCTTCTGCTGCACCGCGCGGGCCAGCGCCTCGGCGCCGGCGCCGCCGTCGCCCCAGTGGGTGCAGGAGATCGCCTCGACGCCCTGCTTCGCCATCGCGTCGCGGATCGCCGCGAACTCGGCCTCCGTGTCCGAGGTGAAGTGGTTCACGCCGACCACCACCGGCAGGCCGAACTTCCCCAGGTTCTCCACGTGGCGCGCCAGGTTGGCCACGCCGCGCTGCACCGCGGCGACATTCTCCGCGCCCAGCGCATTGCGCGCCACGCCGCCATGCATCTTCAGCGCGCGCACGGTCGCCACCACCACGGCGCAGGACGGCTTCAGCCCGGCCGAGCGGCACTTGATGTCGATGAACTTCTCCGCGCCCAGGTCGGCGCCGAAGCCGGCCTCGGTCACCACCACGTCGGCCAGCTTCAGCCCGAGCCGCGTCGCCATCACCGAGTTGCAGCCATGCGCGATGTTGGCGAACGGCCCGCCATGCACGAACGCGGGCGAGCCCTCCAGCGTCTGCACCAGGTTGGGCGCCAGCGCGTCCTTCAGCAGCACCGCCATGGCGCCGTCCGCCTTCAGGTCCTTCGCCGTCACCGCCGTCGCCGTCGCGCTTCTGCGCCACGATCATCCGGCCGAGCCGCTCCTGCAGATCGTCCAGGTTGCGCGACAGGCAGAACACCGCCATCACCTCGGAGGCGACGGTGATGTCGAAGCCGTCCTCGCGCGGGAAGCCGTTGGCCACGCCGCCCAGGCTGCCGACGATGGAGCGCAGCGCGCGGTCGTTCATGTCCAGGCAGCGCCGCCAGGACACGCGCCGCGCGTCGATGCCGAGCGCGTTGCCCCAGTAGATGTGGTTGTCGATCATCGCGGCCAGCAGGTTGTTGGCCGAGGTGATGGCGTGGAAGTCGCCGGTGAAGTGCAGGTTGATCTGGTCCATCGGCACGACCTGCGCATAGCCGCCGCCCGCCGCGCCGCCCTTCATGCCGAAGCTCGGCCCCAGGCTCGGCTCGCGCAGGCAGATCACCGCGCGCGAGCCGATGCGGTTCAGCGCGTCGCCGAGGCCGACGGTGGTGGTGGTCTTGCCCTCGCCCGCCGGCGTCGGGCTGATGCCGGTGACCAGCACCAGCGCGCCGTCCGGCCGGTCCTCCAGCGGCTTGATGAAGTCGAAGCCGACCTTGGCCTTGTGGCGGCCGTACGGCTCCAGCGCATCGGCCGGGATGTCCAGCTTCGCGGCGATCTCCGCGATCGGCCGCAGCTTGGTGGCGCGGGCGATCTCCAGGTCGCTTTTCATTCTTCTTGCCCTCGGCTCTGGCTGATCTTGCGCATCACGGTGTGCGACCGGTTGGTGGTGTGCGGGCGGATCTTCGGCGCCCAGTCGCCGTTCTCCGAGGCCTCCAGCCAGGCCGGGCTCTTCATCACGTCGGCGGCAGTCCATCTCATACACGCGCGAGATAGCGCGGCATGCCGTCCTGGTTGGTCGTCTCCAGCGACGTAGCGCGTGCAGCCGCGGACGCCGGGGACCTTCAGGATCTCCGGCACATGCTCGGTGTCGTAGATGCGGTTGAATGTCCGCCTCGTGTTCGGCGGGGATGTCCATCTGCACCAGGTAGATGTATGGCGCGCGCGTGCCTTCCGGCATCTGTCCTGTCTCCTCCGTTCGAGTTATGCGGCCATCAGGCCGCCTTGCGCTGCGCGATGCCAAGCTCGCCCAATGCCTCGCCCATCGCGGCGACGGCCCTCGCCATGTCCGCCGGCGTGATCGCGCCGATGCAGCCCACGCGGAAGCTCGGCTGTTCGGTGTTGTAGAAATTGCTGATCAGCACGCCGCGCGCCTTCAGCGCATCGACGAAGCGCTGCAGGTCCCAGGCCGGATCGGCCGGCGCATGCACGTTGACGATGATCGGACCCTGCACGTCCGGCCGGCAGACAGGGCGTCAGCCCGAGGCCGCGCACGCCGTCGTACAGCGTCCGCATATTGGCGGTGTAGCGCGCCAGCCGCGCCGGCTGGCCGCCCTCGGCATCGTAGAAATCGAGCGCCACGTTGAATGCGTTCAGCACCTGCGCGGGCGGCGTGAAGCGGAAGCTGCCCCAGCCGCTGCGCAGCGCATGCGCGTAGATGCTGGACAGATCGAGCGACCAGCTTCCGGCATTGCCGGCGCACGCCTCCACGCGGTCGATGCGCGCCACGGCGAAGGCCATGCCGGGCACGCCCTCGAGGCACTTGTTGGAGGTGAACACCGCCGCGTCGATCTCGGGCTGCGCCGACAGGTCGAGCGGCAGCGCGCCGAACGCCGACACCGCATCGACGATCATCCGCCGGCCGAGCCTGCGCACCACGGCGCCGATCGCCGCCACGTCGTGCACGATGCCGCTGCCGGTCTCGCTGTAGACCAGGCCGACATGGCTGATGTCGGGGTCGGCCTCGAGCGCGGCGGCGACGGCATCCGGATCGGTCGGCCGCGACCGGCGACACCGGCAGCGGCACCGGGACGCGGCCGGCCTCGCGCGCCAGCCGGATCATGCGGTCGGCGTAGGAGCCGGTGCGCCGGGATCAGCAGCTTGCTGCCGAGCGGGACGAAGGTGCGGATCGCCGCCTCGGTGATGAAGTGGCCGCAGCCCTGCAGCGGCAGCGTGGCGTGCTCGCCGGGGACGCCGCGCGCGATCCGCAGCACGCGCTCGCGGATGCCGGCGTAGAGCGGGCGGAAGTCGTTGTCCCAGGGCGCGAAGTCGTGGCGCAGGGCCTCGCGCACCTCGGGGCGGGTGGTGACGGGGCCGGGGATCAGCAGCAGCATGGAGTGCACCTGGACGAGCGAGCGCGCAGGCTTGCCACGGCGGGCGGAGGAAATCCACCCGTCCGGTCGCGAAGCCAGGCCGGTTACAAAGCAAGCAAGGCAACGGTCGCACACCGAGATCGCCGAGGAATGCGCACCGAGGGCCACTGAGAGTGTGGACCCTTGCTTGCTTGCCTGCCGCAGCGATGGATTGCCCATGGCGTGAGGTGCTAAACTGGACGCATGACCCTCCCCTTTACCCTGCCCGACTGGCTCCCCTGGTGGGTGCCGATCGTGCTGCTCGTGCCGGCACTGTTCTATGTGCTGGCGTTCCTGTTCATGCCGTTCAGCGTGATCGGCGTGAAGAGCCGGCTGGAAGTGATCGAGGCGCGGCTGGACGAAATCCAGGGCGAGATACGGCATCTGGCATTACGGCTGCCCGAGATGGGGCGGGCGACCGACTATGACGAGATTTACGCTCCGGAACCCCGGACTTCGCAGCGCCGCGCGTCGCCGTTGGTCACCCGTCCGCCGATCCCGCCAGCCTCGCACGAACTGGATGACGAGCAGCCGCGCGAGGCGCGTCTTGTTCGGGCCGCCGCGAGCCGGATCGGGACGCGCCCAGGGACCGACCCGGCGGTGGCCGCTCCGAACCCCGGCTGGACTGGCCGCGGTGAGCGGGACAGCCTGAAGTCCACCGCTCCGTTGACCGCAGATCCGTGGTGGCCTGCGGCGCCTATGGTTCCTCTGGTTCCTCCCTATCGAGGATCGCGCCGATGTCTCTCTTGCCGTGCAGGACGCGCACGACGCTCAGCATCTCGGGGCGCGCCAGATAGTAAACGCGAAACTCGTGAAAATCGCCCGACGGGCCACGAGCGCAGACCGGCAAGGTGGGGATTGCCGGAGGTCTTCGGCGGCCCGGCATTGGGCATTGCCTGCAATGCGTCAATCGCATCGAGGGCGGCGGCATAGGACCCAAGGGGAAACAACCTAATCATTTCCGGACGCGCCTTATGCTACCCCGTCATGGCCGGCGAAGGCCGGCCATCCACGTCTTTGCTGGCAGCACAAAGTGAAGACGTGGATGCCGACCTGCGTCGGCATGACGATGTGGAAGCGACCGTTACGCCACCTGGAGCACTTATTTCCAAGCGAATCGCAGAAGCGCCGGGCGATGTCCGGCAAACCCTTGTCTGCATACCACTCGACCTGGCGGAGTATGTCCTGCTGCGCGGATTTCTGGATGAACAGATTGACGACCGCGCGCGGTCTTTGTATTTATCGAGAATCTGTTCGGCCTTGGCCTGCAGCCCTTTGCGGAATTCACCATCGAGCGGGATACACTCGGACGCCAGTCCCTCCAGCAGCAGCGCTTCAAGCCGGGCGTCCTGCTCCTTGGCCTGAGCCTCCCTGAGCAAGCTGCGAAAATACTCGCTCACGTTGCCGTAGCCCTTGGTGGCAATCTGGGTGTCGATGAAAGCCTTGAGCGAACTTGGCAGGGAAATGGTCACGGTCGTTATGGCAAGATCCTCCACGTCCTCCAGCACTCTCCATCCTTCTTATATGTTATGAACATTTAAGACGCTCGCGTCGACCCCGGCAGATGCCGGTCTCCTGCATCCACCGTTGCACTGGTCGCTTCGCCCAATTGGTTGCCACCAGCCCACGGATACGGTTCTCTGACCCAAGACCTATCACCGGAGCCACGCCATGCGCGTC
>CAWCDM010000055.1:0-17772 GCA_963794185.1 uncultured Alphaproteobacteria bacterium | reverse complement strand
GCGTTTCAGGTGACGCGGTGACGCGTCCTTCCTCCCCGCTAAAGTATATATGATAATGTCCGCTCTCACATATAGAGGCGCCACGTCGTGCGAATTTCCATTGCGGGCCCAGCACGACGGTTTGATGGCATCGTGGCGCAGTAGAGGTTTGGCGGAAGCCGAACTCAAAGGCGTCGCACGCCCGGCTGCGAGGGATCGCTGAGCGCGAATTCACCGGCCCCATGCCGCAAATGGCGATGATGGCAGGCTCGGGATGCCCGCGAACAACCCCGTCGTAATGCGGCGTTCCGGCGACCCGGCGAACGAAGCTGCCGGCCGGCACAGGGACACAAGCGGCGGGATCGAAATCGGCGCCGCTGTTGCACCACCATGTGCCCGAGACGACAACGCAGAACCGATCGGTCGTGTAGCTGTGCGGCGCGCTCATGAAGCCTGGCCACCAGCGCACCAGAGTATAGTAGAGGCCAGGCTGGTTGACGTTCCCGGTCAGAGGGCAGTTATCGACGCTGGGCTCGGAGAAGGCGGAATTCGACTTCCATTGCAAATCGCGGGCGGACGGATGATGGTTGCTCGGGGTTCAGCGGGCTCGCCGCCGCGCTTTCTCCAGACCAATCGGCAGGGACGAGGCGAGCGCGGCCAGCATTACATCCCGCCGAAGAGCAGATCGATCATGGCAACCTCCCATTTCCGCGAAGCCTATCCGCTCAGGCCGGGAAATCCTAGACGATCGATCGCTCGGGCCATCGCGGCGAGGACGAAAATGTCAATCTGGAGAGATGCTCCCCGAGCGGCCTCCGCGAGGGCACCGCGCCGCTGCTTTTGGTCGCGGACATAACGGGCGGCGGCCTGCCACGCCGATCATCAGTCATTGGACCTTCGGCGGCGACCCGGTCAAAGTCGGCGACGATGAGGAAGAACGGTTGGGCCGGCCGGTCGTCGGACTATAGAGGTTGCCTACGGCCAACCAACGCAATGAGGTGGATCAGGCCGGGTCCCGGACCATCCGGCACAACCCTCGAAGCCTGCATACTGTGAGACGGGTCGCCCCTATCTCAGGCGAACATCTGGTCTAGCAGTCGAATTTTGCGGTGGATCTCTGATGCGCCGGATGGCCCGCAGCGACGTTTCACCCCACTGCCACCGGTTGCTATGGGATCACCTCGACCGTTCCCTGCATGCCAAAGGTACTGTGGAGGAAGTGTGTGCATTCGAGCCGATATGTGCCCGGCTCACGTGGCACCAGCGCTATATCGACCGTTTGGTGCGTGCCAACTTCCACCTCACCGGCCACAGGGCCGGACGAGCCGGGCGGGAAGTTGCTGGCCCCGAAAAAAGCGGCGGCGCTGAAATTGTGGCTGCCGTTGCTCTCGTTGACGAGCCGTAGCCGAACAGGGACGCTCGCCCTTACCCGAATATGCTCAGGGTCAAATGCAAAGTTAGACAGTGTAACCGTGATCGTTTCGCCATCTTTGCCCTGCTCTGTGGTGCGGCGGTCGCTGACCGATGGCTGCGCCGAGCAAGCGGCGAGGCCGAATACGAACGATATCATGATGATCCGCGTAGCTTCTCCCCGATGCACCGAAACGTCCCCTAATAGACCGAGCATCCCAATACCAACAGCGGAGCGCAGCCACGCAACCGTTGGCCAGCAGCGAATTCTCCAGCATTCGGCTGCGGTTGCTGAAGATCGCCGTGCGGATCAAGGAGACCACGAGCCGGGTCTGGCTGGCGTTCGCCGCCAACTGTCCGGATGTCGCGCTGTTCCATGGGTTGGTCGGCACGCTGATCTTGCGGCCAACCTAAGCGATCGGGCGGATGCCCGTGTCGAACCCCTCCTGATCAACCCCTGACGCCTCACAGATACGGTCTGAAACGCGGTCCAGCCAGCCAGACAGTGGGACCAGCGATGTCCAAGTGGCGCTTGTCCAGCGGCACCAAGGAGATCGCGCTGGCACCAATAGGTTGGCCGCAGCGCGACAAGCTCTGGCCGAACAGACAAAAGCACGCGAACAGGGCGAGCGACTTCTCCCGAAGACACAGGCGACCATCGAGAAAGCGGCGCCGATCTACCCAAAAGGCCCACTTGACCGCTGCTTACGAGACATCATGACAATGAACTAAAGCGTTATCAGAACGATCAGCACGGGGTCTTTCCCAGCTTACTTGGCGCGCTTCCATACATTGATCGGCGTAATCGGGCCTTGCGGTGTATTCACCGTCGATCCCGTGGTGGTCATGGTTTCACCCGAAAGTGTAACAGTCTGCATGCGGGTGGCCGCATTGAACATCGGCGACGAGGCGGCCTCGACATGATAGGTCAACGTCTTGGTGTCGTCGTCGACAGTGAAGGTGCCGTAGTAGGCGACCATCGGGCCTAGCGGCGCGCGTGGATCGGGAGAAGTTGCCGGCGGCCTATTCTTGCCAAAGACGAAGAATGACATGTGGCCGGACGGATCGAGGATGAGACTGCCGGCGCCCCATAGCTCATTCACCGTGCCATCGGCCATCTTCTCCGACCCGGAGGTTAAGGTCCACGCACCAGCCACCTGCTGCAACAAACTTTCGGCATGCGCTGGCACCGCCAGCAAACCAGCACACAGTGTGGCAATTATGCGGTACATTGTTGCCCTCCCTGTTTGATTGCAGAGGCAGGGTGATGGAGCGCAGTCGCTGGTGTCAAGCACGATTATATGTCGTTCACATGCAAATCGTTGCGCACAAACAGGTGGTCAGCTTTGACGACGACTTCCACAAGTCACTATAGGTCGCCGGCAAAACCGCCTCGGTAGCGGCTTGGCAAAGGCACCAGCACCGGGGCAGGGCGGGTCGCTGAAGATCAAGCACGCGAGGTCCGAGCTCGCCGGGTGGTGTAAGCCAGCGTGGTGGGATCGGTTTAGGTAGCCGATGAACACCGATCGGTCGCATGGGGGGCATAATGTCGGTGAACATGCCGCATCCAGAGACCTGTCCGCATTGGACTGCGATGGATGGCCTTAACCGGTCCTTCCGAATTCGTGCCAACGATCTTACCTTTTCCATCGCTTCGATGAAGCGCTTGTTCAGTACTTCCATCGCGTCAGCATTGGCGTGCTGGATCATCTCCGCTAACTCTTTCATGTTAGTCACCGCATGCTCATAGGACCTCCTGACCGTCTCCGCCTGCTTCGCGACCCGCGCTCCCGGCTCATCCGGGCTCGTCATCGCCTGCATGCCTTCGGACAAATCCGTCATGGTCTGCAGCATGATCTCAAGGTTGCGGCTTCCGTTCCAAGCCCTCGGCCGTTCGCGGGCCTGTGCTCTTGCAGGCCAGATGGCGTTTGATGATGACGCACGGGACTAGTCCATACGATGTGGCATCGCGTGCCTAGGGTCAGACCGCAATGGAACACGATCACGTTTTGCCCAATTGCTCGGATCGTTATCAGGTCGAGGACCCCGCCGGAGCTGGAGGGCTTCGTGTTGGGGAAAAAAGGCAGCAGCTCGCCATATCCACCGGGAACCTCTGGCACCGCTTCGACTTTCACCGTGACGTCGGCGGGGTTGGAACCGCGGTGGCTTCCATCCAAACCCACGCCATTTCGCCGAGCCTCTCCGCAAGCCACGCCGCGGGGTCAGGGACAAGCGATAGATCGAACCATGCCACCGCCAGCTTCTTACCTGACCCCATCAGCTGATAGGCGACGCGCACCATGGCGGGGCGTTCGTCAGGCTGAGGTTGGGGACATTCTCGTCTGTACTCTCTTATACGGGTTTGTCCCCGACCTCCCGTCCCGATGCCTCTCCATTGCTTTTTTGGCGGCGTCCCTGGACGGCCAGAGGTTTGGATACGTCGTCGCGGCATCCGCTGGGTTGGCGATCTCGACCCCGCCCTCGGCCGTCATCAGGTCGCTGGGCGAAGGGATCAGGTCACTGGCGCTGATGAGGCGATTGACTGGCACTGTCACTGGCAGAGGCACGTTACCCAACACCCAGACATCGACCGGATTGGCCTCAGTTCTGCATGGCCACGACACGATATTCGATTAACAGTTGATTTCCGAATGAGCGTGTGCGACGGACGGCGCGCGCGTCCGCCGCGACCGCCGACGAGATCACGGCACGGTGCCGCCGATGCGTTGCTCGAAGGCACGGAGCCGTTTGTATACCGAAATCAGTTCGACGATTGTGGTCCAGCTGTTCACAAGATATTGGAACGAGCTTTCCACCCTGCCGAAGGCGCGAACGATCTGCTGCATGACACCGAGGGTGATGACGCCAGTCACCAGGGTAGGTCCGAGGGCGATATAGGGAACCAGGACGCCGAACTGCAGATAAGCGTATCTGGCCACGTCAAAATACATGTAATGAAAGTACAGGCGGAAGTAATTCCGCCGCACGTCAGCGAACAGCGCACTGAACCGCGCCGGGGTGGCTCGTTCCCTGTCGTCCTCGCCGTAGACGAGCTCCTTGCGGAACGCCGCCTCGACGCGCTGATTCTCGAACTCGAGGCCGGGCAGCTTGAAGCCGACCACGGCCATCAGCACGGTGCCCGCCAGCGCGAAGACGATCGCCACCCAGACCAGCGAGTGGCTGACCGGGCCGATCCAAGGCAATTCGGTGATCTTTTCTGACAGCGTCCAAAGGATCGGCAGGAAGGCGAACAAGGTCATGACGCTGCGCATGAAACTGACGCCGAGCCCCTCCATCAGGCGGGCGAACCGCATCGTGTCCTCCTGTACGCGCTGCGACGCGCCCTCTATCCCGCGGACCTCGTGCCAATTTGCCGCGTAATAATCGGTCATTGCCGTGCGCCAACGGAACACGTAATGCTTGATAAAGAAGTCGGTGAAGACGGCGACGGTTACATAGAGGCCCGCGATATGGCCGAAAGTGGCCAACAGCCCCATATACTCGTCCATCGTTATGGTGTTAGACCGGCTCAGGGCCTTCTGGATCAGGTTGTAGAAATCGCCGAACCATTCGTTGATTTTGACGTCGAGTTCGACCTTGTACCAGGTCGCGGACAGGATCAGCGCCGCGCCGGGAAAAGCCCACGGTAGCCACCGTTGCGATAGATAAAATGACTGGAACACGGAACCTCCCGCTTGGATGCCGCCGCGGCCTCGTTCGTCAGGAACCAAGTCTGCCAGCCGGACTGCCACTGTTCAGCTTCGTGCAGCCGCGTGATGATAGTAAAGGCAGGAGAGCCGGAGTTCGCCCTTAGGTGGCGGCCGAGCTACGCGCGATCACGAACAGCGAGCGAATGCGCGCCAGCGCTGTAGTAATATCCTCCGCCATTCCGTCGGCAAAGTACTCTTGCTCTGGGTCTCCGCTCATATTTTGAAAGGGAAGGACGACCAAAGACGGCTTATCAGGGAGCGGCATGGTCGGGAGTTCATCGCCCACCCGAGTGAAGGGCAGCGCGGCGATCTCGGCCTTAGCCGATATAGGTGAAGGTGGCGACGTCGGCACTTCTGCACGAACGCTTCGACCGGTCGGACGATATTTTTCAGAGTGAGCGCGCCGAATTCTTTGAAGATGAGGTCTGGCTTCTCGCGCATATGATCACGAACAGCTCGAGAAACACATATACCGCCAGGCGGACACACCGACTGCAGGCGAGCGGCTACATTAACCCCTTCTCCGTGCAGGTCGGTCCCATCCGCGATCACATCACCAATGTTTATCCCCACCCGGAAGCAGATGTGCCGGTCTGATGGCTGATCCTCACTGTAGGCCGGGATTTGGTGTTGGACTTCCACCGAACAGTGTACAGCCCCATCGATACTGTCGAACACGATGAGCAGAAAGTCGCCTGCAGTTTGAACAACTCTCCCTCCATGAGCGCTAACAGCGGGATCAATCACCGTGACACGAAGCGTCCGCAAACGCGAAACAGTGCCTGCGTCGTCACGGCCGATGAGACGGCTGTAATTGACCATGTCCATGTGGACGACAGCTATCAGCTTGCGGCCGCCTGGGGCACGTCCTACCAGATCTCGAGTCAGTGGACATAGTAAGGTTGTATCAGGGCTGTCGTTAGCATAGGCCACGGCTCTGTTGCCCGCCAGAGGCGCGATGGGACCAGGCTTGCCGCGGCAAGTCTCGGCTTGAAGCCCTTACCGGGTGCCTATAGGACGACCCAGCCGGTCACACCTGTAGCGGCCAGCCAGACCCTTAATCCCCATCGGGCAGGTGAGTTTGCGTGAGCGCGGCAACAGTCCGCCGGTCGTGCGCTCAGCTGGCGACGCTTGCTCATTTCGTAAGCTTGGGCGCGCCGCGCCATGAATCGTTTCATAGCGCGGGAAATCCCTGGAGGAGCATGGACCCACGCCGACGGAAGCTGTCCGGGCACAAAGGCGATTGAGGCGCTGAGGGTCTGGGATCGAAATGGATGGGTTCTTTCTGTGGAACGCCGAGGCAATGCCGCAGCGAGACACACTCCGTTAATCGCGCCATTCACGGTCGCCGACTGCTGTGGTGAGGACGGAGAAAACCGAGAGCCATCAATTGTTCGGCTTGAATCTCATATGATCTTGTCTACCGCAAAACTGCCCCTGCTGCCCGCCCCGACGATCAACTGCCCGCTGACACTCCACGTGCCACCTGGCAAATGCTTTTGGGAAGGTTCCGTCCTCTGGGGTCGAGCGGTGCTGCGTGGAGAGCCAGTCTGTTGGAGCATTGGAGTAGCCACACATAACGAGGCTCTCTGAACAATCTACGCCGGAATGCACCCTCTTCTTGGCCGCTATTGAATTCATTCTCGCCATCGCTCCGTGTCGAGCCTTGCTGGAAGGCCGGCAACCTGTTGCAGGCGGCAAGGTCCTGCAGGCGCGCAGCCGATTGCCAGCACGACAAGGAGCAATGCCCGCATGATGACGAACTCTACGGCGTAAACCCGTAACTACCGGTTACATTTTGTCTCGCGAGCCATTCTCCGTCGTTGCTACGCTGCGTGACGACACCATAGCGGAGATGCAAACTCAGACCGCCTCTTTCAGTTCCTTCGCCGGGCGGAATGCGACCTTCTTGCTGGCCGCGATCTGCATCGTCTCGCCCGTTGCCGGATTGCGCCCCGTGCGCGCCTCGCGCTTGCGGACCTCCAATGTCCCGAGGCCACCAATACGGATGCGGTCACCCCGCTTCAGGTGCTCTGTCATCGTCTCGACCATCCCGGCCAGCATTTCGTGAGCTTGCTTCTTGGATACGTTCTGCCCTTCCGCTACCTGCTCGAAGATGCCCTTCAGCATGACGGTAGCCGAGGATGCCCCGTTTTTGGCGGGGGCCTGATTCACTGAGGTAGTCGGGTCAGATGTCATTTCGCAACTCGCTTCGATTGTTGACAGTGTGCAAAACATGCTTCGACTCGAAGGGCAAGCACTTTCTCAACCGGCAATCGGCCGTAGTTTTCTAGATCATTCGCGGGCTGCTATTGCCATTCCTGACCTGCGCCGCAATGGTCAGGGCGACGACGCCTGCGTTGTTCTTCAGGAACTGCGCGCCGGTCTGGGTGTCGAGGGCATTGATGTTGATTGTGTAATTGCCGCCGCCGCCGCCAAAGCTGCCGTCGAGGATACCTTGCACGAATGTCTGTGGCACGACCATCTCGAGTGAGCGACTATGTCAGAATTCAGGTTCCATGCGCCGACCGCGAGCAAATCTTGAGGGGCCATTGCCAGCACTGACCCTTCGGGCGAGCAGCCAAGCCCTTCAGATCTATTGGTGCGGTGTACGCTTCCAATTGCCGCGATAGCAGTTCAGCTCGAAGTGCATCCGAACATGGCGGCGGATGGTGGTGGCAGGCGGTCCAGTTCCCATGCGTAGCCGAATCGAATGGTCATTACCGGTGGCAGCGACGGGACGATCCGCGACACCGTTATGAGCCAGGGGCCCAATGTCTCTTGCAGGTAAGGACAAATTTGGCTGATACGGTGGGCGGACGCTTGCGCCAGAATCTCCGCCCGCGACTTCTGCGCGAGGCCGCGCACGCCGACCTTCCAGTTTTCTCCCGGCTCATAGACGAACGCCAGAAAGACCGGCCGATGTGCTGCGTATGCCTCTGACACCCGCGCCGCGTTGTTCGTATCAAAAGCTGATGCGATTGTGATGTCGCTGCGATGCAGGACGTGCCGCAGCAGCACGTCGGTGTTCCCGATCATTTCCGCATCTGGAGGGAACCCAAGCAACACCAGACTGCGCGGCGGCGTGCCCGCTATCGCAGTGATCAGGCGCCACTCCAAAGCAGGGATTACATTCTGGGCGTACAGACGCACCGCGAATGTCGGCAAAGTCAGGATCGTGGTGCCGACAAGAGCCGCTGCCAACGGGAGGCGACCGGGTCCGGTCGGCCACAAGCACGCCAACGCGATAGGCCCCAGTATCCCGCACGTATCTCTACCACCGGCTCTCGCTTTCGGGCGCGCATCCACGATTGAGCGATTGGTACTATTCGCGAGCTGGCAGACTGCCCGCGGATATCGCCTCTATTTCCTGCATCATTAATCGGCCGTGCTGGCTGCCTGGCGCCAACGACTCGTTCTCTTCGAAGAAGATCATGTCAGAATCAAGCAGGGATTGTCTGCGCTGGTCCGTGTCCAACGGCAGGGCATACCAACGCTTGTTTACGTAACGCACCCCACTGTGGTCCCAATAGGACCAGAATGTGATTGTAGGTGCGCAAGCGATTTTATCGAACGTGCTGTTGATACCGCCCAGAAAGCTGCCGCCAACCTCGGCAATCCTCGCAGTGTGGCAATTGCTCGACGGCGGTTCCGACTGATAGGTCACCTCTGGCACCGAATAGTGTAAGTCCGGATGTGGGAGGTTCATGATGTCGATCAGATCGCGGTCGATCCCCTGTGGATTGTATGAGATCTTCCAGGTGAAATTGAACGTGGTCAGCCGTGGTCCGGGTCGCTGCGCGTTCGCTGCCGCGATCACCTTGAGTGTTCCGAGTGCCGCAGCGAGCGAATTCCAGTGGGTCCCACCTTGCGGGAACATGTCAACGCCATATTTCTCCCTCGCGGCAGACAGGTCCGACGCAGCATCGACGAAATGTACACCGTGACGCGTCAAAATTTCGTCGTAGACGTCAAGCTTGTGCACGCGGTCCTCGATGCCCGCGGGGCAGGCATAACGGCTGGGAATGAACTGCGAAGCTTGCGCCGCCTTGGAGGGCGTGATGATATAGAGGAACGGCTTGTCGCGCGTCTCGAAGAAGTCCTGCATACGGCGTATTCGCTCAGCCCATTCCTCGCCCCTGGTTTTCAGGGCAGTGAGGTCACGACTGCAGTATTCGTCCAGATACACTTTCTCGAACAGTTGCTGATGCTCGCCGATTATCACGCCCTCCGAGCCAGCGGTGCCCAATAGCGTAAAGTAGAGCTGATTCTTCCAGAAGACTGCTGGTTTGAATATTGGCGAGAGCTCTCCCACTGAATAAGAGATCCAATGCTGATATGCACCCGTGAGCACCGCGTGCAGCGACCATGTAGGTGCCGCATCATGCACGATACCGGCAACGGTTGCCTTGCTTCGGAAGCGGATTGTCGGGAATATCTCGCCGGCCGTGGTATTCCACAACAGATAGAACCACGGAATTACCAGCACCGACGCCCCGATGGCGAACGGCAGGTAGGAAAGTCTCAGCAGGGTCAGCCAGCGCCTCGGCATTAGAACCGGAAATAGATGAACGGCTTGAAAGGGTCAGCTACCGCCTTCCCGACGGCCACAACGAAGATTAGCGATATCGCTGTTTGCATCGCAACTGCGCGTGGCGGCGTCGAGAAGGCATAGCGCCTTATACGGTCAAATCCGGGCATCAGCGGCAGGGCGCATATCACGGCTGCGACCGCGCCAGAAATCACGATATCAGGCCCAATAATGAGGCCCGCGACACGGCCAGGCAGACCAGGTTGGACCATCGCGGAGAGGAACGCTTCCGCTTGGTCCATCGGTACGGGCGCGGAAGATTGTCCAGCCGATCATAGTGACGGCGAAAGTGATAAGACTTGCCATACGCCCCGGCAGTAGGCCGAGCACGCGAAGCAGGAAGAGCCGGTCGAGCACGAGGAATAGTCCGTTGTAGGCGCCCCAGGTGATGTAGGTCCACGCCGCGCCATGCCAGAGACCGGACGCGAGGAAACAGATCCAGAGGTTGAGATAGATCCGCACCACCGACACGCGATTACCGCCGAGTGGGATGTAAAGATAATCGCGGATCCAAGTGGTAAGCGAGATGTGCCAGCGCCGCCAGAAATCAGTGATACTGCTCGCGATATACGGCATGTTGAAGTTCTCGCGTAAGCGGAAGCCGAGCATTCTTGCAATTCCGATCGCCATATCGGAATAGCCCGAGAAGTCAAAATATATTTGGAAGGTGAAGAATATCACACCACTCCAAGCGTCGCTGAAGCCAATCCCTTGGTAATCTACTCCGAAGATTCGGTCGACTCCCGTAGCCAGAGTGTCGGCGATCAGTGTCTTCTTCGCTACGCCCATCATGAAGCGCAAAAACCCCGCAGAAATGTCCTCATAGCGTGCGGCAGGGAGAGTGTTTAGCTGGCTCTCCATCTCGTGGTACTTGATGATCGGTCCGGCAAGCAGCTTCGGGAAGAAAAAAACGTAGAGCAGATAGGTGATGAACCTTGCGGATGGGCGACTGGTCCGGCGATAGATATCCACCAAATATGTGATCTTCTCAAAGACGATAAATGACACCCCGATCGGCAGGATGATCTCCGGCAATGAGACTGGTCTGTACGCGCATTCGTCAAGCAGCAAGTTCAGGTTTTCGATCAGAAAGCGGGTGTATTTGTAGTGAACCAGAATGGCGAGATTGACCAGCACGCCGGCCACGAGCAATGCCTTCGCTTGTCTCGATCGGTCCGGCAGCCTGTCGATGCGCAGGCCAACGATATGATCGACCAGTGAGGATATCAGCACCACCGGTACGAAAAGTGGCTCGCTCCAGAAATAGAACACCAGGCTCGCGCAGAGTATCACTGCTCGCCGTCGGCCCTCCCACCGCTCGCTGAGTAGGTAGGTGAGGTAAAATGTCGGAAAAAAGATGAACAGAAAGAGCGGCTCGCAAAACAGCATGCGGACTGTTTAGAAGATTAGCGCCCGCCGCGGCAAGCTTGCTGTCATTCGGCCTGATCGAGCAGCAACGCCGCGCGACGGCCGGGCTCGACTTTGGCGGAGATGGCAGCAAGCTGAAGGTTCATTGCCTCGGTATTGCACCAGGGCAGGATCAGCCCGACGGCCTTTCCCTGCGCCGGACAGATGGCGCCGACGATGTAGGCCGATGCGGTGCGGAGGTCCTGGGGAGCGGAGGGAGAGCATGAGGATCTGTGGGGTGCTCGGGACGGGCGGGACGAGTGGCAGTAATCTGGCTGGATGACGCGCCGGCCGAAACGGTTTCTGCCCGGAGATAACCCTACGCCGTCCGAGACCGATAAAAACTCGCAAAACCGCCGCCTCGGCTATGCTCGCGTCAGCACCTATGGGCAGACGCTCGACGCGCAGCTTGCCCAGCTGCGCAAGGAGGGGTGTGCCAAGATTTACCGCGAGAAAGCGAGCGGCGCACAGCCCACCCGGCGCGAGTTGCTGCGGATGCTGAAGGCCCTCGCCCCCGGCGACGTGGCGATCGTGACGCGGATTGACCGCCTTGCCCGCTCAACCTTCGACCTGTTCGCCATCGTCAAGCAGATCGTGGGCACGGGTGCACAGTTCCGCTCGCTGGCCGAACCGTGGGCTGATACCGCCACCAGCACCGGGCGGCTGATGATTGCCGTGTTGGGCGGGCTGGCCGACGTGGAACGCGAGCGCCAGCGTATGGATAAACACTTCGACGCATGCAGCGCGACGAGGCGGGCAACGAGCCGGACGAATGAGCGACGCCGAGCGCCAGCGTATGGATAAAACACTTCGACGCATGCAGCGCGACGAGGCGGGCAACGAGTTCGGACGAATGAGCGACGCCGAGCGGAACCCGGGAACGCAGCACGACTTCATGGCACCCGCCTGATGGCCGCGCCCGGACCAGTCGTGCGGTTCGGTTCGATGGCCGGTGGCTCATCTCTGCACAGCGGCGTGAACCGATTGGCAGTGCAGGACGAGGTTCGACTGGGAAACGAGAAACTCTCGCAGTGGCGTGTCGATCGGATAGAAGTAAATATTGGCGGTGAACCCATAGATCCCGGCATCGGCGCTGCTCGGTCTCGCACCGAACAGAAATCCGCTCGCCGGTAGCAGGTTTGCCAGAACCCGCAAGTCGTCAATGCCCCTGGCATAGGCAGCGTCAGGCTCATAGCGTCCGATGCCTTGGAAGTGGTAGCGCTTGAAGTTGTATTCCCGCGCCGCCTCCAAAGAGTCCGCCGTGACATCAGGATGGGTGCGCAGAATCGCATCGCGGAACAGCGGCCAGAAGCGATCATCCTTCCAGCGTGAGTAGGACATCACCCAGTAGAGGTCATCGAGCATCCGCCTAAGCAGCAGGCCGGTATCGCGCTGGCCCGGTGTCAGTGCACCGTCGATGGTAAGGGCGTGACGCGAAATCAGGTGGCCGATGATCGCGTCGCTGTCGCCGACGGTCGCGTCGCCGTCTATCAGATAGGGAAGCTGACCGCGTGGCGCCTTCGATGCGTCGAAAATGTGTTCATGGCGGAACGCCAGGCCGCACAGCTTGAGGAAGGCATAGACCTTCAGCCCGAACGGATTGTTATCCGCGACATCGAATAGGGTAGGGTAGGAATACAGGGTCAGCATGTCGATGCCCTCGCATTCTGGCTGGCGAAATCGATTTATAGCGCAGCAATGCCGTTAACCCGGCCAAGCGTCGGACCAGCGGTCGGCGTGCGCCACCTCGGAAAGTGGGCGGCGACTGACCGGGCCGAATCGACCCTCCGGCCAGCCGATCGGCATCAGCGCGAAGGTATCTACCTCAGCGGGTATTCCGAGGAGTGCCTTGAACTTCGCCTCGATGCGCAAGTGATTGGTTGTGATGACAGTGCCGAGCCCAAGCGCGCGGCAGGCCAGGATGATGTTCTGCACGGCCGGGTAGATGCTGGCGCCGCGGATGCGGTCGAGATAGGCGCGCTCGGCGTCGTAGTGATCGCGCCAGGCGGGGTCCAGCGCCGAACTGACCCTGCTGGAGCAGCGCGAGGACGATCATCCGAAGGCAGCCTGTGCGTTGCTGGCGTCGCGCCGTTTCGGCCGCTATCTGAGCGCCGACTGGCGGGGCCGGCCGCAGCTGGATGCGGCGAAGGTAAAGGCGGCAGAGAAGTTCGACGGCAAGTTCGTGGTGATCAGCAACGACGACACGCTGTCGGCCGAGGATATCGCTCGCGGATACAAAGGCGGCTGGATCATCGAATCCTGCTTCCGTCGCATGAAGCAGACCGGGCTCGAGGTGCGGCCGATGTTCCATTGGACGCCGCGCCGGATCGAGGCGCACGTCAAGCTCTGCATGCTGGCGCTGCAGATGCAGCGGGCCGCCGAGATCCGCTGCCAGCTTCCCTGGGCGCGGATCGCCCACGCGCTCGGCACTCTGAAGGCGGTGCGTTACCGCTGCGAGGGCCGGGCTATTGTTCAGCGGACAAAAGTCGCCGCCGAGCTGGCCGCGATGCTGAAAACCTTAGGTATATCAGTGCCTAAGCAGGTCCTCGCGGTCGAGGACTCGCCCCAGGCAGCCGCCGCGGCTTAGGCACACGCCCCGAATCCGCCTGTCGCAAGTCATTGAAAAATGACCGAAATTTCGGCCGTCTGCCTCATGACCGCGAGCATGGGTTCGACTCAGCGCGCAATCGGCATTGAGGACGTACAATTCGCTTGGCTTTCAGCCCGAGGTTCATTCCCAGGAAAGGATCTTGTAGGCGAAGTTGTCATTCCTCGCGGCGGACGCGATACGCATCACCGCAACGCGCTGAAACCGGTTGCCGGCAGTTTCTTGCGCCGTTGCAGTAACGCGGATAACTGCTACCTCGCTCGCTATGGCGGCTGCCTGCTGCATCGCATCGTCAGGGTAGGCTTCCCTAAGCGCCCGTCGGACCACCTCATCGGTCGTCGCCTCCAGCGACGGCACCGACATCGAATACACGGACACATGGGGCTCGATGCAGGCAAGAAGCTGAGGTGTCATTCCCAGCACAAGGCCCAGTTCGTCAACGCTAACAAATCGCGTGTTCGGCGGCACATAATTGAGCCCCGCGATCCGGTATTGGGGCGCCCTTTCAGTGCCGGCCGCTCGCAGATCCGGACTTCGCCATTCGGAGATTGCGACGGC
The DNA here is from genome assembly GCA_963794185.1 of uncultured Alphaproteobacteria bacterium. Lineage (GTDB taxonomy): Bacteria > Pseudomonadota > Alphaproteobacteria > Acetobacterales > Acetobacteraceae > JAMXLO01. Next base: position 3,509 of record CAWCDM010000055.1, on the reverse strand, counting down.
GAGTTTCGCCGCTGTGCTCGGTGCGGCGCCGCATGCGTCTAGCAGCGCCTGCATCAGCGCAAGCGGTGCCACGTTCGGATCGATCTTCCCACCCTCATCCTCGATCCGAACCTCAGCGACCCCCTGCGGTCCAAGAACGAAGTGTGCTGCGCCGTCCGCTTGCCAGTGCTGCGCAAGCACTTGGAAAAGCGCCTCGTTCACGGCGCCGTCGGCCTCGGCTTCCGCTGATGCGCTGCCGCGGATATTGGCCGCGATCAATGCCGCCGTGTGCGCAGACGAGGTGATCTGGGTGGTCAAAAACACAAGTAGTGTGAGCCACCATAGCACGATCACGAGCACAAAGCCCTCGGCTCGCGCATTGCGGTGTGCTGGAGATGCACTGTGCTCGGACGCAGCGGGGGCGGTCTCAATTCGACGTGCGCGACGCAGAGAAGGGGGCATGTGACGGAATCGAGGGTGGGACAATTTGGCAATCGCTATCAGGGTAAACGGAGGAATTCTTGTTGGATCGGCTTGGTACGGTCGGCAGGTCCCACGTGTATGTCCGAAGCTTTGAGAGTAATCGGCGGGGCCCACGCGGTTTCTTGCGCAACTGTAGGTAGCCCAGGATAAGAAGCTCCACCACTAGAAACATCTCGAGTCAACAATGTCACTGGACATGGCGCCTGTGGGCGGATAGCGTAATTAAACCCGGCAAAACGTCGGGGAAATAAAGCACAGGGGGAGAAAAAGACAGTGCGCGTATTGTTTGTCATCGCGGCCATCACAATGCTTCTTTCGCCAGCAGCCTTTGCCCAACGGGATGAGGGTCAATCTGAGGGTAATCAGCCTCGCAGAGCAAGCTGTCAGATACCTCCCAATGTCGTAGCCAATGTACAGGCTCAGCTCGCGTCCGTGGTGACGATGAATAATGGTGGCCTGTTTTCGCCGAACCGGATGTGGTCGGCGGTGGTTGATAGGGTGGGCACGCTCTGTTCGGTTATCGTCACCGGCGATGCCTGGCCGGGCAGCCGTGCGATTGCCATCGCGAAAGCCAGCACGGGAAACGACTTCAGCAATGATGCCTTTGCACTCTCAACAGCGAACCTTTACTCACCAACGCAGCCAGGCGGCTCGCTGTACGGTCTGAACAACTCGAATCCGTTCAACCCACTGTTCCAGGCGCAGGGCACGGGCATCGGCTTTGTTCCGGGTGGGATCATCACGTTCGGGGGCGGAGTGGCGCTCTATTCGGGCGGCAAGGTGATTGGCGGTCTTGGCGTCAGCGGCGACACGTCATGCGCCGATCATGCTATTGCCTACCGGATGCGGCACCTCGCAAAACTGGACGGCACACCCAACTCAGACAATATTGTGTATCTCGCCCCGGGTGAGGCGCCCAACAACTTCAAACAACCCCACTGCGGCGCGAATGACATCACGCCATAACCGGTTCTGACATCACATTGCTGCGGCGTCGCCGCAGCCGGGATGCGCCGTTGCAATTTCGCGTATGGCTTGCTGAGCGGTCCGGCAGTCCGCTTTCACACGGGATTGGGGACGGTGGGCCAGCCGCCGCTTTGTATGTAAAGCGGAGCCCGCGCCCGCAAGGGGTGTCGGCTGGTTTTACGTTGCTGGAAATTCTCGTCGTCCTGGTCGTGCTGGGTTTCCTGTTCGTAGGCCTCGCGCAAGGAAGCCGCTTGGTTATGTTTGCCTCCGACCGACAGACCCAGCTGTTGTCACAGCACGAGGATTTCGATGCGGTGGACAGGACGCTGCGGTACCTGATCAAAAATGCCAGGCCGGGCTCAGAGTGGGAGCCATTGGTCTTTGTTGGCACCCCTCACTCCGTCACGTTCACCAGCATCATGCCGGTGTCGACTGCCGGGTTTCTGAATTCGGCGTGCTGATGTCGAGTTGGTCGTCGATGCCACCCACCGCCTTCTATTGGTGTGGACGCCGCATCTGCATGCGACCAGAATCGGGCCGCCGCCACTGGCGGTTGCGACGCAGATCCTTCAAGGGGTCGAGCGGCTTGAGATGACTTACTGGGCAGCCACGCAAGGCGGGGGTTGGACGTCGATCTGGCGTGATTCTGTACCACCTCGCCTGGTTAGGATCGGGATCGTCTTTTCCAACTCTGGCCATCCACCATGGCCCGACATCGTGGCAGCGCCGGTGCTGGACCCGCCGTAGTGGGCCCAGACCCAACGTTACCGTTCGTGTCACCAGAAGCAAAGTAGCGGGTGACCCGGCATTGTCAGACGCCGTGCAGCGGTAGCTGACCTCAGCTACCGCCACGTGCCGCGCCGGATTGTGCTCGATGTTGACGATACCTTTGATGCCGCTCATGGCGGCCAGCAGTTGCGGCTGTTCAACGCCTATTACGACGAATATGGCTTCCAGCCGATCGTGGTGTTCGATGGCGACGGTCGCCTGGTGGGTGCCGTGCTGCGCCCGGCGCGACGTCCGGACGGGCGCGAGATCGTGACGCTGCTGCGTCGGCTGATCGCGCGCATTCGCGGCCATTGGCCTCGGGTCGAGATCCTGCTGCGCGGCGACAGCCATTATTGCACGCCCGAAGTGCTCCGCTTCTGCCGCGCCAACCGCGTCGATTACGCCCTCGGCGTCGCCACGACGACCACGTTGCGCCGCCATATCGACACACTGGAGCAGAGCACGGCGGCGCGCTTCGCCGCCGCGGGTGGTCCCGACAAGCTCCGGCGGTTCAAGGAATTCTACGACGGCGCCGCGAGTTGGGATCGCGTCGAACGCATCATCGCCCGCATCGAAGCTGGACCCGACGGTGTGGACACGCGCTTCATCGCCACCAACCTCGATGCCGGTTCGCCTCGCACCATCTACGAAAAGGTCTATTGCCAGCGCGGCCAGGCGGAGAACCATATCAAGTCGTTCAAGACCCACCTGGCGGCAGACCGCACCTCTTGCCACACGTCGAGCGCCAACCAGTTGCGGCTGTTCCTGCATGCCGGCGCCTATTGGATGATGTGGCACCTTCGCGTGCTGATGCCGCGACGCTCGTCGTGGCGCGTCATGCAGTTCGATACCCTGCGCCTGCGACTGGTCAAGCTCGCCGTTCGCGTGGTGGACCTGAAGCGGCAGATCAAGCTGCACCTGCCGACCAGCACGCCGGATCAGGCAATCTTCACACTGATGCTGGGACGTTTGCCGCGCCTGACCGTCTGAACCGCGGGGCTGCCGCCCCGCCCGTCGCCCGTTCCGTCAACCTCCAACCGAGACCCAAACCTCTCCCAACGACCACCGCAAAGTGGCCGCACGACGACATGTCCACACAACCGGAGATGGAACGACTTTCGTGGCCGCGGAGCGTCAATGGGCGGCTACGAATAATGCGGGCTAGCAGAGTTGGCGGCGTAGGCAGATGAGCGGCAGGCGGGCGGTCATGTCGAGCTGGAAGGTCCCGTCAGGGTGCACACTGGCCCCAGAAGAGCGGTGTCATCGCCCGCCGCTCGTTGGCGCCCATGCGTTCCAGCCAGATTGGCGGCCGA
>CAWCDM010000054.1:0-23540 GCA_963794185.1 uncultured Alphaproteobacteria bacterium | reverse complement strand
TAAACAGGTGCTGCCGATGCACCCTTGTATCTCCGAATTGTGCCAAGAATGGCGTGGGCCGGCGAGGTAGCAGCCACGCCGGCCCTGGAGGGGAGAGCCCGCAGCACCCCTGGTGCAAGTCCGTGGGAGAGCAAGCTGCCTCCTCGCCATCTTCGCAAGCCCGAACAGTTGCATGGTCATCGAGACCGGATATGCAAGGAAGGGATCGGAAGATGGCACAGAAGGTAGTCAATGCCGGGATCGATGTCAGCAAAGATTGGCTGGATATCGCACTCTGGCCGGATCAAGGGTCTCTGCATGTCACGCGCGACGATGCCGGCCTGGCCACGCTGGCCGCCTGGTTGTCTGAGCACCAGGTCTGCCGCATCGGCCTGGAAGCCTCCGGTGGTTATGAGCGCATGGTGATCGACGCGTTGGAGGCGGCGGGCTTCGAGGTCGCTCTGCTCAATCCGCTGCGGGTGCGGCGATCGAGCGGAAGCTGGCCAAGCTTCATTGGCGCACACGACGACTGGCGTGGCTGGGAGGTGCGGCTGCGCAGCGTGCCCGGTGTCGGCCCGGTACTGGCTCAGACCCTGATCGCGCTGTTGCCCGAACTCGGCCAGTTGTCGCGTCACGCCATCGCCTGCCTGGTCGGCGTGGCGCCGTTCGATGACAGCAGTGGCAGGCATGCCGGCGAGCGCCACATCAAAGGCGGCCGCAAGGCGGTGCGCGAGATCCTCTACATGGCCACGCTCAGCGCCAAACGCTGCAACCCGGTGATCGCCGCCTTCGCCAAACGCCTGGCCGGCAAAAAGCCCAAGGTCATCATTGTCGCCTGCATGCGCAAGCTGCTGGTCATGCGCAATGCCATGGTCCGCGATGCCACCGACTGGCGGGCCAGCGCCGCGTGAGCCAAACGTGGATTCCTGGTTCGACTGGACAACGGCCATTCCTTCGTCCCGACCTGGCATCCTCCAGGCCGTCGCGCGCAGGGGCGGTCAATGATGGCCGCAGGCCACCGCCGCAGGTGGCGCGCAGCGTTATTGACGGCCCCGAGCACGGCGCACCGCATGCTCGGTCAGGTCCGGGAGTGCCGATGGCGAAACAAACAACACAGTTGCTCTCCCGCGTCGCTGACGCGCTGCGACCTCTCCCGCGAAGCGGGAGAGGTGTACACTCTGTCAGACATCAGCCAGGGGCAGCTGCACGCGGCCGGCCTCGACAAGCCGCTGCTGCGCCACCGCCACGTACGAGGCGTCGATATCGATGCCAATGCCGGTGGCTCCTTCCAGGTGCGCCGCCACCACCGTCGTTCCCGTTCCCATGAACGGGTCAAGCACGACGGCGTTTGGACGACCGTGCAGACGGATGCACCAGCGTGGCAGCGCTACGGGAAACGTGCTCGGATGATGAAACTTCTCCGCCCTGCTCTGCACCGTGTCGTACGGAATGAACCATGTATTGCCTCGGCAGCGCAGGTCCTGGGCATGGCCGCGCCGGGCAATATTGGATTTGTCCTTGAACGGCACGCCGATCGCAAGCCGATCGAGCTTCACATCGCCGGACAGCGTCAGGTGGAAAATGTGCTCGTGGTTGTGGTGAAGAAAGCGCTGCCCGCCGACCGGCTTGAAATGACCGACGGAATTGCGACCGGTGGCGATCGATTTGATCCACGTGATGTGGTTCTGCAACACGAACAGCGGACGCATGCGCACGATCAGTTCAAACGGCAGCCAAGGCGCGCTGGAGGATCCGGAGATGTTCAGGAAGAAAGATGCATCCTCCTTCATCACGCTGCGGACCTCGGTTGCCACGCGCAGCAGCCAATCCAGATACTCATCTTCGGCGCGGCGATCGTCGTAGCCGCGATAGGACACACCCAGGTTGTACGGAGGCGACGTCACGACAACGTCTGCCGTCCCCGCGGCAAGCTCCGGCAGCGCCGTCAGGCAGTCCGCACAGATCAACTGATGCGCGCCGGACATCCGGGAAAGGGTCAGCGTCGCAGTGACGTGTCAGGAGCTGCGGGCGGATACCAGGCGCCAGGCCGGATCGCGCGTGGAGAGGTCTCGCTCGAATGTCCACACATCCGTGATCTCGGTCACTGCGTCCGTGCCGGTGACCGGATGCCCGTCCTTGTCCTGGGTCAGGCTGGTCTGATCGGACACGAAGCGCAGCGTGATCGAGGCGACCGTGCCCCGCAGTTCGGCGTTCTCGATCGCGGCGCTGTGGATGCTGTGGATCGTGCTTACCTGCGTCTGGCCGGCGGCTTCCCGTCCGGCAATCGCCTGCTCGAAGGCGCGATAGGTGTCATCCGCAAGGAGACTTCGAAGGGTCCCTCGATCTCCGGCCGCAAAGGCAGAGACGATCATGCGGAATGCCTTTTCGGCTCCATCGAGGAACGCGGCCGGATCGAAGCCGGCGTCGACGGCCCGCATCTGGGCCAGGGTCTGGCCGATCGCGCCGGCGGGATCGGGCAACGCCCGGTTGGAGGCGGGCTGAGCCTCCGCGTGGCCATCGATCACCGGCCCCGCGGCCGTCGTGCCCGGCGGCGGCTGGTAGGGCTGCGCCGGGGGCCGTTCGAATCCCGTCCGCCGGCCCAGGATGCTGCGCAGCCGCAGAACCAGGAAGGCCGCTATCATCCCGAACAGGATCAGGTCGATCGGAAAACCGCTGCCCGCGCCCATCATCACTCTCCTCGTCAACAACAGATAAGGACGTGCGGCCCTGGACACAAATATTTCTCGCGCCTGGGCGGGTTGCCGGCCGCTGAACCGACCTGTATTGCCCGGTCATGATCCTGCTGCGCCATGGGCAGAGCGAATTCAACCTCCGCTTCACCGCGATGCGCCGGGACCCGGGCATCGTCGACGCGCCGCTGACGCAGCTCGGCCACGTGCAGGCAGCCGATGCGGCCCGGCAGCTGGCCAACCAGGGGGTCACCCGCATCATCACCTCGCCCTATACGCGGGCGCTCCAGACCGCCGCGCCCCTCGCCAAGGCGCTCGGCGCCAAGGTCCTGATCAACCCGATCGTCCGCGAGCGCTATGCATTCGCCTGCGACATCGGCACGCCGCGCACCGAACTCGAGCGCACCTGGCCGGAGCATGACTTTTCGACGATCGACGAGGTGTGGTGGCCTGCGATCGAGGAGCCAGCCGCTTCGGTGATCGGCCGGGCCGCGCTGTTTCGCGCGGAAATGGCCGCACTGCCGAACTGGTCCGACACCGTTGTCGTGAGCCATTGGGGCTTCATTCTGTCGCTGACCGGCAGCAGCGTGATGAACGGCCAGTGGCTGCGCTGCGACCCGACCGCACCGGCCCCCGAAGAGATCGCCTGGCGAGCCTGACCCGTCCCGTCGAACATGATGGCGCCGGTGGTCTATCCGTGCTACCCGGCGGCCCCGCGCGGCGTATTCGCCCGAGCGTGCAATACACGGAGAGATTGTAATGTCCGAGACGACAACTCCCCCGCAGCCGGCCCCTCAGGCCCAGGTGCCACCTCTGGTTGTTAACATCCAGTACGTCAAGGACCTGTCGTTCGAGGTTCCCGGCGCACCTCAGATCTTCTCGCAGCTGCACGCGCAGCCCCAGGTCAATATCAATCTCGACGTTCAGGCGCGCCGCGTGCAGGAGGGGCAGAACGTATTCGAGGTCGCGCTGGTTATCCGGGCCGAGGCCCATGAGGCGGCGGCGGCCCCGGGTGCCGGCCAGGCGGGCAACGGAGCGGCGGCCGCCGTGCCACCCACGGTTTTTGTCGCAGAATTGACCTATGCCGGCGTTTTCACCCTGAACGGACTCCCCGAAAACGCGATCGAGCCGGTCCTTCTGGTGGAGTGCCCCCGCATCCTGTTCCCATTCGCCCGCAACATTCTGTCGGATGTGACGCGCGATGGTGGCTTCCCTCCCGTTCTCCTGCAGCCGATCGATTTCGTCGCGCTGTGGCAGGCGCGGCGCGCCCAGGCCCAGCCCGCGGCAGCCCAGCCCGAGACGGCACCACCCGGAACAGTCGCAGCCGCCTGATCGGCCTGGAGGGGATTCAGACCTGCAACCATAGCGGGTCCTTCAGCCGGGCGACGAACTCTGCGTGCGCGGCGAGTTCGGCCGCACCTGGAACCATCAGTCGTGGTGTGCGCGGTCCGGTGTGGGCATAAAGGACCGGCGGCAGGGCGGCTTTCTCCGGCGCCAGCGACAGCCCCCGTTGGCGGCCGCCCGTGAGCTCCACATAGACCTCGGCAAGCAGTCGGCAGTCGAGCAGCGCGTTGTGCGTCGTGCGTGCGCTGAGATCGATGGCAAACCGCCGGCACAGCGCGTCGAGGCTGTTGGGCATGCCGGGAAAGCGTGCTTTCGCCAGCGCAAGCGTGTCGATCATGCGGGACTCCGCCAGTCTCGGCAGACCGAGGCGGGCAAATTCCGCATTAAGGAAGCCGAAATCGAATGGGGCGTTGTGCGCGATCAGCGGATCGTCGGCGAAGAACGCCACCATGTCCTCGACGATGCCCGCAAAGAGTGGCTTGTCCGCCAGATGCTGGACCGTGAAGCCGTGAATGCGCGTGGCATCTTCCGGGATGTCGCGTTCGGGGTGGACCAGGGCGTGGAAATAACGGCCCGAGGGCAGGTCGTTCTCCAGTTCCAGCGCGGCGATCTCGATCACCCGGTGACCGAGCTGCGGTTCCAGCCCCGTGGTTTCCGTGTCAAACAGGATGGCGCGGGTCAAGCCTGAATCTCCCTGATGAGCCGGCTGAGCGTTCGCAGCGAGTGGCGGCGGGACAATCCGGTGTTGACCACGAAGTCGGCTCGGCGTCGCTTCTCGGCGTCCGGCATCTGGCGCGCGATAACTGCCGCGATGTCCGCCGCGTTCATCCGTCTGCGTCTGCGGACGCGCTGCATCTGCACCGATCGAGGGGCAGTCACGACAACCACGCGATCGACCCGCTTGTCGCCGCCGGTCTCGAACAGCAGAGGGATGTCCAGCACCACCGCGCGAGTGCCTCTGCGTCTGCCGCGGGCAACGAAGGCGCGCTCCTCCTGCTGGACCATGGGGTGGAGGATGCCTTCGAGCCGGGTGAGGGCATCCGGGTTTCTCAGCACCGCCTGACGCAGTGCCATGCGGTCCACGGCGCCATCGCGCACCGTGCCGGGAAACGCCGCCTCGATCGCCCGGACGGCGCGCCCGCCACGCGCCTGCAGCCGGTGAACCGCGGCATCGGCGTCGAACACGGGAATGCGCGCCCGGCGGAACGCGGCAGCCGCGGTCGATTTGCCCATGCCGATCCCCCCGGTAAGGCCAAGGACGATCATCGCATCGGCAGGTCCGCGGCCACGAAGCGGTGCAACGCGTCGTCCACCTCCGGCATTAACCCGAACCAGGCATGGAAGCCGGGCACGGCCTGGTGCAGCAGCATGCCCAGGCCTTCGACGGCCCGCAGCCCGCGCACACGTGCGGCGGCGAGCAGCGGTGTTTCCAGCGGCACGTAAACGTTGTCGACGACTGCGAGCGATGACGGCGCGTGGGAGAGATCGAGCTCCACCGGATCATGCCCGACCATGCCGAGCGGCGTCGCATTGACCACGAGAGCATGATCGGCGAGCGCTGCGGCACGCGCGTCCCACGCAACGACGTGCAGTCCCGGCAGGTCGCGCGCGAGCGCCTCGGCCCGCGCCAGGGTGCGATTGGCAACCGTGACCTGCGCACCCGCATCCTGAAGTGCCGCGGCCACGGCCCGCGCCGAACCGCCAGCGCCGAGCAACAGCGCCGGGCCGGCGGCCGGGTCAACCCCGTGCGCTCGGAGATTGGCGATGAACCCGTAACCGTCCGTGTTGCTCCCGGCGATCCTGCCTTCGCGAAATACCAACGTGTTCACCGCGCCCGCGCGCCGGGCCGTGTCGTCCACGGTATCGCAGATTTCGAAGGCGGTGAGCTTGTGCGGGATCGTCACATTCGCGCCGGCGAACCCGGCGGCCAGCAGGCCGCGCATTGCGGTGGCGAATGCGCCCGGCTGGATCGGCAACGGCACATAGGTGCCATCGATCGCATGGCGCCGAAGCCAGAACCCGTGCAGACGGGGCGACCGGGAATAGGTGACGGGCCAGCCGGCGATACCGGCGACTCGGGCATGACCGGACAGGATCGACATCGCTCCAACATTCCCCGACGTGCGGCGAAGATCAACCGCTGCCTGCGACACGGTGAGGGGCGCTCCAGGCGCAGGTTTCATTCAAACGACATGCCCTACCGCCCCTGTCGCGCTTGCCGTATCGGCGGATCGCTGCGCAGATTGCCGCCGGTCCCAGAACGAGATTGCGTCGATGTCCCGCAACGCTCCACCTCAGCCAGCAAAGCGATCGGTGCCCGGTGCAACCGTGCGGCTGATCGGCGTGAGCCGGCGCTGGGGCTCGACAAGCGCGCTCGATCGAGTGTCGATCGACGTTGCAGCCGGCAGCTTCACCGTTCTGCTTGGCCCATCGGGCTGTGGCAAGACGACGTGCCTGCGCATCGTGGCCGGCCTGGAGACGGCGAGCGAGGGCCGGATCGAGATCGCCGGGCGCGATGTGACGAACCTGCCGCCGGCTGCCCGTGGCGTCGCGATGGTGTTCCAATCCTATGCGCTTTTCCCCCACCTGAGCGTTGCGGAAAACATCATTTTTGGCCTGAAGGCGCGCCGGGTTCCGTCATCCGAGCGGGCGCGCCGGCTGGCTCGCGCGGTGGAGATTCTCGGCATCGCACACCTGCTCGAGCGCAAGCCCGGCCAGCTCTCCGGCGGCCAGCAGCAGCGTGTGGCGCTCGGCCGTGCCATCGTGGCGGAGGCGCCGGTCTGCCTGATGGACGAGCCGCTGTCGAACCTGGATGCGCAGCTTCGTGCCGATATGCGGCGGGAGATTCTGGCCCTGCAGCGCCGTCTGGGGATCACCATGCTGTACGTGACGCACGACCAGACCGAGGCCATGGGAATGGCCGACCAGATCGTGCTGCTGCGTGACGGCCACATCGAGCAGGATTCCCCGCCGGCGGAAATCTACGCTCGGCCCGCGACCAGTTTCGCGGCGGGCTTCATCGGCACGCCGTCGATGAACCTTTTCCCCCTGGAAAGTCGGGGGGCCGGCATGGTGTTGCAGGGCACCGACGGACCGGTTCTGGCGCCGCCTGCCGCCGGGGCGTTGCTGGGCGGCATTCGTCCCGAGTGCCTGCGGTTGGCCGAGTCAGGGATCGCCGCGCGCGTACGCCACGCCGAATATCTTGGGGCCGACACCGTGCTTGCCTGTGCCGTCGGCGAGGTCAGTCTGTTGGCGCGGCTTGCCGGGCGGGTCGTGCTTGCCGACGGGACGCCGGTCCGGCTCGCCACCGCGGAGCCGATCCATCTGTTCGATGCCGCGACCGGTCGGCGGCGAGAATGTATTGCAACCGAAAGGGAACCTGTGCGCGCATGATCGGAACCACCCGCCGCAGCCTGTTGCGGACCGCAGCCGCGGGGATGGCGTTGCCCGCGGTCGCTCGTGCTGCCGAGGCTGCGACCGAAATCACCTTCTACTTCCCGGTCGCCGTTGGCGGACCGATCACCCGCATAATCGACGGCTATGCCGCGGATTTCCAGCGTGAGAGCCCGGCAATCAAGGTGACGCCGATCTATGCCGGCACCTATCAGGATACGCTCACCAAGACGCAGACGGCGCTGAAGGCAAATGCCGGGCCGCAGATGGCCGTTCTGCTTTCGACCGACGTTTTCTCGCTGATCGACGACGATCTGATCGTGCCGTTCGACGCGCTTGCGCAGAATGGCTCGGACAATGCCTGGCTGCGCAGCTTCTATCCTGCGTTCCTGAAGAATGGCGAGATCGACGGCCAAACCTGGGGCGTGCCGTTCCAGCGATCGACGATCGTGCTGTACTGGAACAAGGCGGCATTTCAGGACGCCGGGGTGGATCCGGAACGGCCGCCAGTGAACTGGGTCGAGCACGCCGAGTACGCACAAAGGCTGACGCGGCGGAGCGGCGCCAGCGTGGATCGCTGGGGTGTGCAGATCCCCGCCAGCGGCTTTGCCTATTGGCTGTTTCAGGCACTCGCCACCGAGGCCGGCGCCACGTTGGCCAATCCCGACGGCACCGAGACGGACTTTGCCGCGCCCGGCTGCGTGGAGGCTCTGCGCTATTGGATCGACCTTGCGGGGAAGTACCAGGCACATCCGCCCGGCATCGTCGATTGGGGCGTCACGCCGCGCGATTTTCTCGAACAGAAAGTCGCGATGATCTGGACCACGACCGGCAACCTGTCGAACATTCGCACCAATGCGAAATTTCCCTTTGGGGTCGCGATGCTGCCGGCGGGCAGACAGCGCGGCACACCCACGGGCGGGGGGAATTTCTACCTGTTCAAGACCGCGAGCCCGCCACAGCGCGATGCGGCTTTGCAGTTCCTCCGCTGGATCACCAGCCCGGAACGCGCCGCGCAATGGGGCATCGATACCGGCTATGTCGCGACCCGGCCGGATGCCTGGGAGACCAGCCGGATGCGGAGCTATGTCGCCGATTTTCCGGCCGCCGCCGTGGCGCGAGACCAGTTGCAATACGCTGTCGCCGAGTTGTCGACGCACGACAACCAGCGCGTGACACAGGCTCTGAATGACGGGCTACAGGCTGCTTTGCTTGGTCGTAAGGCGCCGGAGCGCGGCGTTGGCCGAAGCCCAGGCCACTGCCGCGCGCCTGTTGCGTCCGTTCCATCGATAACCAAGGAACAAGGGGAGGTTCTGTCATGATTCGTCGCCGCACCATTCTGGCCGCCGGGGCGAGTATACTTGCCGCGCCCGCTGTCCTGCGCGCGCAGGGCGTGCAGAAGCTGACCTTTTATTATCCGATTGCCGTCGGCGGCCCGTTGCAGGCGATCATGGACGGATATTGCAAGGCCTTCCAGCAGGAGACCGGCATCGCGGTCGAGCCGGTGTACGGCGGCGATTACAGCCAGACGCTGATCAAGGCGCTGGCTGCCATCCGGGCGGGCACCGGCCCGCAGTTCGCCGTGCTGCTGGCCGCCGAGATGCACAGTTTGCAGGATCAGGACATCCTTGTGTCGCTGGACGAGATCGGCCTGGATGCCGATGCGAAGAAGTGGCTCGACGGCTTCTATCCGGCGTTCATGGCCAACAGCCACGCCGATGGCAAGACATGGTCGGTGCCGTATCAGCGCTCGACTGCGATCTTCTACTACAGCAAGGCTGCATTCCAGGATGCGGGACTTGACCCCGAGAAGTTTCCGACAACCTGGGCGGAATTGGCGATAGCCGCGGGTAGATTGACGAAGCGCGATGCGTCCGGGCGCGTGACCCGTTGGGGCATCAAGATGGCCGGCGACCTCGGCAATGCGCAATGGACGTTCGGTGCGCTGGCCAATCAGGCGGAACAGATCCTGATGAACCAGGCCGGCACCGAGGTCTTTTTCAACCAGCCGAAGACGATCGAGGCGATGGCCTTCTGGCGCAACCTGTCCACGGAACACCATGCAAGCCCTGACGGCGTTTCCAACTGGTCGCAACTGTCGCCGGACTTTCTCGAGGGCAACGCGACAATCATCCAGCACACGACCGGCAATTTGACCAATGTGCGTGAGAAGGCGCAGTTCCCGTTCGGAGTTGCGGGTCTGGCCGGCAAGAACTCGCCGCACACCGTCGTCGGTGGCGGCAATCTGTATTTCTTCAAGAACGCGAGTGTGCCGGAGCGCGAGGCGAGCCTGCGATTTGCCCGCTGGGTCAGCCAGCCGGAGCGGGCCGCGGACTGGTCGATGCGCACTGGCTACATCGCCACGAGTCCCGCCGCGTACGAGACACAGACGATGCAGGATTTCATCGCCAAGGTTCCAACGGCCAACGTGGCGCGCACGTTCCTGCCGGTGGCGACGGGCGAGTTGTCCGTTCACGAGAACCAGCGCGTCTATAAGGCGCTGACAGACAACATCCAGGCTTGTCTGAACGGCAGCAAGTCGCCGGCCCAGGCGATGGCAGATGCGCAGGCCGAAGCCGACCGTATCCTGCGACCTTACAAGAACGGCTAATGACGTGGGGCATCCCCCCCGGTAACATCGCAATTGCAATGTGTTCGAGGCATTGGAAGTCGCTTAAGGAGGTCAAATGCCGCTGAAGATTCAGAAGGCCGTCCTTGATCTTATCGCCCAAATTACGGGACGAACGATCGAGACCCGGACTTCAATTTGGCTGTTGCGGCCCGGCCTGATCGAGTGCGGCAATTACTGGCAACTCGTTTGCCAGATATATCAGGGACTGACTGGTCGGCAATTGCCGGAAGTGATGCCCGCACGAGAAACTCGAAGAGTCGATGGAACCCTGGAATTTGGATGTTCCGGGAAGCGCATCATTGAGGTCGATGAGAGCCAACATTTCAACCAGTACCGAAGTATGACACTCCGTCGCTATCCAAAGGAGATACAGTTGGCGTTCGATCGTAAGACATGGATCGACCACTCAGAGTCCAAACAGTGGCCAAAATCAGGAGGCGGGTTTGCCGCACCCAAGCCTCCACTCTTTCCCAATGCCGGAGGTCGCCACGGCAAAGAGCGTTTCGCGATGCACTAGCCGACATATTGCCGCTGGATCACGGCTTCAAGGCGACGTTGCGAATTGCTGACTTCGAAGTCAGGCCTTGGATCGGAACGGAGAACGCACGCAAGCAAATGGAGGACTTACTGAATCACAAAATCTCAAACTAAGACCCATTCGAATCCCGTCGTGTTTGCAGTCAGTGATCCGGGGTTAGCGTCAGGCAGACTCTCACTCCCATGGCTCCGACACCTGAAGCTTGATTGCGCGTCGCACATACACCACTCCCGCTCAGCGGTAGCGGACGCTATGCGGCCGCGCGGAGGTTGACGGTGATGCGCCGCGACACGATCCACGCCTGGCTTTTGGTATTGCCAGCCCTCGTCCTGTTGGTGGCGTTCACCCATTGGCCGGCGATCGCCACATTCCTCGACAGCTTCTACGCAACGCCGCGCGGAAGCCGGCCCGCGCCATTCGTCGGGCTGAGCAACTACGTAGGACTGCTGGACGACCCGGTGTTCTGGCAGGCGCTGCGCAACAACGGATGGTATGCGATAGCCACCATTCCGGCCTCGATCGTGCTGGCGCTGATCATGGCACTGGCAGTCAACGAAGCGCTGCCGGGTCGCGCGCTGCTTCGCCTGGCGTACTTCCTGCCGACCATGCTGCCGATGATCGCCGTCGCGAACATCTGGCTGTTCTTCTATACACCGGATTACGGGCTGTTCGACCGCATCATCGCCGTGTTCGGCGGCGGCCGTCACAACTGGCTGGGCGATGCCTCCACCGCGCTGCCGGCGATGATCGTCGTCGCCGTGTGGAAGGAAGCCGGCTTCTTCATGATCTTCTATCTGGCCGCGTTGCAGACCATGCCGACCGATCTGCGCGAGGCGGCCGCCCTCGAAGGCTCCTCACGCTGGAATTTCTTCCGCCGCGTCACCGTGCCGCTGCTGATGCCGACCACGCTGTTTGTCCTGGTGAACGCGGTGATCAACGCATTCCGCGTGATCGACCACATCATCGTCATGACGCGCGGAGGACCGGACAACGCGACCACCCTGCTGCTCTATTACATCTACGAAACAGGTTTCCGCTTTTGGGACACCGCGACCGCTGCCACGTTGACCGTGGTCCTGCTGATCATCATGGGCCTGGCGGCGGCGTTCCAATTCGGCGTGCTCGGCAGGCGCGTGCACTACCGATGATGGTCGCAGACCACCCCAGGCTGGGCCGCGGCCTGGAGACGCTTGGAGCCTGGCTGCTGGGCCTGCTGTGGATGCTGCCGCTGCTCTATGCGGCATGGACGGCATTCCATCCGGCCATCTACGCCACGCATTTCAACCTGCTGGCCCCGCTGACGCTCGCCAACCTGGAGGCGGCGTGGCAGGCAGCTCCCTTCACCCGCTACCTGCTGAACACAGTCATGTTGGTCACGCTGATTCTGGCCGCCCAGTTCGTGCTCTGCACGCTCGCAGCCTTCGCCTTCGCGCGCCTGACATTTCCCGGCCGGGACCTGCTGTTTGCGGTGGTGTTGCTGCAACTCATGGTGATGCCCGACGTGCTGCTGGTCGAGAATTACCGGACGCTGGTGCAACTGCACCTGGCCGACACCATTCTGGCGATCGCGCTGCCGTATCTCGGATCCGCCTTCGGCATCTTCCTGCTGCGGCAGACGTTCCTGACGATTCCCCAGCCGCTGGACGATGCCGCCAGGCTGGAAGGCTGCGGGCTGTTGGCACGGCTCTGGCGCGTCTATGTGCCGCTGGCGAAACCGACCTACATTGCCTACGGCCTCGTGTCGGTGAGCTATCACTGGAACAACTTCCTCTGGCCGCTGGTGATCACCAACTCGGTCACCACCAGGCCACTGACAGTCGGTCTGGCGATCTTCGCCACCACCGACCAGGGCATCGACTGGTCCATCGTCACGGCCGCGACCCTGATGACCAGCGCGCCGCTGCTGGTTGCCTTCCTGCTGTTCCAGCGCCAGTTCGTGCAGAGCTTCATGCGCGCGGGGATCCGATGAACGCACTGGCCGGCCGCTTCGAAACCGCCGTACGGCTGGCAACCGAGGCCGGCGCCCTGGCTTTGCGCATGCGTCCGCCGGCCGGCGCGTCAACCGCCGCGCTGAAGGGCGCCCAGGACTGGCTCACCGAGGCGGATGGCGCGGTCGAGCGCCTGCTGTCGGAGCGTCTGGCCGCGGCCTACCCCGCCGACGGGTTCCAGGGCGAGGAGGGCGGCCGCACCCGATCCGGCAGTCTGCGCTGGGTGGTCGATCCGATCGACGGAACGGCCAACTTCATGCGCGGCGGCAGGCGGTTCTGCGTCTCGCTGGGCTGCCTGGACGGCGAGCGGCCGGTGATCGGCGTGATCGTGGCCCCGGCGCTCGCCGAGACCTTCGCCGCCCGCGCGGGCGGCGGCGCGACGCTGAACGGCGCCCCCATCCGTGCCGCCGACACGACGGATCTCGCGCGTGCCACGGTCGAGCTGGGCTGGTCGCGCCGTCGCCCGCTCGGCGATTTTCTGTCGCTCACCGAACGCATCATCGCCGCAGGAGCGATGCCGCGGCTGAACGGCTCGGGTGCGCTCGGACTTGCCGATGTCGCCGCCGGGCGCACCGACGCCTATGTCGAGCTGCACATCAACCTGTGGGACGTGGCGGCGGCGCTGGTCATCCTGGCGGAGGCGGGCGCCCGGGTCAGCCCGTTCCTGTCCGGCGATGGGGCGGTCACCGGCAACCCGATCCTTTCCTGTGCTCCCGGCATCGCCACCACCCTGTCCGCGGTGACCACGATCCCGCTTTGACAAGCCGTGCGGCGCGGGGCTTTCCTCGCGGCGGAAACGCGGAAGGCGGCCCCGATCGTGCGACCCCTCGAAGGCATTCGCGTCGTCGCCCTGGAACACGCGGTGGCCGCGCCGATCTGCAGCCGCCACATGGCCGATCTGGGCGCCGAGGTGATCAAGGTGGAGCGGCCCGGCGAGGGCGACTTCGCGCGGGCGTACGACAGCTTCGTGCACGGGCAGTCCAGCTTCTTCATCTGGCTCAATCGCGGCAAGCGCAGCATCTCGCTGGACCTCAAGCATCCTGAGGCGGCAAAGGTGCTGGCGAAGCTGCTCGCCAACGCCGACGTGCTGCTGCAGAACCTCGCGCCCGGCGCAGCCTCCCGCCTCGGGCTCAGCCATGCCGACCTGGCGCCGAGCCATCCCCGGCTGGTCGTCTGCGACATCTCCGGTTACGGCGAGAGCGGCCCGTTCGCGCAGAAGAAGGCCTACGACCTGCTCATCCAGGCGGAGTCCGGCCTGATCAGCGTCACCGGCACCGCGGACACGCCGTCGCGCGTCGGGATCTCGGCCGCCGACATCGCCACCGGGATGTATGCGTTGTCGGGCATTCTGGCGGCCCTGGTGCGCCGCGGGCGGACAGGGGCGGGGGCCAACGTCAAGATCGCCATGCTGGATGCGCTCGGCGAGTGGATGACCTATCCGATGTACCGCACCACCTATGCGAACTCGCCGCTGCCGCGCTCGCCGACCAGCCATCCGGCGCTGGCGCCCTATGGCGCGCATCGGACCAAGGACGGCCAGGTGATCTTCGGTCTGCAGAACGAGCGCGAATGGGCGACGTTCTGCGCCAAGGTGCTGGACCGTCCGGAGATCGCCACCGATCCGCGCTTCCGCGACAACAACGCGAGGCGCGAGCATCGCCACGAGCTGACCGGGCTGATCGAAGCGCACTTCGCCGACATGACGTCGATCGAGGTGGTGCGGAAGCTGGACGCGGCCGGCATCGCCAATGGCAGGCTGAACGAGGCGCAGGACGTGTGGGACCACGTCCAGTTCAGCGCGCGCGATCGCTGGCGCGAGGTCGCCACGCCGGGCGGACCGGTCCGCGGGCTGCTGCCTCCCATTACCTTCACCGATGTCGAGGCGGCCATGGGCGACGTGCCGGCACTCGGCGAGCACACCGACGCGGTCCTGCGTGAACTCGGATACACCGATGCGGAGATCGCCGCGCTGCACGCGGCCGGCGCGGTATGAGCGGGTTCGATCCGGCGGCGCACCGCATGATCCCGGAACAGCGCTGGTTCGACGATTTCCGCCTGGGCGAGCGCTTCGTGCTGCCCAGCCGCACCATGACCGAGGCGCTGTTCCTGGCGTTCCAGGCCGCCAGCGGCGACAACCACCCGGTGCACTACAATATCGAGTACCTGTCGCGCGCATGGGCTTCCCGGCATGCTCGCCCACGGGTTTCAGACGCTGATCCAGACGGCCCCCGGCGCCGGGCTGTTCCCGTTCGTCACCGAGGATTCGCTGGTAGGTTTCCTGGAACAATCCAGCCGCTTCCTGAAGCCGGTGTTCGCCGGCGACACGCTGTATCCGACGTTGGAGGTGGACGAGCTGTCACCCAACCGCACCACCGGCGTGGTGGGGCTCGCCAGCACCGTGCACAATCAACGCCGCGAACTCGTGCTGGATGGACGGCAGCGCTTCCTGCTGCGCAAACGCCCGCCCTGACATTTTTCCTCTCCCGCGAAGCGGGGGGAGGGCAGGGAGGGGGTGCGACC
This sequence comes from uncultured Alphaproteobacteria bacterium, assembly GCA_963794185.1. Taxonomy (GTDB): domain Bacteria; phylum Pseudomonadota; class Alphaproteobacteria; order Acetobacterales; family Acetobacteraceae; genus JAMXLO01. The sequence goes on along the minus strand of CAWCDM010000054.1, from coordinate 8,456 downwards.
CACACAGCGTTTCTTCGCCTTTCATCGGATCTTTGCATCGCCCGCAAAGCGTCCTCGTCCGGACGCGCCCGCAGGCAAAGAATTGGAACCGTAGATGCATCCTAGCGCAGCCTCCGACCGCAACCAAACAGGAGCACGGCGTTCCCCCGCTGATCCGCTAGACTGGCTTCCGACCAAAGTTGCCGCAGCAGTCAGGGAGGAACGCCGTGGCGTCATTCATAACCAAACATGCGCACGCCGTCATCGGCACACTGTCGGGCTTCGACCGATTGGTGTTCCGTGGGACGTTACGGTTCCTGTCCCACACGGCCGGCATGAGCAGCTACCTGTGGACCATGAAGGTGCTGCTGAAGGACTTCGCCACGCACGCGCAAGAACTGACGCAGCGGCTACGCGCCGCGTCCGAGGCGCTGGCCCGCCCGCCCCGGCGAACCGGCCGGGGGGCACCGGCCGGCCGGTGCGTTATCTGGCGTCGAGCAGCACCAACGAGGAAGAGATCGCCCGCGCGATCGCTCTGGCGGACGGCATCAAGGAAGGGCTGATCTGCATCCTGACGGCTGTCGAGCAATGCCAATCGTTTGAGATCGTGCGCGACCGCGCAGCCAAAGAACTGCGTCTCGAACCACGCCATCGCAAGTGTCTGTTCCTCTATCATTACCAGGTCCACCCGCGGTTCGGGTTCATGCATGCTCGTATCCAGACCGGGTTCCCGTTCGCCATCCAGATCTGCCTCAACGGCCGCGAGTGGCTGGCCAGGAGCATGGCCGCGGCGGGCGTCGGCTATCTTCAGCGCGACAACTGCTTCACCTGGCTGGAAGACCCCGAACAGGCGCAACGTCTGATGCATGAACAGCTGCGCGCGGCGTGGCCCGAACTCCTGAACGGCATCGCGCGTGAGCTGAACCCGCTGCACGACGAGATGTTTCAGGCATGGCCGGCCGAATACCACTGGTCGACCTACCAAAGCGAATGGGCCACCGACATCCCGTTTCGCGACACCGGGTCGCTGGCCCGCCTGTATCCGAAGCTCGTGCATCATGGCCTGACCACGTTCCGCAGCCCGGACGTGATGCGCTTCCTCGGCCGCAAGGCTCGTCCATCGGCGAGATCCCGCCGCGGCTTCAGGCGGAGGTGGTGAGCGATGTGAAAAAGCGCCCCGAAGGCGTGCGGATCAAGCACCGCGTGGGGCAGAACGCGATCAAGATGTACGACAACGACAAGCCATGCCCCCGGGCACTTGACCCGGGGGAGGGCAGCGTGCTGCGGGTCGAGACGACGATCAACCCCGCCTTCGCGGGGGCAGGCTAAGTCGATGGGTTCAAGACGTTCCGGGTCCCGGAGGGTAACCCCGACGCCGGCAAGTCCTGGCAGCGGATGCGCCAAGGCATCGCCGATCTGGCGCGCCGGGCCGAGACCTCACAGGCGGCCAACAACCGCTATCTGCGGACGCTGGCATCGGTGGAGAACACCACGCCATTGAGTCAATTGACCGCCCGGTTGTGTCAGCCGGTCACGCGCGACGGCCGCCGGGTCCGCGCGCTCAATCCGCATGCACCGGGCGACGCCGCGCTGTTCGAGGCGATCAGCCGGGGCGAGTTCACCGTCAATGGCCTACGCAACCGCGATCTGCGCCAGTTGCTGTTCGCCGATGCCGAGGCCGCCAAGCCGGCGCAGCGGCGGCGCGCGGCGGCGGTGTCGCGCCTGCTCGCTCTGCTGCGCGCACATGGGCTGATCAAGAAGCTGCGTGGCACGCATCGCTATCACCTGACCAACCAGGGCCGGGTCATCGTCACGGCTTTGATAACGCTACGAAACGTTGGGACGGAAGCCTTAGCCAAATTAGCAGCTTAGAAGAAGTTCGTCGCAGGCTGCGGTGATTCTGAGCGTTAGCTATGCAGAGGACAGCAAATGGAGGACCACGGAGTAATACGGAGCGCCCCATGCTTCACCTCGGCGTGACGGGATCGGTCGGCGTCTCTGGCCGGCGGCTTCTGGCGCATTAACCAAGCTTGCCTATCCGGTTAAGACACACAGCTACCATCTGTAGTAGGCGGATCACGAAGATGCTCGGGTAACGATGGTAGCGGTATTTTTTTGCCCTGCCATGGGGTGAGTGCAGTCTCCACAAAACCGAAGGATGCCAGCGTGCAAGAAATAGTGACAACAGGCATAAGGCGCACGGGGGCCGCCGTCGCGTAGTTGGCCCGCATCAGCGCCGTTATAGGTGATTCTGATGCTCGGATTGAACGTAGGCGCGTCCAGATTGCCGTCGAACGACCAACTATCGGGAATGACCTGCATTTCCTCGCAGCCGGGGCACCAATGGCTATGGCCACCCTTCATGCGTCTCATGCTTGAACTGATCTGACCCATCATCTAGCCCCTGTGTGTGTTAACGGGATAGGCAAGTAACCAAGGTGTGCCGGACCACCGCCATAAGTAACCCTTGCCAAACCTACATTACGCCCTCTACATTAAAACATGAGTATTTCGACCGTTATTGCGTGTGCAGCTTCATCTGTTTGTACTATGCGAAGTCTGTATTTCTCAATGCTGACAGGTACAATTTTGACCGGAATGATTTGGGCGCATATTGGGCATGCGCAGTCGCCAACGATTGCGGACGTACAGCGGTCCAAGATCTGCTCAACAGCCACTACTGTCCGGAGTTTTCCGAACGAACTGCCTAGAAATATCTGATCTATAACGGTTTTTAGGCGATTTTGGGTGGTGTCGGTTTGAAGTTGGCGGCGGTTTCCCCGAGCCTTTTTCCGGGGAGGGCCCGCCCATGAACGCCGGAAAGACGCTGTTCTCACAGCTGATGGATTGCCTGCCTTGGAGCACATTCGCACGGATCGTCGCGCGTTATCATGGCGACCACTCGGTGCAGACATTTCCTTGCACCGAGCAATACAGGGCCCTGGCATTCGCACAGCTGACCTTCCGCGAAAGCTTGCGCGATATCGAGGCCTGCCTGGCGGCGCAACCCGCGAAGCTGTTGCACATGGGCTTTCGCGGGCCGGTCCGCCGGTCGACGTTGGCCGATGCGAATGAAGTCCGAGACTGGCGCATTTACGCGGAGTTCGCTCAACGGCTGATCGCACAGGCAAGACGGCTATATGCGGGTGAAAGCCTGCTGGGGGAGTTGGACAACACGGTTTACGCATTGGATTCGACAACGATCGATTTGTGCCTGTCGCTGTTCCCATGGGCGCATTTCCGGAGCACCAAAGCGGCCGTGAAGATGCACACGCTGCTGGATTTGCACGGGAATATCCCGAGTTTCATCCATATTTCCGAGGGAACCCTGCACGACGTGCACGCGCTGGATATGATCCTGCCCGAGGCCGGCGCGATCTACGTCATGGATCGAGGGTATGTCGACTTCGCCCGACTGTATCGGCTACATCAGGCAGGTGCGTTTTTCGTGACCCGTGCCAAATCCAATCTCAGTGCGCACCGCGTGTATTCGAGCGCCACCGATCGTACAATCGGTGTCATCGCCGATCAGAAGATCGCACTGGACGGACATTACACGAGGCAGGACTACCCGGTTCATATACGGCGTGTTCGCTTCAGGGACCCGGAAACTGAAAAGACGCTTGTGTTCCTGACCAACCAAACGACGCGACCGGCGTTGACGGTCTGCGACCTGTACAAGAGCCGCTGGCAGGTGGAACTTTTCTTCAAGTGGATCAAGCAGCACCTCCGGATCAAGGCGTTCTACGGCACTTCCGAGAATGCCGTGAAAACACAGATCTGGATCGCCGTGTCGGTCTACGTGCTGGTCGCCATCATCCGGAAGAGGCTGAAGCTGGACGTGTCGCTCTACACATTGATGCAGGTTATTTCGGTGACAGTATTCGAAAAGGCCTCGATAGAATCTATGATCTTGCAAACGGTCGACAGTTCCGGAGTCGCGATGGACGATAACCAACTGAATTTGTTCAACTATTGACCGGACAGTAGTGCTCAACAGCATCTTCTAAAGCCTTCTCAGGGAGAACGACGGCGATTCAATAATCCGGATGAGCAATGATGGTGGTTGGTGTTGGCTTAGCTTGTGGGGCACGCAGGGAAGCCTCTTGTACGCTCCGACGTTTCGAGTCGCTCAGCCGCCCGCTCATGGCGAGCTACTAATAGGCGAAGTGAGCAAACGGATGAGAGTCGCCTACAAGCCAGCTCCCGGATTCACTGGCGAAGACACCTATACGATAGTCGATAGGATGAATAATCTTGGGCGAATTGCGGTAGTAACTGTTACTCGCGAGCGATAATTGCAACGGTTCCCCCGCCTGATTCGCAACCGCCATTCGACAGTGGGACTGGGACTCATACAGACCAGATTTCCCTGCCATGATTAGCTGAGAGGCTGACCCAACGATGCCCGAAATCGACTATTTCGTCGGTCTATACCCCCGTTCACGCGATAATCCGGAAGTCCGTTGGGGTTATGACACGGAAATTGTCAGTCACCTGATCGTACCAGGCGTCCCAGTTTTCAGGTACGTCCTCACGTAGGAAGGTCAGCATCGCGATGCTGAATTCCTTGACGGTGGCGTAGCTCTTGTTGTGAGTGACGTGCCTGTGCATCAATCCCCATAATCGTTCGATTGGGTTGAGATGCGGGCAATAGGCCGGAACAAAATGGAGCCTGATCCGACAGCCCGGCGTCGCCAGCCAAGCCTGGACCAGCTTCGCGTGATGATAGCGGGCATTGTCCAGGAAGACGTGGATCAGGCGCATTCGTGGATACATCGCCTCGATCGCCATCAGCAGCAGGATTGTGCTTGCGGCATCCACCACCAGAACATCCTTCATGACGGTCTGGCCAGTTTCAAGGTCGACCGCGCCGTGGATATTCAGGCGGTTCCGGCCACTGCTCTGTTCCACCGCGATGGGTTGGTCTTTCGGCGCCCAGCAGCCAACCGGCCGCACCGCATGGGTCGGATGCACGGCATCGGCGAAAACCACCGCTTCATCGCCGAATATCCGGTTCATCAAGGCCTCGTACTCTTTGATGAAGGCCCTCTGCTTCGCCGGGTCCAGCTTACGTGAGATCGCTTTAGGCTTGCGATGTTCCATGCCCAGACGGTGCAACAGCGCGATCAGCCCGGACCGGGTCTGGTATTCAATTCCGCATTCACGCGTGATCCATTCGCCCACCTCGCGGGTCGTGCGCGGCAGCGTCGCGGCGATCCAGGCTTTCAGTTTGCCCTGCTGCTCCGCTGTCAGCCGGCAGGTGCCGCCCCCGGCCTCCGCCGGGGCAGGCTTTCATGGCCGAAGCTCGCCAGACCCTCGATCCCGTCTTCCTGATACAGCTCGTACCAGCTCCGGATCGTGTCATCGTCGAGAAGCAGCATCTTGGCGATGACCGCACAGCTTATCCCATCGTCCAGCAGCACCAACGCATTGGCGCGCCGGGCCAGGCGGTGGGCCGCGGATCCATCGCGGGCCAAATCGAGCACGTCACGAGGGGATTCCGGGTCGAGGAAGCCGCCACGAATCATGAACCTGACAGGAATCGCGATCCGGCTGATTTGCAAGATGGATTTTCGGGTTCCCGCAGAGTCAGGGTATATCTCATTAATCGAGCGCCCGGACTGCTGGAACGATGTCCGCACCGCCGCGCATTGACTGACCGGAGTAGGTCCAGGTGTCACCCGTGCCGGGAGCGCAAAAGGGAAAGGACCGGTCCTCAGTGGCCTCGATGGAGTCTCGGTGAACTCCGTGTGAACCCTTGCTTGCGTCGCCGCGGCCAGCGTTCCAACCGCCTGCGCCGCAGACCGAGCATCACTCGGCGGCCGGCTTTACCGCATCTGGTTCCGAGTCGGTCCGGGCGGTCGGCAGCGCCGGCACCTGGTGCGAGCGCGGCACCGGGGGCGGCGGCACCCAGGGCCGGATGCCACGGTAGGCGCGGTCCGTCAGGATGTATGCGTGGCGGCCATTCAGCCAGATCGCAACCGCGCCATACCGCCAGACGGTGAACCGATCCACCAACCCTGGCCACGGCTTCGGGCAAAGACCGCGCGCGGGTTCCGCCGAAACGATCACCGACGCCTCGGCGCAACCTTCCGGATGCAGCGCGCCGCGCACCAGCAGCGCAGCCTTCGCAAGCGGCCTCGGCCGCAGCAAGCACGCATCCTTCTGGCACGAAATCGCGCCGTCGGACGCCGAACCTTCGCTGGGAATCGCGCGCGACGTGCCGGCCGCCCAGTATTGCAGCCACGACTCGCGGGTGAACTTCGAAGCACCCGAGATCTGCTGCAGGAACACCTCCCCATGGGAGCGCACGGCAATCAGTCGTGCGTCCGCCGAGACCATGAGGTCGGGCGGGCGCACCAGCATCGGCGAGGCCAGGCCGAGCAAGATCACCGGCACCCCGAGCAGCCGCATCGGGCTACGCCATAGCCCGAGCCAGGCAATGCCGAGCGCGGTCGCCGCCAGCCCCCAGGGCGGCATATGCGGCACGTCGATTGTCGCGGCCGGCAACGCAGCCGTGGTTCGCGCCACCCAGACCCGGGTTTGACACTAAACTCGCGGTCGGTCCGGTGGCGGAATATTAAGGTATTGATTTAGACTCTGTTTTTTGAGCTGCGATGATCCGTGCACAAAGGCGTGGTGCTAAATTCGAACGGCGATCTCCGCTTTTAGCTTGACGAATCCGCGCCTGACCGAATGCTAGCGCCATGTTCGTCCGTGAAAAGCGCATTGGCCGCTACACCTACGTCTACCTGGTAGAGACCGTCCGTGAGGATGGCAGGACCAGGCAGCGCATCATCCGCAATCTTGGGCGCAAGGAAGACGTCGAACGTCGCGGTGATCTTGACCGCCTGGCGCGATCCGCCGCACGCCTCGCCCAGCGTTCGATGATCCTGTCCCTCACCGATGAGGGCAGCGCGCCGGCGCTCGCCTGCAGGCGCATCGGCCCGCCACTGCTGTTCGAACGTCTGTGGCGCGACACAAGGTGCCGCGAGGTCGTGGAGGAACTGCTTGCTGGTCGCGGCTTCGAGTTTCCCGTCGAGCGAGCCGTCTTCCTTACCGTCCTGCACCGGCTGATGATCTCCGGCTCCGACCGCGCCTGCGATCAATGGCGCAGCGACTACCGCATCGCCGGTGTCGATGGCCTGCAACTCCATCACCTCTACCGCGCCATGGCCTGGCTTGGCGAGGAACTGCCCGCGGCCGAGCAGAACGGCCGAACCCTGGTTGCGCGCTGCATCAAGGATCTTGTCGAGGAGCGGCTGTTCGCCCGTCGGCGCTCGTTGTTCACCGATCTCTCGGTGGTGTTCATGGACACCACCTCGCTGTATTTCGAGGGCGAGGGCGGTGCCACGCTCGGCGAGCGCGGCCACTCCAAGGATTACCGGCCGCACCTGAACCAGATGATCGTCGGCGTCATCATCGACCAGGAAGGGCGACCCATCTGCTCGGAGATGTGGCCCGGCAATACTGCGGATGTCACCACCCTGATCCCGGTGGTCGACCGTCTGCGCAGCCGCTTTGCCATCGACCGTGTCTGCGTCGTCGCCGATCGCGGCATGATCAGTGCCGCCACCATCACCGCTCTGGAACAGCGTGGATTGGAATACATCCTCGGGGTACGCGAGCGCGGCTCCAAGGAAGTGCGCGAACTCATTCTGGCCGATGCCTCGCCAAGCGTGCCGCTGGTGATCCCGCGAAAAGGGCGGCCCGATACCGAACTGCAGGCCAAGGAGGTCAAGCTCGGCGATCGCCGCTACATTGTCTGCCGCAACCTGGTCGAGGCGGCACAGGCCGCGCGGACCCGCGAAGCCGTGCTGGCCACGTTGCGCGCCAAACTGCGACAGGGCGACAAGTCACTGGTCGGCAACAGTGCCTATCGGCGCTACCTGAAGACGCCCGACCAGCAGCACTTCACGATCGACGAAGCGCGCGTGGCCGAGGACGCTCGCTACGATGGGCTCTACGTTCTGCGCACCAATCTGCGGCTGCATCCGCTGAACGTGATGCTTCGCTACCGTGATCTGCTTGTCGTCGAGCACCTGTTCCGTTCGGAGAAAGCCCTTTTGGCGACACGGCCGATCTATCACCAGACCGATGCGGCGATCCGCGGGCATGTGTTCTGCAGCTTTCTGGCTCTGGTGTTACGCAAGGAACTGGAAGAACGCCTGACCGCCGCACGGCTGAAGCCGGAATGGCGCGAGTTGCTCGCCGATCTCGATCGGCTACAGGAGATCGAGGTCGAGCAGGACGGCAAACATTTTATCCTGCGCACGCCAGCGACCGGCGTGGCCGGAAAGGCCTTCCAGGCGGTCGGGGCTGCACTGCCACCCAACATCCGCGAAGCCGTTCCCTCCGTCGCCACCTGATCAGTCCACCATCGCGGCACAGATGTGGTGCTAAGACCTTGTCGTGCGCCCATAACACACTGACGTAGAACAATATTTCGAAATACACTGTTAAACCCGGGCCAG
>CAWCDM010000053.1:0-132928 GCA_963794185.1 uncultured Alphaproteobacteria bacterium | reverse complement strand
CGTCCGCTGCGACAAGTGCGGCATCAAGACAGTAAACGTGTCATGGGCACGGCCTGGCAGCGGCTTTACCTTGCTGTTCGAGGCATTGGTCATGACCATGGTCGCGGCGATGCCGGTCAAGGCGGTGGCCCGGATAGTGGGCGAGCACGACACCCGGCTATGGCGTGTCATTCATCATTATGTCGACGAGGCGCGGGCGCGGACCAATGCGTCGGGCGTGACCCGGCTCGCGATCGATGAAACCGCCGCCCGGCGCGGCCAAGACTACGTCACTTTGTTTGTCGACATCGACCAAGCCCGCGTCATGTTCGCTACCGAGGGCAACGATGCCGCCACCATAGCCGCCTTCGCCGATGACCTCATTGCGCATGGCGGCGATCCCGACGCGATCAGCCAAGTCTGCATCGATATGAGCCCGGCCTTCACCAAGGGCATCGCTGGAGAACCTGCCGAATGCCGCCATCACCTTCGACAAATTCCACGCTGTCAAGATCGTCAACGATGCGGTCGATAAGGTACGCCGCACCGAACAGGAGGAGCAAAGTCTGCTGCGTGGCACGCGTTACCTCTGGCTACGCAATCCACAGATGCTGTCCGCTCGTCAGCGCAAGACGCTCGGTGGTCTGCCCACGCGGCACCTCAAGACCGCCCGTGCGTATCAGATCCGCCTCGCCTTTCAGGACCTTTATCAGGAGCCATCTGCGCAGGCGGGCGCGAGTTATCTGAAGAAGTGGTATATTCTGGGCCACCCATAGCCGGATCGAACCAGTTATCGCCGCCGCGCGCACCGTCAAACGCCACTGGGGGCTACCGCTCAACCCGCAACCTCAAGGCCATCATTTACCTGCTGGCGGGCAAGCTCGACATGCAGTTGCCCGCGTTATGAGGACGTTTCTACCCATCCCAAATAGCGCGGAACCATAAAAGCTGATTGCCGCCCTCGCCCACGGCGGCGTTGTAATAATCCCGGCGGTTGACCGCCTGAGGACTTCGAGGCCTTTCCCGAACTTTCAGTTGTGAAGCCATAACTCGTTGTGAGCGCGCAGGCTCAGCGCGCGGAGGAAACCATGATCACCATCGTCGATCTCAAGGCCGAGTTCGCCAAGCTGACGATGCTCAAGGGCCGCACCCCGACCTCGTCCGAGGCCGAGCGCAAGGGCGCCTTCGCCCGGCTGGCGCCCTATCGCGACGGCGCGATCTTCACCGCCAAATTCGCCGGCAGAAGCGCCTGGGAGCGGCATCCGCAGGGCGACGAGATCGTGCAGATCGTCGATGGCGCGACGACGCTGCACCTGATGACCGCGGAGGGCCGGCAGTCCTTCCGCTCGGCGCCGGGATGATGGCGATCGTGCCGCAGGACACCTGGCACCAGTTCGAGGCGCCCGACGGCGTGTGCGTGATGACAGCGACGCCGCAGCCCACCGAACACCTGAGGGTCGATGTCGAGGACCCGCGGACGATGGAGTGAGAGGCACTGCTGATTGACTCCCCGCCGCCAGTACCGACACTGCACCGCCGGCCGTGGCAAAGGGAGACGACAATGGGACCGCTGGTAACAACCGAATGGCTTGCTGCGGAACTGGGCAAGCCCGACCTCGTGGTATTCGACGCGACGAAATACCTGCCGAACGAGGACAAGGACGGCCGCGCCGAATACCTGCGCGCGCATATTCCGGGCGCGCGGTATTTCGATATCGACGTGGTGGCGGACACCGATACCGACCTGCCGCACATGGTGCCGACGCCAGGACGGTTCGCGAAACTGCTCGGCGGGATGGGCGTCGGCAATGCGGCGCGCGTCGTGTTCTACGATCAGAAGGGCCTGGCGTCGGCGGCGCGCGGCTGGTGGCTGATGGGCCTGTTTGGCCACGACCTTGCGGCGGTGCTCGATGGCGGGCTGCCGAAATGGGTTCGCGAGGGGCGCAGGACGGAAGACGGCGCACCGGCGCCGCCGTTGCCTGTTGCGTTCCGGCCCGATTATCGCGCGGGCCGGCTGCGCGGCATCGGCGATGTGCTGGGCAATATGGGGACACAGGCGGAACTCGTGCTCGATGCGCGCGCAGCGGGACGCTTCACGGCGAGGTGCCGGAGCCGCGGCCGGGAATGCGCAGCGGGCACATTCCGGGTTCCGCGAACCTGCCCTACACCGATCTGCTGAACGCCGACGGCACGTTCCGTTCACCCGATGCGGTGCGCGCGCGTCTGGCGCAGGCCGGCGTAGATGGATCGCGCCCGGTGGTGACGAGTTGCGGGTCCGGCGTGACGGCCTGCATCCTGACGCTCGGCATGCGTCTCGCCGGGCTGCCGGAGGGCGCGGTCTACGATGGCTCCTGGACCGAATGGGGCGGCCGACCCGATACCCCGGTGGAAACCAGCAACAATGACCGGTCCATCGAAGCGCGGCTTCCGAACGCGGCTGTCGCACACCGGGCGGGCCGGCAAACACACGCACGGCTTCGTCAATCCGCCCCTGCTGCGCGGCTCGACGGTGCTGTACCCGACGGTGGCGGAACGGCGGGCCATGGCGGCGCGGCGCGGCGAGCGGGTGTTGACCTACGGGTTGGGAGGGTCGGAGACCCATTGGGCGCTGGAGGACGTGATCGCGGGGGTCGAAGGCGGCACGCGCTGCGCCATCGTGTGTTCGGGACTGGCTGCGGTGACCACGCCGCTGCTGGCGTTCCTGAACACGGGCGAGCATTGCCTGATGCCGGATTCGGTGTACGGCCCGTCGCGCAACTTCGCCGAGGGGTTCCTGAAGCGATTTGGTGTGGAGACCACGTTCTACGATCCGGTGATCGATGAGGCCGGCATTGCCGATTTGATGCGGCCGAACACCAAGGTCGTGTATACCGAGAGCCCCGGCAGCCACACTTTCGAGGTGCAGGACATTCCCGCGATCGCCCGCGCGGCGCATGCGCTGGGTGCGAAGGTGCTGATGGACAACACCTGGGGTATTCATCACTTCCAGCCGTTCAAGCACGGCGTCGATGTGTCGATCCAGGCGGCGACGAAGTATCCAGCCGGGCACTCGGATATTCTGATCGGCAGCATCACCGTGAACGCGGCCGAGGACTGGGAACGGCTGCATGCGACGTCGCGCGGGCTGGGACAGTATGCCAGTCCGGACGATTGCTGGCTGACGCTGCGCGGCATGCGCACGTTGGGTGTGCGGCTGGCGCAGCAGATGGACTCGGCGATCGAGGTGGCGCACTGGCTCACCAGGCGGCCGGAGGTGAAGCAGGTGCTGCATCCGGCGCTGCCTGGTGCGCCGGGTCACGCGATCTGGAAGCGCGACTTCACCGGTGCATGCAGCCTGTTCGGCGTCGAGTTCCGGCCGGATTTTTCCCCCGAGAGCACGCACGCGCTGGTGGAAGCCTTGGAGCTGTTCGGCATCGGCGCATCATGGGGCGGGTTCGAAAGTCTGGCGCTGCCGACGACGGGTTTCATCACGCGCACGGCGGGAAGCGGCAGGTTCGATGGTCCGGTGATCCGGCTGCATATCGGACTTGAGGATGTGGCGGACCTGATTGTCGACCTGGAACGGGGATTGCAGGTGATGCGGGAGTTTGAAAAGTAGAGAGGTGGCCGGTTAAAACTGAACAGGCCGATAAGTGGATTCCCTGCCTGACTGCGGCGAGGATGCCGCGCAACAGGAGGGGAACATGTCGAGACGTACACGGCGCAACCACAGCCCGACGTTCAAGGCGAAGGTAGCTTTAGCGGCGATCAAGGGGGAGAAGACGCTGGCCGAGCTGGTGCAGCTTCATGATGTGCATTCGACGCAGATCACAGCGTGGAAGGCGCAACTGGTCGAGGGGGCAGCCGGCCTGTTTGCGACGGGTTCGTCCGGCAAATCCTCCGAGCCGGAGGTGGACCTGAAGACGCTGCACGCGAAGATCGGTGAACTGACCCTGGAGAACGATTTTTTATCGGCTGCGCTCGGCAAGGCCGGGCATCCGAGCGCAAAGCGATGATCGACCGCGGCCACGAACTGCCGTTGAGCCGCCAGGCGGCTGTGCTGGGGATCAGCCGGGGCAGTCTTTATTATAGTGCCTGTCCGCTGCCTGCCGCCGAACTGGCGATCATGCGGCGGATCGACGAACTGCACCTCGACTATCCGTTCGCGGGCAGCCGGATGCTGCGCCGTCTGCCGGGTTGGACCTGTGCGGCGGCGATATACCGCCGATCGCCATCCGACGCATCATCGTCGTGACCAGGTCACTGTCCGATAGAAATGTCCTCCCCTTGCTTGCCTATCTTACGCTTCCTACTTGGTAGCGTTTCTCCGTTCGGCTGACAGGAGCCGTTTCTCTGTCCCGGCCTGACGTCAGCAAGGCGTCGCGCGCAGCCGCGGTCAATGATGGCCGCAGGCCACCGCTTGCGGCGCGCAGCGTCATTGACGGCGGCGAGCACGGCGCCAGGCTGGGGCAGGCCGGGACGAGTGCGGGATACCAACCATGCGTGACACCTCTTTGCTGCAACAGGCGTTGGGACTGGCCCCACCGTGGACGGTGAGCCGCAGCGACTTTGACCCCGAGGCACACCGGCTCGACATCGAGATCGACTTCGCCCCGGGCAGCCGCTTCGCCTGCCCGACCTGCGGTGCGGCGGACTGCCCGGCCTATGACACCGAGCGGATGACTTGGCGCCACCTCAACTTCTTTCAGCACGAGGCCTATCTGCATGCCCGTGTGCCGCGCGTCCGCTGCGACAAGTGCGGCATCAAGACAGTAAACGTGTCATGGGCACGGCCTGGCAGCGGCTTTACCTTGCTGTTCGAGGCATTGGTCATGACCATGGTCGCGGCGATGCCGGTCAAGGCGGTGGCCCGGATAGTGGGCGAGCACGACACCCGGCTATGGCGTGTCATTCATCATTATGTCGACGAGGCGCGGGCGCGGACCAATGCGTCGGGCGTGACCCGGCTCGCGATCGATGAAACCGCCGCCCGGCGCGGCCAAGACTACGTCACTTTGTTTGTCGACATCGACCAAGCCCGCGTCATGTTCGCCACCGAGGGCAACGATGCCGCCACCATAGCCGCCTTCGCCGATGACCTCACTGCGCATGGCGGCGATCCCGACGCGATCAGCCAAGTCTGCATCGATATGAGCCCGGCCTTCACCAAGGGCATCGCTGAGAACCTGCCGAATGCCGCCATCACCTTCGACAAATTCCACGCTGTCAAGATCGTCAACGATGCGGTCGATAAGGTACGCCGCGCCGAACAGGAGGAGCAAAGTCTGCTGCGTGGCACGCGTTATCTCTGGCTACGCAATCCGCAGACGCTGTCCGTTCGTCAGCGCAAGACGCTCGATGGTCTGCCCACGCGGCACCTCAAGACCGCCCGTGCGTATCAGATCCGCCTCGCCTTTCAGGACCTTTATCAGGAGCCATCTGCGCAGGCGGGCGCGAGTTATCTGAAGAAGTGGTACTTCTGGGCCACCCATAGCCGGATCGAACCAGTTATCGCCGCCGCGCGCACCGTCAAACGCCACTGGGACGGTATACTACAATGGTTCGACAGCAAGATCGCCAACGGCCTGATCGAGGGCATCAATAGTTTAGTGCAGGCGGCCAAGGCCAAGGCACGAGGCTACCGCTCAACCCGCAACCTCAAGGCCATCATTTACCTGCTGGCGGGCAAGCTCGACATGCAGTTGCCCGCGTTATGAGGACGTTTCTACCCATCCCAAATAGCGCGGAACCCTTATTTACCTATGGCCCATGGCTTCGTGTACCTGGCTGCGGTGATGGACTGGTTCAGCCGACGGGTGCTGGCCTGGCGGGTGTCGATCACCATGGAGGTCGACTTCTGCCTCGATGCGGTCGACGAGGCGCTGGCCCGTCATGGTCGGCCGGAGATCTGCAACACTGATCAGGGCAGCCAGTTCACCAGTTCATCGTCCACCGGATTGCTGTCGGACAACGCGATCAGGATCAGCATGGATGGGCGTGGGTCCTGGCGTGACAACGTGTTGGTCGAGCGGTTGTGGCGTTCGGTCAAGTATGAAGAGGTCTACCTGCGTGCCTATGACAGTGTGTCGGAGGCACGCAGCTCGATCGGTGTGTATTTTGGGTTCTACAACCGCAAGCGGCCGCATTCGAGCCTTGACGGGCGTACTCCGGATCACGTCTATTTCGGTGGCCGCGCAGTGGCGGAGGCGGCTTGAAATTCGCCGCCGTTGCGGGGCATCGCTATTTTATTAAAACCGCAACGGCAATCGATGGAAAGGATCGGTCGGGAATCCATCTATCGGGACCGAAACGCTGTTCAGACCAAGCCGGCCATCTCTGTAGAATAAATCACCACAAAGACACAGAGGATTTTAAGAATGCGCTTCGCGCGAATTGAAAATCTACTCAGTGCCTCTGCGTCTCTGCGGTGGATCTTCTTCTATGTCCGTCGGTACGAAATGCGCGGATCAAGCCACGGATACACCACATCCAGCACGAACGTTGCCAATCCCAGCGCCACGATCACCGTGAACACGATGCCCTGGATCAGGAAATGGTCGTTCTCGCGGATCGCCTGGAACAGCAGCGCGCCGATCCCCGGATAACCGAAGATCACCTCCACCAGCACCGCGCCCGACAATATCTGCCCCAGCGCCAGTGCCAGCGCCGTCGTCTGCGGCAGGATCGCATTCCGCAGGCAATACCGCAGAAAGATCGTCGGACTCTTCAGGCCCTTGGCCTCGGCGAAGGTTACGTAGTCCTCGCCCATCGTCGTCACCATCATGCCACGCATCCCCAGCGCCCATCCGCCGGTCGCGACCAGGACGATCGACAGCGCCGGCAGCAACGCATGTGATACGACGTCCCACACGAAGCCCGCCGAAAGTGACGGCACCGTGCCTGCGCTGTAGCCGCCGAAGATCGGCAGCAGCGGCACCTGGAACGCCAGCAGGTACATCAGGATCAGCCCGAGCAGGAAGAACGGGATCGCATGCAGCGCCCACAACGGCGGCATCAGATAGCGCATCCAGTGCGGCGCACCGGGCCAGGCGAGCAGCGCCCCCAGCAGCGTGCCGATGGCAAACGACAGCAGCGTGGTGACGCCGAGCAGGCCGACGGTCCACGGAATCGCCTCACCAACCAGCTCGCGCACAGTGCGCGGGTAGTTGGCGATCGAGTAGTTAAAATCCAGCCGCGTCGTGTTGCGCAGATAGGTCAGATATTGACGCCACAGCGGCTGGTCGAGGCCGAAGCGCTTATCGTACTCCCGCGCCATCTCCTCGATGCCCGAATGCACATAGCCGCCAAGCTGCGCCGACTGCAGCAGCTTGGTGCGCACCGGGTCCTGGCCCGACAGCCGCGGCAGGAAGAAGTTCAGCGACGCCGCCAGCCAGACGATCAGCAGAAAGACCAGGAAGCGTCGCGCGATGTAGGCGAGCTGCATGCGTCAGGCCGGCTGCAGGTTCCATAGCACGATCGGATAGGTCAGGTGCCAGGATGCGCCGTTGACGTAGTTGTTGTCCGCCGTCGGCCAGTTCTTCCAGTAGGTGGTGTTCATCGGAATCCGGTGAAAATTCTGCACAAGCTGGATGTCCGGCAGCTCCGGCAGCCAGATCTCCATCGCGCGATGAAACAGTTCTATCATTTTCGGCTTGTCGTTCGGATCGGTGACGTACATCTCGTCGGTGATCTTGTCGAACCCCTCGTTCTTCCAGCGTGCGAAGTTCACCAGGTGGGCGCCGGGCACCGCGACGCTGCGGCCCTGGTACAGCCGCAGCATCGAGTACGGCTCGTTGATCGCGCCGCCATGGCCGTAGATTGAGCCGACGAACTGGCCCTTCTGGAAGCGGTCGTCGAAGTCGGGCGGCATGCTCAGCGAGGCCTCGACGCCATGGCGCTTCAGCATCTCCGACAACACCGGGCCGATGGCCGGGCCGGCCGCGCCGAAGCCGATGATATCGACTGTCAGCTTCTTGCCCTGTGCGTCGGTCCAGGCTCCGGAAGAATCCTTTTTGAAGCCCTTGGCGGACAGCAGCGCATCGCCCTTCCTCGGCTCGAACGCCAGCGTGTCGTATTTCGCCAGCAGGTCCTTCACCGCATCGAAGTACGGCTGCAGCGGCGGATAGGCCGGCATCGGCAGCGACGACACCTGCGACGCGCCGAGATAGCCGACATCGATCAACTGGTCGCGGTCGATGTAGTAAGAGAGCGCCCAGCGTACGTCCTTGTCGTCGAACGGCTTCACCTCGTTGTTGACGTAGAGCGAGATCGGCCACCAGTCGACATAGCCGTACGGCGATTTCTGTGCGGTGTGCGTGATGATCTTCGGATTGCCGCGGAACACGGTCGGGAATGTCGCCGGCTGCATGCCGGTGCCTGCGTCCAGCTGGTTGGTGATCAGCGCCTGCGCGGTGGCCTGCTCGCCAGCGTACGGCAGCCAGATCGTGCGCTCGATCGCTGGCAGCGGCGCGAGCCCCGCCTTTGCCGCCCACCAGTCGGGACGCCGGTCGAACACCTTCTGCTGCAGCGACGCGTCCGTCACCTTCCACGGCCCGGTGCTGACCGGCCAGCCCTTGGCGATGTCGAAGTGCTTGAATGTCGTCCAGTCCTGGCCATCAAAGATGTGCTTCGGCACGATGTAGACGCCGATGTCGTACTTGTAGCTGAGGAAGAAGAAGAACCGCGGCGCGGGAACCACGAAGTCGACGACCACGGTGTTGGCATCGGTCGCCTTCGCCTCCTTCAGTACCTGCTGCACATCGACGCCCCATTTCACCTTTGGCCCGATGTCGCGCAGGCTGTTCAGCGTGAATGCCACGTCCTCGGCCGAAAACGGCGTGCCGTCCGACCATGCGATGCCCGAACGCGTCTTGATCGTGAGCTGTCTGAAGTCCGGTGTGAACTGGTAGCTTTCCGCCAGCCACATGTAGGTCTTGTCGGCGAAGGCGCTGTAATAGGCCAGCGGCTCGTAGATGATGTTGGGTCCATTCTGGTGATTCGATCCGAGCGAATACGGATTCCACAGCTCGAAATCCACCCAGCGCCCTTCGCGCGATCCAGACCACACCAGGATCATCGTCTTGTTGCGAGGTATGGCGGATGGTTGCGCGGTCGCCAGCCCGATCGGCGTCAGTGCCGCGGCGGTCGCGGCGGCGGCACCTTTGAGAACGTCGCGCCGACCGGGCCGCGCGTGCGTGCTGTGATCGGACATTGCGTGTTTCCTCCGTCTCGAAGCCTATCGCGTTATGCAGCCACTATGCCGGCGAACGGGCGCAATTACCAGGGCCGATAACGATGCAGGCTGGCTCCTTCTGTCGTTTGAGTCCATCACCGGTCCAAACGCGAATTATCGCCCACCCTCATCGTTTCCAACGAAACCAATCCATGGCGGCACCCACCCCGCGCCGCGATAGTACCTCTCCGTCGCCGTCGCCGTGGGGGTTGACGTCGGCGCCTGGGCAGGCAGGTAGGCGCGCGCCGTGTCAAGGGCGGCGGCGCGGATCAGCTCGCCGAACCGCGCCGAGCGCAGCATGGCGACATTCTCCGCCACGGGATGCCAAAGCCGGGTGATCAGCGCCTCGGCATCCACCGGAAGCTGCGTGCCGAATTCGGCCAGGAACGCCCAGGCGCGGCCAGGCAGCGCGATCACATTGAATCCCGCCGGCCCAAGATGTTCGCCGCCCCCGCCAGCGAGTACGACACGACGTGTCCGCGCCCATGCGGATCGAGGTAGCCAGAATCCTCGTGCTCCACGAAATCCGGCTGTCCCGAGTTGAACAGATAGAGCGAACCGGGACGCGACACCGCGGCGAGCTGAGCCACCAGGGCGCGCAGCGTCGTGGGTGTAAGATGCTCGATCACCTCGATGCAGACCCCGGCGTCGAAGACCCGCCGCACATCGCCCAGCGCGCCCACGACGTAGTTGGGATTTGCGGTTCGGTGCAACTCCGGGGGCGGGTAGAGCTCGACGGCATGGAACCGGTCGATCACCTCGGGCAGCAGCGTCTCCAGCGCGTCGAGCAGCCAGCCGGTGCCGGCGCCAATATCGACGAACCCGCGGATCGGAATCCGGCAATACGCGATGGTCTCCGCCACCCGCAGCACCGCAGGGCCGAAGCAGCGCTCGCGCGCCGCGCTCAGTTCGCTTCGCCAATAGTCCTCCGCGTATGTGGCGGCGGCACCCGCCTCAACCTGCGCCAGGAAGGCGGGCTCCGCGAACAGCGAGCCGCACGCCTCGCAGCGGAAATACGCCACGCCGTCCACGTCGCGGTAGGGAACGGCGGCGTCCGCCTCGCACACCGCACAGTGCATCAGCCTTGCCGGCCCAACAACCGATCGAACGCCGCCAACCAGATCGGCGTCAGTGCGTCGGCGGCACCTTTGGGAACGTCAAGCAGACTGGCGCGCGGGTCGGTGCTGTGGTTCGACATTGTCCGTTTCCCGCATTCCACGCCATAAGTCGTTCGTGATGAATATCGCTGCGCTCCACCCATCCTACGCCAAGTCCTGGTAGGATGGGTGGTGCGCAGCGATCCCCATCACCATCGGCGGCGCTCAGAACCCGAACATATGGTCAAACGAAAACCCGCCGGCGTCGTCCACTAAACCGTGATAGCCGAACAGTCGGCAGCTGGTGTCACGCACCAACACGTAGCCATCCGGTCCCGCCTGCCGCATCGCGGCATCGCCAAACACCTTATGTGGCCACACCATCATCGAACCCGAACAGGCGATCGCCACGCGATGCTCGGCGATCACCGTGCCGGCGCCGTCGTGCAGCAGCAGCGCGGTCGCGGAGCGCGCGCGCCATGGCGCCGAGGCCGGATAGATCAGCACCGCAAAGCTGCGCCGCCGCGTGTCGCCGAGCTTGAGGAACAGTCGCGTCGTCAGCCCCGGCGGCGGGCCGGAATAGGATTGCGGCTCGTCCTTGTAGGTCATCGCCGTGTTGAAGATGTGCGCGCCGAAGCTGGATTCCGCCACGTGGCGGGAGCGCCGATCCTCGTAGCGGAACAGCGCGTGCAGCCAGCCGTCCGCTTCGCCGCCCTCGCGGAAGTCGTAGACCAGCTCTGCATGTCCCGCATCAAGGGCAAAATCGTCGAAATCCAGCGCCACGTCGTGATCGCGCGGCAGACAACCCAGGAACCGCTCCGCCACCTTGCGCCCCGCCTCGTCGAACACATCGAGCCGGATCGGCAGCGTGGCCTGCGACACCGCCATCGGCGTGGGCTGCACGATGCTGCGAAACCGCTCGCGCGGCAGCACGGGGAACGGCAGCAGATAGCCTCGGCCGAGTTCTCCCCGCAGACCCGGGATCGCGGGGTCCGGCTGCAGATCGCCGCGCTCGACGTTGACATGGGCGATGCGCACGCGCTCGTCGCGCGTTACCTCGTAACGAGGACGCACGACATGCCGTCCCGCGCGCAACTCGATCTGCGCCGGCCAGCGCAGATCCGGCAGCAGCCGCGCCACATCGAGCGCGACCGTGGCGAATGGCCCGACTTCCTGCGCCAACGCCACCGGCCGCTCCGCGCCCATGCGGTCGAGCGCGATCGCGCCGGCAGGGATGGGAGCGGCGTGGCTGTTCTGCAGCCACAGGACCACCCGCTCATCCTCGCGCGGTGCGGGCAATCCGGCGTAGCGATCGGACGGCCAGGCGTTCGCGTCATGCGTGCAGGACAGGCTGCTGCCGTTGTCGGAGGCGCCGTCGGAGGCAAACGTGTCGAGCGCGTATTTCACCACGTCATGACCGGCCACGCCGATCGCGTGCACGAAGAGCTGGCCGGTGAATTCCGGCAGGCCGAAGCGCTCGCGCACTGTGCGGCTGTCGATGGAGAAGCCGCACGGCCCCGCCGGAATTTCCTGCTGCCATGTCGCCAGAACGTCGCCCGCCGCGTCGAACAGCCGCAGCCACAGCAGGATCGCGCCGGCGCCATAGCCCGCCCAGTAGTTCGCCGACACCAGGCGCGTGGACAGCCCATCGGTGTCGCGGAAGTAGACGAAGTTGGTGGCGAAGTTCAGCCGGTCGAGGTAGCGCGCGCGGTTGGTCAGCAGGGCGTCCGGCAGCTTCGCCTCATCCAGTGTCACGACATCGGCGCCAGGCGGCACGAGGTCGGCAATGCGGGCCGCGATGCGGGCGGCATCGAACGCCGCGATCAGCACGGTGCGCGCCTCGCTCGCCGGCATCTCGGTCAGCGGGCGCGCGACCAGGCCGGCGCGCTCCGTGCCCACGGCCGTCACGTCGTGCACGAAGATCCCGGCCAGAGCCGGCGCGTCCGGATAGAGCGCGAACAGCGCCTCGGCGATGCCGTCGGGATCGTACAGCGCGACCGGGCCGGTCCGTGCCAGCCGTGCATAGAGGCGGGAAATCGCCTCGGCTGCCAGCGGATGCGCCAGCGCCTTGTAGAGCACATTGCCGCCGGCGCGGCTGTCGAAGGTCTGAATGTGCAACAATGGTTCTGTCCTAGATGCCGAGCCGCCGGCACATCTCCGCCGCCGCCGCCGGCGTATCGTCAAGCGGCACCACCGGCCAGGTCTCGTAGCGCCCGGCAAACTCCCGCACCCGGCCTTCGGTGAGCAGCGCGTCGGTGAACAGGCGGTTGCGCCGCGACCGGCCTGGCAGTGCGGCCAGCAGGACCGGAGCCTCGGTCGCCACCGCCTCGGAGACCATCGACACGCTGTCCACCGTGACCACGATCGCATCCGCCAGGGCGAGCATGCCGAAATACGGATTGTCGCCGCTGCCGTCCCAAACGGTGCCGCCGAGCGGTGCCAGCGCCTCCGACAGCACGCGCGTCACCGCCGGATCGGTGCGTCGCGACGGTGTGACCGCAACGCCGACGCCGTCGCGGCGCATCATCGCGGCTAGCTGGCCGGCGAGTTCGCCGCCGACCGCAGTGTTCAGGCGGAACCGCCCGTTGCTGCCGCCGATCAGCACCGCGACCAGCGGCCGCGGCAAGTGCTCGAAGTGCAGGCGCCAGTGCGTCGCCGCCTCGGCCAGCCGCGCCGGCGTGGCGCGGTGCAGGGCGGTGCGGGTCACCACCACGTTCGGCCCGCTCAGCTCATCGTGACGGTTCACCACGACCAGGTCGAAGCGGCGCGGGTCCATGCGCGGGTGCTGCACCTGGACGATCTGGCGGCCCCCCCGGCGCAGTGCGGCGCCGACCGCGGCGGCCACGCCGCCGCAGCCGATCACCAGCGGGGGCAGCGGCGCCCGCACCGCGTCGGGCACCGCCGCCAGCGGCGACGGCCAGAGCGAGGCTGCCAGCCACTTCCACGGCGCGCGCGGGGCCAGCACGCGCAGTTCGGGCCGCAATCCGGCCGCCTCGGCCAAGCCCAGCGCCTGGGCCTGCAGCCCGGCATAGTCCTCGGTGAGAATCCACGATGTTGCGGCAGCCGACATGGCGCGGCTTTTCGACGGGTATCTTGGGCCAGTCAACCGGCGGCCCAGCAGAGGAAGAAGGCCAATTTCCACACGGAGGTCACCGAGGCCTCCCCTCCGGCTGGAACAAAGAGTTCGGCCGAGGGTCACCGAGAAGGGCAGAACGGCGCTACGCGCGTCGTATGTCCATTCGCGCTCTCAGTGGCCCTCAGACTTCCTGGCTCGGTGACCTCCGCGTGGAAACTTCCTTCCATCCGCACTAGTGGCCACCATGCGGCGATCGGTGGCAATCTGGCGGGCATGGACAGAGACCTGATCGGCTATGGCGCCAATCCGCCCGACCCGAAATGGCCGGGCGGGGCGCGGCTCGCGCTCAACTTCGTGCTGAACTACGAGGAGGGTTCGGAACCCTCGGTGCCCGACGGCGACCCCGCCTCGGAATGGGGCTTGACCGAGAACGGCATGCTGAACCCGGGCGTGACGGGGCGCGACCTCGCCGCCGAGGGCATGTTCGCCTATGGCAGCCGCGTCGGGTTCTGGCGGGTGATGCGGCTGTTCGCCGAGCGCGGCCTGCCGCTCACCGTGTTCGGCTGCGCGCTGGCGCTGGAGCGTCACCCGCCGGCCACTGCCGCCATCCGCGCGGCCGGCCACGACGTCTGCTGCCACGGCTGGCGCTGGGAGAAGCACTGGGAGTTGTCCGAGGCCGAGGAACGCGAGCGCATCAGCCGCGCGGTCGCGTCCCTGCGGCAGACGATGGGCGAGCGGCCGCTCGGCTGGTACTGCCGCTACGGGCCGAGCCTGAACACCCGGAATCTGTTGGTCGAGGAGGGTGGATTTCTTTACGACTCAGATGCCTACGATGATGAGTTGCCATACTGGACGCGCGTGCAGGACAAGCCGCATCTGGTCGTGCCCTACAGCCTGTCGACCAACGATTCGAAGTTCGGCCGCGGCACGTTCGCGACCGGCGACGACTTCTACGCCTATTGCCGGGATGCATTCGACTTCCTCTACCGGGAGGGCGCCGCGCAGCCGAAGATGCTGTCCATCGGGCTGCATATGCGCATCATCGGCCACCCCGCGCGCGCTGCGGGGCTGGAGCGGCTGCTCGACCATGTCGGCCGCTTCGCCGGCGTCTGGGTCACCCGCCGCATCGACATCGCGCGCCACTGGGCGGCTACGCATCCTCCGGCATGACGCCTGGGCGGATCCTGGTGGTCAAGCTGGGCGCGCTGGGCAATGTCGTGCAGTCGTTCGGGCCGTTCGCGGCGATCCGGCGCCACCATGCCGGCGCGGAGATAACCCTCCTGACCACGGGGCCCTACGCTGGCTGGCTGACCGGGTCGCCCTGGTTCGACGCGGTCTGGATCGATGAGCGGCCCGACTGGTGGGATTTTCCCGGCTGGCTTCGGCTGCGGCGGCGACTGATCGCGGGGGAATTCGACCGGGCCTACGACTTGCAGACCTCGGGGCGGTCCAGCCGCTACTTCCAGATGCTGCCGTCGGGTCGCCGCCCGGAGTGGTCGGGCATCGCGCATGGCTGCGCCCTGCCGGACCGCGAGCCGAACCGCAACCGCCTGCACGACATCGACCGGCAGTTCGGCCAGCTTCGCCAGGCGGGCATCGATCTGCGCGCGCCCGCGGACCTGTCGTGGAGCCGGGCCGAGATCGCGGCGTTCGGGCTGCCCCGGCGGTTCGCTCTGCTGGCGCCCGGCAGCTCGCCGCACCGGCTGCTCAAGCGCTGGCCGGCGGAGCACTATCGCGGGCTGGCGGCGGCGCTGGCGGCGCGCGGCGTGGCGCCGGTGATCATCGGCACGGCGCCGGAGCAGGCGCTGGCTGCCGCGGTGCTGGCGGGCGTCAGCGGCGGGATCGACCTGACCGGGCGGACCGATTTTTCCGTCCTCACCAGCCTGGCGCGCGCCGCGGGCCTCGCGGTCGGCAACGACACCGGTCCGATGCATCTGATTGCCGCCGCAGGTTGTCCGTCCATCGTGTTGTTCTCACGGGATTCCGATCCAGCGCAGTGCGCCCCGCGCGGGAACTGCGTGCGCGTGTTGCGCCGCCCGGATTTGGGCGCACTGGAGGTGGCAGCGGTGCTGGGCGCGGCAGCCGAGGCGGTGCCGGTGCTCGATGCCGCCCCGGTCGCCGGGTGATGGCGGATCAGCCGACCCTGCCGGACCGCACCGCCGCACCGATCCGCCTTGCCCTCCAGGACGGCGTTCCGCTGCCGCAGCGCTACTGGGCGATCCTGGCGATCGCGCTCGGCCTGACGCTTGCAGTGCTGGACGGCGCGATCGCCAACGTGGCGCTGCCGACCATCGCGCGCGAACTCGACGCCAGCCCCGCCTCGTCGATCTGGGTGGTGAACGCCTACCAGCTTGCGGTGACGATAACGCTGCTGCCGCTGGCTTCGCTGGGCGACATCTACGGCTACCGCCGCGTCTACCAGTACGGGCTGATGGTGTTCACGCTGGCCTCGCTGGGCTGCGCGCTGTCGGACTCGCTGTTCACGCTGACCATCGCCCGCGTGGTGCAGGGCTTCGGCGCGGCCGGCATCATGAGCGTCAACGGCGCGCTGGTCCGCTTCATCTATCCGCGGCGCTGGCTGGGCCGCGGGGTGGGGCTGAACGCGACGATCGGCTCGATCTCCGCCGCCGTGGGGCCGACGGTCGCGGCTGGGATCCTGTCGATCGGCCCGTGGCCCTGGCTGTTCGCGGTGAACGTGCCGATCGGCGCGCTGGCCATCGCGATCGCCTGGCGCGCGCTGCCGCACACCCCGAGCTCCGGTGCACGCTTCGATGCGCCGAGCGCGATCTGGAGCGCGCTCGCGTTCGGGCTGTTGATCACGGCGATCGATAGCTGGGGCCATGGCGAGAGCGGCAGCTTCGCCGGCGCCGAGTTGTGCTTCGCGATGGTGTTCGGCTTCGTGCTGGTGACGCGGCAGTTGTCGCAGAACTCGCCGATGCTGCCGGTCGATCTGCTGCGGATCCCGCTGTTCGCGCTGTCGGTGGCGACCTCGATCTGCTCGTTCGTCGGTCAGAGCATGGCGCTGGTGGCGCTGCCGTTCCTGTTCGAGAACACGCTCGGGCGCAGCCAGGTGGAGACGGGGCTGCTGCTGACGCCCTGGCCGCTGGCGGTGGCGGTGATCGCGCCGTTCACCGGCCGGCTGTCGGACCGCTACCCGGCGGGGGTGCTGGGCGGCTGCGGGCTGGCGGTGATGGCGGCGGGGCTTGCCTCGCTGAGCCTGCTGCCGGTGCATCCGGGGTCGTTCGACATCGTGTGGCGGATGCTGATCTGCGGGATTGGGTTCGGGTTCTTCAACACGCCGAACAATCGCGCGATCATAACGTCGGCGCCGCCGACACGGGCGGGTGCGGCGAGCGGCATGCAGGCGACGTCGCGGCTGTTGGGGCAGAGCATGGGGGCGGCATTGGTCGCGCTGATCTTCGGGCTGGCGCCGCGGGAGAGTCCCACGATCGCGCTGGTGGTCGCGGCGTGCGCGGCGGCAGGGGCGGCGGTGGTTAGTTTTCTGCGGATGGTGGAGCGGGGGAGGGGGGCGGGGTGATGACGACAGCAAGACTACACTGCTGGCGAGCTCGAGGCGAACGCATCAGCTCTTGCCGTCTAGCTTCTGCTTCAGCACATCCATGTGCCTAGACAACTGGCGACGTATACTACTGGCCCCCAGTGGCCCCATCGTGTCGGCGGAGATCTTCGCATAGCTGCTGACAAAGCTGCGAGGGCCCAAATGGGAGTGGCTGGCTAGCACCTCGCGCTTGTGGACCACGTCACGGCCGTTCAACTTCCCGGCCTTCGCCAACCAAGCACTGGCTTTTGCCGCTCGCACGCTTGCTGCCATACGTCGGTAAAATCGAGAGAGCGTTCCACCCTCGTACCCTGACCCTGTTACCGTCGAATGTAAACCTCTAAATACTGCAGGGATTTTGCGCATGTAGTCGGCGGGCATGGTACGAGATTTCGGCCGGGAAATGCGAATCGCGCTTCCTCCCGCTTGTCTCCATTGAGTGACAGCGTTTTGGTGTGAATGATCAGGGCTTGCCCGATGGCCGCTTCCAGATCGGAGACATGCTCAGGCGGACAGAGGACCAGGATGTCATCGGAGTAACGACGGTAACTCCCACCGGCCACACTTGCGGCCGCATGGACCGCTGTGTCGAACTCGAGCATCGAGATGTTCGCGGCCATTGCCGATAGGGGCGTCCCCTGCGGGATACCCCTCTTAGCAGCATGTCGAGTCACAAGTTTGGATGAGCCACAACTGCCCGACCGTAGTTGACGGAACTGGCTGATAGAACAAAGCGGGCGTGGCAGATCGCGGTCACGAACATTGACGCGCAAACCCAATCGCTGGAGCAGTTCGCCACGATCTACTTTCCCAGCGACGGCAAGTGCGCGGAAGACTTTGTAGTGGTCCTCAGGCAGGGGGCCGCCACCTAGTAGTGATGCCCAGGCGGTCTTCAGAACGTTATGACTGATGTTGTCGAAGAATCCTTTTATGTCCAGAGCCAGTGCGACGCAGTTTCCTCGTATTTGGATTTCGGAAAAGGCGTCGCGCGCGAGTTTGATGTTGGAAGATCCCTTCCGGTAGCCGATCACGATCTTATCGAGGCCGCGTGCGGCGAGCTCGGCTTCATAGAGGAAACCAAGGCGCTCGGCATAATATGCGAAGATATAGCCGTCGTGATTTGAGGGATATGCAAGTTCGCGAATTTTCGTGCTGACTACTGGCTTCGCGTCACCCTGGCGTCTTCTGTAGCGGCGCTCCTTTTTTGGGAAGGTGATTAGGGGCAGAAAAGCGTGCCGAGCCACCGCCACTCGGTCAGTGACCAACCTCTCGGCGTCTTCCCGCGATAACGCACGATCGAAATGCACTCGAACCTTCGAGCTATACCAATCGGCCTTGCGCTGGATGCGTCGGCTTCGCCTAGAGATTAGCATTGGCAAACCCGGGGGGACGGGGATGTGCGTATACCCCACCTTTCGGACGAGGTCCCCCCGGTGTCTTTGGTGGTCGGAGTGAGAAGCATCCGGCACCAACGGCTCAGTTTGGAACGCGCGTCGACTCGCATCCTATCCCCTCGCCACACGATTTCACAGCTCCGAAGAACTGCGACGCAACAGCCAACGTGCGGTGCTATGATTACCCCGCGAAGGAGGTTCTCGTGAAAGTGCTGGGCTCCCTGCTCGCTCGGCTCGGCACCCGCCTGGTTTGGGCGGTGGTCGAATTCGTCGCGAACTGGTCGCTTGACACCGTCAACACCGATCCCTTGGTGCAGACCACCAAGGCGTGTGAGTAGCTGGTTCGGTGCTTTCCTCGAAACAAGGCCGCCGAATGGAAAAATGTTGCTTGACAGAATCGGGAGTGCTGTGCCTGCCGGCGATGGAAGGTCGCGGTGGATGGCCTGCGGTCAAGGTAATGCTGATTTTTCCGCATCTCCTCCGTGCAGCATCCACGTGCGGTCGCTGGCAATTAGCACCGCTCGGCCGTCAGTGGTGACGCTGGATCGGGATCGCACACGGCCGCTTTTGGGTAGAACCAACGGGGGGTGGAATGCGCATTACGGGTGTTGACCGGACCTCAGCGCGGGAACCCTGGCATGTCCATCTCGGCGCAATGCAGCCATAACACGGGTTGCTGTGTAGACGGTGCGTCAACATTCCGGCGACAGGATCGCTCTTGCGCTGCAGCGACGACGACCGAACTCCTCACCCGTCCCAAACCTGGCTCGGCATCGGCAGCCCGACAAAATCCGCCTCCACCGGCGGCCGGTCCGCGGCGATCCCCGCCATCCCCAGCAGCATGATCCACTGCCGCACATGCTGCCCGACATGCCAGGTCGTGCGCTCGAGATACTCGTGCAGCGCCTGCTCGCCGTAATAGGTCTGCACCCGGTCCCGCCCTGACTTGTCCGCCTTCGCATCCCACCACGCGGCGAGCCGCCGCCGCACGTCCGCCCCGTAGCCCGCGATATCGGCCGTCCCGTGCATCCCCTCGGGCGGCCGCGAGGTCAGGCCCTCGTAGCTGAGCGTCGCGCCGGCGGTGACCTCCAGGAAGGCCTCCGGGATGCGGAAGATGTGGTGGCCGAGCACCCGGTAGCTGCGTGGCCGGTTCGGCACCTCGGTGTCCAGCCGCGCGTCCGGCATCTGCGGGATCAGCCGGAGCGCCGCGGCCAGAAAACCATCCAGGCGGGCGATCAATTGCGCCGGCGACAGCACCGGACCCGTCGCCTCGTTCAGCCCGAGGAACTTCACCACGTGGCCGATGTTCTGCGCGAACACATACTCGTCGCCGCGCGATAGAACGGGGACCGAGCGAGCCCCCAGCCGCCTCAGCTCATCGAGCCCGGCGGGATCTTCCAGCACGTTGATGGATTGGAACTCGATCGCACGGACCGAGAGAAACTCCTTGAGTTTCAGGCAGCTGGTTCATCCAGGCTGCCAGAACACCTTGAGCTGTGGCGAGGCCGACATGTTCCGTTCCACTCGTTGACAGCGCGCAGCTTCGCCTGCCTGCCGCCGCACGTCAACGCCGATCGGGGCACCGGACAGATTGACGAGCCAGCGGCACGCCGATAGCGATAGGCGCGGGAGTACGCATGGACAAGCGAAGCCTGCTCAGACGGGTGACCGCATTCGCCCTGCTGCCGGTTTTCTTCCCACGTCCGGCGCGGCGTGCGCAGGCGGCGGCACCGCCGACAAGCCCGCTGTCCCGTCGTGTCCGGCCGTCCGATCCGGCATGGCCGAACGAAGCAAGCTGGCAAAGGCTGAACCGGGACGTAGGTGGCCGCCTGATCCGGGTGGCGTCCCCGCTTGCCGGCTGCATCTCGAGTTCCGACGCCGCCGCCTGCCAGGCGCTGATCAAGGATCTACGGAACCCCTATTTCATCGGCGATCATCCTGGCGCGACGCAGACGTCCGGCTGGATCGATGGCTGGATGTCGACGCCCAGCGCGTACGCCGTCGCGGCCAGCACAACCGCCGACGTGGTAGCCGCCGTGAACTTTGCGCGGCGGAACAATCTGCGGCTGGTCGTCAAAGGCGGTGGCCATAGCTACCAGGGGACCTCCAACGCGGGCGACTCGCTGCTGATCTGGACGCGTGCGATGAACGGCATCGCCCTGCACGATGCGTTTGTCGGCCAAGGCTGCGCGGGAAAGGTGGCACCGCAGCCTGCCGTCACGGTCGAGGCCGGTGCGATGTGGATGCACGTCTACGATGCCGTGACGACGAAGGCGGGCCGCTACGTGCAGGGCGGTGGATGTGCCACGGTCGGGGTCGCCGGCCTGATCCAGAGCGGCGGGTTCGGCAGCTTCTCGAAGGCATATGGCATGGCTGCGGCCGGGCTGCTCGAGGCCGAGGTGGTGACCGCGGATGGCGCCGTGGTGATCGCCAACGCGTGCAGCCACACTGACCTGTTCTGGGGCATCAAGGGAGGTGGCGGCGGAAGTCTGGGCGTCGTTACCCGGTTGACGCTGCGGACACACGAGTTGCCCGCCTGGTTCGGCGCCGTGTTCGTCACGATCAAGGCCACATCCGATCCCGCGTTTCGCCGGTTGGTGGGTCGGTTCATCGACTTCTACGCCACCAGTCTGTGCGATCCCCATTGGGGCGAGAGCGCCGCCATCCGGCCAGGCAACAGTCTTGCCGTTTCGATGGTGTCCCAGGGCTTGGACAGCAAGCAGGCCGCGGACGTGTGGCAGCCGTTCCTCGATTGGGTCGCCGGAGCGCCGGAGGATTTCACCGTCACCACGGCCCCGCGGATCGGCAGCCTGCCCGCGAGGCATTGGTGGGACGCCGCATATCTGCGGGAGCACGTGCCCGCCGCGGTGGTAACGGATGACCGGCCGGGTGCGCCCGCCGGCAACGTGTGGTGGGCCGGCGATCAAAATCAGGTCGGGTTTTTCCTGCACGGCTATCAGTCCGCCTGGCTGCCCGCCTCGCTGTTGCAGGAGGATCAGCGCGATCGAACCGCCAGTGCCCTGTTCGCGGCGAGCCGGCACTGGAGCGTGGCCCTGCACTTCAACAAAGGCCTCGGCGGCGCTCCGGAAGAGGCGGTGGCGACCGCCCGGGATACCGCGACCAACCCGGCTGTGCTGACTGCATTCGCCCTGGCCATCATTGCCGGCGGCGGACCGCCCGCATACCCCGGTATCCAGGGTCACGAACCCGACCTTACCGCCGCGCGGCAGGATGCGGCCGCAATCGACAAGGCGATGGAGGAACTGCGCGGGGTGGTTCCTGATCCAGGCTCGTATGTGTCGGAGAGCAATTTCTTCGAGCGCGACTGGCAGCGCGCCTTCTGGGGTGCGAACCATGCGCGCCTGCAGGCAGTGAAGGCGAAATACGATCCCGCCGGCCTGTTCTTCGTGCATCACGGTGTGGGCAGTGAGGCGTGGGATGCCGCTGGCTTCACCCGGTTGACCGGGCCTTGAGAACCCCGTGTCGCGGCGTCCCACTTGTTCTCAGGATGTTCCTGGTCTAAACGATTGTTGGCCAGGTCCTGGGAATGTCTGCTTAACCCCGGGCCGTTTAGGATGGCAGCGTGCGGAGGCAGCGGCTAGGTTGCCTCCCTTAATGAAGGATTGAAGCCATGGCAGGCAGCGTCAACAAGGTGATCCTGGTCGGCAACCTCGGCAAGGACCCAGAGATTCGAACTCTGCAGTCCGGCACCAAGATCGCCAATCTGTCGGTGGCGACCAGCGAGACCTGGAACGACCGGCAGACCGGCGAGCGCAAGGAACGCACCGAGTGGCACCGGGTGGTCATCTTCAACGAGCGCCTGGCCGATATTGCCGAGCGCTTTCTCCGCAAAGGTCGGAAGGTCTATCTGGAGGGCGCGCTGGAGACCCGGAAATACACCGACCAGTCGGGTCAGGAGAAATACACCACTGAAGTGGTGCTGCGGAATTTCCGCGGCGAACTGACGTTGCTGGATAGCGCGGGTGGCGGAGGTGAGGCGGCGGGCGAGTTTGGTGGCGGCTATCGCAGCGACCGCGCAGCGCCGCAGCGGGCCGCCGCCGGTGCGGCACGTGGCGGCGGCACCCCATCGTGGGAGG
Organism: uncultured Alphaproteobacteria bacterium; assembly: GCA_963794185.1. Taxonomy (GTDB): domain Bacteria; phylum Pseudomonadota; class Alphaproteobacteria; order Acetobacterales; family Acetobacteraceae; genus JAMXLO01. The sequence continues at coordinate 110,515 of CAWCDM010000053.1, read as the reverse complement.
CTCCCAAAGGCGGCGATCTGGACGACGAAATTCCGTTCTAGCGCCGGGGCGGCGCAATATCGCGTATCGCACCAAAACGCCGATTCATATCGACGTGTTGTAAATCAGAGCGGGACGAACGTGACCGCCTCGGGTGCAACATGGACGTAGATGCTTCGCCGCGTCGAGGTCTGCGCCGCGCCCGTCGCGGCCGTTCAGTCGAGTGACGCAGCTTTTCCAAAGCGGCTATCCCATTCGCCGGCCTTCCGAGCTGCAATAGACGGGAAGCGGAAATGGCCCGCGCCATGATCAATCGCATCCGCCTTTACGAGCCACGCGTTTGAGCGAGACGATGTGGCTTTCGACCGTAGCCGCTCGGTGACGACCGACTGACATCGTGTCGGTACGCGGAGCTCCGCCAGGAAAGCGAACAGCAAACGGTTCGCGTCGCGTCGCATCGCATCCATGCCATGCTGAACTACGCTTATATCGTGCCGGAACGCGAGGGATGCATTGAGCTCGTGCGGGCGGGCTTTGATGCAGCGATTGGGGAGCCTTCGGTGGCATGAAACATGACCAGCCGGCGCCAGTGACCGCATGATTCGGAGCCAGGTCGGACCGTGGCGGATCGAGCATTCTGAAGTTTGCGATCGAGCAAGTTTTCCCGCCGGCGGATCTTGCACTGACCGCCCACGGGGAGGTGTGGTCCTGCGCGCGCGGTCGCTGTAGCGTGCGGGTATGAACATCGGGCACTTCCTGCGGAAGTTAGGCCTATCGCAATACGAGGCGGCGTTCGTGGAGAACGCGATCGATGCCGAGGTGCTCGCCAGTCTGACGGCGGATGACTTGAAGGATCTAGGGGTAACCCTGGTGGGCCACCGCCGTCGCCTGCTCGAAGCAATCGCTGCGCTTCGGGCAAAGGCGCCCGATATTGAGAGGGTGCCAGCCGCGACCGCAGGGCCGCAGGAGGACATGACGCCCGCCACCGCGGGTCTCGAAGCCGACCGCCGCCAGCTCACTGTGATGTTCTGCGACCTGGTGGGCTCGACGGTGCTTGGTGAAAAGCTCGATCCCGAAGAGCTGCAGAACGTGTTGAATTCGTATCGGAGCCGTTGCGGCGACGTGATCGCGCGCTACGACGGGTTCGTCGCCCGCTACGTGGGTGATGGGATCCTGACGTATTTCGGCTGGCCCACCGCACACGAAGAAGACGCTGAGCGCGCCGTGCGGGCGGCCCTTGAGATCGTTCATACCGTCAAGCGGGCCTCCTCCACCGAGAATTTGTCGGTCCATATCGGCATCGCGACTGGCCCTGTGGTCGTCGGTGCACCGGCCGTTGCGGGGAACCTGTCAGAGCTGGCAGTGGGCAGCACGCTCAACCTCGCCGCGCGTCTGCAAGGTCTCGCCGACGCGGACCAGATCGTCATCGCTGCCTCGACCCGTCGATTGGCCGGCAGCGGGTTTGCACTGACCGATCTGGGCGAACACGACTTGAAGGGAATCGGCGATCGGGTTCGTGCCTGGCGGGTGGAACGTGCCTTGCCGACGGAAAGTCGCTTCGATGCCAAACGCGGCGGCAGCGAGCTTACGCCTCTGGTCGGCCGCGAGGGCGAGGTGGACCTGCTGCTTCGCCGCTGGTCACAGGCGAAGGACGGCGAGGGCCAGGTGGTGCTGCTGTCGGGGGAGCCCGGGATCGGCAAGAGCCGCATCCTGGGCGCGCTGCGTCAGCGGCTCGAAGCCGAAGGCGTACAGTCGCTGCGCCTCCAGTGCTCGCCCTACTACGTCAACAGCGCGTTCTGGCCGTGCATCGACAACTTCGAACGGGCGCTGGCGTTCGCCCGCGACGACACCGATGACACGAAACTCGACAAGCTGGAAGCACTGATCGTCGCGCATTACGGCCGGCCCCTGTCCGACGTCCGGTTCATCGCGACGATCTTGTCGATCCCCTGCGAGGCCCGCTACGGGCCCCTGCCGATCACGCCGCAAAAGCGCAAGGAAGAGACCCTGCGGACCCTGGTCGATCTCACCGTGGCGGCCGCCCGCCGGCAATCCACTGTGGAGCTGATAGAGGACCTGCACTGGGCCGACCCCACCACGCTGGAGGTGCTGGATCTGCTGATCGACCGGATCAGAACCGTTCCGCTACTGGTCGTGCTCACCCACCGGCCGGAGTTTCAATCGCGCTGGTCCGGGCAAGGACATGTCGGCGCCCTGAACCTATCCAAGCTCACCCGGACGCAGAGCGCCGCGATGGTGTCGACGCTCGCCGGCAGCAAGGCGCTGCCTTCAACGCTGCTGGAGCAGATCCTGACCAGGACCGACGGCGTGCCGCTGTTCGTGGAGGAGCTGACCAAGTCGATCCTGGAATCGGGCGAATTGAGGGACGCAGGCGACCGCTACGAGTACATTGGCTCGGCTCGCACCGTCACCATTCCGGCCACGCTGCGGGATTCGCTGATGGCGCGGCTGGATCGTGTCATGCCGGTCAAGGAGATCGCCCAGATCGGGGCAGCCATCGGACGCGCGTTCAACTATGAGCTGATCGCCGCCGTGGCGCCGATGCCGCAGGCCCAACTCGATGAGGCACTGGTGCGGCTGACCGAGTCAGGACTGGCGTTCCGTCGAGGCACGCCGCCCGATGCCATCTACACCTTCAAGCACGCGCTGGTGCAGGATGCGGCTTACGATTCGTTGCTCAAGCGTCGCAGACACGAGTTGCACGCCAAGATCGCACGTATGATCGGGGCACACTTTCCGAACGTCGAGGCGACCGAACCGGAGGTGCTGGCCCATCACCTTACGGAGGCGGGCCTTATTGAAGCCGCCATTCCGCTATGGCAGACCGCCGGTGAGCTGGCGCTGAAGCGCATGGCCCTGACCGAGGCCATCTCTCATCTCAACCAGGGGCTCGAACTGCTCGCCAGCACGCCTTGGTCATCGCAACGAGACGCCAGCGAACTGGGGCTGCGCAGCCTCCTTGGCACAGCGTGGCTGGCGCTCAAGGGCTGGGCCGCCCCGGAAGTCTGGACCAGCCTGCATCCGGCACTTGCCTTGGCGAAGTCGCTCGAGCGCCATGACGCGTTGCTGCCTATCCTCTGGGGCCTGTCGAACAACGTCCAGACGCAAGGCCGCGTGCAAGCGGCCCTGCCGTGGGTGGAGGAAATGCTGGATATCGCAACGGCCACCGGCGATACCGATCTGCTGGTTACGGGACACGCACGTGCCTGTACTTGCTACAGTTGGGCGGGCGAGTTCACCAAGGCTGTCGAACACGCCGACAAGGTGCTGGACCGGTACGACGGCGATAAGCATCGCCATATTGCGAACGTCCTCAACCACGATCCCAAAACCACAGCCGGTATCTACGGTTCGATCAGCACCTGGATACTCGGCCATCCGGACCGGGCAGCACGGCTGAACGATGAAAAGGATGCGCACGCCCGCCGTCGCGGCCACCCTTTCGATCTCGGATTCGCATTGACTATGGGAGCGCATGAGTTCGATTGCCGCTATGACTACGAGGATCTGCGCAGGCGCGCCGTCGAATGTGAGCGGCTGGGACGGGAAAACAGCCTGCCCGTGCTGTGGGCGATGTTGGCACCCTTCGGGCATGGCGTGGCGCTTATCAGGGAAGGCAAATTCGTCGAAGCAATGGCCCCGATCGAGGCCAGCATCGTGTTTTGGGAGAACAGCGGCGGCAAGGCCCGCAACCCGACCAGGAATGCACTCCTGGCCGAATGCATGGCACGGACCGGCGACCTGGGCAACGCTCTGAAACTGATCGACGAGCAGATCGCCCAGGTCGAACGTCCCGGGTGGGGGGAACGCGTTCACTACGCCGAGATCCTGAGGCTCAAGGGCTGGATGCTCTCGCTCACGGGCGACTTTGAAGGTGCCGAGCGAAGCTTTCTCGCGTCGCTCGACTGGGCGCGCCGCCAGCAGGCGAAATCCTGGGAGCTGCGCACGTCTACCAGCCTCGCACGTCTATGGCAGAGCCAGGGGAAACGCCAGGACGCGTATGAGCTGCTCGCCCCGGTTTACGGTTGGTTCACCGAAGGCTTCGATACTCCCGACCTCAAAGACGCAAAGGCGCTGCTCGACGAGTTGGGGTGAGCCGGCGACTGGCTCGTGTCGAGATCCAGCACGAATATCCGCTCCCTTGGCAGGCCACATCATCTACGGGTGCGCCAGGAATGGCTCCTCTAATATAAGGCCGATCGCCCATGCCGTTCCCGCCCATCCGCGCCTCCACCGCTGCGCGACGGATGGTCGCGACAAACCCCATAGGCATCAGGACAAAAGCTGGACGGAGAATGCGTTGGCTGAGGCAACCATTGCCTCAACGCCATGGCTCGCGGGCGCAGCCCGCGCGTCGCATTCCAACCAACACTGCAACGCTAGCCAGGCGCGTACGCCCGCACGAACGCCGCCACGGCCGATGATACGGCGTCGTCGATCTCCGCCTCCGACGGCGGCGTCAGCCCGAGCGTCGCCCGCAGGTACAGGCCGCCGCGCAGCAGGCCGATGAACTGGTCCGCCGCCAACGCGGGATCGCGCACCGCAAGACGCCCCGCGGCGGTCTGCTCGGCCAGCCAGTCGCCGAACACGCGGCGGAACACACCCGGCCCGTTGTCGTAGAAGGCGCGCCCCAGTTCCGGAAAACGCAGGCTCTCGCTGATCACCACGCGGTGGATCGCCAGCGACCGCTCCTCCAGCAGGAAGCGCAGAGTGTTGCCGGCGAAGGTGATCAGCCCCGCCTGCACGTCCGTCTCACCGCCCGGCAGGAAATTCGTCGTCGCGATGTTCTGCCGGCATGCCTCGCCGATGATCGTGGCGAACAGCCGGTCCTTGGAGCTGAAATACGCATAAAGCGTGGCCTTGGAGACGCCAGCGGCGCGGGCGATCGCGTCCATGCTGACGGCGCCGTATCCCTGGGCCATGAACAGCGTGGTGGCCGCGTCCAGCACAAGCTGGCGCTTGGGCGACTCGCTGTCCGGCCGAAGCTCTGCCGTTGCGCTCATGGTGCGTAGTTGGGCCGAGCGGCCCGAGGTTTGCAAGGGCTAGAATGGACTGAACTGGACGGTTCAGTTTGGCCTTGACCATTCTGCTACGGATCGCCATCCTCTACGTGAACTGAACCGTACAGTTCAGAGGAGCCCAGAATTGAACGCCATCACCGAGAAGCCGCTGGCTTCACCCGCCGACGCCCAGAGCACCGCTGTTCCACCCAGCCGCAGCCGCCGGATGCGCGCCCGTCTGCGCCGGCTTTGGCGCCCGGCGGCCGGGCTGGCGGCGGTCATTGCCATCAGTGTCGGCGCCTCCTGGTGGTTCACCGAGGGTCGCTACATCGAAAGCACCGACAACGCCTACATTCAGGGCGATATTGCCGTTCTCGGCCCGCGCATCGAGGGCGACGTCGCCGCCATCAAGGTGGCCGACAACCAGCGCGTGCATGCCGGCGATCCGCTGATCGTGCTCGATCCGGCCGACTGGCAGGCGCGTCTGGCCCAGGCCTCGGCCTCCGCCGCGGAGGCCACTGCCGCGATCGACACGGCGCAGCGCCAGGTTGCCCAGCAGCAGGCAACTATCGAGGTCGCACAGGCGGCCATCGCCCAGGCGCAGGCGGAGCAGACCCGGGCAGGCGCGGATGCGACTCGCTCCGGCTCGCTGGTCACCGGCGGCTGGGCATCGCGCCAGTCGAACGATCAGGCGATCGCCGATGCGCGCAAGGCGAATGCCGCCGTGGTCTCGGCGCAGGCGCAGAAGGCCGCCGCGGAGCAGCAGCTTGCCGTGTTCCAGGCGCAGGTGACCCAGGCGAAGGCGCGCCAGCAGAACGCCGACGCCGCGGTGCAGCTTGCTCAGAACAACCTCAGCTACACGGTGATCCACGCCCCGTTCGACGGCATCGTCGGCAACCGCGCCGCCGAACTGGGCCAGCACGTGGCGCCCGGCGCACAGCTCATCGCGGTGGCGCCGCTGCCGGACAAGCTCTACGTCGTCGCCAACTTCAAGGAGACCCAGCTCCGCCGCATGCACCCCGGCATGAAGGTGCAACTGGTTCCCGACATCGACAGCGGCGCGGCGGTGGACGGCCGGGTGGACAGCCTGGCCCCCGCGACCGGCGCCCTGTTCAGCCTGCTGCCGCCGGAGAACGCCACCGGCAACTTTACCAAGGTGGTGCAGCGCGTCCCGGTGAAGATCGTGATCGATCCTGCCCAGGCCGCGCATGCCGGCTGGCTGCGAGCGGGCCTGTCGGTCACCGCCGATGTTGATACGCGCGGCCCCGACGCCCTGCGGCTCGGCCTGTTCGGCGCCGCCGCGGCCACCCTGCGGGACGCCATGCCGTGAGCCAGACCGCCGAGCGCCCGGGGGATGCGACCGAGGATCGGCTGGGCTGGCGGCAATGGGCCGGCTTCATGGCGATGGTGGTCGGGATGTTCATGTCGATCCTGGACATCCAGATTGTCAGCGCCTCGATCTCCGACATCCAGGCGGGCCTTGCCGCCAGCCCGGACGAGGCGTCGTGGGTGCAGACCAGCTACCTGATCGCCGAGATCGTCATGATCCCGCTGTCGGGCTGGCTTTCCCGCCTGCTCTCCACGCGCGTGCTGTTCGTTATCAGCGCGCTCGGCTTCACGCTGTTCTCGCTGGCCTGCGCCAGTGCCTCCAGCCTGGGCGAGATGGTGGTGTTCCGCGCCGCGCAGGGCTTCATCGGCGGGGCGATGATCCCGACCGTCTTCGCCACCACGTTCCTGCTGTTCCGCGCCGAGCAGCGCACGCAGATGTCGGTGCTGATCGGGCTCACCGCGACGATGGCGCCGACCATCGGCCCGACCCTCGGCGGCTGGCTGACGGACCAGTTCTCCTGGCACTGGCTGTTCCTGATCAACGTCCCGGTCGGCCTCGCGGTGGCGGCTGCGGTGTGGTCCTGGCTCGACATCGACAAGCCCGACTACGCGCTGCGCCGCAGCTTCGACCTGACCGGCCTGCTGCTGATGGCAACCTTCCTCGGCGCGATGGAGTACGTGCTGGAGGAAGGTGACCGCTGGGACTGGTTCGCCGACGAGACCATCGCCTGGTCCGCCGTCGCCTCCGTGATCGCCGGCACGCTGTTCTTCTGGCGCATGCTGGTGCGGCGCGATCCGCTGGTGGAGCTGCGCGCCTTCACCAATGCCAATTTCGCGTTCGGCTCGCTGTTCAGCTTCGTGCTCGGCCTCGGGCTGTACGGCTCGGTGTATCTGCTGCCGCTGTTCCTGGGGCGCGTGCGCGGCTACGACAGCCTGCAGATCGGCGAGACCATGTTCGTGACCGGCGTGGCAATGTTCGCCTCCGCGCCGATCGCCGGACAGCTGATGCGGGTGATGGATCAGCGCGTGATGCTGGCGATCGGGCTGGCGATGTTCGGCGCCGGGCTGTGGTGGATGGCGCATCTCACCGTGGATTCCGCGTTCTGGGAGCTGTGCTGGCCCCAGGCGTTACGCGGCGCCTCCATGATGTTCATCATGCTGCCGGTGAACCAGCTCGCACTCGGCCGTCTGCCGCCGGCGCAGGTGAAGAACGCATCGGGGCTTTACAACCTGATGCGCAATCTCGGCGGCGCGGTCGGCCTGGCGCTGATCAACACGCTGGCGACATCGCGCCTGGCAGTGCACGCGCAGCATCTGCAGGAGCAGGTGACGTGGGCGCGGTCTGCCGCGATGCACGCGCTCGGCAACATGACCAAGATGATGACCGCCGCGAAGTCGGGCGAGGCGCATCTCGCCGCGCTGAAGCAGATGGCGATGATGGTGCAGCAGCAGGCGCTGACGCTGACCTACAACGACGTGCTGCTGCTGATGGCCGGCTGCTTCTTCCTCGCCGTGCCGCTGACGCTGCTGCTGGCGAAGCCTGCGGCGGGTGCGGCGGCCGAGGCGCACTGAGAGCTCGAGCCGCCGGAGACCAGTGTCCCGTCACAGCCCCTGGACGGCCAGCGTGCGGTAGAACTGTGCCGCTGCCCGATCGACGCAGTCCGGATCCGGTTCCGTCCCCGCCGGCAATGTTGCGACCACCTGCCCGAACGCTCCCTGCTGCTGGCCGGACTGGAAGATCGTCCAGGTCAGGTTCATGCAGTTGTCCTCGCCGTGCAGCCATGGCGCGACCAGCACCTTGTCGCCGCTCCAGGCATTGAACGCGGAACGGTTCCGGTCGGTGCCGACGAACACCACCTGCGTCCGCGGCATCGCCGCCAGATCCTCGATGAACCGGTTGGTGTAGGGCAGCAGCGGCTCGGGGTCGCCCTGCATCCGCTCGATGCCGAGCATCCAGGGTTTGCTCAGCGCCGTCGTCCCGCTCACGCCGCTGGGCGGCACGCACCCGGTCAGGCCGCAAGCCGACAGCAGCAGCGTCGCCAGGGTCGTCCAGCGATCCGTATTCCGCGTCTGCAGCCGTGTGCTTCCTGTCGCGGCGACCACAGTTGCGTTGGCGCGGCTTGGGAAAGTAGGCGATCGGCCAGTGCTTTGCGCGATCATTTTGCCAGGATGCGCGCGAGCTCGACCAATTCCGTATCCACCGGTTTGGTGCGTCCGACAATGTCTGCGAGCGGCGTTCGCGTGACCTCGTTCTTCTGCCAGCCGACCAGTACGCCGGTCTCGCCATCGTTCAGGGACTTGACGGCGCCGACCCCCAGCCTCGTCGCCAGAATGCGATCGAAGGCGCTGGGCGGAGCGCCGCGCACGACGTGTCCGAGCCTCGTGGCACGCAGCTCGAAACCCGTCCTCTGCTTGTCGGCATCGAAATAGGCGAGGATCCTGGTGGCATCTTCCTTGACGCCTTCGGCGATCACCACGATTGCATGCGTCTTGCCGCGCTCGTATGCGGCGTGCAGCCGCTGGGCAATCTCGCTTGCTGCCACCTCGAACTCAGGCGTCGAGATGACTTCGGCGCCGCCCGCGAGCCCCGCCATCATCGCCAGATAGCCGCAGTCTCTTCCCATGGTTTCAACCAGGAAGGCGCGATTGTGCGAGGAACCGGTCGTGCGCAGGTGGTCGATCGCCTCGAGCGTGACGTTGATGGCGGTGTCGCAGCCGATGGAGATATCCGTGCCGAGCAGGTCGTTGTCGATGGTGGATGCGACGCCGACCACGTGAACCCCAAGCTGGCTGAGCATGTACGAACCCATCTGAGATCCGTTGCCGCCAATCACCACCACGCCGTCGATGGCCCGTTGGGCGAGGTGGCGCAGCGCCTTGGTCCGGCCGCCCTCCGCGCGGAATTCCGCGGATCGGGCGCTGCCGAGAAACGTGCCGCCGACCTGGATGATGCCGCCCACGTCGCGCGCGCTGAGCTGTCGGATCTGACCGTCGACGAGGCCCTGCCAACCCTGGCTCACGCCGTGGACCGTCATGCCCTGATCGAGCGCACTGCGAGTGACGGCCCGGATGGCCGCGTTCATGCCGGGGGCGTCGCCACCGCTCGTAAGGACCGCGACGTGCTTCATAGGTCTGCCGGATTGCGCACCATACTGCCCATTTTGCCGCTTCCGTGTCTCTCGCCGGGAGTGATTTGTGGGCAGAGTGACGGTGCCTACCGATCGGCGCAAGCCATTGCCGTGGTTGTCAGCCCAAGACGCTGACCCCCTGGCCTACAACGACGTGCTGCTGCTGATGGCCGGCTGCTGCGTCCTCGGGGTGCCGCTTACGCTGCTGCCGGCGGAAACCCTGGCGGGCGCGCGCCTGCCGGGGCGCAGTGACCGCGCCGTCCATCGATTAAGGCGGGCCTGCGTGCGCGAGATCACACCCCGGAGCCCGTTCAGGACCTAACGTTGCGGGCGCCGGGTGGGTCGGTCTCAGGACGTCGGCCCCATGGCCTCTGGCGCTCTGGACTCTGGCCCCGTGGACCCCGGTGGCCCGGAGCCGGGGCGTGGGGATCCGCTGCCGCCAGGAACGTGACAACCAGACACAGGAAACACCCGCAATGACCCCGCCAAGCAACGCATTCATCTTCGCACCGATGTTCAATGCGCCGCCGGACACCGCCAACCCGCAGGGCAACGATGCGACCGGCGCGTTCCAGCCGGGAGCGCAGATGTTCGCGAATTACTGGAACACGCAGAAGGCCGGCAGCGCCAACACGCCCCTGCTGTTCAACAACCATGCCTCCGAGCGCGGGCGGTTCGACGAGATTTTGCATGGCCTGGCGATCTCGCCCTACCAGCTCGACACGGTGGCGTATTTCGGCCATGGCACCGAGGATCTGCTTGTGTCGGCGAAGATCGGTCCGGGCTATCTCGACGAGTTCGTGGCCTCGCTCCGGGGCAATTGCGGCCCGGGCGCGACCATCATCCTGTATGCGTGTTCATGCGGTGCGCCCGGCGGCATCGCGGAGCAGATCGCCAACAAGCTGTCGGACCTCAGCCCCACCGTGTTCGCCCACGCGACGGCAGGACACGCGTTTCGCAATCCAGTGGTGCGGCGGTTTCCCGGGGGCACGCGGACGGCGCCTCCGGACAAGGTCGCCGCATGGATCACGGCGATCGAGGACACCAGCAACGACCTATGGATCCGCTTTCCGTTCATGACCGCAGACGAGATCAGCAACGAGCTCTCGTAGCCTCAGCGCAGGAACGGGTTGCTCTGCCGCTCCGCGCCGATCGTCGAGCCCGGGCCGTGGCCGCACAGGAAGGCAAATCGTCGCCCAGCGGCAGCAGCTTTTCGGTGATGGCACGGATCAGCGCGGCGTGGTCGCCGTAGGGGAAATCGGTGCGGCCGACCGAGCCCTGGAACAGCACGTCGCCGACCAGCGCGAACCGCGCCGCACGGTTGACGAAAACCACATGGCCCGGCGTGTGCCCAGGACAGTGCAGCACGTCGAAGCGATGCTCGCCGAACGCCACGCTGTCGCCCTCGCGCAGCCAGCGGTCGGGCGTGACGTTGCGCAACGCGAAGCCGTAGCTGCTGCCCTGCGCTTCCAGCCCCTGCAGCAGGAATTCGTCGCGCCGATCCGGCCCCTCGATCGGCACGCCTCGCGGCTCGCCGGAGCGCCGGCGCAGCGTCTCCTGCAGTTCGGCGGCGCCACCGGCGTGGTCCAGATGGCCGTGAGTCAGCCAGATGCGCTCGACCGACGCGCCGGTCTGGTCGATGGCGCCGAGGATACGGTCCACGTCGCCGCCCGGATCCACCACCACCGCCTGTTTGCTGCCGTCATCCCACAGGATCGCGCAGTTCTGCTGGAAGGGAGTGACCGGCACGATCATTCCGCTCAGTTTGCCCATTCGCCGAATTCCTACACCCGCTCTTGCATCATCGCCGCGCGACCGGTCATTCTAGCGCCATGCCCGACCGTCCCTACCCAGCCATCGACGCACTGATCCGCCGGGTCCAGCGCGTTGCCCGCGACCGGCCCGATGCGACGCACATCCTCGCCGAGATGATCAGCATGATCGGCGCGAGCGAGGCAGACCCCTACACGGTGCTGGGCGTCCTGGTGGAGGGCGCGGCCCACACGCTGACCCGGCACATCCCGCCGGAGCGGCAGGCGGATACCGCTGAGATGCTGCTTCAACTCCTGCAGGAGCGACTGAAGGCGCACGGGCTGAACGTGTAGCGGGCCTGTTTGCGACGGGCGGCGTGCCGCCCTGGCATGCAACGCCACCAGCTCAATGCATCTTCGGCGACTTCAGGAAGCTGGTGCGGTCGCTGGACCGCACGGTCAGCGCCACCGGGGTCGTGTTGCGCATCAGCCGCAACCGAACTTCCGCCCCGGCGCTGCCCGATGCCCACACGCGCCGCCACAGCCCGGCAAGGTCGGTGATCTCGTCGCCGCCCACCGCCAGGATGTGGTCGCCGGCCCGCACGCCTGCCTGCTCGGCCGGCCCGTTGTCCGCCAGGCCACCCACGACGATCGCGTCATCCGCCTCGGTGGCATACATCCCAAGCCATGGACGCGCCGGGCGGTTCACCCGGCCATAGCTCAGCAGGTCCTTCATGATCGGCGTCAGCAGCCCGATCGGCACGACCATGTTCATGTCGAGCCGCCGCCCCTTGCCGTCGCCCTGCTGGAGGATCAGCGAGCCGATCCCCATCAGCTTGCCGTCATTGCCGATCAGCCCGCCGCCGCCCCAGAACGGATGCGCCGGGGCGGTGAAGATCGCATCGTCCAGCACGTACTCCCAGTAGCCGGCGAACTCCTGACGCCCGACCACGCGCGTCTCCACCGCATGATGGCGACCGCCGGCGGCGGCGAACACCACCTGGTCGCCGACCTTCAGCCGGTCCGAATCCCCCATCTCCAGCGCCGGCAGGTCCAGCCGCCCCAGCGCCTGGACCAGGCCGAAGCCGCTTTCCTGGTCGTAGGCCAGCGCATGGCCGGGAATTGCCCGTCCATCGGCGGACGTGATCCAGATCGTCTCCGCCTCGGTGATCAGGTAGCCGATCGTCGCCACCAGGCCGCTCTCGCGGATCACCACGCCGCTGCCGGCCCGCTCGGTGCCGAGCGTGCCGGCGGTGAAGGCGTCCGACGGGACATAGGTCTTCAGGTTCACGATGGCCTTGAGCGCGCGCTCGAGGTCGAACGAATAGTCGTCCGGGTCCGGTTGCAGGTTCGTCGGGATTTCCCAATCCTGGTTCTTCATCCTAGGCGTCTTCCCTGGTTCGAAGGCGGGGCGGCCATTAGGGGAATATCGGAGCTTTGCCCGCCCGTGGCCAGTGACCGAGTGAGTTGATATCGCCCGATGACGCCAGACCGCGGGCCGAGCGCCGGTCAGAACAGCCGATCCTGCGTCGCATAGGGGACTATGACGTCCGAGGGGTCGGCCAGATTGAGCATCGCGCGGGCACGTTCGTCGAGTGTGTCGGCATTGATGTGCTGGGACCGCAGGCCGGCCACCCGCCGCTGCCATGCGTCGCGTTCGGCCTGCGCTCTGGCCTGATCCGCCTGCGCCAGCGCGAGCAGTTCCTGGCGCTGGGCGTAGGCCACCAGGCCCCGATTCCCCTGCACGGCGTTCCAGCTGAAGTAGCCGGCAAGGCCCAGGAAGATCAGCGGCGCTATCGCTGCCTTCGCCCGATGTTTCGTTTCAAGTCCGAATGCCATCGATCGCTCCTGATTCGGCCGGTCATGCTACAAGAATTCGAAAACATCCGTGAATGCGTCCGGGGCGCGGTGGGCGGTTTCCTCTGATGAAGCGTGTGCACACGACATCGTCATGACGGCCCCTGGCATCGCGCTGCCAGCATGCGCGATGGAGCGGCACTGCTCGCGCTCTATGCCGAGGACGCTGTGCTGGAGAGCCCGCTTGTCCAGGCCATCCTCGCTGACAAGACAGATGGCGTGTTGCGGGGCAAGGCCGAGATTGGCCGCTTCCTTGAGGCAGGCGCGCGGAGTAGGCCGATCGATCTGGTTCGCTGGCATCGTTCCAGCGTGTACTTCAGCGCGGGGTCGACCCTGATATGGGAGTATCCGCGCGATACGCCCGAGGGCGATCAGGTGGAAATTGTCGAGGTGATGGATATCGCGGGCGGTCTGATCAGGCATCACCGCATATATTGGGGATGGAAGGGCTGCGCGCTCATTGCGCCGACCCTGGTGCGTGCGGCCGCGGCATAGATTGTTCCCGATACAGGCCATCCTGCGCGCTGCGGAATTCCTGACGGGCGGCGCCACGCTGTCTTGCCGTCCGCAGCCCCCTGGGTTCACTATCCGGCAACAGAAATGCTGGCTGCGAGAACAGCTGCTCGGCAAAGAACCCAGGGGACAGGAGGCTTGCCATGGCAACCCGGGCTCCGTTCTTGAAGGCGCGTTACAGCGGCTACCATCATCGGCACGTTCCCCAGGAGGATACCGAGCTCACTCATGTCGGCCCGGACACGCCCTGTGGCGAGTACATGCGCCGCTTCTGGCAGCCGATCTGCTACGCGGATGACCTCAAAGACCTGCCGCTGGCGATCAAGATTCTCGGCGAGGAGCTGGTGGTCTTTCGCGACGGCAGCGGCGCGGTCGGCCTCCTGGAGCGCCACTGCCCGCACCGCGGCACCTCGCTCGAGTTCGGCCTGGTCGGTGCGAAGGGGATACGCTGCTGCTATCACGGCTGGCTGTTCGACGTCGATGGCGCAATCCTTGAGACGCCAGGCGAGCCGGCAACCAGCACGCTGAAGGACCGGCTTTGCCACGGCGCCTATCCGGTGCACGAGGCGCACGGCATCGTCTTCGCCTACATGGGACCGCCCGAGCAGATGCCGGCGTTTCCCACCTATGACAGCTTCAATCGGCCGGGCTATCGGATGATTCCGGGGCAGAAATACTTCTATCCGTGCAACTGGCTGCAGATCCTCGAAAACACGATGGATGCGGTCCACACCGCGTTCCTCCACACGATCGTCAGCGGCGCGGTGTTCACCGACGAATTCGGCGTGCTGCCGGAACTGGAGTTTGCCGAGACGCCGGTCGGGATCATCTACATCGCCACCAGGCGGGTCGGCGACAACATCTGGGCGCGCATGGTCGAGAACGTGCTGCCCAATCTGCAGCAGGTCGCGCCGGTCTGGGAGAACGGCCATGCAGCCGCATCCGTTCAGCGGACCGATGATGAGCCGCTGGATCGTGCCGCTCGACGACACCAACACGATGCTGATCGAATTCCGCCACGTCAGCGAGACCGAGGGCGTCGTCACGCCGGACTGGTGGGCCGACCGCGGCATCATGCTGCCCGGCCAGCTCGGCGCCGACACCTATGAGGAAAGCCAGCGCCGGCCGGGCGACTTCGAGGCCCAGGTTTCGCAGCGCCCGGTCGCCGTCCATGGCCTCGAACATCTCGGCACGACCGATCGCGGCATCTCGATGTTCCGCAATCAGATCCGCCAGCGGTATCCGGGCGGTCAAGGCCGGCAGCGACCCGGTCGGCCTGTTCCGCGAGGGCGGCGGACCGATCCCGACCTATTGCAACGACACGGTCGTGCGCGTCCCACCGGCCAAGACGCCGGAGCTGGACAAGAAGCTGCTGCGTGAGACCGGGCGGCGACTGGCCCAAAGCTACATCGAGGCACCGCCGCTGATGGCGGCTGCCGAATAGCCGTCCCCACCGGGCATCGGCGGACACTTCCCGCAGGCGAAGGCGCCGCGACGCGTGCGCGCCGTATCGAATCACCACCGTCCGCGCAGGCGCAGGTGGAGGCCGAGCACGGTATCGTACGGGATCGCTGCCGCCTCCCTGAGCCGCCAGTACCAGCGTTGCAGCAGGCCGTCTGCCGCGGGCGGCGGCGGACAGGCTGCCGCGCGTATACCGGCCAGGCGCAGCAAGATCAGACACCGGGCCAGGTGATAGCCGCTGGTCGCGACATAGACCGCGTCCGCTCCGGCGATCAGCCGCGCGACTGCCCGCACGGAGGACAGCGTGTCCGTGCCGGTCTCCTCCAGCAGGATGCGTTCAGGCGGCACGCCCAGTCCGCGTAGCAACCCCGCCATCACCGACGCCTCCGAAGCACCATGGCGCCCCTTCGCACCGGTTGGCACGTAGCGCGGTGCGGCAAAGCGTGCGCCGAACGACGCGGCTGCCTCGACGCGGCGGCGCAGCGTGGCGCTCGGGCCGCCGTCCGGACGTACCGCCGCGCCGAAGATGACGATGACGGCTCCTGTCGTCAGGTCGCGGCGCACGTTCCAGAAGATCACGAAGCCCTCCGGCACGCCGGTGATGTCCTGGCGGAACGCGGTCGGCAGGCTGCGCCAGCCCGAGCGGGTAGTAGGGCACGTTCTGGAACGCCTGGAGCTGGATCTCCGCGCCGATCTTCTTCTGCGCCGCCAGGTCCGGGGCGTTGAACCATGCCTCCCGCAGCGCCTCGATCTTCGGATCGTCGGGCCAGCCGAACCATGCGCCCTTGCCGTTGCCGCGCAGCGGCAGTGGCTCGCCGGGGTGAAGAAGTCGAGGCCGGAGAAGCCGGTGCAGAACAGGTTCCAGCCGCCCTCGGCCGGCGGCTTGGTGAGCGCGCGGCGCTGCACCACCATGCCCCAGTCGGTCGCCTGGTAATCCACGTTCATCCCGACCCGCTTCAGCACGTCGGCGGCGACGTCGGCCACGGCTAGTTTATCGGCTGGTCGGTCGTCACCATCAGCACCACCTTCTCGCCCTGATAGCCGGCCACTTCCAGCGCCTTCTTCACCGCCGCGTAGTCGCGCTTGCCGGTCAGCGCGTCCATGCCGGCGTCGCTCGCCAGCGGCGAGACGGCGGAAAGAAGCCACATGGAACCGACCAGAGCGAGGTGTCCTCGCCCATCATCGCGATCATGAACTCCTGTCTGGTCGATCGCGCCCATCAGTGCGCGGCGGACCGCCGGCTTGTCGAACGGCGGATACAGATGGTTCGGCCGCAGCAGACACGGCGTCGCCGGTGTGGATCGATGACCGGTGTCGCGATGTTGTGCCGTCGCAGCAGCGGCAGCAGATCGGCGGGCGGGTTCTCCCACCAGTCCATCTCGCCTGCCTGTAGCGCCGCGGCCTTGGTGGCGGCATCCGGCTAGCACGTGCCACTCGACGCGGTCGAAATGCACGATCTTGGGGCCGGCGGTGAAGCTGACCTCGCCGTCCTCGCGCGGCTTGTACTTGTCGAAGCGTTCGTAGACGAACAACGAGCCCTGCACCCGTTCGTCCGCCTTGAAGCGGAACGGGCCGCTGCCGACGACTTCGGTGAACTGCTTGAACGGATCGGTCTCGGCGATGCGCTGCGGCATGATGGCGCACATGTTGGAGGCCGCCGTGGCCCAGCGCGTCGGGCAGCAGCGCGAACGGCTGCTTCAAGCGGAACACGATGGTCCTGTCGTCCGGCGCGGAAATCTCGTCGGTGCGCTGCCATCAGCGCCTGGCCGAAGGCGTCGCGCGCGCCCCAGCGCTTGATCGAGGCGACGCAGTCGCGCGCCAGCACCTTCTCGCCGTCGTGGAACAGCAGTCCGTCGCGCAGCGTAAGCCTCCAGGTCTTGCCGTCGTTCTCGACGGTGTGGCCGGCAACCATCTGCGGCGTGGCCTTGAATCCGTCCTTCTGGCCGGTCTGCCCGTACAGCGTGTCGAACACCATGTAGCCGTGGTGCGCGTCACGTAGGCGTGGTCCAGACCGGATCGAGAACCGCGAGGTCCGACTGCGGGATGAATTTCAGTACCCGCCTGTTCTCCGCCTTGCCCACCGCCGGCAGCGCCAGGGTCGCGGCCGAGGCCGCGAGGAAGGTCCGTCTCCGCATGGTTCAGTCTCCCTGATCGTTGATTGCCACCCTTTCTCCCAGACTATGCGGAGTGAGACGAACGCAGGGCGATCGGGTGAACGGCCTATGCCTTTCGAAGAGCAGAGGAACCTTAAGGGCTCGCCGCGAATTAAGCGAATCAAGCGTAGGGGGATGATGCCTCCCATTGTCATCCCCGCGAAAGCGGGGACCCAGTTACCGCCTGGTCCCCGTATTCGCGGGGATGACGACGAGATCGGTGGGCTCGCTCTCGAATGAAGCGGTTAATTCATGTCCCGCCGCGCTCCTTCAGGTACGGCGCACGTTCCAGAAGATCGGGAAGCCCTCCGGCACGCCGGTGATGTCCGGGCGGAACGCCGTCGCATTCTGCGCCATCCCGAGCGGATAGTACGGGACGTTCTCGAACGCCTGCAGCTGGATCTCGGCGCCGAGCTTCTTCTGCGCCGTCATGTCCGGGGCGTTGAACCACGCCTCGCGCAGCGCCTCGATCTTCGGGTCGTCGGGCCAGCCGAACCAGGCACCCTTGCCGTTGCCGCGCAGCGGGAGGTGGCTCGCCGGACTGAAGAAGTCGAGCCCGGCGAAGCCGGTGCAGAACAGGTTCCAGCCGCCTTCCGCCGGCGGCTTGGTCAGCGCCCGGCGCTGCACCACCATGCCCCAGTCGGTCGCCTGGTAATCCACGTTCACCCCGACGCGCTTCAGCATGTCCGCGGCGACTTCGGCCAGCGGGAAGTTCAGCGGCTGGTCGGTCGCTCCCATCAGCACCACCTTCTCGCCCGCGTAGCCGGCAGCCTCCAGCGCCGTCTTCACCGCGGCATAGTCGCGCTTGCCGGTCAGCACGGAGAGGCCGGCGTCGCTTGCCAGCGGCGAGACCGGCGGGAAGAAGCCGCATGGCACCGACCAGAGCGAGCTGTCCTCGCCCTGCATCGCGATCATGAATTCCTTCTGGTCGATGGCGCCCAGCAGCGCGCGGCGGACCGCCGGTTTGTCGAACGGCGGATACAGATGGTTCGGCCGCAGCAGGAACAGCCCGCCGGTGGGATCGATGAACTCGGTCTTGATGTTGGCCTTCCGCAGCACCGGCAGCAGGTCGGCGGGCGGGTTCTCCCACCAGTCCATCTCGCCTGCCTGCAGCGCCGCGGACTTGGTGGTGGCGTCCGGCTGGACGTGCCATTCGACGCGGTCGAAATGCACGACCTTGGGGCCGGAGGTGAAGCTGACCTCGCCGTCCTCGCGCGGCCTGTAGCCCGCGAACCGCTCATAGACGAACAGCGAGCCCTGCACGCGTTCGTCCGCCTTGAAGCGGAACGGGCCGCTGCCGACGACCTCGGTGAACGCCTTGAACGGGTCGGTCTCGGCGATGTGCTGCGGCATCATCGCGCACATGTTGGAGGCGCCGTGGCACAGCGCGTCAGGCAGCAGCGCGAAGGGCTGCTTCAGGCGGAACACGATGGTCTTGTCGTCGGGCGCGGAAAGCTCGTCGGTGCGCGCCATCAGCGCCTGGCCGAATGCGTCGCGCGCGCCCCAGCGCCTGATCGAGGCGACGCAGTCGCGTGCCAGCACCTTCTCGCCGTTGTGGAACAGCAGCCCGTCGCGCAGCGTGAGCTTCCAGGTCTTGCCGTCGTTTCGACGGTGTGGCCGGCCACCATCTGCGGCGTGGCCTTGAAGCCGTCCTTCTGGCCGGTCTGACCGTACAGCGTGTCGAACACCATGTAGCCGTGGTTGCGCGTCACGTAGGCGGTGGTCCACACCGGATCGAGGATCGCCAGGTCCGACTGCGGGATGAATTTCAGTACCCGCGCTGGCTCTCCGCGTGCCCCACCGCGGGCAGCGCCAGGGTCGCGGCCGAGGCCGCGAGAAAGGTCCGTCTGCGCATTGCCCAGTCTCCCAGGTTGATTGTTGTTTCTTGGAGTTTCCTCCCGCACTTGACGGGCAAGAGTGAAGGGAGAGTATCGCCGTTGTCCATCCCACCCGAAGCAGGACGGCCACGATGAAGTCCCTGTCCGAAGCCGCAGTGCGGCAGTATCGCGAACTTGGCTATTGCGCGCCTGTTGCAGCACTGTCCTCGGCGGAGGCCGCGACATTGCGCGATCGGCTGGAGCAATTCGAGGCCTGCGCCGGCGTGCTGTCCGGCAGGCTGCGCCACAAGCCGCATCTGCTGTTCACCTGGCTGAACGACCTGGTCCGCCATCCGCGCATCCTCGATGCGGTGGAGGACATCATCGGCCCCGACATCCTGTGCTGGGGGACGTCGTTCTTCATCAAGGAGAAGCGCGATCCGGGCTATGTGTCGTGGCACCAGGATTCGACCTACTGGGGGCTGGAGCCAGCCGGACATCATTACGGCCTGGGTCGCGTTCACCGACAGCACCGCGGCGAATGGGGCGATGCGGGTGATCCCGGCGTCGCACAAGCTGGACCAGGTGCCGCATCGCGACACCTTCGCCGCTGAGAATCTGCTGTCGCGCGGCCAGGAGATCATGGTGGACGTCGATGAGGATCAGGCCGCGATGCTGGAACTCGCCGCCGGCGAGATGTCGCTGCACCATGTGCGGCTGATCCACGGTTCGGATCCAAATCCGTCAGACGACCGGCGCATCGGCTTCGCGATCCGGTATATTCCCACGTATGTGCGCCAGGTTGCCGGCAGCCACGACAGCGCGACTCTGGTGCGCGGGGTCGACACGTACCACCATTTCGAGGAGGAGCAGCGTCCGCAAGCCGACATGTCAGCCGAGGCGCAGGCCTATCACGCGGCGATCACCGGCGCGCACGCGGAGATCCTGATGCGCGGGACTGGGAAGGACATGCGCGCCTGATACCAGGCCGCCTTGATGCTGACACTTGAACGCAGATCTCATCGTCATGCCGACGGAGGTCGGCATCCACGTCTTACCTTGCTGGGAGCAGAGAAGATGTGGATGGCGGGCCTGCGCCCGCCATGACGGGGTGCTCCTATCGTCACCTGATATAGTAGCAAGCTTGGGCAGTCGCGATACCCGTCAATTCAGCCCTTGTCGGCGCCCCAGAACACTGGCGCCGATCCCTTCAGCAGCCCGGTCACGTTCGACCGCCACGCCGCCTGCGGCAGGTACTGGCCAAGCGGAATCGTCGGCACATAGCTGAACGCCGCCAACTGGAACTCGGCTTCGTGCCGGTGGCGTTCGGCATCGTTCGGCGCATCGATCCACGCCTCGTAGGCCGCCTCGATCTTCGGATCGTCGGGCCAGCCGAACCAGGCCTTGGCGCCAGGGCTGCGCAGGGTGTTGGCCAGCATCGGATCGACATACTCGGGGCCTGGCGCGCCGGCGGGGAAGATTGACCAGCCGCCCTTGTCCACCGTCTCCTTGTTGGTGCGCCGCTGCACGACCGTCCCCCAGTCGACCATCTGCTCGTCGATGTTCAGCCCGGCCTTGCGGAATTCATCCGCCACCACGGTGATGAATGCATTGTAGATGAGCTGATCGGTCGGGTGCAGCAGCACGATCCGCTCGCCGCCATAGCCCGCCTTGTCCAGCATCGCCTTTGCATCGTCCTTGGTCCACTGCCTGCGGCGAAACTCCATGCCCGCGTCGTTGGCCGCCGGCGAGCCGGGCAGGAAAAAGCCCATCGGCGCGCGCCAGTTCGACTCGTCCTCCCCCATCGCGGCGATCATCGCCTCGCGCGGATCGACCGCTGCCATCATCGCCCGGCGCACGCCGACATTGCTGGTGGGCGCGATGAAGCTGTTCGGCCGCAGGATCGCGACCGTGCCGTAGATGTCGAGCAGCCCCGTCGTCACGCCCGCGGCGCGCTTCAGCATCGGTATCAGGTCGGGCTGCGGCAGTTCGAGCCAATCGACCTCGCCGGCGGAGAGCGCGTTCGCCGCGGTGGCCGGGTCGGGAATAACGCGCCACTCGACGCGATCGAGTTCCACCCGGTGCCCGCCGGCGGTGTAGGACGCCGGCTCCTGGCGGGGCGTGTATTTGTCAAAGCGGGCAAAGGCGGCGTGGCTGCCGGAGACGAATTCGTCCGGCAGGAAGCGGAACGGACCGCAGCCGACGATCTCGGTAAGCTGCTTGAACGGGTCGGTGGCGGCGAGGCGCTCCGGCACGATCACCGGCTGCGGCTGCACCTTCGAGAGGAAATGCGCCAGCAGCGGGAACGGCTTCTTCAGGCGCCAGACCAGCGTGCGGTCGTCCGGCGTCTCGATAGCATCGACGCGCGGGTTGATTGTCTCGCTGACCGCGTCGCGCTTCAGCCAGCGCCGCAGCGAGGCCACGCAGTCGCGCGCCAGCACCGGGGTGCCATCGTGGAACAGAGGCCCTCGCGCAGGCGCATGGTCCAGCGCAGGCCGTCGCTGTCGATGGTGTGGCCTTCGACCATCTGCGGCTGCGGGTTGAACGCCTGGTCGCGGCCATAGAGCGTCTCGTAGACCATCAGCGAGAAGTTGCGGGTCACGGTCGCGGTGGTCCACACCGGATCGAGGCTGGTCAGGTTGGCCTGCGGCACGAAGACCAGCGTCTTGGCGGTGGCGCCGATGGCGGGGCGGGCGAGCGGCAGGGCGGCGGCTGCGGCGGCGGATGCGATGAAGGCACGGCGTTTCACGGTTGTTTTCTCCCGGGTGGGTCTTGGTGGCGTGGTTGTCGGCGGTTTGGGCGCGGGACGCAACAGAGCGAAGGCAGTGCCGCGGCTGTACCGCCCGCTGCAGTTGACTGCCACGAACTGACGATTAATTTGACAAAATCACTCTCGCTGCCCGGTTGATACGGGATCAGATGCAGGCAGCCGGGGATTCTGGGAAATCCGGGTCGCGAGCCGGGACTTGACATAGGCATCATCCATCGAATTGATGGGCCTCCACCGAATCCGGGCGAGTGGGGGAACGAAATGGCACCGGCCGTTCGTGAGGTGAGCGTATGTACGGATGATCGCTGACCAAATCATTGGTCGAAGGGGTTGCGGAGGCGTTCGCGGCTCTGAGCGATCGCTACCGGCGGTTCTTCCGCACCAGATCGCGCGACAACGCGGCGGTGGCGGAGCGCTATCTACATGGGTTGGCACAAGCCGCAGATTGTACGTTCGCCTCGATGGCCACCGTGGTTGAGCAGGGCTGCGCGCAGCAGTTCCAGCACTTCATCAGCAACTCGCCATGGGACCATGAACCGGTGGTGGCGCAAATCAGCCAGGACGCGGACCGTTTATTGGGCGGTGAGCCGTCGAGTTGCCTGATCATCGACGAAAGCAGTTTTCCCAAGCAAGGGGAGCGCTCGGTCGGCGTGGCCCGGCAATGGGCGGGTCGTCTGGGGAAGGTCGATAATTGTCAGGTCGCGGTGTTTGGTGTCCTGACGGACGGGCAACGGCACACGCCGGTGGACGTGCGGCTCTACCTGCCGAAGCGCTGGATCGAGGACCCAGCGCGCTGCGAGCAGGCCGGGGTTCCGACGGCGGCGCGCGAACTGGTCACCAAAAGCGAGCATGCGCTGGACATCGTGCGCCAAGCCCGCGCCCGGGGCATGCGGTTTGGATGGGTGAGCGTCGATGCGGGCTACGGCAAGGAGCCAGCCTTCCTGAGGGCATTGGACGATATGAAGCAAGTGTTCGCCGCCGACATCCATCGCACCCAGCGGGTCTGGACGGCACCGCCCGGACTTCACGTCCCCGAGCCGAAGACCGGCCGCGGGCGGCCCGCAAAGAAACCGCACGTATCGGCGGAACCGGTCGCGGTGCAACGCCTCGTCGAAGGGTTCGCATCCGGGGACTGGACACGTTGCGTGCTGCGCGACAGCACGCGTGGCCCGTTGCAGGTCGATATCGCCCGGAGACAAGTCTGGGTATGGGACGGCGAAGAACCCTCGGCGCGGTGCTGGCACCTGATCGTCCGGCGTGAGGTGGGATCACCGAAGACGATCAAATACACCCTTTGCAACGCTCCGGCCGATACGCCGCAGTTGCGTCTGGCTCAGATGCAGGGGCAGCGCTACTGGGTCGAACGCGCTTTCGAGGATGCCAAGGGTCAGTGCGGTCTAGCCGACTACCAGGCCCTGGGTTGGCGAGCGTGGCACCATCACGTCACCATGGTCATGCTGGCGATGCTGTTCATCGCCGAGCAGCGGGTGGCGCATCAGCCGGGCCTGGAATTGCTGACGCCACGCGACATCGTCGAGATGCTGAAAGAGACATCGCCCCGCAAGCCCGAGGGGAAAGAAGCCCTGATCGCGCGGATCAACCAGCGTCATGCACGCAGACGCGGTGCGATCAAATCGCGGTTCCGAACGCAACACAAGCAGAACGCCACCAACCGAACGTTTCGGTAGTGATAGGGTTACGTTTTTCAAATTAACCCCGTCCAGTTAATGATCGGCGGGATAGGGCTCATCCAATAATAACCACGAACATCTTTGCCGTATCGCCTCCTGTAGTACCGTGGCGGTCGGGCCTTTTGAGGTTGGCTCCGGAGCGCGCAGTGGTCGATCGTGCAGGTCTTTGTAGTCCAGAGAGCCTTGCAGTTCTTTGGCAAGGATGACTCGGCGCGTTCGGGGATGAACGGCCAGCGATCCGCAATCAAGCAGTGTGTGCAAATCGGCTCGCAGCAACAGGCCGTTAGTGATGTGGTTCGTCTTTTCGCCAAGAAATGGCGTAACGTGGGCCGCCTCCAGCACGTCCACGACATTGCAGCCACTGACGGCGCATCGTCGCCCGTATGCGTCGAGGAGTTTATCCCTAAATTTCTGCTGTCCCCGCCTGACCTTGATGGCTTGCATGGCCCGCTCGCAGGCGTCGGGAATGCTCTTCGGGTTGAACAGTTTGGCATCGGCCTCTGTCGGAAGGAGTCGCGGTCTGAACACTCTTGTGAAAAAGTCTCGCGCCCGATCATAGTCAAGTTCGGGCGCGCTGCTAGGGCTTTCCAGGTCATATATGCCGAAGTAGAACTCTTTGTCGTCGAGATAGTTTTCTAGAACTGGCCGACTGCCCTCTTTTTCCGACAAGGGTGTTCTGAAGCAATAATAGCCATTCCGGCTGCGTAAACCACTGTCCAAAACGGTGCGGCTTGGCGTGAGGTCGAGCGGACAAATCTTCATGATTGCATCGATCGGCTTCGAGGTTGACGCCTCAAAACCGAACCAAAAACACCGCTCGCTGTCTCCAGCCCAACGATCGAGCTTTAAGGAAATGCTGGGTAATCCGGAGTGTCCAGTGGCCAACTGCACACTCCATCCGTCGCCATCATTCTCTTCTGGACGAAACGTATTCCCAAAATGGAACGATGTGCCGGCAATCAGGGGACTAAGACGTTTGTTCAGTTCGCGGGCCTGATTTACCAAATTTAGCTTCACTTGATTGTCCGGTAGGCTTGCCAAGGAAACCTCCTTATAGGCTGTATGAGCGCACTTTACACCGACGAGGCACGGGAGACACAAACTGCGTATCTGCTCAACCCGCCTGAGCACTGATCCGCCGCGCAGAATGGCGAGAATGGCCTGGTATGCATTGATGCCGCGTCGCGCCGCAGTGCCGACGACGGATCGGATGGTGGCGAACAGGTCGGCACCCCAGTCGAACGGAAGCCGCCGGTGACCTTGCGGTAGGTGGCGGTGGGCCGCAATTCTCGCTCGCTACCGTTGTTGTCGGGCGGGACATCGGGATGTTCGAGGAAGGTGAATAAGTGGCTGCGCACCTTGCCGTAACGTTTGCGTAGTCGCTTGCCGTGGCGGTTGGTGGGTGCCAGCACCATGATGGCGTTCAGGTCGCGATCCAACCTCGCATGATAGGTTCGTCGTGTGCTCTCGGCCAGTTGCTTGCGCCGCCGCGCCAGCACCACGGCACGCAGCAACAGCATCTTCATGCGCGGCGCGAAGATCGCGTCTCCCGCCTCGATGGCGTACTGGCAATCACGTAATTGATGCGCCAGGCAGACTTGCCAGAGATCGGCATGCCCCTGCTGGGCGCTGTAGAGATCGGACACCCAGATGCTGGGTCGATGGCCGGCCATCACCTCGGCGACAACACTGGCCGCACGGCTATTGCGGATCACGTGGATCACCACCTGATCGTTCTGGAATACCCAGTTCCAGTGGGTGCGTCCGTCGATCCGCACCGTGGTCTCGTCGGAGCAGATGATCCGCGAACGGCGCAGCCGAGCGAGGATAGCCGTCACCTCGTTGTCGAAGCACGGCTTGGCGCGCCGGAACATGGCATCCAGCGCGCCCTCGCTGATCTGCAAGGCAAACAGTTGGAGGAACAGCTGTGTCAGACGCCGATAGCTGATCGCGTGGCTGAAGCGCAGGTAGATCGCCAACGCCAGGATGTTGACGCTGAACGGCGAACCTTCCTCCATGCCCTCGGGCACCGGCGCCAGCGTGACGCCGCCACAGCGCGGGCATTGCCCGGCATACCGTTCCACGCGGGTCACCACGGGGCGAACCACTGGAAGCTCTATCTTATCGTAGCGACCGTGCAGCACCTGGTCCGCTTCACCCAACGCCGCGTGGCAATGCACACAGGCCGCCGCCTTGGCAATCACTGTCTCATCGGGATCGATGGACCAGTGGCCGGCCGCCACCCTTACGACCCAGACTGCCCTGGCGCGGCCCGTTGCGCTTGGTCTTCTCCGCCTGGTTCGGCTTCTGTCCCTTCGATGGTGGCAGGCTGGAATTGCCGGGTGTCTTCGGCGGGTGGCCGAGCTTGGCTTTGAGTTCCGCGATGTGCTGTTCGGCCGCCTCAAGCCGCTGCCACAGCGTTTGGATCAACGCGTCCTTCTCGGCGTGGCTCAGTTGGCTGAGGTCGGGAAGCTGGGGCACCCGAAGCTTGAATTCAGTTCGCCCGTGACCGCGTCAATCATTTCTTTGTCGATGGTCAGCTCAGCGCCAAACCGCCCCCAAACGCTCCGGCGAACCGGGGATGAGCAGATACCAAACTGCAACTTCTCGTTGTTTA
Source organism: uncultured Alphaproteobacteria bacterium (assembly GCA_963794185.1). Lineage (GTDB taxonomy): Bacteria > Pseudomonadota > Alphaproteobacteria > Acetobacterales > Acetobacteraceae > JAMXLO01. The sequence goes on along the minus strand of CAWCDM010000053.1, from coordinate 84,428 downwards.
ATGTCAACATTTCCGTCATTCTGGTCGATCCGGACTCCCCGCGGGCGCGTGCTGGGGGAGCATCCTCGCCTCACGCTGACCGGCCTCTACAACGTACTGGAAAAGCTATGCGCGGGCACCGGTCCTGCTGCGATCGCGCAACGCTGACTGGCGCCCCCATCTTCGACGACGGCCTCGTGCTGATCCTGAAGGAACTGCACGACCGGCTCGATGCCGCGGTGGCCGACGCCTATGGCTGGCCGGCCAGTCTCTCCGACAACGACATCCTCGCCCGCCTCGTCGCGCTGAACAAAGAACGCGCGCAGGAGGAGGCGCGCGGCATCGTCCGCTGGCTGCGTCCCGACTACCAGGTCCCGCGCTTCGGCACGCCGGCACAGAAGGCGGAACTCGATCTCGTCGGCGGCGCCGACACCACGCCGGAGGCCGCAACCGCGACCGGGCCGAAGCCGCTGTTCCCAGCCGATGACATGGCGCAGACCGCCGCCGTCATGGCAGCACTCGCCAATGCCTCGGCGCCGCTCGATGCCGCTTCGCTCGCCGCGCGCTTCGGCCAGGGCCGCCGCGCCGGGCCGAAGATCGCCTCGGTGCTCGGCGCGCTGCTGCGCATGGGCTTCGTCGCCAGCCCGGACGGCGGCGGAAGTTTCAGCCTGCGGCGCGCGGCGTAGCGGCGCCGGGGCGGGTTCAGGGGATCTCACCATAGGCGTCAGTATACGGGCCGGGCGGCGCAGATTTACTCCCCCTCCCCTTGCGGGAGGGGGTTGGGGGAGGGGTAGCAACGGCACAAGTTCAGCCGATCGCACTTAGCGCCTGAATTGACGTCGTGCTGCCTGACCCCCTCCCCCCAACCCCCTCCCGCAAGGGGAGGGGGAGAAATTCTCTGCGCCGCGCCTTTAACCTGATGACTGTGGTGGCGAGCCCAGGCCCCGCCATCCGCCCGTGTCTGTGGTATGATGTGATAGCGACCAGGCCACCCATGAGGGCGCGATGGCGAAGCGGACGCAACCGGAATTCATCGAAAGCACCGCGGGCGAGGTCGTGGCCGAACTTGCGCGCCGGGGCGTCGCGCCTGATCAGCGCGTGACCATCACGATCGAGCCCGCCGAGCCGGATGACTGGATTGCCAAGGCGCGCAAATTCGCGCGGTCGAAAGTGATCGCCGAAGGCTGGTCGGATGCCGACATCGATCGCGTCATCAACGATAAGCGGAAGGCGGTGCAGAAGCTGCCGGATGAGGCTGGTCGCCAGCCCGGACGGCGGCGGACGTTTCAGCCTGATGCGCGCGGCGTAGCGGCGATCAGGGGTGGGCCGCGCGCTCGAGTCCCTCGACACGATGCGCCAGCCGTCCGTGCTGCCGGTGCATGGCCCGCAGTTCTCCCAGGATGCGGCCCTGACTGTTGTCCATTCGGTGGACGATAGCAGTCAGCACTGTCATGTCGTCTCGCGGGGTCGCGACTTCGGTGATGAGGCGCTCCAACGTGTGACCGATATAGGCGCGATCGGTGGTCGGTTCGTCACTCACTTCGGTCTCCTGCGTCCTCAATCGACACTGTAGCGCGCGCCTGCTCGATCCGTTCGCCGAATGCGGCGCCCCACGCGCGGCAAGATCAAGCCGGCACTGGATCATCGAGGGCATGCGCGGGCGACCCAGGCTCCATCACCGCTGAAGGGTGCGGCACCGCAACCAAGGCTGCGACAACGACTTCGCTTCCCGCGCGCACCGAGGGAGACTGATTGGTATATATCATTGGCATATATCATGGCAGGCTGCGTTGGAGAACATAGCGCCATGGCCGAGACCCGCACCGCAAAGCTGTTCACCCACGGCCGCAGCCAGGCCGTGCGGCTGCCCAAGGAGTTCCGCCTCCCCGGCAAAGAGGTGCGGGTGCGCCGCGTCGGCCGTGGCGTGCTGCTGGAGCCGATCGAGACCGACCTGCAGGCCTGGTTCGACAGGCTCGATGCCTATGGCGACGAGGTGTTCATGCCGGAGGGGCGTGAGCAGCCGCCAATGCCACCACCCCGCGAGATCTTCGACGAGTGATCTGCTTCGACACCAACGCCGTCATCGCACTGATGAACAACAGCAGCACGGCACTACGGGCACGTCTGGGCCTAGCCCTGGGCGACGGCGAGGTTGTCACGATCCCTGGTCATCGTCCTGTTTGAACTTCGCTACGGCGCGGCAAAGAGCGGCAATCCGCATCGCAGCGGTCGCCGCATCGCCGAATTCCTGGCGGGACCGATCGGCGTGCTGCCCTTCGAGCCCGACGATGCCGAGGAAGCAGGCGACATCCGTGCAACGCTCGAACGCGCGGGGAGGCCCATCGGACCTTACGATGTACTGACCGCGGCGCAGGCGCGTCGGCGCGATGCGGTACTGGTCACAGCCAACCTGCGCGAGTTCGTCCGTGTGCCGCGGTTGAAGACAGAGAACTGGGCTGCCGCCTGAACGCTACTCCGCCGCCTGCGCCACGCCAGCCACCCGCGTCCGCGTGCGCAACGTGACAAACTCCTCCGCCGCCGTGGGATGAATGCCGATGGTGCGGTCGAAGTCGGCCTTGGTGGCGCCCATCACGATGGCGATGGCCAATCCCTGCATGATCTCCGGCGCATCCTCGCCGAGCATGTGCGCGCCCACCACCTTCTGCGTCGCCTGATCCACCACCAGCTTCAACATGCTCCGGCGCGCGCGGCCCGTCAGAGTGTGGCGCATCGGCGTGAACCTGCTCACATACACATCCACCGGGCCGTGCGCGGCCGCCTGTTCCTCGGTCAGGCCCACCGTGGCGACAGGCGGCGTGGAGAACACCGCGGTGGCCACATTCCGCAGTGAAATCGCGCGCGGGTGCTTGCCGAACAGCGTATCGGCCAGCGCATGGCCCTCGGCGATGGCGACCGGGGTCAGGTTCAGCCGATTGGTCACGTCGCCCATGGCGTAGATGTGGTGCCGGCTGGTGCGCAGATGCTGATCGATCACCACCGCGCCCGTGTCGTCTGTCGTCACGCCCGCGCGGTCCAGCCCGAGCCCCTGCGTCGCCGGCGTGCGGCCGGTCGCGAAGAACACCAGATCGGTGCGTATCGTCTGATCTTTGCCGAAGCTCAGGATGCGTTCGGCGCCGTCGGCCTCGATCCTGGTGGGGAGGATGCCAGGATGCAGCACGATCCCCTGTGCGTGGAGCGCCTCGACCATCGATTCGCGCAGGTCGTGATCGAAGCCGCGCAGCGGCAGCGGCTGACGATACACCATCTCGACCTGCGCGCCGAGGCTGGCGAAGATGCCGGCGAACTCGATCGCGATGTAGCCGCTGCCGATGATCGCCACCCGATTCGGCATGTGCGGCAGATAGAATGCGGCGTCCGAGATGATGCCGAGCTCCGCGCCGGGTATCGGCAGGCGCTCCGGATGGCCGCCGGTCGCGATGACGATGTGCTGCGCGGTGACGCGCTTGCCGCCGACGTCGAGCGTGTGCGGATCGATGAGGGTGGCGCGCGCGTCGAAGACGCTGGCGCCGGCGGTGTCGAGCAGGCGTCGGTATATGGCGTTGAGTCGGCCGATCTCCTTGTCCTTCGCCGCGATCAGCTTCGTCCAGTCATGCGGGCCTTTCTTGATTTTCCAGCCGAAGCCGGCAGCGTCGTCCGCCCAGGCGCCGTATTCGCCGGCCTGCACCAGCAGCTTCTTCGGCACGCAGCCGACATTGACGCAGGTGCCGCCCCAGAAGCGTTCCTCGGCGATGCCGACGCGCGCGCCATGCCCGGCGGCGATGCGCGCACAGCGCACCCCCGCGGAGCCGCCGCCGATCACGAACAGGTCGAAGTCCATGGTGGGTCTATGCCTTCAGCGTTCGGCCGGCAGAGTAGGGCGGCCGGCGGCGGGCTGACAACTCGGCCGTCGGCGGGCGGCGGCGAAGTGGGTGGTTGGGACGGCTGCGCCCCAATGGCGGGCTTCGTGTTCCATTTGGCATGGGGTTCTATCGACATGAAGGCGCATTCTCGGCTCGACTCCCTGGGTAGGCTGCGCCGCGGGGACGGCGGTGGCATCTGTGGAGGCCAGCGGTTCGGGTAGGGATAAGGTCATGCGGGGTTTGTCGGCCTTCATTCATGGAAGGTTCCAAGTGGGCATCGGACGACCCAATGCAACCGGCCGCCTGCAGCGGTACCGCCCGGGACTGCACCGACCTTTGTATTTGGTTCGCGAGAAGCGTAGCTGATACCAATGTGGCGGCGGCCTGAGATCCGCTTCGTATTGGAGGTAGGCCTATCCGAGGGAGAGGTTGCCACGATGCGGATCGTGACGTCGGCTGGCGACTTGCTGGTTATGGGGGAACCTGAGCAGCACGTTTCGGGCGCGGTGCCGCGCATAGGTCGTGTCCATACCAATGGCGCGGCGGGCTTGCCGCTGGCCGTCAATGCCACCGGCATGGCAAATCTCCAGGTGATCGGGCAGGCATTTCTGGCGGAGTTTGGCTATGAGCAACTTGTCCTGGAAGGAGCGGTTCGCACATCAGGCAGGCGGAAAGGTGCGAGACCTCGTCCAATCCGGTTCACCCTTCATCCTGAACCTCCGGACGGATCCTGAGGCCCGGGGGGTTAACAGCATCGCCGCGATCGAGGCATTGGTGCGGCGACATGTGCCGTTGCTGAAGGCCAAGCGTGCGATCGAAACGGTTCTGGCCGAGGGCAGCAATTATCTGCATGTGCCAAAGGTGGAAGACGCTGAGCAGTTGCGCACCGACTTGCACGCGGCGGGGCTGACGGCGCGGGTGGCTGCATTGCGCGGGCGAGCCATCGACGTGAAGACGCTGCGGGAGCGGCTTGGGAAAAGTCAGGAGCAGTTTGCCGCGCGATATCGGATCAGCCTCGATGTGCTGCAAAACTGGGAACGGCACCGCAATGAGCCGGATCCGATTGCACGAAATGTGCTGGAGATGATCGAGCGCGATCCGGTCGGCGCGGAACGGGTGCTGTGGGGTGGGTCGTAAGAAATGGCTGAGCTACCGTGACCACTCCATCCTTGATCGTGCGCTGACCGAGGCCAACTGGACGCAGCGAAGACGCTGGACGATCTGGGTCGCTTGCGCAGCATCGGACTGCACAGGCCGGGCGGCGATCGATCGGGTCATTGGGCCATGACCATCAATGGTCCATGGCGCCTGGTCTTCGGCTTCCGGCGGGGTGATGCGCATGACGTTGAAATCATCGACTACCATTGAGGGGCCGCGGATGCAGTTCCACGAAATCCATCCGGGCGTAACGCTGCACGAGGAACTCAAGGCGCGCGGCATCTCTCCCGCCGCCGCGGCGCTGAAACTCCGCGCGCCACCGCAGCGCTTGCACGAAATCGTTCGAGGTGAGCGATCCATCACGCCCGACACGGCGCTCCGGCTCAGCAGGTTCTTCGGCACTTCGGCTGAGTTTTGGATGACGATTCAGACGAACTACGACCTTGCCATGGCACGCCGGGGCCATGGCACGCAGGGAACGTGGCGCGAGGATAGGCGCCGAGGTCGAGGCCGCGGCATGACATCCTGGCCGTCGCCACGGGACAGCATCCCATCTAGCGGCGGCGCGCGGCCCGGCCGGCGTAGCGCGCGTCGCGGGCCGCCTTCTGCTCGGCCGCCAGCGCAGTGGCGGCGGCCGCCTCCGCAGCCACACGGGCTGCCGCCTCGACTTCGCGGGTCCTCTGTTCGTCGGCTCGCCGTGCCGCCTCGGCCGCGCGGACTGCATTGCGTTCGGCGCTGCGGTCGTCGCGCGCGGCGCTGATCGCCTTCTGTGCGGCCTGTCGTTCGAGGGCAATGGGACTGTCCGCCCCCGGCTGCGCCAGGAACCGCTTCAGGGTGGCAACCTTCGCGTCCGCCGCGGCGGACAGTCGTTCGCCGAAATTGTCGTTCTTGTGCTTCTTCATCGGCGTGGTTTACGCAGAATCGCGGTCCGCGCCTAGCCCGATCGCCACGGGCCCCCGGGCTCCCACCAGCGCCCTGCGTTCGAAATCGACCGAACCTGCTCTACCCGTCCAGTTCGTGCCCCGTAGGCTCGATATGCGGCGTGTGGTTCCTGTCCTGGCGGAGGCGAGACAACTCATAATACATCTGCCGCCGCGCGCGGTTCTGGTTGCCAAGCGGGCGGTGCTCGGGCAGGCAATGCCAGGGGTTGAGCGACAGGACCTTGGCGAACGCCGCGTGCGCGGGCGTGTCGATCCGCTGCATCGGGATGTGCACGGTTGCCGCCGGAATGAACGGCGACAGTTTCTCCGGCCAGCGCACCGACGCGTTTTCGATCGGCATCAGATGCGAGTTGGTCTGCACCTGGACTAGCAGATCGAATTCCACGTCCTGTTGCGCCAGCGTTGCCGCCATGTTGTCGCGCAGATAGTTCGGCGGCACCCGTCCAAATGGAATGCCGGGAATACGGGTGATCACCTGCGACTTCGGCGCAAACGAATACACCATCGCCTGCCCCTCGCCGAGAAGGTAAGGAACACAGCTCCAGTAGCGCGTGCCCAACGGATTGTACAGCGTCTCGTTCCACAGACCTTGCATGAAGAAATCGAGCAGGTGCGAGTCGAACGGATTCAGGAAATAGAAGACCGGCAGCGCACGAAAGCTCCAGTCCTGCAGCTTGGCATTCTCGCGTGTGTTCGGCGTGACGAAACTCGGTGTGGAAACGGTCAGGAAATCCTGGGTGAACTTCTCGTCGTCCATCAGCTTCGGTCCCGGCACATCCATCAGCTTGACCGTCATGCTGCCAAATCCGACGTCCTTGATATCCGGCGGCAGATTGGGACCTGGGCCGGAGTACCGGACAAAGGCCGGAAACGAACGCGGCGTGGCAAAGACGCCGTGCCGCAGATGCGCGGGCAGTCCCTCGCGGATGATGACCTCGGCGCGCACGATCCCATGCGTCTTGGTGTTGCCGCCACGTTCAAAATTGCCCGGATGATAGGCGCGCATCATGTAGCCGCCGAACGCCGCGGTGATCGAGGCCAGACTTTCCGGTTCGTCCGGCGCGATGCGCTCCTCGGCAAGCTGGAGCCTTTCGTTCGGACGCTTGCGGTTGATCAGGTATTGCAGCAGCCCGGCAAGCGGCTCGCGGAACGCCTGGTTCCATCCCCTTCGAAAGTACGGCTCGAGGCGACGCTCGAAGTGTAATCCCGCTTCAAGCGTGCGGTGGAGGGCAAGCAACAGTTTCGCCCTGAGCCCGACCGGCGGCGGATAGGGTTTGACCTCATAGCTCTCGCTGTCCGACATCGTGTGGTTGGCCCCCTGGGTCGATCGGCAGAATCCTGGTCACATTAGCAGGACCAGCCATCGAGGCAGAGGTTGAAGTCGAGGCACAACAACGGGCCTTGACGAACGTATCGCCCTCGCAGCGTTTCTTGGCAATGCCGACGCCAGCGTCAGCTTACGTTCCCGCCGCGCTCCACGCCTTGAAGTCCGCATCCGAGACGGTCGGCAGCTTCTTGAGGAACGCGACGATCGACCAGATTTCCGCGTCTGGCACGCCGATTGAGCCGAAGCTCGGCATCCCGGTCATCTTGATGCCGTTCTTGACGACCCAGAACAGCTCGCGCGGCGTGATGTCCCCGACAATGTCCTTGAGGTCGGGCGGCGCGGGGTTCAGGCCCTCGGAGAACTTCGCCCATTCCGCGCCCGGCCCGCCATGGCAGCCGACGCAGCCGCGCGTGGCGAACGCATGCGCGCCTGACCGGACCAAAGCGGGATCGTCGAGCGAGCCTGGCGGCGTCTCCACGGCATGGTGGGTGATCGATGCGTCCCGAACATGGACGATGACCCAGGCGACGACGCCGGGATCCTGCTCCGTTGCGGCGATGTTGAAGAAGCCGCCGAAGAAGAAGACCGCGGCGGCGATGGCCACAATGATTGCAAGGGCTCCGATCAATGCCAGGAATTCTCATCCGGTTCCTCCCGATGATTGGTAGCCTGCCGGTCAGTGTGCAGGCTCATGTCCCAGGCCACAAGGCAGCGCCGGGATCGTTCAGTCCGCGTCGGTGTCCTCGTTCGCCTCCCCCGCGATCGGGGCCGGCGCGCCGACCTTCTGCCATGTTGCGTCGGGATCGAACCAGGTCATGCCCTTGGCAATCGTCGCCGAATTCGGCCCGAGGTTCTTCTGATAGATCTCGCCATCCTGGTTGACGACGAACGTCATCACCCCGGTGTTGCCCCAGTGCGCCGGCGCCGCAACGAGCCCGAAGCCACCCAGCAGCACCCCGTTCACGGCGTAGTCGTACGCGCCGCCCGGCGCATGACGGCCCTGGCCCGTCAGGACGTGGAAGTAATAGCCGTGATAGGGCTGCGGCTCGGCGTTCTCACCTGGGTGGTAGCCGGCGGCGCGTGCCTCCGCGATCAGCGGCCCGAGCGGGCTTTGCGGCTGGCCCTCCTCGGTCGGCCAGTAAAGTCCGTCGTGCTTACCGGGACTGCTCAGCAGGTGCTGCGCATACACGTGGAGCTTGCTGCCGTCGTGCAGGCTCTGCACGTACTCGTTCTGCGCATCGACGTAGGCGAGCATGACCTGCTGCGTGTACAGCTCGTTCGCGCCGATGCGGCGGGCGAGCATCTCCTCCCGGCCCGCCGCCACATCGAACGACCAGCCTTGCGGCGCGTGCTTCAGCGGGATCGGGAACGGCCAGTCGTCCGCGCCGATCGACAGCGTCGCCTCGTCGCCCTTCGCGTCGATCGCGTGCTTGGCGTCATAAGCCGCCAGGAACTTCTCGCGCTGGGCCTTATTGGCGACCGGGTCACCCGCGCTCACGTCGTCCAATCCGGCCTGCCCGAACAGTCCGCGGAGTTGCGCCACGTCGTTGACTCGCAACGCCGCCACCAGCATGTCGATTGCCGCGTCCGGCGAGGCGAAGTGCTGCGGGGTGTCGCCTGGCGGGGCTGCGGCAAGCAGCGGCAGCGCCAGCAGAACGGCGCCGAGCCAGGACCACATGGATCGCGAATGCATCAACGACGCCCTCCTCCGCCTCGCTGTCCGCCACCGCCAGCGCGGGCACCGCCACCGCCGCCCGCACGCGCGCCGCCACCGCCCGCACGAGCACCCCCGCCACCGCCGCCGGCACGCGCCATGTTGCCACGGCTCGCGTGACCCTGAGCCGACTGAGCGCGGGTTGCGCCGCCATTGCCGACACCCTTGAACGCAGGGGCCCCGCCTCCGCCAGCCGGTCGCTGCGCGGCCTGCGGGCGGCCTGGCGCATTGCCTCCGCCACCCGGTCGTTGTCCGCCCTGCGGACGGCCGAGTGCGTTGCCGCCCCCGTTTGGACGCTGGGCGCCCTGCGCGCGGCCTGGCGCGTTGCCCCCGGCGCCGACGTTGGGCCTCGATGCGTTCGGTGCTCTGCCTTGAAAGCTTCCGGCGCCGCCCGGACGTTGGCCGGCCTGTCCCAGGCCTGCCTGCCCGGCTGTTCCACGGCCGCGGTACGCTTCGCGCGTTGCCGCATTTCCCCCCGCATTCGGGCGGTACTGCTGCCTCACCGATGCATTCGTGTAGCCGACGCCCCGCCGGTGGTCGGCGTTGTGCTGCCACGTGCCGGACGTGATCGCGCGGTTGGTGGAACTGAAATTGTTGAACCGGTTGGCATTGATGTTGTTGAAGCGGTTCACGTTGACATTGACGTTGCCGCCGCCCCAGTTCGGGCTGCCCCAGCCCCAGAGCGCGCCGGTGATCGCGACGCCGGCCCCGAAGGCGAGCCCTGTCGCCAGCGCCGCGCCGGCGTAGTAGCCGGCCGGCGGCGGATAGTACGCAGGCGGGTAGGACGGATAGGGCCATGAACCGTAGACGACGGTCGGGTTGTACGCCGGCACATAAACAGTTTCCGCCTGCGTCGGCGCAATGACGATCGCCGGGCCGTCCTGCGTGACCGTCTGCTGTGCGTTGCTCTGCAGCGTTCCCGCCCCCTGGGCCCGCCCGCGCAGCGCCTGCACCGCGGCGAACACATCAGCCTGCTGCGCCAGGAACGCGTCGCCCAGCTTCTGCGTCCAGTCGAGCTGATCGCTCATGGTCTTCAGCACCGCCGGGAACGGCACCAGCGACTTCACGCTCGCGTCCCAGTCCTGACCGTCGAGCGCCTTCAGCACTGCGTCATCCTTCAGCGCCTTGTTCGCCGGCTGTTCGACCCAGCGGCTGGCCATCACCACTTCCAGCGGATAGGTGGCGGCGACCAGCACCTGGGTCAGCAGTTCGTCCGGATAGAGCGCGATCGGCGCAAGGATCTGCTCGAGTTCGGCCTGCGTGAATTCGGGTGCGGCAGCCTGGGTCTGCGCGGGCGGGGCCTGCTGCGCGAACGTCGCCGGCGCGACAGGGCCGAACGCCAGCGGTATTGTGAGCAGGTAGGTCCATCTGGCCAAATTGTGCCTCCGTTCCGGCAACGCCGACCGCCTATGCCTCGTTCGACTTGTCCAGCACCGGCTGGAACGCCGCCGTGGCCTTCTTCAGTTCGGCCGCCGCATCGGCGCCGCCCACGATGTTGGTCAGCGCCGCGCCGATCGTGTCGCGGAACTCGATCACCGGCACGATCACCGGCAGACCCGAGCGGGCCAGCTTGAGGCTGACGCCCGTGGTATCGAACCACTCCTGCGGGAACTTGCTGCCCTTCACGATGTCCTGCCGCTCGTAGCAGGACGGGCGCGGCGGCGTTCCCGAGCCGGTGCGCAGCTGCTCGTTCATCATCTGCTTGCCGGCGATCCATTGCAGGAACAGCCAGGCCGCCTTCTTGTTCTTCGCGGTCGCCGGAATGCCGATGCCGTCGATGAAGGTGGCGCAGTTGTGCGCCTTCGGCCCGGCCGGCACCGGCGCGAACCCGACCTTGTCGACGATCTTCGACTTCGTCGGATCCAAAAGTGGCGCCGAGAAGCCGATGCCGTCCCACCACATCGCGGCACGGCCCTGGCTGAACGTTGTCTGGCATTCGTTCCAGTTGAAACCGATCGAGCCCTGCGGACCGCACTCGCGCATGATCTTCTGATACCATTCGCCGGCGGCGATCGCCTCCGGCGTATCGGTCAGCAATTTCCTGCCGTCCGTATCAACGGTCTCCTGGTCCCAGCCGAGCAGGATATTGTCGTACAGCACGACATTGGCGTTCTTGAGCCCGCGCCCGACAAACCCGGAAATGCCCTTGGACGGATCGTTCAGCGCCTTGGCCATGCTGAACATCTCGTCAAAGGTCTTGGGCGGCGCACTGAAGCCTTTCGCCGCCAGCAGGTCCTTGTTGTAGAACAGGATGAACAGGTCCTGGTTGAGCGGCAGCACGTTCATCCGGCCATCCGCCCCGGTCGCCACCGCCATCGAGGGCTTGGAGAAATCCGCCAGGTCGAAGTCCGGATTGGTCAGGCTCTTGTCATCGATGAACGGACGCAGGTCTTCCATCCATTTGGCCTTCTCGATGAGCTTCTTCTGCACGTGCATGCCGATGTTCACCACGTCGAAGCTCGGGTGACCGGTCGCCATCTCCATCGCCACTTTCGGACGCTGCTGCTGCTCCGGGATCTGTTCGAAGCCGACCTCGATGCCGGTGAGCTCCTGAAACTCCTTCAGATGCGCGCGCGCCAGATCGCCGCGCGGCGAAAGCTGGTAGTTGACCTCGATCGCCTGGCCCTTGAACTGCTTCCAATCGAATGCGGACTGCGCGTTGGCGCGCTGCATGATGGCGGGGGCAGCCAAGGCGGCCGCGGAGGCGGCCAGCAGCCGGCGACGGCGGATCATTCGTTTCCTCCTGTTGTCCCGGGAGCGGGCGCGGGGGACCGGGTTATAGAGTATGTCGACTGTGACTGGAAACGCCGCACCCTGAAGTGCACCTCGCCCGCTTGCGGGAGAGGTCCAGTCGCGTCAGCGACGCGGGAGAGGGTTTGTCCCAATGGCTCTTGATTGCCGATGCACCCTCTCCCGTAGCGCTTCGCGCTCCGACCTCTCCCGCAAGCGGGCGAGGTGTACAATGTTTCGCAGACATCCTGAACTTGCTCTGAGACCGGCGATGGAGGCGCGATGGAGCACACCGTTCAGCCGCCTTTCACCCCTCCCGCAGTGAGGCCGGCAACAATCTCCTTCTGCATGATAAGCGTGAGCAGCAGCACCGGCGCCGTCACGATCAGCGCGGCGGCGGCGAGCGGGCCCCAGCTGATCTGCTCGAAGGTCAGCACATTGTAGACTGCAACCGGCAGGGTGCGTGTGGAACGGCCGGCAAGCACGACGCCGAAGATGAAGTTGTTCCAGGAGAAGATGAACGACAGGATCATCGCCACCATGATCCCCGGCCGCGCCAGCGGCATCGCGACATGGCGGAACGCCTGCCAGATCGTGGCACCATCCACCAGGGCGGCTTCCTCCAACTCGCCCGGCAGGCCCTCGAAGAAGCCGATCATCACCCAGACGACGATCGGAACGGTGATCACCAGATGCGTGATGATGAGCGGCGTCAGCGTGCCGATCATCCCGAGCCACTGGAACAGCAGGAACAGCGGGATCAGATAGGACAGTCCCGGCGTGACACGCGCGATCAGGATCAGCACCGCCGCCTTGGTCGCCTTCGCCTTGGCGATGCCGTAGCCGGCCGGCACGCCGAACAGCAATGCGAGACCGGTGGCGGTGAACGACACGATCACCGAGTTGATGGTGTATCTCAGGAAGTTGTTCTTCTCGAAGACGTCGACGAAGTTGCTGACGGTAGGCGGGTTCGGAATGAACACCGGCGGATAGGCGGTGTTGTCGAGCTCGTTCTTGAACGACAGCGACAGCATCCACAGGAAGAACAGCACCGCCGGAGAGATCAGGATCAGCACGGACACATAGAGCCCGGCACGCCCTGCCCAGCGGCGGGCGCGCAGATGCGTGGTACGGGAGAAGATCATCGCCACGCCTCCCGCTGCCGCACATGCAGCAGCACGAGGCTGATCAGCAGGATCAGCACGAAGAACACCACCACGATGGCGGACCCGTAGCCGAGGTCGTAATAGGCGAAGGCGGTCTGGTAGAGCATGATGTTCAATGTTTCGCTCGAGGTGCCGGGACCGCCGAGCGTGATCACGTAGATCGTGTCGAAGGTCTTCAGCGCATCGATCAGCCGGATCACGGCGGCCACCATGATGAACGGCCAGACCAGCGGCAGGGTGATGTGGCGGAACATCTGCCAAACACTGGCGCCGTCCAGGATCGCCGCCTCGTACGGGTCGAGCGGCAGGCTGGCGATGCCACCCAATACGATCAGCATGACCAGCGGAGTCCATTGCCAGGTCTCCACCATCACCAGCGTCGGGATCACCGTCTGGCTGTCATAGACCCAGCTCGACGGCGGCAGACCGACGGTGCTCAGCAGATAGTTCAGCACGCCGAGCTGCGGGTGGAACATCATGGTCCACACCAGCGAGATGGCGACCGGCGTTGCCATCATCGGCAGCACGAACAGCGTGCGGGCAAGGCCACGGAACCTGAAGTTTGAGGCAAAGCAGACCGCGGCCCAGATACCCAGCAGCATCGGCGCGATCACCGAGGCGGCGGTGAAGTAGAGCGTGCGCACGATCGCCCACAGGAAGCGTTCGTCCGACAGCATCTTGGCGTAGTTGGCGAGGCCGACGAACGGCACCGCGCCGGTGACCTTCCAGTCGTGCACCGACATGAACAGCGTGAACACCCAGGGGAACAGGATGACCGCGGCGACGACGACCGCGGCCGGCACCGCAAAGGCCCAGTATCGCCTTGCGTATCCGCGCTTGTGTGCGACGCGGCTGCGTCCGGCGACGGCGGCGATGCTGGTGCTCATGCGTCAGTCCGCCTCTGCGACGACCATTTTGCCCCGGATCAGGGCGCGGTCAGGCGGTACACCCGCGCCGCGGTGCCGCTGTAGAGCGCGGTCTTTTCGGCCACCGACGCCCCGGCCGTGATGCGCTTGAATGCGTTCCACAGCTCGGTGTAGCCGCAGGACTGCTTGTCCGGGGGAAAATTGCTCTCGAACATGCACCGGTCGACGCCAAAGGCTTCAATGCACGGCTCGATATATTGGCGCCACGCGGCGGCGAGTTCTTCCGACGATGGCGGCACGTTGCGTTCATGGAAATCGAAACCGAACGAAACCATGCCGATGCCGCCGAGCTTCACGTTGACGTTCGGGCATTTGGCCAGTTCGCCGATATCCTTCCGCCACGCCGCGAGGATCTCCTGGCGGCGACCGCGATACGGACCGACGCCGAGCACGCCGCCGACATGGTTGAGGATGATCGTCGTATCGGGGAAGGCGCGGGCGAGGTCAATCGCGTCCGGCAGTTGCGGATGATACTGCCAGGATTCGAAGCTGAGGCCGAGGCGGCCGAGCTGGGCGAAGCCCTCGCGGAATGTGGGGTCGCGCGCCTGGTGCGGCGGAACCGCGCGCGATGCGAATTTGCCGATCGTGTCGCTGCCATCCCAGGCCACGCCATGGCGGATGCCGCGGAAGCGTCCGCCGCCCGCCGCGATCTCGGCCTCCAGCACATCGCGCGCCCGCGCGCCGATGGTGAGGTCGGCGTGACCGATGATCGCCTCGGCGACACGGCAGGAGCCATAATTGCCCGACGCGCTCATGGCCGCGATGCCGTTGACAAATTCGACCTCACCGACCGGCGCCATCGCCGCGGGACCGGCCTTGCGGTACATCGCCTGGCATTCCAGGAAGACGGTGGCGACGATCTTGTGTCCGCCGCCGATATCGGAAAGGAGTTCCGGGAGGAAGTAACGGCCGCGCTGCGGCGTGTCCCAGAAGTGATGGTGCGGATCAATGATCGGCAGATCCGGCTCCAGCGCCGTTTCGCCCGGCCGCTTCGCCAGCCATGCCTTCAGATCGTTATCGTTGCGGTACACGATGCCGCGGTATTCGCCCTTCAAGTCGCCGGTCTGTGCCACTTCCGTCCCCTTCGCTGCACTATGGTGGGCCGCACCTGCGTGGTGCGAGAACGTGCCGCTCGCTTGATGGCAAGTGTCAATACAAATGTACGCGCAATTCTCGGATGGAGCGCCGGCGCTCACGAAATCGAATGCGAGGTGCAAGTCCGACGCGCTGACTGAGACCGGGCTGGTAGAAGTCATTCGCCGATTTACCCCAAATCGCAGTGTTGCAGCTTACCATGCCGGGCGCCGCTCCGCAAAGCCGATCCGGAGTGGCAGACGCTCATCATCCTGCTTATTGCCCTGGACGACCGATTGCGCCCCTGCCGTATTGGTACGTGCTCGCCGGAGCCTGGTCAAAGCATCGCCCCAGGCAGGCAAGCGAGCGCAAACACCAGCACTGCAATGATAGCCGTATCTTCGCCTCAATCCGCGGCACCACGCCACTACCCTCCGATTTGGTCGATCCAGGCGACGAGCACATTGAGCACCGTGTCTCTGACCTCATCATCGGAAGGCGCGGCGCGCCCGGCGATATGAAACGAATGATCCGCGCCGGCGAATTGCTTCAGCGTCGCGCGCGCGCCGAGCCTTTCGACAAGCGGCGAAAGCAGTGACAGTTCCGCGAGCGTGTCGCGGGTTCCTTGCAGGAACAGCATCGGAATCTGCACGTCGAACAGGTGTTGTGCGCGATCGTCCGATGGCTTTTTGGCGGGATGCAGCGGAAACCCCAGGAATGCGAGACCACGGACATTTGCAAGGGGCGCGATGGCCTGCGCCTGCGATGTCATGCGGCCACCAAAGGACTTGCCGCCCGCAATCAGAGGCAGCCCAGGAGCGAGCCGGATGACCTCGGCAACCGCGGCGCGCACAGTGGCGTGGGCGAGGCCGGGAGCGTCCGGTCGCTTCGAGCCTTTCTCCATGTATGGGAACTGATAGCGCAACGTGGCGACGCCGCGTTCCCCCAGTCCCGCCGCGGTCGCTGCCATGAAAGGATGGAACATGCCAGCTCCCGCGCCATGTGCGAGCACGTAGCAAGCCCGCGCGTGCAGTGGTAAATCCAAGAGGCCAGAGACAACGTGCGCGTCGTCGACCCGGATCGTGATCTGCGTGGCGTTTGCATTGCGCATCGAACTGCCTGCGTGCCCTATGGATCGAGCGCAGCGATACCCATCATCCAGCGACAATTCAATCATGATGCAGATACCTCAGGACTTGGCAAATGAGCAGCGACGATTGTATCACCGTTGCAGCATCCTCCGGTTGGGGGGTAGCCTTCGCCAAGCCGCGCCGCCTTCATGCCTGTTATTGGCAAACCGGACTGGTGCGGCAACAATGAATTCCGTTTCAACGGGAACCAATTGCAAGGAGGATCGATCCGATGGCACAGCAGCCGGCGATCGCTACCCAGGCTCAGGTCGATCCGCTGGAGCGTGAGACGATCAGGCGCATTGCCTGGCGACTCATGCCCCTGCTCATGCTCGGCTACTTCTGCGCCTACCTCGACCGGGTCAACGTGGGGTTTGCCGGCCTCACCATGAACAAGGCGCTCGGGTTTTCCGCCGCCGTGTTCGGCTTCGGCTCCGGCGTGTTCTTCGTCGGCTACTTCCTGTTCGAGATCCCCAGCAATCTGATCCTGAACAAGGTCGGCGCGCGTCGCTGGATCGCACGCATCCTGCTGAGCTGGGGAATCATCTCGGCACTCACCGCCTTCGTCTGGAACGACTGGAGCTTCTACACAGTCCGGTTCTTTCTTGGCATCGCGGAGGCGGGCTTCTATCCCGGCATCGTGCTGTATCTGACCTGGTGGTTCCCATCCTACTACCGCTCGCGCATGATGGGGATCTTCCAGTCGGCGAGCGTGATCTCGCTGATCATCGGCCCGATCGTGTCGTCGCAACTGCTGCTGTTGGACGGCTTGCTCGGCCTGGCCGGCTGGCAGTGGCTGTTCATCGTCGAGGCACTCCCGCCGATCATCATGTGCGTCGTGGTGATCGTCTGGCTGACCGACCGGCCTGCTGACGCGAAGTGGCTGCGGCCTGAACAGCGCGAATGGCTGGAGACACGGCTGGCACGCGAGCGGGCGCAACGTGAGTCGATCCACCGCTTCGAACTGGGCGAGACGTTGCGCAACCCGCGAGTTTGGTGGCTGACCCTGGTGTATTTCGGTCAGAACGTGTCGAACTACGGACTGCTGATCTTCCTGCCGCAGATCATCAAGGCATTCGGCGTGACAACCACGATGACCGGGGTGATCAGCGCCATCCCCTTCGTGTTCGCCGCCTTCGCGATGATCTACTGGGGTTACCATTCCGACAAGCATGGCGAACGCGCAAAGCACGTGGCGGCGGCCTGCTTCGTGTGCGCCGCCGGGCTCGGCGCCTGCATCTTCATCGGGATCGACCGTCCCGCACTGATCATGGTGGCGCTCATCATCGGCATCATGGGACAGCAGTCGATCGCGCCGACGTTCTGGTCCCTGCCGACGGCGATGCTGTCCGGCGTCGCGGCCGCCGGCGGCATCGCGATGATCAATGCGGTCGGCAATCTGGGAGGCTTCCTCGGCCCCTACATGTTCGGGCTGGTGAAGGATGCCACCGCCAGCGACACGATCGGCCTGTTGGCGCTTGCCTCGGCGCCCGTGATATCCGGGATCGTGCTGCTCGCGCTCGGCCACGACCGGCGGTTGGAGCAGATTCCACCGCAGAGCGTAGTCGCTGAGTAATTGCTACCGGAGGTTGATCTAGATCAATGCGCGGCTGCGCCATCGTAGGCGATAATGGCTGGTCGCAACGCGAAGTGGGATGAAGACCCTGGCGCCATAACGGCGACAGCTGCGATCCGGCTTCGTCGGTGCGGCCGTCCGCATACGAGGTTTCGATGGGCCATGTCGTGGATTTGCCGGCCGCTGCTCCGGACCCGCCTATGGCGTCGGAGCCCGTCACCCCTGGCCTGGTCGAATGCGAAGGTCCGGCCGTTATTGCAGCGGTCCATCGGCCATCTGCCGGACCGCTCGAGGACGCGGCGTTCGCCGATGCCGATGACGATCTGAAGCCGGCTCGCGGCTTCATCAACGGGGTTCTCATTGCCGTGCCGATGTGGGGTCTGATCGGCTTGCTGGCCTGGTACTTCCTGGGGCGGTAGGACGTCAGCTTCATCGGCCGGCGCGTGGCAACCCGCCCGCCCAGCCAAGTTCGTTCGCCTCGATCGACCGCGCCACCGCTTGCGAAAACCGCCAAGCTGGAGGACTCTCGCGCAAGATCCGGCAGAAGGAATGAACCATGGCGATCCACGCGCGGCTGGCCCACATGGGCATCTACGTGCACGAGCGGGAGAAGATGGAGCGCTTCTACACCGAAGTGCTCGGCCTGATGGTGACCGACCACGGCCAGGGGCGCGCCGGCATGCACCTCACGTTCATGAGCGGCAATCCGGAGAACCACCACCAGGTGGTGCTGGTGACCGGCCGGCCCGACACATCGGGCTTCAACCCGATCCAGCAGATCTCCTTCATGGTGGACTCGCTCGGCGATCTGCGCGAGGTGCACAAGCGGGCCCTGGCGCTCGGCGCCACCGATATGCGACCGGTCAGCCACGGCAACGCGTGGTCGATCTACTTCAAGGACCCCGAAGGCAACACCGTGGAGGCGTATCTCGACACGCCGTTCCACGTGCCGCAGCCGCATGGCGAGTTCCTCGACCTGACCAAGTCGGACGCGGATATCCTGCGCGAGACCGAAGCGTCGTGCCGCAAGGACGTGGGCTTCATGCCGATCGAGCAGTTCAAGCGGGACATGGCGACGCGGCTGGGTGCCTGAGCCTGGCCGTCCACTCCCAAGCGCCGGGGTGCCGAAGCGAAGCGACAAGGCGGCCCCGGCCGGCGGTGTAGCGCCGCACGGAACGGCGCCCCATTGGGCGTCACACTGGCAGACGACGCTGTGGGCCATGGTGGGCATCCAGTTCATCATGACCATGTCGTTCAGCTTCCTCAGTCCGATCATGCCGCTGTTCCTGCCGGAGCTCGGCGTGAAGACGGACGCCGGCATCGCGCTCTGGTCCGGCATCCTCAACGGCTCCACCTCGTTCGTCGCCGCCTTCGCCTCGCCGCTGTGGGGACGGCTGGCCGACCTGCGCGGGCGCAAGCTGATGCTGCTGCGCTCGAGCTGCGCGATCGCCTTCTTCACCGCGCTGATGGGCATGGCGCTGAACGTCTGGCAGTTTTTCGCCGCGCGCGCGCTGATGGGCGTGTTCGCCGGGTTTTCGTCCACCGCGATGGCGCTGGTGGCGAGCCAGGTGCCGGAGCAGCGGCTGGGCTACGCACTCGGCCTGCTCAGCACCGGCCAGTTGGTGGGCTCCCTGGTGGGACCGGTGATCGGCGGCATCCTGGCCGACGTCACCGGCAGCTTCCGCATCCCGTTCTACTGCACATCGGCGATCACGTTCGCCTCCATGGCGCTGGTCTGGCGCGGCGTGCACGAGAATTTCGTCCGGCCGGACAGCGCGCATCGCCGGCGCTCGGGGATCCGCGGCCTGGCGCTGATGATCGGCGCGGCCGGCGTGCTGCCGCTGTTCTTCGTGCTGTTCATGGCGCAGTTCAGTACGCGCACGGTGCAGCCGTTGGTGACGCTGTTCGTGCAGGAACTGGTCGGTACGCGGCCCGACCTGGCGACATTGGGCGGGGTGGCGTTCTCCGTCACGGGGCTCGCCGGGATGATCGCGGTGCCGCTGATCGGCAAGCACAGCGATGAGATCGGCTATCGCCGCGTCCTGCTGATCTGCCTGGCGGGCGCGACGCTGACCAGCCTGCCGCAGGCCTTCGTCGGCAGCTACTGGGCATTCGTGCTGGAGCGGTTCGGCGTCGGGCTGTTCATCGGCGGAATTCTCCCCACGGCGAATGCGCTGATCGGGCGGATGGTGCCGCGCGGCGATCGCGGCGCGGTCTACGGCCTGACCGCATCGGCGAGCTTTCTTGGCAATTCGATGGGGCCGCTGACCGGCGGAGCGATCGCGGCCACGTTCGGCCTTCGCTGGGTGTTTCTGATCACTGCCGCGCTGCTGCTGGCGAACCTGATCTGGGTGTACTTCACCGTGCCGGAATACGTGGATGCGCGGGAGGAGTAGGGAGGGGATGCGCGATCTCGTCTCACGACGCGTGGGGTGAGACGAGGGATCGTGCGGTGAGAGGAAACAGCAAGAATGTTCACCGCAGAGGCGCAGAGCACGCTGAGCAGGCAAGCCTTGGTGTCGGAACTCGACTTCTCGGCGCACTCTGCGCCTCTGCGGTGAATATTCTCAGTGCACTCCACGCTACGCCGTGTGGGTCGCGGCGGGCTGTCGGTCGAGCGCCAGCAGCGCGGGGGGCCGGCCGGTGACCAGCGCCCGCACCAGGTAATCCTCGGGCGGGTCGAACGTCACGTTGTCCGGCACCCTGCCGAGCCGGCGGATCAGCGCTGCACGCCGCGGATACGTCACCGCATACTGCTCGGCTTCCATGAGCGGGTCGGGCTTCGGCGCTGCTTGCTCCATCGCCGCCGGAACCGATGGGGGCGGCGGCTCTGCCGCAGCTTCGGGCTGGGGACGGCCCAGCGCTTCCGCCATCAGTGCGATGGCGCAGTATTCCGTCCAGGCGGCCCGGTCGCGGCGGTATTGTCCGCCCCACGCTTACCGCGCTCCGCCTGCACACGCAGCAGCAGCGAGCGCGTGGCCCGCGCCTGGCGCATCATGCCGGCGGCCTGGGCGGTGCAGTTCAGGACGAAGTTCGGGTCGCCGGGGTACTGGCGGGCCAGCCGCAGGCATTCCATCGCCTGCGCGCCGGCCGCGACATAGGTCACGGCGAGATTGGCCTCGTCGGCGGTGGCGGGCAGCAGCGCCGAGACCTGTGCCATGGCGGCGTTGTCGCGGCGGACCAGAGCCTGCCCCGGACTTGATCCGGGGTCCTCGGGCGTGTCGGTGATGGGCGGCGGGAGCGCGGCGCGGAGCGTGTGGATGAGGTGGTGGTAGGTGTCCCTGGGGAGAAGGAGGGTGTGGTCGGGCGGTTCGGGGTTGGGGTCCATGATCGGATGTTTGGTTAGAGTTCCTTACTGTCAATAGTTATGGTAGCTATCGCGCCTCAATTCAACACGGAGGAGAAGGGAGGGCCACGGTGGGCCACGGAGAAGCAGGATGACGCCCAGGACCACGATCGGGCCAGGCGCGTGTAGAGTGCGCCACGCCCGACACGATGCCGCTGCTGATCCTTCTCCGTGGTCCACCGTGGCCCTCGCATGTCCTCCGTGCTGAGAAAACACTCTGCCCCGCGAACGGCGCAGGGCGCGCCCGGCTGTCGCGCAACAGCGTTTGATTGTCGTGACCGACGACGATGTGCGTCGGAGGCCCAATGCCTGATTACCTGCAGCGGCCGGTATCCGCACCGAAATGCTCCGACAGGCCGGCTGCGCGGGGCGTCCACGGTCCTATCTAAGGCGTATCGTATTAGCGTTGGAAGGGGAATGATGGTGATGCTGATATGGATGGGGCAGCCTCCGCCGGACGATCCGATGTTTAGAGAGCCGGTGTTGCGATTCCTGCACGCTTGCTGCGGGTCGATCGCGCGTGCCCGCGATGCGGCACGGATCGTCTTCACCCGGCCAAGCACGACGGTGGCGGCTCCTTGCTGATCCGCTGTGATGCGTGCGGCCACGAATGACACGGCAGACACACGGCAGACACAAGGGAGACGAGCGATAATGGGCTGCGGCGCGCCAGGAACCCGATCAGTTGCCCTCGCACATCCTCAACCTGACGCCCTCGAATGTATCGTCTTCCCAGGTGTTCACGCGCAGGGTATCGGTCACGAACTGCGCGAACGCGCCCTTGCCTTTGCGCATGCTGTCCTCGTCCCAGACCTCGCGCGGATCGACCAACGGGTGGTCGCGATCGACGCTCATGATGACGGTGCTGAAGAACTTATTCCCGGGCAGGATGTAAACGCAGATGACCCGCCGGTTGTCCGCCAGCACGCCGGCCATGGTGACCTTCAGCCGGTCAGCGGTCACGGTCGTATCGGGGCGCGCGGCGGTGCTCGGCTTTTTCGCCAGGTCCGCGGCGACCTCGGCCATGTGCTGATTGATGACGGCAAGTGCCGTTGCCGCCGGCGCCTGCTCGGCGGCAGTCAGGACAGGCGGGGCGGGAAGCCAGCCGATCTTCACCTTGGCGTAGGCGTCCAATGCGTCGGTGTGGAAGACGGATGGCACGCCGTTCGGGTCGGGCGGGGTGTCGGAGAGTGGGGCGGCGTGGGCTGACAGGGCGATGCAGCAGGCGCCGACAAGGAGAGGGATGGCGTAGCGCTCGACGCGGCGGGGGCCGCTGGCGGTGACCATTATGCGGGGTCCGGCTGCTGGGTGCGGGGATTGGGCCATCACGGCATCGGAACTAACACAGATGAACGATTTGGCAAGAAAAATCGACTAGACGCCGCGGGCGTCAAGGCGGAGCAACACGCTCGCACTTCCATAGTCGTGCGCCGCCAGGACCTGAACGTTAGTTTTGTGGTATAATCACCCACAGTGTTCGTTGACGGTATTTATACAGCCTGCATGTGGCAAAACGAAACGCTTGGTGATCGATGCTGCTATTCCGGCTGAGCATGAGCGTAATGAAGGGATGTTTTGACTTCCCGAATATCGGTTCTCGCTACAAGCCTCGGGCGCGGGGCTAGCGTAGCCACTTCCGGCTCGTCATGCGCGACGGCTCGGGGTCAGACTTCCCTTCTTCGCGCTCCTTTCGACGACGTGCTTCCATCATCTCGTCATGGAAGCGGGCATCCGCTTCGCGGCGTTTCCTTTCTTCTTCTGAGCGCTCCCGTGCCAACTCAGGGCAGTACACCACCGGATAGTCATCCTCAAGAATCGGATAGAAGCTTATTGCGAGAAGGAGGGCCACACAGAGAAGCAACAAGGCATCACCTTGCTCTCCAACGGCGCTCACTAGCTGCCGAGTGATGCTCTCGGCGTTCTCAGGCCACGCTACGAAATAGTTTAACAGGAGGAGCGCAAGCACGCCCATTGCCAATTGAGCAACTCGACGCTTCTGCCACTGACCCCTTCTTTCAGTCCGCTCCGCTTTATCAAGGAGGTCAAGATAGTAAGACTCCTTAGTCGCATGAGCCTTTTCTCTCAGCGCATACAAAGGCACCTCATTCGAGTTTGACCGAATATCGCCGCCGATCGGGGTTGATGCGATACCCAATATGAATCGACAATCTGAATACCGTCTCGATAACCACATAGTTGATGAACATACCGAAGAACGGAACTACCAGGATAAGGAAAAAGCCGTAACCCAAGAGGGCGAGTGTGGCTTCGATCAGAAGTTGAGGCTGAAGCAGCGGTTTGATTTCGGATAGATGGAGAATGTTTGCGTGATGCGCCAACAGAGACGCTGAATTGATGAACAAGTACGAACCCGGCCAGCAAGAGAAAAGGGGCGATCTCCATCGCTCTTTCGAGTTCCGACGAGATGCTAACACTCTTCGCGGCCTCTTCAACAGGTTCAGTCATTACAATCTACCCTCTGCGAATGGTCTAGCTGTGAGAGAACGTGTGACGATCCGCTCAGCGGGAACGAGACACGAGCGACAGTTTCAATGTCCCCTCCGGTAGCTGACCCGAAGCCGTAGCACAGTTGATCGCGAACTCGTCTGAGCTTCTCGGACGCGCACTGACACATGTTGGGATTGCCGGCGGCGGTCCAAGGAGCGACGCGGGACGGGTCATGGTCAAGCACCTGTCGCTCGGCAACGGCATCCCAGGCACGCCGACGTGCCAGAGCATACCGGGCGGTGGTGCGTTATCACCTTGTGCAAGCGGCCGGCCCCGATCCCAACAGTGGAGATGTCGATCCGCAGGGCGCCGCTATGCTGGCCCGCCGATGAACTCCTGGGTCAAGCGGTTGCTGGAGCACGAGGTGGTTAGCCCAGCGACGACGAACTAGTATTAATATGAACATTAGCCACTTGTATGTGAATATCAGATTATCGTAACACGGGCAAAACCCCGGGCGATTACGCCGGCTGGCAGCGGATGCGGATAAGGTCTGCCAAGCTCGGGACGATCGGCTGATCGGGGATTGCGAGGCGGCTGCCGAGATAATCCCAGAATGCAATCCGCAACTTGGCGCAAGTTTTGGCCAAGCCGAGGAAGGCATCGCGGCAATCGCGGCCAACATCGCTGCGGGTGCCACCACTGACCTTGCGCTTGGTGACCTGGCAGCGGATGTCGTTTTCCGAACCATTCGTATGCAATGGGATTTCTGGGTGGTCGAGCACGGTAAGCAGTTCGGCCTTGTTGGCGTGCAGCCGCCGCAGCAGGCGATCAAGACTGACGAAGCCGGTGCGTTGGCAAAAGATGTAGTCGAACCGCGCACGGAGCTGGTCACGCCGGCATGGTGTCGGGCTGATGCGGTAGTCTTTCAGATCGGCATAGATCTGCCATATGAGCGAGCGGACGCGTTGCTGGACGGCGCGTTGGTCGTCGGTGAATGTGTCGAGCTTGTGCACCAGCCTCTCGGCATGGATCCAACACAGGGCATGCTGACCGATGTTGAACTGCCCGGCGTCGTCACTGACCACCACCGTGTCGCACAGGAACCCGTGTGCGCTCACCGCACCCCACAGCGCTCCCTCGGTGGCGACGCGCACCGGGTCGGGCGTCACCTGCAAACCGGCCAAACCGAGCTGTTCAAGATGATCCAACCAGGCTCTGTCATCGGCAAACTGGCGCTGCTCATGCGTGGCCAGCCGCTGGACGAGCGCTCCGGCCAGGGCATGGTCGCGCATGTAGTCCAAGGCGGCGTCGTTGATCACGTAGTCGGTGTGGCCGGCACGTAGCAGGCCGAGGAAGTTCAAGCGACTCTTGCTACCCGTCGTGCCGAACCACGCGAAGTTGTCGTTGCCGATCTGCGTGCAGACGCCGTTGGCGCCGCGATGGCGCGCACCGGTGTCGTCCACCGTGATCCAGTCGGCCGTTTCCAGACCGGCACGCAGTACCTCGCGGGTCTCCATCAGGAAGTCGTCCTGCCCATCGATGAGCAGGCGCATGACCTGCCGCTTTGAAATGCTAAGGCCCACCGCCTGTAGCAGCGTTACCAGACGCTCGGCTGTCACCTGGCCCTGGTGGTGCTGCATCAGCACGAAGCGGCGTAATTCAGGGCCAAAATGGCCACGGATGCCGCCGGGCAGCGGCGCCACGATCGTCTCGCCGTCCGGCGTCAGCCAGCGCTCGCGACGATAGCGTACCACCCGCGCGGTGAGCACCAGGTCCTGCACCTGGTACGGCTCGTAGCCTTTGAACTGCGAACCCGGCGGATGTGCCACCTGGAGCACCTCGATCTCAGGCCTGACCCGCGGTGTCACCTTGCCGCGGCGGTCACGTCTGTAACGCTTGCCACCCGGCTTCGGCTCGCTCCCCTTCTCCATGCCGCTCGGCTTGATGGAGGGACGGCCCTTCAAACCCTTCAGCCGGGCGATCTCGTCGCGCTGCGCCGCCACGAGCCGCTTCAGATCCGCCACCTCGCCCAGCAATTCCACCACCAGAGCTTCCAGCTTGGCTCGTGGTAGACCGGACGGATCGGCGAGCGGGGGCATGTCATGAGCGAATTGTACTCACCCGAGCCGGGGCAAACAAAAAATGCAACGCTACCCCGGGGTTTTGCCCCGATTACAGATATTATCCGGCTAAGCCATTGAAAACCTGGAGGTCCGGGCCGGAATCGAACCGGCATACGCGGATTTGCAGTCCGCGAGGCACCAACCGTAATCCCCTGGTCATGGTCGCGGCTCGTAGGGCAGACTCGCGTCGAACGCGGAGACATCACCTGGAGGGGCCGAAGAATGGGAACGCGTGAGGGCGCGATTGCAAGGGCGACGCAGTTCTTAGACGGCGACGCCTTCCGCAACCGCCTTGCCGACCTGGTGGCGATCCCCAGCACGTCGCAGGACCCCGGCCACGAGGCCGACGTTCACCGCTACCTCGACGCGGCGATCCGCCCGTGGCTCGAACGCATGGGTTTCTCCGTCACCGTCCACCCCAACCCAAGCCCCGGCTTCGGCCCGATCCTCACCGCCGAACGGGGGGAAAATCCCGCGCGCCCGACCGTCCTCACCTACGGCCACGGCGACACCGTGCGCGGCCTGGAGGACCAGTGGCGCGCCGGGCTCGATCCCTGGCGGCTCACCGAGGCCGCCGATCGCTGGTACGGCCGCGGCACCGCCGACAACAAGGGCCAGCACGCGCTCAACCTCTGCGCGCTCGAGGCGGTGCTGGCGGAGCGGGGGCAAAAGCTCGGCTTCAACCTGAAGTTGGTGCTGGAGACCTCCGAGGAACGCGGTTCGGTCGGCCTGCGCGAGTTCGTCGCGGCGCATGCGGACGCGCTGAAGGCCGACGTGCTGATCGCCAGCGACGGACCGCGCGTGATGCCCGAAATCCCCACCATCGCCACCGGCACGCGCGGCACGTTCCACTTCGACCTCGTGGTCGATCTGCGTCCCGGCGGCGTGCATTCCGGCCATTGGGGCGGGCTCGCCACCGATCCCGCGGTGGTGCTGACGCACGCGCTCGCCACGATCGTCGATCGGCGGGGGAAGATCCTGGTGCGCGACTGGCTGCCGCGGAACGGCGTGCCGGCGTCCGTGCGCGCCGTTTTGGCCGGATGCGAGGTCGGCGGCGGCGGCGAGGCGGCCTCGATCGATCCGGACTGGGGCGAGCCCGGGCTCACCGCCGCCGAGAAGATCTACGGCTGGAACAGCTTCATCGTGCTGGCGATGGTCGCGGGCCGGCCGGAGAATCCGGTGAACGCGGTGGCGCCGAACGCGCGGGCGCACTGCCAGATCCGCTACACGGTGGACACCGATCCCGCCACGTTCGAGCCCGCGCTGCGCCGGCAACTCGATGCCGAGGGTTTCGCCGGCGTGCAGATCGAGAGCGCGGGCATCCGGATGCCGGCCAGCCGCACCGACCCAGCCGATCCGTGGGTGCGCTGGACCGTGGCGTCGATGGAGCGGACATTGGGGCGCCCTGTGCAGGTGATCCCGAATTCATCGGGCGGCCTGCCGGGCGACGTGTTTGTCGATCACCTCGGGGTGCCGCTGGTCTGGGTGCCGCACAGCTACAACGGCTGCAAGCAGCACGGTCCGGACGAGCATCTGCTGATCGCGCCGGCGCGCGAGGGGATCGCGGCGTTCGCCGGGATCTGGTGGGATCTGGGGGAGAAGTAGCGGGGCTAGGTTCCGCGGCACCCCCTCCCCGCCCTCCCTCGCTTCGCGGGAGAGGGAAGGCCACAGCGCCCCCTCTTCCGCGAAGCGGGGGAGGGAGTCACAGCGCCCCCTCTCCCGCGAAGCGGGGGAGGGTTGGGGAGGGGGCGCAGCTTACGTCCGCCTGCATCGCAGCATCGCATCGTGGATCAGCGGCATGCCGAGATCGCGCGCCGAGTTCGTCCGGTCCTTATCGGCAACCTTCCTCGGCAATTCGCTGCAATCTCATCACTATTGCGCCGGGGTGATCTGATCAGTAAATAACGTTGCTTTTACGGCAGCGCTCCCTGACGGGTACGGCCCTGCCCAAACCATCGCACCGGGGAGAGCCTTGTCGAGCAGTCTGAGGCGGAACGCGCATATTCTGGTGATGGTCGCCACCATCCTGCTGGTGGGCGCCGTCGGACTGCTGACCTCGCTGCAGTTCACCAGCACCAGGCGGGCGCAACTCATGGTCCGCCACACGAACGAGGTCATCACCACGGTCGACGAGCTCCGGATCGCCGTGCGCAACGCTGAAACCGGCCAGCGCGGCTACCTGCTCACCGGCCGGACGGATTATCTGACCCCGTATCGCGATGCCGTCGGGCGCGTCGCCCAGCTCCAGGACGAAATGCGCCGTCTGACCGCCGGCAATCCAGGCCAGCAGGATCGCCTGACGGTTCTCGCACCCCTGCTTCAGCGCAAGCTGGAGGAGCTGGCGCAGACCATCCAATTCCGCAACGATTCTGGGCTCGACGCAGCGATAGCCGTCGTTCGGACCGATCGCGGACAACGTCTTATGGGCGAGATCGATGCGATCCTGGCCGACATGCGCGTCGAAGAGGAGCGTCTGCTCGATGCGCGGCGGCGACAGGGGGAACGCGCCGAGACCATCGCCCGCTATCTCGCCCTGGGCGGTTCCGGCCTTGCCGTCGCACTGCTCGCGCTGGGCGCCCTCCTGCTGACACGGTCGCGACAGCAGCTGACGGAGTCCGAGGCCGAGCAGCGCGCCATGGCAGGGCAGGTGCGCGCGGCGTTCGACAGCGTCAGCCAGGGCATTGGCGCATTCAGTGCCGATGGCCGCCTGGTACGATGGAACGAGCGGTTCGCCGGCCTGCTCGGCTTGCCAGACGCCATGATGCGTCCGGGCACCGCCTATGAGGCGCTCGCCGAGCAGCTCGCGGCTGAAGGCGTCGCCCTTCTGAGGACCGAGCGACAGATCGGCCGTCGCATCGACGGTTTGGTTCCGGGCGAGCCCGTGGTCCATGAGTTCACCCGCGCCGCCGACGGCCGCAGCTTCGAGGTGTGCCGGACAACGATGCCTGGCGGCGGATACGTGCTGACCGTGACCGATACGACCGAGCGGGTCCGTGCCGATGCAGCGGCGCGCGACGCGCAGCGGCTGCAGGCCATGGGCCAGCTCACGGGCGGCATCGCGCACGACTTCAACAACCTTCTCACGGTTGTCCTGGGCAATCTGGAGATGGCCACCGCCATGCTGGAGGCGAACAGCCCCGCCGTGTCGCGGCTCGATCGGGCGATCTGGGCCGCCCACCGCGGCGCCTCGCTGACCCAACAGTTGCTGGCCTTCGCGCGCAAGCAGCCGCTCGCTCCCATGCCGATCAATCTCTCCGCCCTGCTGCCCGACATGGCCGAGCTGCTGCGGCGGACGCTGGGCGAAGACATCGAGATCCGGATGCTGGACGCGGCGAGGCTGTGGACCGCCATGGCCGACCCGGCCCAGGTGGAGAGCGCGCTGCTGAACCTCGCGCTGAATGCCCGCGACGCCTTGCCCGGCGGCGGACGCCTCACGATCGAGGTTGCCAACAAGGTGCTGGACGCTGACTACGCGCGCCAGCATGCCGAGGTGACACCAGGCGACTACGTGATGCTGGCCGTTGCGGACACCGGCACCGGCATGACGCGCGATGTGCTGGCGCGGGCCTTCGAGCCGTTCTTCACCACGAAGGAGCCCGGCAAGGGGACCGGCCTCGGCCTGGCCATGGTGTTCGGATTCGCCAAGCAGTCGGGCGGGCATGTGAATATCCACTCGGAGCCCGGCAAGGGCACGACGGTGAGGCTCTACCTTCCGCGCGCCATCGGGATAGAGCTGCCCGCAACACCGCGCGCCGCGGCGCCGGTGGCGCTGCCGCGCGGCTCGGCCACGATCCTGGTGGTCGAGGACGACGACAGCGTGCGCGAGGTGGCGGTGGCAATCCTGCGCGACCTCGGCTACCGGGTGCTGGCGGCGGCCGATGGCGCCGAGGCCCTGCGCGTGTTCGACGAGAACGGCGGAATGGTGGATCTGTTGCTGGTGGACGTGGTGCTGCCCGGCGGCATGAAGGGCGACGAGGTGGCGCGCAGGCTCGCCGAGATGGGCCCAGGGCTGCGGACGCTGTTCATGTCCGGCTACACCGAGGACCCCGTCGTGCACCACGACGGCCGCGACGACGGCGCTCAGCTCATCTGGAAGCCATTCCAGCGGGAGCAGCTCGCGCGCAAGGTGGCCGGGATGCTCGGCACAATGCGCACTGACGCAAGCCAGGCGCGCGAAGACGCTCACGCCCTTCAGCCGCATCAGCCGGTGTGATTGCAGGAGGACAGCCGGGCAAGAAACCCACTCGCACCGGCCGATACCGATCGCCCAAGGTGGCGCAGCTAAGTCCCCCGACGAACGCAATAAGTTGAACCCGTTCCTGACAAAGGTGCGGCAAAATGCGCGGTCGAGGCACCTTCGCGTGAGGCTTTGTACGCAGAAGCGCCCGTTATGATGGGAGGAAGCACTATCGGCCGCAGCCGCATGCGCGAGGAGCGCGGCTTCACTCTGCTCGAGGTGCTGATCGCCTTCGTTATCGCGGCACTCGCGCTCGGCGTCCTGTACGATTCCGGCCTCAACGCGCTGCGCGCCGCGCGGGCCGCATCACGCTATGAGCAGGCCGTCGCGCGTGCGCGCTCGCATCTGGCGCTCGCCGTGCACGCCAGTCCGCTCGTCCCAGGCGACTGGCAGGGCGACGACGGCGGTGGCTTCATCTGGCATCTGAGCGTGACGCCGCTCGCCAGCACCGCTGTCCGGCCGGTCAATGCGGTGTCGCTGCGCGCAATGTCGAGCTTTCCGGTGACACTTTGCGCGGTGAGCGTCCGGATCGCCTGGCGCGACGGCGGTACGCAGCGCGAGGTGCGGCTGGACACGGAACAGATCGCGCAGGAAAAGCGATGATGGCGGTGACCGACGACAGCCGCCAGCACGGCTTCGCCCTGCTCGAAATCCTCATCGCACTGATGGTGCTGGGCTTCCTGTTTGTCGGGTTGGCGCAAGGCGTGCATTTCGGATTGTTTGCGTCGGCGACCGAAGCGCGCCTCACCAGCGGCAACGACGACTTCAACACGCTTGACAACACGTTGCGTCATCTGATCGAGGTCGCTGACCCCGGCGACGACCTCGATTCCGCGCCCTTCGCTGGGAGCAGCGACAGGCTGGAATGCATCACGGCACTGCCGAACGCCGCAGACGCGACGGCAGGCCGGCGCATCAGGGCGACGCTTCTGGTCGATGCCGACCACCGGCTGGTGCTGCGGTGGCAGCCCGCCATGCGTGCGAGGAGCCTGCGGGCGCCGCCGGCGCTGACCGAGACCGAACTGCTGCGCGGCGTATCGAGCGTGGAGCTGGCATTCTGGCGGCCAGGCAGCGATTGGGTCACCACGTGGCGCTCACGCGATCTTCCTGCGCTGGTGCGTGTCCGACTGCGTTTCCCGCCACGCGATTCGCGCCACTGGCCGGAGATCGTGGCAGCGCCGGTGCTCGACCGTCCATGACACGCAAAGACGCACGTCAGCGCGGCTTCGCCTTGCTCATCGTTCTGTGGACACTACCGCTTCTCGCGCTGCTGGGCACGCAGCTCCTCGCGACCAGCCGGCAGGACACGCAACTCGCCCGCAATCTGCTCGATGCGGCAGTCCTGGAAGCCGCAGCCAATGGCGCGGTGCAGCAGGCGGTCTTCAACGTGCTCGACAGTTCTAGTCGGCACTGGAGCGCCGACGGCAGTGTCCGCACCGTGCGACTCGGGCACGCCATCGTCGCGGTGCGCGTCGAAACCGAAGCGGACAAGGTCAATCCGAACGTCGCCTCGGCCAGGCTATTGCAGGCTCTGCTGGTTCAGGTCGGTGCCGATCCCGAGACGGCCACCGCGGTGGCGGCGTCCATCGTCGAATGGCGTCTGACCAGTGGCAACACGAACCGCCCGAGTGCGACCATGGCTCGCTATGCCGCCGCGAATCGCGCCTACGCGCCATCCGGAGCGCCGTTCGCCAGTCCTGACGAGCTCGGTCTTGTCATGGGAATGACACCGGAGTTGCTGGCGCGTCTGCGGCCGCATCTGACGGTGTTCACCGACAGCGACCCGAGCGCAGCCACGCAGGACGTGGTGGTCGCGCAGGCACTCGCGGCAGCCGGGCAGCACGACGCCGATGCCGGCGAGGACGGGGCGGGACCGGTATCGATAACGGCCGATGCGCGTGGCACAGGACATGCACGCTTCGCGGTTCACGTAATTGTGCGGGCCAATGCCAAGCCTGAGGGGCGACGCTACGAGATCCTGGCCTACGAAAGGCTCGGCGACAACCAACCATAAGTGTGTTGCCGGTCAGGAGCTGAGCGGTATTCCGTGGTGTCCAAGAGTTGATTTGGGCATTTATCAATATTGCTCTTCATTTGAGTGTGGATCGGCCTCGATTCGGCCGGCCAGCGAATAACGCAATGGGAGGGAATAGAAATGCGCACTCGTGTACGCCTTTTGACGTTTGCGGTTCCGTTGGCGATAGCTGTTGGTGTTTGTTGTGGAGCCTGGGCGGACGACTCAGGCCGCGGCGATGATCGCGACAGGCCGAAGGGGGACGAACATCTCGTCCTGAAGAAGACGATCGGTGTCGGGGTCGACAGCAAAGGCACGCCGCTTAAGCTGACGGCGTTCGACATCAGCTTCGTTGACCCGAAGATCGAGCTATACGTACTGGCCGATCGGACCAACGCGTCGGTTGATCTCTTCGATTCTGAGGAGGGCGAGTTCATTGGTCGCGTCGGCGCGCAATGCAGCACCCCGCCAACCACTGATTTCTGCTTCCAGGGCGTTACAGGCGACGACCTCTGTGTCCGGTCCCGACGGCGTGGTAATCGTGGACCACAAGGAGATTTGGGCTGGCGACGGTGATAGCAAGATCAAGGTCATCGATATCAAGACAGGGCAGTTCATCACGACGATCTCGACGGGTAACGCGCAGATTGATAAGCGGGTCGACGAGATGGCCTATGACCCGCGCGACCACCGCCTTGCCGCCGCAAATAATGCTGCCGATCCGCCGTTCGTCACGGTGTTCGATACGGCCCACAAGACAATAGTGGCCAAACTCATCTTCGACACCAAGCCCGGCGATGTCGGCGTCGATGCCACAAACGGAATCGAGCAACCGCAATGGTCGCCGGAGACGGGCCTGTTCTACATCTCCGTGCCTAACGTCGGGCCGACCGCCAACAACGTAGGCGGAGTTTCCGTTATTGATCCAAAGACGAATACGGTCACCGGTACCTTCCTGGTGCAAGACTGTCTGCCCAACGGTCTCGCACTCGGACCGCACCACGAGGCACTGCTCGGTTGCGGCACAACAATCAATGGCAAGACCGAATCCGTCATTATCGACATCACCAGCACTGACTTCACCGTCGATGGCGCTGTCGTCGCCAGGGTTGACATCGGCGGCTCCGACGAGGTCTGGTACGACAAGGGAACCAATCACTATTTCCTCGGGGCCGACAACAACGTCGACGCGAAAGGCAACCCTGCACCGATACTTGGTTCCATCGATGCCAGCACGCACAAGCTGGATCCATCCCCTGTAAGCTCGCGCACTGCACATTCCGTGGCCGCGGACAAGAACTCTCATTTTGTCTTCTTGCCGATCGCGACCCCCAGTGCCACTACCCCCGACCTGACCAACCCGTGTGCGGCAACCGGCTGTATCCAGGTCTACCGGGCGCAGTCCGAACACGAGCAGGAAGACGCGCGGCGGGAGTCCGACCACTCCACCGAGCACGACTAGGATCACTGCGGGTTCGTGCAAGCCGCGCGACCCTGATATAGTTCTGGTGAGCCAGTCCCGGGGGGCAGTGCCCTCCGGGACCCCGCGTGCCGACGGCGTGACACGCCGACCGCGAGTCAGGCTGCCCTGGCTGCGGCTGTCCGCGATCCTTTCTTGCTGGGGAGCATCACGGCGTTCAGCACGGCGTCGGTCAGCATGCGTTTGTGGAGTGCACACAAGCCAGGATCGGACAGATCGCGGCCGAACAAGGTGCCGAACGTGAAGCGGTTGGACACGCGGAAGAAGCAGAACGAGCTGATCAGCAGATGCACGTCCACCGGATCGACATCCTGGCGGAAGGTCCCGTCCCGCTTGCCTCGATCCAGCACGCCCCGCAGCATCGTGATGGCGCTCCGGTTCAGTGCCTGGATGGACGCCGACGTCGCGATGTAGCGGGCGCTGAGCGTGTTCTCGGTGGCGACAAGGCGGATGAAATCGGGGTGCGCCTCGTCGTAATCGAAGGTGAACTCGATCAGGCGGCAGATGGCCTCGACGGGCGGGTGCCGATCCAGGTTCAGTTCACTTTCGAACCGGCGGATGTCGGCATAGGCCTCCTCGAGAACCGCCAGGTAGAGCCCCTCCTTGCTGCCGAAGTAATAGTAAATCATGCGCTTGACCGTGTTGGTGCGGGCCGCGATGGCGTCCACGCGCGCGCCACTCAGCCCGTGTTCGGCGAACTCCTCACGCGCCGCGGCGAGGATCTCCTGTCGCGTCCGCTCGCGATCAAGCCTGCGACGCTCTTTGCCGCCCGCCGCCGTGTTCGGTGGGTTCACGCCAAGCCCTCCTGATTCTTTCGGCTCCCCGGGGATTGCATTTTTTCGGTTGACATGGATTAACTAGTTAGTCCATAACATCGCCGAACTCTGAGAAGCAAGTCCAAATCATCCGACCAGAGATGACGGCACGGGAGACCCGCCTCATGCCGCGCATGCGTTGGGCCACCTGAAGGGAGATCGATGAACATGGTACCGCAAGCGGAATTCATTCAGCGCGATCGAAGCCAGCACCCGCCGGCGCTGACGCCGGACTACAAGACGAGTGTGCTGCGGTCGCCGCGCCTGCCGTTGTGGTCGCTGCAGAACTCGCTGTCGGAGGTGACGGGTCCGGCGTTCGGCCGTGGCGAGTTTGGCGCGCTCGACAACGACCTGATCCTGAACTACGCGAAATCGGGCGAGCCGATCGGCGAGCGCACCATCGTGCACGGTCGCGTGCTGGACGGAAACGGCCGGCCGGTGGCGAACACGCTTGTGGAAATCTGGCAGGCCAATGCCGGTGGCCGCTACCGGCACAAGAACGACACCTATCTCGCACCGATCGACCCCAATTTCGGCGGCTGCGGGCGCACGATCACGGATCAGGATGGACACTACGCCTTCCGCACGGTCAAGCCGGGCGCCTACCCGTTTCGCAACCATGTCAACTCGTGGCGACCGGCGCACATCCATTTCTCGGTGTTCGGCTCGGGCTTTGCGCAGCGGCTGATCACCCAGATGTACTTCGAAGGCGATCCGCTGCTCGCCATGGACAGCATCCTGGCCACTATCCCGGACCCGGCGGCGCGGCAGCGGCTGGTGGCGCCGCTCGATCTGAACGCCGCCATTCCGATCGACAGCCTGGCCTACCGGTTCGACATCGTGCTGCGCGGCACGCGGTCCACGCTGTTCGAAAACAAGCTGCACGGGAACTAGCGCCATGATCCCCTCGCTCGACTATCTGCACGAGACCCCGTCCCAGACCGCCGGACCCTACGTCCATATCGGCCTGATCCCGCAGCAGGCCGGCTTCGACATTTTCGAGCGGCCGTTCAGCAACGTGCTGGCCGGGGCGAATATGCATGGCGAGCGCATTCGCATCGAAGGCCGTGTGCTGGATGGGCTTTGGGCCAGCCGTGCCGCGACATCCTGGTGGAAATCTGGCAGGCCAACGCGGCCGGGCGCTACAACCACGCGGCGGACCAGCAGGAAGACAAGAGACTCGACCCGGGCTTCCGTGGCTGGGGCCGCACGGGCACCGATTTCACCACCGGGCTGTACGAGTTCGAAACCGTCAAGCCCGGGGCGGTGATCGGCCGACGGGGATACAACCCCATGGCGCCGCACGTGAATATCTGGCTGGTCGCGCGCGGCATCAACATCGGGCTCGCAACGCGCATGTATTTCGCGGACGAGGCAGCGCTGAACGAGGCAGATCCCGTGCTGCGCATGATCGAGCCGGCCATCAGGCGCGAGACCCTGCTTGCCAGGCGCGAGGATCGGGGCGGCAGCGCGGTCTACGTTTTCGACATCCGTCTGCAGGGCGACAGGGAAACTGTGTTCTTCGATGTGTAGCGAACGATAGAGGGACGATAAGACAGGCCCGATGCCGCTTACCCAAACCACCGAGATTGCGCTTTACCACGATGTCGTCGGCGAGGGTCCATCGGTCTGCCTGATCAATGGCTATCGCCTGAGCGGCGCCGCCTGGCCACCAGCGTTCATTGCCCGGCTGTCAACGCGTTGCTCGGTCATAGCGTTTGACAATCGCGGCACGGGTCGCAGCGACAAGCCGGACGATGGATACGAATTCGGCAATCAGGCGAGAGACGTCATCGGATTGCTGAATGATCTGGGTCTTCCCCGAGCCCATCTGCTTGGCTTTTCGATGGGTGGAGCGATCGCGCAGGAAGTTGCCATCCGCCACGCCGACCGGGTCGATCGCCTGATCCTGTTCGCCACGTTCTGCGGCGGCATCTGGGCGGACCCCGCGCCGTTGTCCGTGCTCAATCGCATTCTGGTGACCGATGGCCTGTCGCCCGAGGAAGCCGCGCGGCAGTCATGGCCGGTGACCTACTCGCCCGACTACCTGGCGGCCAACGCAGAGGCCGTCGAGCAGCAGATGCGTCGCGAGTTGCAGCACCCCACCCCGACATTCGTGGCGCGACGGCAGACGGAGGCGCTGCGCAACTTCGACAGCTACCGGCGACTGGCGCACGTCCGCGCCGCCACGCTGGTCGCGACGGGCACGCACGATGTTCTGGTTAAGCCGCGAAACGCCGCGGTTCTCGCATCGCGCATTCCGAATGCGCGCCTGGAGATGCTGGCCGATCTCGGACATCGCGCGATCTGGGAGGCGCCCGAGGAAATTGCCGAGCTGATCGGCGACTTCCTGACCGGGCCAAATCGTAAGGCAGGAGGATTCCTTTGACAGAGCTCGCCAACAAGGTACTGGGTACATGGAAGCTGCGGTCGTATGTGCGCGAGGTGATTGCCACCGGGCGGCGGCACGATCAGTTCGGGGCGGAGCCGGACGGCTATCTGGGCTACGCGCCGGACGGCCGCATGTACGCCATCTTCATCCGGGGCGACCGTATCACGCCACGCGACGTCGTGCCGACCGAGGAAGAGGGCGTGCAACTGCTCGGCTCCATGGTGGCCTATGCCGGCACTTACACGCTCGGCGAGAAGCAGGTGATCCACCATATCGACATTTCCTGGAACCAGGGCTGGACCGGCACCGATCAGGTTCGGTACTTCGAACTTGACGGCGACATGCTGACGATCACGACCGCGCCGTACCGGAGCTATCTGGACGGCCAGGAAGGACGGTCGATCCTGGTGTGGGACAAGGTGCCAGGTCGGTAAGGCTTGGGGTCCACAGCCTGTCAGCGCACGCGCTTTCGCGGGAATGACGAGGATGAAATGCGTCTACTTAAGCCGATCGCTGATAATGTTGAGTCACCGACTTGACCTTTCCCGTCATGGCGGGCGAAGGCCTGCCATCCACGGCTTTGCTGATCACCCCAATAAAAGACGTGGATGGTCGGCACCCAGCCTTCGCCGGGGCATGCTTCGCTGACCATGACGACGTCGTGGAGACCGGTCGATCACTCTCAAGTGCGGCTGTCATGACTCGCTTGTTTGGCCTCAGGCCGTTACCAGAACAGCCAACCCACTGCTTGTGCCGGCGGACACCGGTTCAGCATAGCAGCAGCCAGCGGGAGGAAACTGCATGGCCGACCTTTTCGGATTGAGTGCGCGGCACGCGCTGGTGACCGGGGCATCGAGCGGCCTGGGCCGGCATTTCGCCGGAGCACTCGCAGCCGCGGGCGCCCGCGTAAGCGTGGCGGCCCGCCGTGAGGCTGCGCTCGCGCAGACCGTGGAAACCATTCACGCAACGGGCGCGCAGGCGCAGGCTGTGCGGATGGACGTTACGGACGCAGGCAGCGTCAAGCAGGCCTTTGCCGCAGCCGAAGCACAGTTCGGTCCGGTCGGCATCGTGATCAACAATGCCGGCGTGACGGGAACGCGCGCCGCGCTCGACATGACAGACGATGACTGGTCGAGCGTGATCGACACCAACCTGAAGGGAAGCTGGGTGGTCGCCCGGCACGCCGCGCGGCGGATGATTCACCATGGCCAAGGCGGCAGCATCGTCAACATCGCCTCGATCCTGGGCCTGCGCGTGGCTGGCGGCGTCGCGCCCTATGCGATCTCCAAGGCCGGCGTGGTGCAGATGACCAAGGCGCTTGCATTGGAGTGGGCGCGGCACGGCATCCGGGTCAACGCGCTCGCCCCCGGCTATATCGAGACCGACCTCAATGACGCATTCTTTGCCAGCGACGCCGGCAAGGCGCTGATCCGGCGCATCCCGCAGCGGCGCCTGGGCGAGGCGCGCGAACTCGACGGCGCGCTGCTGCTGCTGGCCTCGGATGCCGGTTCCTACATGACCGGCAGCGTCATCGCGGTCGATGGCGGTCATCTCGTCAGCGGTCTATGACCGAAGCGGAACCGGCACGAGGGAGGGGGAAACAATGGACAGGCAGACCAGGGGCCACCCGTTCGAGACCGGACTGGATCGCAGCCCGGCCAACTTTGTTCCGCTGTCGCCGGTCAGTTTCCTACGGCGCGGCGTGGCCGCGTTCCGCGACAAGATCGCGGTGATCGACGGCGAGCGTCAATACACCTATGGCGAACTGTACGAACGCTGCGTCCGCCTGGCCTCGGCGCTTGCGGCACGCGGCGTGGGGCGTCTGGACACGGTGGCGATCCTTGCGTCGAACGTGCCCGAGATGATCGAGGCGCATTTCGCCGTGCCCATGCTCGGCGCCGTGCTCAATCCGCTGAACACGCGGCTGGATGCGGCGTCGATCGCGTTCTCGCTCAATCACGGCCGCGCCACGGTGCTGATCGCGGACCGCGAGTTTGCTCCGCTGGCTGGTGTCGCGCGCCGCCAACTCGACCACGACATGCTGGTGATCGACATCGAGAACCCGGGCGTGCCGGATGCGCCGATCATCGGCGAAACCACCTATGAGGCGCTACTCGCCGGCGGCGATCCGCTGTTCGAGTGGCGCGAGCCGGACGATGAATGGCAATCGCTGTGTCTGCTCTACACCTCGGGCACGACGGGTGATCCGAAGGGCGCGGTCTACAGCCACCGCGGTGCCTATCTGCAGGCCATGAGCAACGCGCTGATGTTCGGGCTGAGCGCCGACAGCGTGTATCTTTGGACATTGCCGATGTTCCATTGCAGCGGTTGGTCCTATCCCTGGGCGGTGGTCGCGGTGGGGGGAACGCAGGTCTGCCTGCGCAAGGTCGAACCCACGCTGATCTTCCAGCTGATTGCACGGCATCGCGTCACGCATCTCTGCGGCGCGCCGATCGTGCTCAACATGCTGACGCAGTTGCCTGCCGCGCAGCGCGCCGCGTTCTCCCACGTGGTGAACTGCGCGACCGGCGGTGCGGCGCCACCTTCGACGATTCTGCGCGCCATGGAGGAGATCGGCTTTCGCGTGACCCATCTGTATGGGGCGACGGAGACCTACGGTCCCGCAACATCGTGCGTGGCGCAGCCGGAATGGGAAAATCTGCCGACGGAACAGCGCTACGCCAACATGGCGCGGCAAGGTGTCGGTTATCCGACCGTCGCCGGGCTGATGGTCGCCGATCCCCAGACGATGACGCCGGTGCCGCAGGACGGCACGACGATGGGCGAGCTGATGATGCGCGGCAACACGGTGATGAAGGGCTACCTCGCGAACCCCGAGGCCACGGGCAAGACGCTGGTCGGCGATTGGTACCTGTCGGGCGATCTGGCGGTGTGGCACCCGGACGGCTACATCGAGATCAAGGACCGCTCGAAGGACATCATCATCTCCGGCGGGGAGAATATCTCCAGCCTGGAGGTGGAGGAGGTTTTGACGCAGCATCCCGCGGTTCTTTTGGCAGCCGTGGTGGCCCGGGCGGATCCCACCTGGGGCGAAACGCCATGCGCCTTTCTGGAGCTCAAGCCGGATATGGATGAGGTGGACGAGGCCGCGATCATCCAGTTCTGCCGGCAGCGGTTGGCGCGGTTCAAGGTGCCCAAGCGGGTGGTCTTCGGGCCGTTGCCCAAGACGTCCACCGGGAAGATCCAAAAGTTCGCGCTGCGCGAACAGGCCAGTCAGTTATGACGACGCAGTCCAAAAGAAGATCCACCGCAGAGACGCAGAGACTCTGTGCCTCTGCGTCTCTGCGGTGAACCCGACCTTTCTTCAATCGATTGCCGCGTGCACCAGATTTGCCATGCGATCCACAGGTCTTTGGCGCGGATCGCCTAATCTTGTCGCCGGCTTTCGATCGGCATCCACTCGCTGCCGCGCTTGCGGTACCTGCGCTTGACCGCTGCCCACGCAACCCGGAACGCCCGCTCCTCATCGCCGCCGTATTCGTTCCATGCGTGGTTGAACGCCTCGCGGAAGATGTCCTGCGCATGCGGCGGCAGGTGATTGCGCACCCCGGGAGGCAGCTCCAGGTTGGACGAGTAGGGCATGCGCCATGATCCTCGTGCTATACACCGGGCCAGTCATCTTGGATTGAACATGGACGCCGTCAACGTACGCGGCACGGGCCCAAAGAGGGGAATAAGCAAATGAAGAGTTTTGCCGACAGGATCGCCGTGGTCACGGGCGGCGGCACCGGGATGGGCCGCGAACTGGTGCGGCAGTTGGTCGCCGAGGGCTGCAATGTCGCGATGTGCGACCTCTCAGCGCAGACGATGGCCGAGACCAAGAGGCTTTGCGAAGCGGTGAGATTGCCGCAGGGCCTGCGCATCACGACGCATGTCGCCGATGTGTCCGAC
Source organism: uncultured Alphaproteobacteria bacterium (assembly GCA_963794185.1). GTDB lineage: Bacteria > Pseudomonadota > Alphaproteobacteria > Acetobacterales > Acetobacteraceae > JAMXLO01. Next base: position 44,077 of record CAWCDM010000053.1, on the reverse strand, counting down.
GAGAGCCAGGTGCAGCGTTTTCGTGACGAGGTTGCCGAGCGCCAGGAAACCGACAAGATCCATCTGCTGTTCAACAACGCCGGCATCGGCGGCGGTGGCAGCATGATCGCCGACAGCCGCGAGGCGTGGGAAAGGACGTTCAACATCTGCTGGGGCGGTGTCTATCACTGCACGCGCGTCTTCCTGCCGATGCTGCAGCGGGCGGACGAAGGCCACATCGTCAACACCAGCAGCGTCAACGGATTCTGGGCATCCGTGGGGCCGCGTGTGTCGCACACCGCCTATTGTGCAGCGAAGTTCGCGGTGAAGGGCTTTACCGAAGCGCTGATCACCGATCTGCGAATGCATGCCCCGCACATCAAATGTTCGGTCGTCATGCCAGGTCATATCGGCACCTCCATCTCCGCGAATTCGCGCAGGATTCAAAGCGGCAACGAGTCGGATACGTTGAGTGCCGCCGAAATTGCACAGGCTCGGGAGCGTGCAGCCAAGGTCGGCATGGACGTTGCTGCCATGTCGGACGCAGAAATACAGACCATGGTGATCGAGCGGGCACGGCGCTTCCTTGAGGAGGCTCCAACCAGCGCGGCCGAGGCGGCGACCATCATTCTCGATGGCGTCAAGGGGGACCGCTGGCGCATTCTTGTCGGCAAGGACGCCCATCGGATCGATGAACTGGTTCGCCAGTCACCGGAGCGTGCTTACGAGGTGGATTTCTTCGAGACTTTCGCCGCCGAGGTCGGTTGGCGGCTTGGCCCACAGCCTGCACGTTAAGGTTGGCCATAACGGGAAGGGGGTGCGACCCCCTTGCCCGCTGGAGCGATCAGTCCGCCTTCAATCAATCGCCGCGTGCACCAGATTTGCCACGCGGTCCAGCCGCGCCGAATGCCACGGATCCGGCGCCACGAAGTTGGTAAGATAGCTGAACGACACGCCGCTCTCCGGATCGGCCCAGGAATACGAAGAACCGACGCCGCCATGACCGAACGTCGCCGGCGCACCGAGCGTGCCGAGGCCGCGGATGCGGTCGCTCTCGCCGCGCACATGCGGACCGAGACCGCGGTGCATTGGGATGCCGTTCATCTGCTCGTCGCCGCGCTCGCCGGTGTGGTTGCGCGACACGTAGGCGATCAGACGCGGCGAGAACAGCCGCACATTCCCCAGCCGGCCCTTGCCGAGCAGCATCTGATAGAACGCCGCCATGCCGCGGGCCGTGGCAAATCCGCCGCCGCTCGGCAGGCCGGCGGCGCGGAATTCGGGGGAATTGTCGCGCGGTTCCGGCGCATAGGTGTCGGCGCAGCGTGACTGCTGCTCCTTCGGCACGCCGACCATGATGTCGCTGCCGAGACCCAGCGGCGCCAGCACCCGGTCGCGGATCACGTCGCGATAGTCCTGGCCGGTGACTGCCTCGATCACCATCGCCTGCACCAGATGCGCCGCCTGGCCGTGGTATTGCAACTTGGATCCGGGCGTCCAGTCCAACGCGAAGTCGCACACCTCGGCGCGCATCCGCACATGATCGGCCCAGGTCGACCTGGTCACGTTGTTGGACGGAAACCCGCCCTGATGCGTCATCACCTGCTGCAGCGTGATGTCGGCCTTGCCGCGCGCGGCGAATTCGGGAAGGTGATCGGCGATCCTGTCCATGAAGGACAGCTTGCCCTCCTCCACCAGGGTCCAAACTGCTGAACTGGTCAGCACCTTGGTCTGGCTGAACAACAGGAACAGATTTTCATTGGTCGCGGGCACTTTCGTCGGTTCGGTCTTCGCGTTGCCATAGGTGCGGAACAGCGCAAGCTGGCCGTGCCGCGCGAGCGCGATCTGCGCGCCCGGATAGCGGCCTTCCTCGATATGCTGCTTGATCAGCCGGTCGAGATGATCGAGCGGCTTTGCGGCAAAGCCGAGACTGGCGGGATCGCTCGACGGCAACGGATATTCACCGGGCATGGACGCTTCTCCTCACATTTGGCAAGTCGCCGATGCTACGCCGGGCGGCGCTTGCGGCCAACCGGCGGATCGGGTGTGATCGGCCGTAACGATAACCCGAGGGGGCTCGCATGGCCGAAATACGCACCGCGCATCTGATGACGCTCACCCTCACGGTTGCCGGCATGCAGGCGGTCGGCGCAACGCCGAACGGCAACCGTCGCATCGGCCTCGTCGGGGGCGGCACGTTCCAGGGCGAGCGGCTGCGCGGCACCGTGCTGCCCGGGGGCGCCGACTGGATCATCGTGCGCCCCGATGGTTCCACCACGCTCGATGTGCGCCTGGTGCTGGAGACCGACGACAAGGCGCTGATCGGCATGACGTATCGCGGCATGCGCCACGGGCCCGCCGCGGTGATGGAGCGCGTGAATCGCGGCGAGAATGTCGATCCGTCCGAGTATTATTTCCGCACCTCGATAGCGTTTGAAACCTCGGCGGCGAAATACGACTGGCTGAACCGCATCATCGCGGTGGGCACCGGGCGGCGTCCGCCGGAAGGCCCGATATACGACGTGTTCGAGGTGCTGTGATGGCGACGATCGGCTTCGTCGGGCTGGGCAACATGGGTGCGCCGATGGCGGCAAATCTGGTGAAGGCCGGCCATCGCGTCATCGGCTACGACGTGAACGCAAATGCGGTGCAGGCGCTCGCCGCCGCGGGTGTGCATGCGGCAGGCAGCGCGGCGGAGGCGACGCGCGGCGCGGATGTCGTCATCACGATGTTGCCGGCGGGCGAGCACGTGCGCGACGTGTGGCTGCATCAGGGCGGGCTGATCGAAGCTGTGAAGGCGCACATGCCGCTGCTGATCGACTGCTCCACGATCGATGTGGAGAGCGCACGCGTGGTGACCGAGGCGGCGCGCGTGGCCGGTCTCGAGATGCTCGATGCGCCGGTGTCCGGCGGCGTCGGCGGCGCGACGGCGGCGACGCTTACCTTCATGGTCGGCGGCAGCCAGACGGCGTTCGCGCGCGGACTGCCGGTGCTTCAGGCGATGGGCAGGAACATCGTGCACGCTGGCGGTCCGGGGGCAGGCCAGGCGGCGAAGATCTGCAACAACATGATGCTCGCCATCAATATGGTCGGCGTGTCGGAAGGCTTTCTGCTGGCGCAAAAGCTGGGCCTCGACTGGGACAAGCTTTTCCAGATTGCTTCCACCTCGTCCGGGCAATCTTGGGCGCTGTCCAGCTACTGTCCGGCGCCTGGGCCGGTTCCCGCGGCGCCGTCCAATCGCGACTACGCCGCGGGCTTCACGGCGGCGCTGATGCTGAAGGATGTGAAACTGTCGCAGGCCGCCGCTGACGCCACCGGATCGCCCACCCCGCTCGGCGCGCACGCCATGTCATTCTATCAGGCGGTCGTCGATGCGGGCGACGGCGGCAAGGACTTTTCCGTCGTTTTCCGCTGGTTGGCAAACCTGCCCCGGCATGGCGGGGATTGAGCTTGCGACTGTGCATTTCCCTCTCCGCCCTTGGGGGCGGAGAGGGTTAGGGTGAGGTGGGGGTCGCGTCAGCTGGTCCACAGAGCGTACGAGCGTTGTTGTTAAGCCGGCGTATCGTGCAGGTCGGTTGATGGAGTGGCGTCGGCCCCCACCTCACCCCGGCCCTCTCCGCCCCGAGGGCGGAGAGGGAGTTTATGATAGGATCAAGCCCGGCCATGACCGGCACGGGAGGGGAGACGATAATGGGGGGCGAGGCATTCAAGGCGGCGCGCGATTTCCTGTTCGCGCACCGCACCGACTACCGTACCGCGCATGCGGAATTCCGCTGGCCGGAGCTGCAAACATTCAATTACGCCCTCGACTGGTTCGATGCGGAACTGGCGTGCAGTGACAACGCCGACCGCCTGGCGCTGAAGATCGTCGGCGACGGCGCCGCCTCGGCCACCTTCGGCGAACTTTCCGAGCGGTCCAACCGCGTTGCCAACGGGCTGCGCGCGCTCGGGGTGAAGCGCGGCGAGCGCATCCTGCTGATGCTCGGCAATGTCGTGCCGCTGTGGGAGGTGATGCTCGCGGCGATGAAGCTCGGCGCGGTGGTGATCCCGGCAAGCACGCTGCTGACGCCGAACGACCTGAAGGACCGCTTCGATCGTGGCCGTGTCCGGCATCTTGTTGCCAATGCGGCGGACTGCGGCGAAAATTCGCCGGCCTCGATCCGACGGTGACGCGTATCGCACTCGGCGAAGCGCCAGCCGGATGGCACCGCTACGACACGCTGCTGCAGAGTCGATGCACGCTTCACCGCGGACGGCGCGACGCGCGCCACCGATCCGATGCTGCTGTATTTCACCTCCGGCACGACATCGCGGCCCAAGCTCGTCGAGCACAGCCATCAGAGTTATCCGGTCGGCCATCTGATCTCGATGTACTGGCTCGGCCTGCAGCCGGGCGACATGCACCTGAACATCTCCTCGCCGGGCTGGGCGAAGCACGCGTATAGCTGCTTCTTCGCGCCATGGAACGCCGGCGCGACCGTGTTCATCGCCAACCAGCCGCGGTTCAATGCGCGCGACATGCTGGACGCGATCGCCGCCAACGACGTGACGACGATCTGCGCGCCGCCCACGGTGTGGCGCATGTTCGTCCAGGAGGACATGAAGGCCTGGACTACGTCATTGCGGGAGGTCTGTTCCGCCGGCGAGCCGCTCAACCCCGAGATCATCGAGCACGTGCAGAAGGTCTGGGAAATGACCGTGCGCGAGGGATATGGCCAGACCGAGACGACGCTGCAGATCGGCTGCTTCCCCGGCGAGGTGGTGAAGCCTGGCTCGATGGGACAGGAGTCGCCGGGCTACCGCATCCGGCTGCTCGATCTCGACGAAAAGGACGTCGACGGAGGGCGAGGTGTGCATTGCGCTCGATCCGGCGCCGGTCGGGCTGATGCGCGGCTACCAGAACGACGACGGCTCGTTTGCCCCGCTTGGGCGCACGGCCTATCGCACCGGCGACGTCGCGACGCGGGACGCCGATGGGTACTTCACCTATGTCGGGCGTGCGGACGATGTGTTCAAAGCCTCTGACTATCGGATCAGCCCGTTCGAGCTGGAAAGCGCGCTGATCGAGCATCCGGCGGTAGCAGAGGCGGCGGTGGTGCCGGCACCCGATCCGGTGCGGCTTGCGGTGCCGAAGGCCTATGTCACGCTGACGGCGAACAGCATGCCCGACCGGGCGACGGCGCTGTCGATCTTCCAGCACCTGCGTCAGACGCTGGCGCCGTTCAAGCGCGTCCGGCGGCTGGAATTCTCCGAGCTGCCGAAGACGATTTCGGGAAAGATCCGACGCGTGGAGCTGCGCCAGGCAGAGGAGGCGCGGGCAAAGGAGGGCCAGCGGGGCGCCGGCGAATTCCGCGAGGAGGATTTTCCGGAGCTGCGCGGCACATGACCTGGTCCATCGTCGCGCACGATCCCGCCACCGGCGCATTCGCGGTTGCCGTGGCTACCAGGGCCTTCGCGGTGGGGGCATCCTGCCCATTCGTCCGCTCGGGAGTGGGCGCGGTTTCCACCCAGTCGTTCACCAACCGCTATCTCGGGCCGGCGATCCTGGATGCGCTGGCCCGTGGCCTGCCGCCCGATGCGGCGATCGAGGGCGCGCTCGCCGGCGATGCGGGGCGCGGCATCCGTCAGGTGCACGCGGTGGACCGGCATGGGCGAACCGCCGCCTGGACCGGACAGAACTGCGTCGAATGGTGCGGCAGCGTCGCGGGTGAGCGAATCAGCGTCGCGGGCAACATGCTGGCCGGCGAGCCGACGGTGGCCGCCACGCTCGCCGCCTGGCAGGCGCACCAGGCGCTGGACATGCCGGAGCGGCTGATGGCCGCAATGGAGGCGGGCGAGGCGGCCGGCGGCGACCGGCGCGGCAGGCAGTCGGCCGCGATGGTGCTGACTACGACCGAGGCCTTCCCCGACCTGGACCTGCGCGTGGACGACAGCCCCGATCCGCTGCCCGACCTGCGCCGGCTGCTCGGCATCTGGCGGCGCGAGCGTGCTCCCGGCCTCGCCACTCAGCCGTCGCGCGCCAATCCGTCGGGTTTCACCGACCTCGACGCGATCGAGGCCGGCTGGATGGCGCGCGGCCTCGATCTTCGGTTCCGCCGCTAGCCCATCCTGTCCCCCTCTGGCAGATTAGGCCCGCGTGACCGGCGGACCGGAGCCGCCTAATCATGGCGCGCGCACCTTAGGAAGGGAGACTTCACATGCTGACCCGCCGGGCCACCGCCCAACTTCTTGCCTCCACCGCCCTGGCTGCCGCTCTAGGCAGCGTACCTGCGTTCGCCGCCGACAAGGTGGTGAAGATCGGCATCGGACCTGTCGCTCACCGGCGCCGACTTCGCAGGGCGCCGAACCGCGTGAGGAACGCCATCATCATGGCGTTCGACGCCGCCAATCAGGGCGAACGCCGTTCCGGGCTACAAGTTCGACCTGCTGATGCTGGACGACGGGACGGCCACGGCCGGCCAGTACGACCCGGCGCAGGCGGCGACCAACGCGCGCAAGATGGTCGCCGACAAGGACGTGGTGGCATCGATCGGCCCGCAGATGAGCGGCGCCGGCAAGGCGATGACGCCGATCCTGAGCCAGGGCGGGCTGGCGACGATCACGCCATCCTCGACCAATCCGGACATCACCAGTCCGAAGTTCGCCGACCAGTACCGTCCGGCCGGCAAGCCGATCTACTTCCGCACGGTGACCACCGACGCCTTCCAGGGTCCGAACATGGCGAACTTCCTGGCCGAGAAGCTGAAGGTGAAATCGGTCTATATTCTGGACGACAGCGGTGCGTTCGGCGTCGGCATCGCGGACTCGTTCCAGAAGCAGGCCGAGGCGAAGGGGATCAAGGTGATCGGCCGCGACCGGCTGGATCCGAAGGCCGCCGACTACACGGCGATCCTCACCAAGATCAAGTCGCTGAACCCCGAGGCGCTCTATTACGGGGGCGTCACGCCAGGCCGGCGTGAAGCTTGCCAAGCAGTCCTACGACATCGTTCCGAACATGATCAAGGCCGGACCGGATGGGATGGTCAGTTCCGACCTGCTGAGCGGCGCCGGTTTCCCGGCAGTCGAGGGCTGGTACACCTCGATCGCCGCGCCGCATCTGACCGAGGACACCAAGGCGGCGCAGTTCGTCGCAGGCGTTCAAGGGCCGGTTCAACGATTTGCCGGACGACTACACCATCACGGCCTATGACGCGGCGCTGGTGATCGTCGATGCCGTCAAGCGCGTTGCCGCCTCCGGCAAGCCGGTGACGCGCGAGGCCGTGCGCGACGCCATCCAGACCGCCAAGGTGCCGACGATCCAGGGCGTCGTGTCGTTCGACGAGAATGGCGACCTGGCGGACCGCACCGTCAGCGTGTTCCAGATCAAGAAGGACACGACGAAGCCGCTGACCGACGTGTCCGCGCAGTAACAAGTACATCGAGGTGGCCCCGCAGTCCTGACAAAGCGGGACTGAGGATGGCCTTCCGACCCCTTCCCCGCAGCGCGGGGGAGGGGTTTGTCGCCAAGGGGGGCTTGCTGCGCTACAGGCACGCGGCTTGCTTGGCTCGCCGCCAAACCGGGAAGCCGGGACAAACAGGGAGACCAGCCGATGCCGACGCGCCACGTGGCCGCTCGGACTTTCGTCGCCACCGTTGTTGACATGATCGCAACGCCAGCGCCGCGGTCATGAGGCATCAGCACGCAATGACAACCTTCGATCTCCTGCTGCAGCAGACGATCAACGGGCTGAGCCTGGGCGCGATGTACGCGCTGCTCGCACTCGGGTTCACGCTGGTCTACGGCATCCTCGAGCTGATCAACTTCTCCCATTTCAACGTCTTCATGGTCGGCTCGTTCGTCGCCCTGTTCGTGCTGCAGGGGTTCGGGCTGTCCGGTCAGGAGGTCATCCTGACCGGCCTGCCGCTCGCCGGCGTGCTGCTGGCGACCTTCATCATCACCATGGTGTTCTGCGGCGGGCTTGGCGTGACGATCGAGCGGCTGACGCCTGCGCCCCTTGCGCAACGTGAAGGGACCGGCCGCGATGATCACCACGATCGGCGTGTCCTACATCCTGTTCAACGTGATCCTGCTGACGGTCGGCGCCGATTCGAAGAACTTCCCCAATCCGTTGCCGGCGATCCGCTGGCAGATCGGCGGCGCCACGCTCGACTTCCGCGTCGTCCTGATCTGGGTCATCGCGCTGCTGCTGATGGCGACCCTCTACATGTTCGTGCAGCGCAGCCGCATCGGCAAGGCGATGCGTGCCACGGCGCAGGACGCCGAAGCCGCGCGCATGATGGGCGTCGAGGTCGACAAGGTCATCATCATGGCCTTCTTCCTCGGCTCGGCGCTTGCCGGCGCCGGCGGGCTGATCTTCGGGCTCTATTACAACTTCACCAGCTTCATCATCGGCTTCACCGCCGGGCTGCGCGCCTTCACCGCCGCCGTGCTGGGCGGCATCGGCAACGTGCCGGGCGCGATGGTGGGCGGCGTGCTGATCGGCCTGATCGAGGCGATGGGCGGGCAATTCATCGCTACCGCCTGGACCGACGTGATCATCTTCTCGATCCTTGTGCTGGTGCTGGTGTTCAAGCCGGCCGGTCTGTTCGGGCGGCTCGCGCCCAACAAGTCATGAGAGGGCGCCGCGCATGAACGCCACCGCTTCCGCCGCCGTCTCGGTTCTGGCGCGGCCGTTTGCCCGCATCCCCGAAGCGCAGCGGCGCCGGTTCTGGCTGCTGCTGCTGACCGCCGCCGCACTGGCGTTCCCGTTCCTGCACGACAACGACGCCGATGTGGACAGCATGGCAAACGCGGCCGCCTATGCCACGCTGGCACTCGGGTTGAACATCGTGGTGGGCTTCGCGGGTCTGCTTGATCTCGGCTATGCCGCATTCTTCGCCATCGGTGCCTATACCTACGGCATCCTGACCGCGTTCCAGTTGCAGCCGGAATGGAGCAGCTTCTGGGAGCCGTTCCACTTTTTGGGTTTGGTCGCCAAGATGCCCGCTGAAGTCGGCGACGGCAGCGTGGTGCACTTCACCCTGTCGTTCTGGCTCGCCTTGCCGCTCGCCGCGGCGATGGCGGCGTTCTTCGGCGTGCTGTTCGGCGCTCCCACGCTGCGGTTGAAGGGCGACTACCTGGCCATCGTCACCCTCGGCTTCGGCGAGATCGTGCCGATCGTGGTGCGCAACTGGTCGGACCTGACCAATGGCGCCGCCGGCCTGAACGGCGTTGCCGCGCCGCGGCTGTTCGGCTGGAGTTTCGGTGTCGATGCGCGACCGTATTACTACGTCGCGATCGCCATGGTCGCGCTGCTGGTCTTCGTCAGCATCCGATTGCGCGATTCACGCATCGGACGCGCCTGGATGGCGATCCGCGAGGACGAGATCGCGGCAGGCACGATGGGCGTCGACCGTACCAAATTCAAGCTGCTGGCGTTCGCCATCGGCGCTGCGTTCGGCGGCATGACCGGCGTGTTCTATGTCGCCAAGCTGCAGACCGCGACGCCGGAGATGTTCGGTTTTCCGGTTTCGGTGATGATCCTGGTGATGATCGTGTTCGGCGGCATCGGCAGCGTGTGGGGCGTGGTGCTGGGCGCGTTCATCCTGCAACTGCTGCAATCGTGGTGGCTGCAGGACCTGTCGGAATGGCTGCACGCGCTGGGGCGGCTGATCGACAGCAGCATGCTGCAGCACATCGATCTGGTGCCGTCGATCGAGCTGATCTTCGGCCTGATCCTGGTCGGCATGATGCTGTTCCGCCGCCAGGGGCTGATCCCGGCGACGCGTCCGCAGCCGCCGCTGACGTTCGATCAGCAGCATGCCGAGATCAGGCGCGGTGGGTTCACCGACCTCAAGCTTGCCGGGCTGGGCGGCGATGTGCGCACCGGTGCGGCGGCGCTCGAGGTGAAGGGCGTGACGGTGCGGTTCGGCGGACTGACCGCGCTGGACAAGATCGATCTGGTGGTGCCGACCGGCGGCGTGGTGGCGGTGATCGGACCGAACGGCTCCGGCAAGTCGACGCTGTTCAACGTGATCACCGGACTTGTGGCAGCGGAGGAGGGCTCAATCCGATTCCACGGCGAAGAGATCATGGGCCTGCCGGACTACCAGATACTGGCGAAGGGCATTGCGCGCACGTTCCAGAACCTGCGGCTGTTTGCCAATTTGACGGTGATGGAGAATGCGCTGATTGGCCAGCATGCGCGGCTGCGTACCGGCACGCTCGCCGCGATCTTCCGCCCGCCCGGGACCAAGGCCGAGGAGATTCAGGCGCGTGAATGGGCGATGGAGATCTTTGCGATTTTCGGCAACCGTTTGACGCCGCGCGCGACGCAGATGGTGAGTGGGCTATCCGTACGCCAACCGGCGTCGCATCGAGATTGCGCGCGCGCTGGCGTCGCGCCCGCGCATCCTGCTGCTCGATGAGCCGACGGCGGGGATGAATCCGGCCGAGACACTGGAACTTGCAGAGCAGATCAAGAGCCTGAACGGGCTCGGGCTGACGGTGCTTTTGATCGAGCACAAGCTGGACGTGGTGACCACGCTGGCCGACACCGTTTATGTGCTGGACCACGGCGAGGTGATTGCGCATGGGAAGCCGGAGGAAGTGCGGCGCGACGAGGAGGTGCTGCGGGCTTACCTGGGGCGCAATGCGCAGGCGTCGATGGCGGGTGTGGGGACGGCGCATGTTGCCTGAGGGCGCCAAACAAATGTCCTCCCCCTCCCGCAAGGGGAGGGGGAGAATAGCGCGCACCTGTCCCGACCGTAGAGGGTTTTGAATGTTACTCGAGTTCAAGGACGTCGACACCCACTACGGCGATCTACACGTCCTGAAGCAGGTGAACTACAGGATCGAAGAGGGCGAGATCGTCTCGCTGCTCGGCGGCAACGCCTCGGGAAAATCCACCACGATGAAGACGATCATGGGCGTGGTGCGACCGACGCGTGGCACCGTGATCTATCAGGGCGAGGCGATCGAGCGCATGCCGACGGCCGAGCGCGTGCGACGCGGCATCGCGCCGGTGCTGGAGGCACGTCGGCTGTTTCCGCGCATGACCGTGTTCGAGAATCTGGAGATGGGGGCGTATCTGCGCAAGCGCGGTCCTGAGTTCGACCAGGACCTGGAGCGCGTCTATGCGCTGTTTCCGCGCGTGAAGGAGCGACGCAGTCAGATCGCCGGAACGTTGTCGGGCGGCGAGCAGCAGATGGTGGCGATGGGGCGCGCGCTGATGGCGCGGCCGAAGCTGCTGTGCATGGACGAGCCGTCGATGGGATTGTCGCCGAATCTGGTCGAGCAGGTGTTCGACATCATCCAGGAAATCAACCGGCAGGGCATGACGATCTTCATGGTGGAGCAGAACGCCAACATGGCGCTGTCCATCGCGCATCGGGCCTATGTGCTGCAGACCGGCCAGGTGGTGCTGTCCGGCACGGCGGCGGAACTGCGGAAGAACCCGCTGATCCGCGAGGCGTATCTGGGCGAGATGCAGGTGACCGCGTAGGGGGAGGTGGCCGTGCAGCAGCAGGTCGCGGTCGGCGGTACCATTTCCGTCACCGGCCCGCGTGCCGTCATTGCGGCGGTGATCGGCAACGGGCTTGAGCGGTACAACTTCATGTTGTACGGCGTGTTCGCCTCGATCATCGCGAAGCTGTATTTTCCCACCGCGAATGCTCTGACATCGCTCCTGCTGTCGCTGGGTACCTTTGCCGTCGGGTTCTTCATGCGCCCGCTTGGCGCCGCCGTGCTGGGCGCCTATTCGGACAGGAACGGACGCAAGGCCGCGCTGTCGCTTACCATCATGCTGATGTGCATCGGCACCGCCATGATAGCGCTGCTGCCGACCTACGCGCAGATCGGGCTCGCTGCGCCGATCCTGCTGATGGTTGCACGGCTTATGCAGGGATTTTCCACCGGCGGCGAAATGGGCAACGCCACGGCCTTCATGCGCGAATACGCGCCGGAGGGTCGCACCGGCTATTACGTAAGCTGGGTGTATGCGTCGTCCAGCCTGTTCATCGCGCTCGGGTCCGCGGTCGGCACCGTCGTCTCGCGCGGCTTCAGTCCCGAGGCGCTGGAGAATTGGGGCTGGCGGGTGCCGTTCCTGCTGGGGCTGCTGATCGGCCCGGTCGGCTACGTCCTGCGCACGCGCATCGCCGACCCACCCGAACACCGGCAGACGCATGAACCCACCGGTACGCCGTTTCGCGACGTCATCACCAAACATCCGAAGGAGGCGTTCGCGTCCGGCGCGCTGATCACGCTCTCCACCATCTGCACCTACACGCTGCTGATCTATACGCCGGTCTATGCGGTGCGGGCGCTGCACCTGCCGCAGTCCGCGGGGTTCACCGCGACGATGGTAGGGACTGTAACGGCGGGCGTGCTGATCCCCGTGTTCGGGCATTTCGTCGACCGGCTGGGGCCGCGGTGGTTCCTGCGCGCAGCACCGGTGCTGCTGTTCGTGCTTGCCTGGCCGATGTTCGCGCTGGTGAATGCATCGCCGAGCCTGGCGACATTGCTGATCTATCAGCTCGTGTTCGGTGTGGTGATCGCGATGTATCAGGGTCCGATCCTCACCGGCATCGGCGACATGTTTCCCAACCGGGCGCTCGCAACGGGACTTGGTCTGGCGGACAATATTGCCGTTTCGGTGTTCGGCGGGACGGCCGCGTTCATGATCACGTCGCTGATCGCCGTGACTGGATCCAATATGGTTCCGGCATTCTACATCATGGGCGGCGCGGTGGTGGGTCTGCTCGGCACGTTGCCCTTACGCCGGTAGGGTGGGGCGCGTGGGCGGAAAAGAAAGGTTCACCACAAAGACACGAAGGCACGAAGGACGGTGGCTGACTTTGTGTCTTCGTGTCTTTATGGTGAACCTTCTTCTAATGTTACCAGCACATGCCGAGCGCGAGGTTCGAAGTTGGGAAAAATCGCCGGCGCACGTGACGTGGTTCACAGCGTGAACCGGAAATATCATGGTGCCATGAATTTACCGTATGGTGGGGTTCATGGGTATCATGTCCATCCTGTCGCCGACAGCAATCCTGCAACAGCTTCGCCAGGGCGAGGAATCCTCTACCTTTGAACGGCTCGGCCGCTCGCGCCATGTGGCCGACCTGCGGCTGATCTTTTCGGTGACCGTCATCATCATGATCGTGGCTTCGATCCTCGCCCTGCTGTTCTGCTTCGAGCAAGAGGTCATGAGCAACTGGGAGGACGTGCGCGACAGGCACAGCGATTGGGTCTGGGCGAGGCTTGCCGTTTCCGCGATCGCCGACAGCGGCGCCTTCATTGGCGCGATCGGGGCGTTGGGCTGCGGTGTCCTTGCCTGGACCTACCAGACCGGCAGCGCGCGGCTCGGCGTGGTGGACCTGTTCGCCTGCGAGATCGCAACGCTCTGCCGGGTGGCCGCGGTCGTCGAGATGGTGCGTCGCTATGTTGCGCTGTTCGACGCCGGGCCGCATGTGGCGCAGCCGCACGTTCGATGGCGAGCCGCCGACCGACACCAGCCGCTTCACCTCGCAGGAGAGCTATTTCCCGGTGTTCGACTTCTCGGTGATGGACCTGCAGGCGCTGGAAGCGGACGTCGTCACGAACGTCACGGCATTCTACACCTATATGAAGGTGATGCGGGATTCGCTGCGCAAACTGGCGGATATAAAGCCGCCGCACCGGGGGATGCGGTCGGCGACGACTGGCACCGCGCCATCTGCAGCGTGGTGTACATGCAGTTTCTTGGCCTCGAGAGTGCGCGCAAGGCGATCAAGGAGCTGGTCGAGTTCGAACCGACCCAGGCGGAGGACATGCTCACCATATTGCTGAGCGAGATCGCCGCGTATGGCTTCCTGCGCGACCGGTTCAGGGGCGACCTGCGCGAGCGCCGTTTGGATGCGCGGGATGCGGATTACCGGCGCGAGATACCGGAGCTGTGCCGGATGGCGATGGCGGACAGCGGGCCTAAGTGGGAGAAGGCGCAGGACACCGCGGCCGAGCTGATGAAGCGCTACGCCCACGTGTTTGCGGTGGAAATACCGTTACCGGTGCGCGAACGCGAACTCACGTAGGTGAGGGTGCCGGTTCCGCGACTGCCGCAATAGGGTCTACGCTGGACGGAACCAACCCAGGAGACCGTCATGAGCGCAACGACCGGCGAACCCCAGGCCTACCCGCACCCGCACGTCAACGAGGCGTGGCTTGCCAAGCTGCGCGAGGACATCATCGAACCCGCACTGCCGATCGTCGATGCGCATCATCACCTGTGGGAACGCAACGGGCGCTACCTGCTCGATGAACTGCGCGCCGATCTCGCGTCGGGACACAACGTGCGGGCCACCGTGTTCATTCAGTGCGGCTTCGCCTATCGCAATGGCGGCCCCGAGGAACTGCGGCCTGTCGGCGAGACCGAATTCGTCGCCGGCATCGCCGCGCACGCCGAGGCCGCGGGCATCCGCGCCTGCAATGGCATCGTCGGCTACTGCGACTTCCGCCGTGTCGATCACGTGGACGCGGTGCTGGAAGCGCACATGCAGGCCGGCGGCAGCCGCTTCAAGGGCATCCGCCAGAGTGCCGGCTGGGATGCCGCGGTCATCCTGACCACCGCCACGCCGGCCGTGCAGCATCTGTTGATGGACCCGGCGTTCCGCAGCGGGCTGGGACGGCTGCGCAGGTTCGGCCTCTCCTACGAATGCTCGTTCTATCATCCGCAGCTGCCCGAGGTCATCGATCTGGCGCGCGCATTTCCCGATCAACCGATCTGCGCCAATCACTGCGGCGGCCCGATCTGCGTGGGGCCGTATCGCGCGCACCCGGATGCGACGTTTGCCGATTGGCAGCGCGATCTGCGCGAGCTGGCGCGCTGCCCGAACGTGGTGCTGAAACTCGGCGGCCAGGCGATGACGATCCGCGGCTTCGCCTTCCACGAAGCGGTGCTGCCGCCGTCCTCCGGCGAGTTGGCAGCGGCATGGCGTCCATTCATGGAAACCTGCATCGAGGCGTTCGGCGCCGAGCGCTGCATGTTCGAGAGCAACTTCCCCGTGGACAAGGGGATGTGCAGCTATCCCGTCGTGTGGAATGCGTTCAAGCGTCTGGCCTCCGGATGCTCGGATGCGGAGAAGGCGGCGCTGTTCCACGGCACGGCGGCGAAGTTCTACCGGTTGGGCGACATCGGCTGACCGATGCGCCTGATCAAAGGCAGCGTGCCATTCCGCGGCGGCGGTTTCGCACCGCGCGACCTGCCGCTGGCAGGCGTCGTCACCTTGGTCGGGCTTGTCGCGCTATGGCAGCTTGGCGATTTGCTGGGCCTGATTCCGACACTGTTCCTGCCGTCACCGGTAAACATCGGGCTGGCGCTGTACCACCTGACCGTCAGCGGCGAACTGTGGAAACACCTCGGGGCGTCGCTCGCACGGCTCGCCATCGGCTGCACCACCGGAACCGTGTTCGGCATCGCCCTCGGCCTTGCGGTGGGACTGTCGTCATTGCTGCGCTCGCCGGGAATGGCGGTGGTCTCGGCGCTGTTCCCGATCCCGAAGATCGCGCTGGTGCCGCTGTTCATCATCTGGTTCGGCATCGGCGAGGGCTCGAAGATCGCCACGCTGGCGTTCGGCGTGTTCTTCCCGACCGTGATCACCACCGCCGGCGGCGTGGACAACGTGCCGCGCTCAATGATCCGCATGGCGCAGAGCTTCGGCCTTGGCCGTGCGGCCATCGTGCGCAAGGTCGTGCTGCCGGCAGCGCTGCCGGCGACTCTCAGCGGCTTTCGCGTCACCACCTCGATCGCCATCGTGCTGCTGGTCGCTGCCGAGATGATCGGCGCCGAACGCGGCATCGGCGCCTTCGTGCTGTCGGCCGGGAACCTCTACGACACCGACAACCTGCTTGCGGGCATCGCGGTGCTGTCGCTGCTGGGGCTGGCGGTGGCGTGGATGATCGGGCTGCTGGAGCGCAGGCTGCTCGCCTGGCGGTAATTCATCGTTCGGATGATGCGGACTGCCGGGTCGGCTTGTTGCGCGGGCAAATGTCGCGCAGAAATGGCCGGAAGCACAAAAGGCGTGACTGGGAGGAGCAGCCAATGGAACGGATTGATCTGCGCTCGGACACGGTGACATTGCCGAGCTGTCCGATGCGCGCAGCCATGGCCAACGCGCCGGTCGGCGACGACCAATACGGCGAGGACCCGACTGTCCGCGCACTGCAGGAGCGCATCAGGTCGCTGCTCGGCAAGGAGGCGGCGCTGTTCGTGCCGAGCGGCACGATGGCGAACCAGATCGCCCTGAAGCTGCTGACGCGTCCCGGCGACGACGTGGTGGTGGGCGATGAGTTGCATATCGTCTGGCATGAGTTCGGCGCGGCGGCGGCAAATTCCGGCGTGCAGTTCACCGTGGTCGGGCGTGGCGGCCTGTTCTCCGCGGCGGATCTGCGCGCCGCCTGCAAGCCGTCGGGGCACATCATCTTTCCGCCGACCACTGTGGTGGTGGTGGAGAATACGCATAACCGTGGCGGCGGCGTGGTGTTCCCGCAGGACGAGGCGGAGGCGATCTGCCGTGCCGCGCGCGAGCTTGGCATGGCGAGCTATCTCGACGGTGCGCGGCTGTTCAACACCGCGGTTGCCACCGGCCGCTCGTTGGCCGAACTGGCGGCGCCGTTCGATGTGGTGTCGGTGGCGTTGTCGAAGGGGCTTGGCTGCCCGGTCGGCAGCGTGATCGCCGGTCGCGCGGCCGACATGGTGCGGGCGGTGCGGGCGCGGCGCATGTTCGGCGGCGCGATGCGCCAGTCGGGCATCCTGGCTGCCGCGGGGCTGTATGCTCTCGACCACAACATCGCCCGGCTGGCCGAGGACCATGCGAACGCGCGGGCCCTGGCCGAACGCCTGGAGGAGACGCGGGTGGAGATCGACCTGGCGACGGTTCAAACGAACATCGTGATCTTCCGCCTGCCCACATCGCTGCCCGACGCGGACACGATCGTGCGCCGTGCGAAGGAGGAGGGTGTGCTGGTCTCCGCGTTCGCGGCGCGAACCGTGCGCGCGGTGACGCATCTGAACGTCGATGCAGCGCAGTGCAGGCAGGCAGCCGATGTTCTGGCGAGGCTGGTGGAGGCTTGAATGGCCGAAGCGACCCCGCTGCACGACTGGCTGTTGCCGCGTCTGTTGTCGCTGGTCGGTGCTGCCGAGCAGGCGGGCTTTGATCGTGCGGCCGTGGTCGCGGTGATTACCGATCTGATCACGACGCCGTCGTTCAACGATGCGTGTGTGCCCCCGGACAATGACGCATGAGCGTTCCGCCGAGGCCATCCAGGACGGCACGATCCTCCGCACAGGCGAAGCCCTCCGCTGCCACGGGCACACTTGTGTTCCGTGCGGCGCTGTCAGGCAGGCCGTCGGTGTATCGCGACATCGAGGTGGATGGCCGGAAGTCGCTCCACGATCTGGCCGCTGCCATCGTGCGATCGTTTGGCTTCGATTTCGATCATGCTTTTGGATTCTACAGCGGGAAGACACGGCAGACGCTGATGACGACGCTGCCAAAGTATGAGCTGTTCGCCGACATGGGCGAGCCGACGGAAGGTGCGCTCGGCGTCAAACGAACGAAGATCGCCGTGGCGTTTCCGCGCGTCGGCCACTCAATGACGTTTCTGTTCGACTATGGCGATGACTGGCTGTTCAAAGTGGAGCTGCGCGGGGAAGGAGAGAAGATTGCAGGTCTGCGCTATCCTCGGATAGTCGCGAAGCATGGCGAAGCTCCGGAACAATACCCGGCTCTGGGCGATGACGACTCATGAGCCTTCCAGAGGTTGCTCCGCCTCCAGTGCCCACCGCCCCCAGCGCCCCATGGCCGCCTGGCGGCTGGCCACGATGTGGGTGAGCAGGGTCAGCACGTCGCGTCGGATCGATGCGAGCGGGTCGGCGTCGTAAACGGATCGCGCCCCGCACACCTCGACCAGCTGCTCGATCGCCCACTGCACCTGGTGCTGCGCATGGGTCATGTCGCGCCGGGCGCGCAGTTCGGCATCGGGTGCGAACGGCGCGCCTGCCGCCACGAGCGCCTCCGCCGCCTGCCGGCCGTTCCACATGGTCAACGTCGCGGCATCGATCGCCGCTGCGGCCTCGGCCACCGCCACCTGCACGAACTCGCTTGCCGCCGGGCGCACAATCCCGCGCGAGACGCGCCCGCGCAGCGCGGCGATCGCAATGGCAAGGGCACGGCGGCCGAGTGCGATCGACACCGGCGGGAGAGAGAAATTCACCAGCAGCCCGCGCGGCGCGCGCAACAGGGGAAAATCCGGATGCACCAGCGCGCCCGGCGGCGTTCCGGCGTGCAGATCGTCCAGCATGACGCAGCGATGGTCGGGGACGAACACGTCGCGCAATCGGAGGGAACGGCTGCCGGTTCCCGCCAGTCCCAGCACATGCCAGTCGTCGATGATCTCGATCTCGGCGAGCGGCACCAGCAGATAGCCGACGCTGCGCGGATCGCCGTCCTTGCCGAGGAAGGCGCCGATGATCGCCCAGCGCGCGTGGCAGCAGCCGCTGGAGAACGGATACCGCCCCGATAGCCGCCAGCCGCCGGCTGCGCGCGTCGCCACTGCGCGCGGCGCCAGCGAGGACGACGCGACGGCCAGCGGATCATCGCCCCACACGTCGATCTGCGCCTGCAGCGGATACGACGCGATGATCCACTGGTGCTCGCCGAACACGGCGTAGACCCAGGCGGATGAGGCGCAGCCCTCGGTGAGCGTCTCGACGATGCGGGAGAACAGGCAGAAGCGGAGCTGGTGGCCGCCGAACCGGCGCGGCTGCAGGATGCGCAATATGCAGGTGCGGTGGAAATCGACGATGGTTTCGTCTGCAACGTTTCGCCCGGCGGTCGTGGCCGCGGCGCGTTCGGCCAGTGCGGGGATCAGCGCCCGCGCCTGACCCAGCAGATCCTGCTCCGCGTCCGTCAGCGGAAGATCGCCGGCCGTTGGCATCGCCGCTAGCGGTTCATCCCGCGCACCGCCTCGCATACCGCGCGCGTCACCTCCGCCGTTGTCGCCTTGCCGCCGAGATCGGGGGTCAGCACGCCGGCGGCGCAGACCTGCTCGACCGCGCGCATCAGCAGATCGGCCGCCGGCTTCTCGCCCAGGTGTTCAAGCATCATCGCCGCGGTCCAAAAGCTGGCGACGGGGTTGGCGATGCCCTTGCCGGTGATGTCGAACGCCGAGCCGTGAATCGGTTCGAACATAGACGGGCTGCGGCGTTCCGGATCGACGTTGCCGGTAGGCGCGATGCCGAGCGATCCCGCCAGCGCCGCTGCAAGGTCCGACAGGATGTCGGCGTGCAGGTTGGTCGCCACCACGGTGTCGATCGATTGCGGCTTGCGGACCATGCGCGTGGTCATCGCATCGACCAGTTCCTTGTCCCAGGTCACGTCCGGATAGTCGTGCGAAACGAGGGCAGCGATCTCGTCCCAGAACACCATGCCGTGCCGCTGCGCATTGGACTTCGTCACGACGGTTAGCAGCTTGCGCGGGCGGCCGCGCGCGATATCGAAGGCGAAGCGCATGATCCGCTCGACACCGCGGCGGGTGAATATTGCCGTTTCCGTGGCGACCTCCTCGGGCAGGCCGCGATGTGCGCGTCCGCCGTGGCCGGCGTATTCGCCCTCGCTGTTCTCGCGCACGATCACCCAGTCGAGGTCGCCCGGTCCCACGTCGCGCAGCGGCGAGGTGACGCCCGGCAAGATGCGCGTCGGGCGGACATTGGCGTACTGGTCGAAGCCCTGGCAGATCGGCAGGCGCAGGCCCCACAGCGTGACGTGGTCGGGAATGTCGGGGTCGCCGACCGCGCCGAAGTAGATCGCATCGGCGGTGCGCAGCCAGGCCAGCGCGTCGGCCGGCATGAACTGGCCGTGCTTGCGGTACCAGTTGGAGCCCCAATCGTAGTGGTCGATGGTCAGCGTGAACCCGCCGTCGCGCGAGGCGACCGCGTCAAGCACTTCCAGGCCGGCGCTGATGACCTCGGGGCCGATGCCATCGGCTGGGATGGAGGCGATGCGGTATTCACGGGCCATGGTTCGGCTCCCGGTTGGGGATTGTCCGCGAGTGGTAGCGCCTGGGCCGCGGATCACCAAGTGATGGCCGTGCCCGATCGCCGGTGGTAGGCTGAAGCCATCGTTGCGATGCAAAGACGCACCCCCTCGCGCATGACTGTGGACGAATTCCTGGTCTGGGACGCCGACGACGTCACCGGCCGGCGGTGGCAACTGATCGATGGCGAGCCGGTGCTGATGGCCCCGGCTGCCGAGCCGCATGGCGCCATTCAGAATGAATTGGGTCGGCTGCTTGCGAACCACCTCGCGGAACGCGGCAGTCCGTGCCGGGTCATCGCCGCGCCCGGCATCGTGCCGCGGGTGCGCGCCAACGAGAATTTCCGTGTGCCGGACCTCGGCGTGACATGTGCCGCGCCCTCGCGGGACGTCATGGTTTCGGAGCCGGTGCTGCTGGTCGAAGTCCTGTCACCCAGCAACGAGGCGGAGACCAGGGCGAATGTCTGGGCCTACACGACGATCCCCAGCGTCCGCGAGATCCTGCTGGTTCGCAGCACGCGGATGGAAGCCGAGTTGCTGTGCAAGGGCGAAGATGGCACGTGGCCGCAGCAGGCCACGATCATCCGATCCGGTGAGCACCTGAGCCTGCCAAGTCTGGACTTCAGCGTTCCGCTGTCGGCGCTTTATCGCACCAGCGGGGTGCGGCTTGAGTAGCTGTCATGCGTCCGTCACTGTTTCATGATGCACAAGCGATGGGCTGATTGCCGGAGTTCGAAGGGGCGAATTTCGCACCAGAGGTCTGCAACGGAAATACCTATTCGGGCAAGCTAAAGTCGCTGTGTCAGGAACCTCAGCAGCCGCGGCGCGAGGAAGCCGGGAAAGCTGCCAGGCTCCTCCACCGGATCAGACATCCAGAAATGCGGCGCCGATTGAACGATGACTGTCCGCACGTAGAAGCGCGCCTGCTTCAAAGCCGTCAGGAAGGCTTCGGATTGGCTGGACGCCTCAACGATGTCGTCATCGGTACCCCAGACCAGCAGGAACGCGGCACTGTTGTTGGCGAACGTGGCATGGGCAATCGGTGAAGCGGCGTACCATGCGCGGCGGTCCTGCATCGGCGGGAAGCCCATGAAGATCTGAGTGATGTTGTCGGCTGGACGAGAAATCAGATCGTGCTTCCACTGCGCCATCAGGTCATAGGATCCGTAGACACCGACGACCGCCTTCACCTTCGTACTTACGCTCGCGTAAGCATCGTCGCGATAGGCGCTGGCGTAGTCGGGCGAATCCCCCGCTAGGGCCACCAGTGCGGCGAGGTATCCACCTGCGGAATCGCCCATCAATGCGATGCGTGCCGGGTCGATTTTCAGATCGACGGCTCGGCTGCGCATCCATTGGACGGCCGCCCGCACGTCGTTGACCGCGTCCGGGTAGCGGTTCTTGCCGTCGCGAACCAGCCGATAGTCGATGCTCAAAAGTGCGTAGCCGCGCGCGGCGAGGTAGGGTCCCATATAACGGTAGATATCGCGGCTGCCGAGTTGGAATCCCCCGCCATGCACTGCGACAATGCCCGGTCGGTTCTCCGTGCCTTCGGGCAGATAAAGATCGCCGATCAGGGCGGTGCCGTCATGCGTGCCATACTGCACGGCCTTGCGCGTCTCCACACGGAACTCCTGTGCCGTGACAGTTGTCGGAGCGATCAAAAGGCCGGCCAGCAGAAACCAGACCGAAATTGCGAGGCTCATGATGTGAATTCACCTCTGCTGAACTGCCACGGACCACTTCCCCCGCTGACACTTCGGGGATGAAACTATCGCAGTTCGCGCAGTTTGTAAGGGGCAGCCACACGATTCTTTGAACCGGCAAGCCGAACGCAGCATCCGTCGAGTTCTCGCCATTGCGGCCCGCCACCAATTCCGGCCCTGCCGGTCTTATGCAATGTTGATCTCGTGGCCTGCATCGATCCGGATCGCCGATTCGCCACGCTCGACGATGCCGACGATCGCCGCCTGGATTCCGGCGGAGCGCAACTCATCCACGCATGACGCGGCGCGCTCAGGCGCCAGGCCGGCCAGCAGACCGCCAGAGGTCTGGGGGTCCATCAGCAGTGCAATGCGCGCATCGGACCCTGCATCGGGCAGCAATTTCCGGTTCTCCGGCGCCAGAGTGCTCTCGACGCCGTGCGCCGCCAGCTCCAGTGCGCCCGGCAGCGCCGGCACCTGATTGGGCCAGATCGTTGCGCCGACGCCTGACGCATGCAGCATCTCCAGCAGATGCCCCGCCAGACCGAAGCCGGTGACGTCGGTGCACGCCACAGCGCCATGCTCGCGCAGAATCCGCGACGCCGCGGCGTTGCTCGTGCGCATGGATGCGATCGCCGCCTGCAGCCACTCCGAGCGCGCCAGCCCGCGCATGTTCGCGGCCAGCACGATGCCGGTGCCCAGCGGCTTGGTCAGCACCAGCGCATCGCCCGGCCGCAGCCCGGACTTGCGCAGCAGGCTCGACGGATCAGCCAGCCCGGTGACCGCGAACCCCAGCGCCGGCTCCGCCGCCTCGGCGCTGTGCCCGCCGACCAAGGCGCAGCCATCCGCCGCGAGCACGCCGCTCGCCCCGCGCAGCATGTCGGCAAGCTCGGTTCGCATCTTGGCGCCCGAGGCATAGGGCACCGCCGCCACCGCCAGCGCCGTCCAGGGCCGCGCGCCCATCGCGTGCAGGTCGGACAATGCATGCGCCGCAGCGATCTCGCCGAACACGAACGGGTCGTCGATGAAGGCGCGGAAATGATCGACGCTCTGCACCACGGCCAGCCCGGGCGGCGGCAGCATTACGGCGGCGTCGTCCGGCGCATCGAGCCCGATCAGCACGTCCGCCCCCGGCACGCGCGGCAGGTCTGCCAGCGCGCCGGCCAGCACATCCGCGCCCACCTTCGCGCCACAGCCGCCGCAGCGCATGGGATCGGCACCCGCCATCGGCGCCATCGGCTCCTGGTACATCCGCATCCAGCGCCGGTCGATCCAATCCTTCCAGCGCCAGACCGGCCGACCGGCCACCGCGACGCCATTGCGCCACGCCAGCGCGCGTCCGCCGCCGAGGCCCAGGATCACCAGCGCCTGCGCCTGCGGCCGCCAGCGGCGCAACGCCCGCCCGCGCGCCGCGCGCCGCAGATTGTCTGCCAGAATGGGGCCGGCGCGCACCGCCCAGACACCGGATTTGGGCCGAGGATTGCCCTCGATGGCAGCGCAGTCTCCGGCGGCGAACACGAAGCGGTGGCTCACGCTGCGCAGCGTCGCATCGACCCGCACGCATCCCACTGCATCGCAGGCCAGTCCGGAGGCGGCGATAAGGGCTGGCCCCACCACGCCGGTTGCCCACAGAGCGGTTGCGACCTCCAGGAAGCTGCCGTCGGAAAGCGCCAGCCTGCCGTCCACCCACGCGCCCGCCCTCACGCCGCAGGCCAGTTCGATCCCTGCATCCACCAGGGAGGCACGCGCGACGGATCGCGCATAGGATGGTGCGGTTGCAAGCGGTTCTGCGGTGTCGCACACCAGCACGATCCGCGCCCGTTCCCGGTAGCGGCGCGCCAGGGCGAGCGCCAGTTCCGTGCCGCCTACGCCGCCGCCGACAACGGCAATGCGCGCACCGTGCTGCAATTCCGCTTCCAATGCCGATAGGCGGGCCAGGAACCGTCCGATTGGCTTGACGGCCACGCCTGCACCCGGCGACACCGTCGGTTCCCCCCCGACATCGATCGACAGCAGGTCGAACGGCACGTCGGGTCGCCCGGTCACCGCGACGCGGCGCGCCGCCAAGTCGATGTCGGTCGCCTCCGCCAGGATCAGCCTGGCGCCCGCACCGGCAGCAAGCGGCGCCAGGTCGATATGCGCCTCGTCGAATGTATATTCGCCGCGGATCAGGCCCGGCAGCATGCCGGTGTAGGGCGTCTCCGGCTCGCGGCCGATCAGGGTCAGCCTAACCCCGGCTTCCGGACGCATGGCGAACCGGCGCAGCACCTCGACATGGGCGTGGCCGGCGCCCAGCAGGACGATATCTGTCGCGATCGGAATGCCTGGCTGCATGCGGGGAAGACTAGCCCGCTTGCGGCGAGTTGCCGGAGCGGCAAGGATCGCCTGCGAACGGAGCGATCGCATGACCTGGTCCATTCTGGTGCGTGATCCGGCCACCGGCGCGTTGGGCGCCGCGGTGGCGACGCGCTTCTTCGCGGTCGGCGCGCTGGCCATTCATGTCGAGGGTGGGGTCGCGGCACTCGCCACGCAGGCCATGATCAACCCGATGTATGCGCCCCATGGCATGGCGCGGCTGCGCGCAGGCGAACCGCCCGATGCAGTGGCGGCGGCACTGCTGTCTGAGGACGCCGGACGCGACCACCGCCAGCTCCACATCATCGACGCACAAGGCCGCATCGCACAGCACACCGGCCAGGACTGCGTGGTCCTGGTGCGGCGCGGTGCGGGGCGCGGACGTCTCGGTTGCCGGCAACATGCTGGCTGGCCCGGCTGTGGTTGAACGCACGCTGACCGCGTTTCAGCGCGCCGCGGGCAGGCTCGCCGAGCGCCTGCTGACCGCGCTCGAGGCCGGCGAGGCGGCGGGCGGGGACAAGCGCGGCAAGCAGTCCGCGGCGCTGAAGATCTGCACGCGCGATCCGTACCCGGATCTGGACATCCGCACTGACGACCACCCGGATCCGCTGGCGGAGCTGCGCCGGCTCTATGCCGTCAGCCAGGAGCGGTTCGCCGTGTTCCGACGCTTCCTCGCCGGCGCCGACAGCCCGTGCGGCGTGTTCGACCGCGCGGTGATCGACGCCGCCGTTGCGCGCGACGGGAAACCGCCCACCTGACCGCCAGAACAACAAGACCTGGGAGCTTCATCATGCGACGCATCCTACTGGCCGGCGCCTGCCTGACGGCCACTGCGCTGTCCACGCCGACGCCGGCGTTCTCGCAGACGCTGCGCATCGCGTTGCGCCAGGACCTGGACGTGATGGATCCCACCATGGCCACCACCTATGTCGGCCGCATCGTGTTCGCCGGGCTGTGCGACAAGCTGTTCGACATCGACGAGAAGCTCAACATCGTTCCGCAGCTCGCCACCGGCTACGAATGGGCGGACGACAAAACCCTGATGATCCATCTGCGCCAGGGCGTGAAATTCCAAAATGGGGAAGTGCTGGACGCAGCCGCAGTAAAATTCTCGCTGGAGCGCCATCTGACGATGCAGGGCAGCTATCGCAAGGGCGAGGTCAGCTCGATCGACCATGTGGAGGCGGTGGATCCCGCCACGGTGCGCATCGTGCTGAAAAGCCCATCGGGGGCCTTCCTGGCGCAGCTGACCGATCGCTCCGGCATGGTGCTGCCACCCAAGGCAACCGAGGCCGCGGGCAAGGAATTCGCCGCGCATCCCGTGTGCAGCGGGCCGTTCAAATTCGTTGAGCGCGTGGCGCAGGACCATATCACGCTGGAACGCTTTGCCGATTACTGGGACGCCAAGAGCATCCACTTCGACAAGGTCATCTATCAGGTGCTGGTCGATCCCTCGGTGCGGCTGGCCAACCTGCGGGCCGGCACGGTGGATCTTGCCGAATACGTGGCGCCGACCGACGCGGCCGCCGTGAAGCAGGACCCGAAGCTGCGCCTGGTGCTGTCGGACGCGCTCGGGTATTTCGGCGTCACGAACAACCTGGCGAATGGGCCGCAGTCCGACACTCCGTATGGCCGTAATGCATTGGTGCGCCAGGCGTTCGACCTGGCGATCGATCGTGCCGCACTGGTCAATGTCGTGTTCAGCGGTATCTTCGTGCCGACCGTGCAGGCTGTGCCGCCGAGTTCGCCGTTCTTCGACGAGGCACTGAAAATCCCGACGCGCGATCCCGCGAAAGCGAAGGCGCTGCTGCAGCAGGCGGGGGTGACGCTGCCGGTGAAGCTCGATCTGCTGGCAATAAACGATCCGGAGAATTTGCAGGCGGCCGAGGTGATCCAGGCGATGGCTGGCGAGGCCGGCTTTGATGTGCATATCCAGGCGATGGAGTTCGCCTCGTCGCTGCAGGCTGCCGTGCACGGGGACTTTCGCGCCTACATGATCGGCTGGTCGGGTCGCGTCGACATCGACGGCAATACCTATAGCTTCCTGCACAGCGGCCAGGCCAACAACAACGGCAACTATGCCAACCCGACGGTTGACCGGCTGCTCGACGAGGCGCGCGGGATGACCGATCTCGCGAAGCGGCGCGACCTGTATGCGCAGATGTGGCCCATCCTGCGGCAGGAGCTGCCGATCACCTATCTGTGGAATGCCCGCAACATCGTCGGCATGTCGGCGAAGCTGAGCGGCTTCCGCGCGATCCCGGACGGCATGATCCGCCTGCAGGGCCTGGAGATGGCGAAGTAGTGCGCGGGCATCTCGGCGCGCGCATCGCGCAGATCATCCCGACGCTGCTGCTGGTCAGCGTGCTGGTGTTCGGCCTGCAGCAGCTCATGCCGGGCGACCCGGCGCTGGTGATGGCCGGCGAGGAGCGCGGCGACCCGCAGGTGCTGGCGCAGATCCGTGCCGAGCTGTGGCTCGATCGGTCGCTGCCGGTGCAGTACCTGCATTGGATCGGCAACGTGCTGCAGGGCAATCTCGGCTTCTCCTGGCGCATCCGCCAGCCGGTGGCGCAGCTCGTGGTGCAGAAGCTGCCGGTGACGTTGCAGCTTGGGTCGATGGCGTTCGTCATCGCGGTGCTGATCGGCGTGCCGGCGGGCATCATTGCGGCGGTGCAGCGCAACAGGTTCTGGGATTATGTCGCGAACGCCGTCGGGCTCGCGGGCCTGTCCACCCCGAACTTCTGGCTCGGCATCATGCTGATCCTGCTGGTGTCGGTGAAGCTGGGCTGGCTGCCGCCGTCGGGCTACGTGCCGCTCACCGAGGACTGGCGGCAGTCGCTCGCCACCACGATCATGCCGGCCTTCGTGCTGGGCAACGCCATCGCCGCGATCCTGATGCGGCACACGCGGAGCGCGATGCTGACGGTGCTGGACCAGGATTATGTGCGCACCGCGCGCGCCAAGGGACTGCGCGAGTTCGTCGTGGTGATCAGGCATGCGCTGCGCAACGCGCTGATCCCGGTGGTGACGCTGGGTGCGCTTGAGTTGGGCACGCTGTTCTCCGGCGCGGTGCTGACCGAGCAGGTGTTCAGCATCCCGGGCTTCGGCAAGATGATCGTCGATGCGGTGTTCAACCGCGATTATCCGGTGGTGCAGGGTGTCGTGCTGGTGACGGCGTTCCTTTATGTCATGCTGAACCTCCTGGCGGATGTGCTGTATGTGGTGATCAATCCCAGGCTTAGAGGGGCATGAGCGTGGACGTTGTCAGTCCACCTCTCCCGCTGCGCGGGAGAGGTCGAAGCGGCGAAGCCGCGGCGGGAGAGGGTCTCGCCCGCGCCACCCTCTACCGCCGTGCAGAGCACGGCGACCTCTCCCGCGCAGCGGGCGAGGTGTACGCTGGGTGTGCTTTCGCATGAGCACCACCATAGCCCCCGCTGCCATCGGCCACACCGCCGTCATGCCGCGCAGCCCGGCACAGCTTGCGCTGGAGCGCTTCATCCACCGCCCGGTCGCGGTGGCTGGCCTCGCGGTGATCCTGCTGTTCGTCGGCGTGGCGGTCTTCGCCCCGCTGATCGCGCCCTATGACCCGATCGCCACCTCCTGGACCGCGATCCGCAAGGCGCCGTCGCTGGCGCACTGGATGGGCACCGACGAGAACGGCCGCGACGTGCTCTCCCGCGTGGCGTTCGGCGCGCGCGCCAGCCTGCTGGCCGGCGTGGTCTCGGTGCTGATCGCCGCGGGGATCGGCGTGCCGGCGGGACTGCTCGCGGGCTTCGCCGGCGGCTGGATCGACACAGTGCTCAGCCGCATCGTCGACGCCATGCTCGCCTGCCCGTTCCTCATCCTGGCGATCGCGCTCGCGGCGTTCCTCGGCCCCGACCTGACCAACGCGATGATCGCGATCGGCGTCTCCACCGCGCCGCGCTTCATGCGCGTGGCCCGCGCCGCCACCCTGGATGCGTCGAGCAACGACTACGTCGAGGCGGCGCGCGCGATCGGCAATCCCGGCTGGCGCGTCGCGGTCCGCCACATCCTGCCGAACATCGTGCCGCCGGTGCTGGTGCAGGGCACGCTGGCGATCGCCGCCGCGATCATCGCCGAGGCGAGCCTGTCGTTTCTGGGGCTTGGCCAGCAGCCGCCCGCGCCGTCCTGGGGCTCGATGCTGAACTCGGCGCAGCGGTTCCTGTCGCAGGCGCCGTGGCTCGCGGTGTTTCCGGGCCTTGCAATCTTCCTGGTCGTGCTGTCGTTCAACCTGGTCGGCGACGGGCTGCGCGACGCGCTCGACCCCAGGGGACGATGATGCGGGACGATGACCCGGAAAGTGCGATCATAGGCTTTATCGATTATTGCCATTGTCAAATTCGATCGAACGTCACGCGTCGGGGACGATTGCCACCCGTGCCTGTGTTGTGCCATGCTCTTCGGGCAATGGGCGCCGAGCGCGCGCAGTGGAGAAACCCCCGGTTCGCGCTCGCGCCACTCTGACGGCTGACTTGGCGGGTTAAGCGGATTTTTGTCTTGCTGGATGATACAAGGCGACCGGGGTTTGCGCGTGTTCGCATGCTGCGTGGGAGCGTGAGCGTTCCACTTGGCAACCAGGACAGGCGCCAGCTCAAGGAAACCGGGCCACCCAGGGGACGTGCAACGAGCGTCGCTCGCGAGTAGCTTATCGCAGGAAAGAAGGAGAGGAGCATGGCGAACCAAGACGACATCGCTTTGATGGCCCATCTGATGCGACGTGCGGGCTTCGGAGCAAGCCGCGATGAACTCGAGACACGCGCGGCCAAGGGATACGACGCGACGGTCGACGAGTTGCTGAACCCCGACTCGCAGCCACCGGTGGATCCTTACACGCTGCTGCGGCATCAGCCTGCGGCGCTGCTACCGGGCGGGCAGCCCCCGATGGGCAACGTCAACTACATGTACTACCTGGTGAACACCAAGCGGCCGCTCGAAGAGAAGATGGCGCTGTTCTGGCACAGCGTGTTCGCCACCGGCAATTCCAAGGTCGACAACTACGACCAGTTGCTGGAGCAGATCGAGATGTTCCGCAGGAACGGCATGGGCAACTACCGCGACCTGCTGGTGCGGATCGCGAAGAACCCGACCATGCTGTTCTGGCTCGACAACAACCAGAACCATGGCACCGCGGTGAACGAGAACTGGGGCCGCGAGCTGCTGGAACTGTTCAGCCTCGGCGCCGGCAACTACACCGAGGTGGATGTCCGTGAGGCGTCGCGCGCCTTCACCGGCTGGACGTTCGAGACCAAGCTGCCGCGCCTGCCCTACGGGCGGTTCCCGTGGAAGTTCGAATACCGCGCCGAAGACCACGACGACGGCGAGAAGACGTTCCTCGGCCACAAGGGCAAATTCAACGGCGAGGACATCATCAACATCATCGTGCAGCAGCCGGCGTGCGCCAAGTTCATCTGCCGGCACCTGTACAACTTCTTCGTCGCCGACGAGCCGCAGGTTCCTGCCTGGTCGATCGAGGAGCCGCGCGACCCCAAGGCGATCGAGATGCTGATGAAGGTGTTCCAAGAGAACAAGTGCGAGATGAAGCCTGTTCTCAGCGCGCTGTTCAAGTCCGACTTCTTCAAGAACGCCCGCTACCAGCATCTGAAGTCGCCGGCCGAGGTGGTCGTCGGCACACTGCGCCTGGTGGGCGGCTACGAGCTGCCGAAGCCAGGCTACGGCGAGCTGTCGATGCAGCCGTCCTATATGGGCCAGGACCTGCTGAACCCGCCATCGGTCGAGGGCTGGCACACCGGCAAGGAGTGGATCAACAGCGGCTCGCTGATGTCGCGCATCAACTTCGTCGCCTCCCAGATCGGCAATCCCGATCTGCCGGGCGTCCAGGCGATCATCAAGCGCCTGAAGGCCCAGGGCACCAAGACGCCGGAGCAGCTCGTCACCAACTGCCTCGATCTGCTCGGTCCGGTCGAGGTGGGTGCGGACACCAAGAAGGAGCTCACCGACGCGGCGAAGCAGTGGGGCGCGATCGGCTGGGACAACGATGCCAGCGCGCAGAACGCCACACGGCGCACCGCCGAGATGCTGCAGCTCATCGCGGCGACGCGGGAATACCAGTTCGGCTGAAACATGACACGGAACGGATAGGAGGAACTACAATGTCGGCAACACAGGGTACCCAAAAGGATCCGGTGCTGGTCGTGTTGCAGCTCACGGGCGGCAACGACTACCTGAACACGGTGATCCCGTACAATAACGGGCTCTACAAGGACAACCGGAAGGCGGTCGGCATACCCGACAGCGACATGATCCACCTGGATCAGGCGCATGCCATCCCGAAGTACATGGCGCCGCTGAAGAAGTTCTGGGATGACGACCAGCTCGCCATCATGCACGGTGTCGGCTATCTCGATTCGCCGCGGTCGCACTTCCGCTCGATGGACATCTGGC
Organism: uncultured Alphaproteobacteria bacterium; assembly: GCA_963794185.1. GTDB lineage: Bacteria > Pseudomonadota > Alphaproteobacteria > Acetobacterales > Acetobacteraceae > JAMXLO01. The sequence goes on along the minus strand of CAWCDM010000053.1, from coordinate 13,571 downwards.
ACACCTGCGAGGCCGAGAAGGTCGGCACCGAAGGCTGGCTGGGTCGTGTGGTGCGCGAGTTCGATCCGAAGAAGGAGAACGTCGTCACCTGCGTGAGCTTCGGCCCATGCCTGTTCCGTGCGCTGGCAGTGCCCAACGTCCCGGTCGCCTGCGTGGCCGGGCCGCTTGAGCAATACGGCTTCCTGCCGACGATCCGCGACCAGGCGCAGCGGCTGAAGGTGCTTGAAACCTTCTCGCACATGTATCAGCCGATCGAGGGCAGCGGCGTCATGGAGTACCTTGGCACCACCGGCCTCGACGGGCTGAAGGGCGCCGACATCCTGAAGGTGGCACCAGGCCGCTACAGCTCGACCGTGCAGTATCCGAACACCACGATCGCGCAGAAGCTGAAGGGTGTGGCACAGGTGCATCTCGCGGGCCTCGGCACGCGCATATTCTACTGCGACCACGGCAGCTTCGACTCGCATGCCGGGCAGAACCCGCTGCACGGCAATCTGTGGACCGCGGTCACCGAAGGGCTCGATGCCTTCATGACCGATCTCCGCGAACACAACGCGTCCGACAACGTCATCGTGCTGATGTTCTCGGAGTTCGGCCGCCGCGTGCGCGACAACGGCTCCGGCACCGATCACGGCGCCGCCGGCGCGACGTTCGTGCTCGGCGACAAGGTGAAGGGCGGCCACTACGGCGAATACCCGTCGCTTGATGCGAGCAAGCTCGTGCAGGGCGATCTGAACCCGAGCATGGACTTCCGCAGCATCTACTCGACCATTCTCGACAAGTGGCTCCATGTGAACCCGGCGCCGATCGTGAACGGCACCTACGAGAAGCCGGCCTTCCTGCACTAGGACGGCGCGCTTTCCCCCGCCCGCGTTCCCGGCACGCGACCCGGGAGCGGGGGCGGGGCTTTCGCTTTGAGTGTTCAAGGGAGGGAATTATGGCGCTTACGACAGTTGTTCGCGGCAGGGCCTATGACTGGAGCCATGCCATCGGGCGCGGCGCGGCCACGGGCACAGGGTTCAACTACGTGCAGACGATGTGCCTCGGCAACAACGGCGACCTCTACACCGCCAACCGCGGCAACGAGAACAACTTCGGCATGCGCGTGAACCGCATCAAGCTCGGCGGTCCGGGCGACGAGGAGCTGGTCGCTGAGTTCTTCCAGCACGGCCAGGGCGACGGGAAGGCCACGTGGCCATTCGGCGTCGCGGTCGGCAGGGACGGCCTGGTGTTCTGCTCGGACGAGTGGACCAACACCATCTCGGTGTTCGATCAGAACGGCAAGTTCCAGTATAAGTTTGGCCAGACCGGCAGCGGCGACGGCGAGTTGATGCGTCCGGCGGGCATCGCCATCGAGAAGAACGGCAATGTCATCGTCGTGGACAGCGGCAACAACCGGCTTCAGGTATACACACCGGAGGGCAAGCTGGTCGCCTCGTGCGGCAAGGGCGGCACGGGCGATGGCGAGTTCAACCAGCCCTGGGGCATCACGACCGACAAGGACGGCAACATCTACGTCGCCGACTGGAAGAACCACCGCGTGCAGAAGCTGTCGTCACAGGGGCACTTCCTGATGAAGATCGGCAGCTACGGCGCATTGCCGCAGCCGGACGATGCCTTCGCGGTTACCTACCTTGGACCATTCGTTTCAAGTCTGCCGGAATCCCACTATCCCAAGGCCGGGCTGCTCAATCACCCGACCGACGTGGCGGTGGACCCGGACGGCGACATCTACGTCACCGACTGGGGCAACCACCGCGTGTCGATCTTCGAGGCGGACGGCACGCCGCTGACCAACCTGTACGGCGACGCGCAGGTGTTCTCGAAGTGGGCCAAGCAGAGCGTCGATGCTAATCCAGACATGATGAAGGCGTATCGCCGGGTGCGTAACTCAGAGCCGCTGTACCGGTTCTGCTTCCCGACCGCGGTCGATTTCAATCCGGCGACCGATGAGATCATCGTGGCCGACAGCCAGCGGAACCGGCTGCAGGTGTACCGGAAGGTACGCGACTACCAGGACTTCCAGGCCAACCTGTAGGGGCCAGATCTCCGCGTTTCCCTCTCCGCCCCTCGGGGCGGAGAGGGTCAGGGTGAGGTGGGGAATGCCCCAGTGGCGGAATTCCCCCGAGCGGCCTGCCGATCGGACCGGCACCATGTTCTTCCGCCGCAACCGTCGGCGCCGTGGGCTTGGCGCCCCACCTCACCCCGACCCTCTCCGCCCCTCGGGGCGGAGAGGGAGCTTACGCCGGCACCCCGCCTGCGCCATGGTTGCGTTGCTGATTATCAGCCTTATCTCCTGAGGCGGTAGCGCGCCCGCGCCGCGCCACGGCGGCCGCCAGCCTCCCCACCCGGCACGTTCGACCAGTTCGATTGCCACTCGCTTCGGCATGCATGGGCTCTTCTGTGGTTGTCGCCTGCTCCGGCAGTCGCCGGATCGCGCGGGGACTTGCGGCGGCCCATTCATTTGCCCAATCTAATGATACGATTTCATCAATAGAGGCCAGCAATGAGGGCGTGCCGATGACCCTGGCGGAACTGCGCTATCTGGTGGCGGTCGCGGACCTGCGACACTTCGGCCACGCGGCCGAGCGCTGCCACATCACCCAGCCCACGCTCAGCAGCCAGTTGCGCAAGCTGGAGGACAGCCTGGGCGTTCAGCTTGTCGAACGCACCACGCGCTCCGTCACGCTCACGCAGACCGGCGAGCGGATTGTGACGCACGCACGCCGCATCCTCGAGGAGGCCGACCAGATCGCCGAACTGGCGCGCCACCGGCACGGCGTGCTCACCAGCGTACTGCGCCTCGGCATCATTCCGACGTTGAGCCCCTACATCCTGCCGCTGTTCCTGAACCGCCTGCACCAGAGCTATCCGCACCTTCGGCTGGTTCTGCGCGAGGATCTCACCGACAACCTGCTCACGGCGCTTGAGACGCATGCGCTGGACGTGCTGCTGATTGCGTTGCCCGAGCAGGCCGGCGTTCATCCGTCCATGCCGCTGTTCCGGGAACAGTTCTGCTTTGTCTGTCCGACCGGGCATAAGCTCAGCAACCGCCCCGCCATTACCGACAGCGATCTGGCGCAGGAGCGGTTGCTGCTGCTCGAAGAGGGCCATTGCCTGCGCGACCAGGCGCTGGCGGTGTGCCGCGACCAGTTCCGCGAACGCGAGGCGCCGAGTGACGACTTCCGTGCGACCAGCCTGGAGACGATCTGCGAGATGGTCGCGGCAGGCCTTGGCTGCACGCTGCTTCCGGCGATGGCGGTGCCGCACCTCGCGGCGAACGATCAGCGGCTGGAGGTCCGGCCGATCAGTGCACCGACGGCGCATCGCCGCATCGGCCTGCTGTGGCGTGCGAGCTTTCCGCGCAGTGACGATCTGCTGGTGCTGGGCAGGTTCATCCAGGCGCAGTTGCCCGACATCGTGGAGCCGATTGGTCCGATGACGAAGCAGGCGAACCGCAATCGGACGGTGCGTCCGCGAGAGCAGGGCGGCGCGAAGCTGCGTGCCCATTCCTGATCAATTTTACTGATTGCCATTGGCGGCATGCTTCTCGACCGCGGCGGCCAGGGTGTTGAAGAACAGATCGACCGCGGCAATCATCTCGGGTATGGGAATGCCAAACGGCGGATGGGTTTCGAAGTGCCTTCTGGCCTGCTCGGACTATGTCCGCACGTCCGCTGCGGATTGACCGGCGCGGCGCAGATGCTCGCGCATCAGCATATGGACGACGTATTCCAATGTTGCGAGGCGAGCCATTCGGAACGCCAACAGCGACCTGGGGCTCTTGACCATACCATCCTCCGGGGACCTTGCACCACCGCTCGGCTCTCACGTCAAGGCCAGCTTGTTCCGGCCATGACGATGAGAGCGGCGACGGTATAACATCACCCCATGTCCCGCCCCGTCTGGCATCCCGAAAGCCTCGCCGCGCGCCTGCCCTTCCTGCGTCGCCGCGCGCTGCTGACACAGGCAACGCGCGCGTTCTTCACTTCGCGCGGTTACGCCGAGGTGGAGACGCCCTACGCGGTGCCGACCCCTGGCGAAGAGGTGCATTTGTCCGCTTTCCGCACCGAACGGGAACACCCGGACGGCGTGCGTGAGCCGCGGTGGCTGCACACCAGCCCGGAGTTCGCGATGAAGAAGCTGCTCGTGGCGGGCGCGGGGCCGATCTTCCAGATCGCACGAGTGTGGCGGAACGGCGAGGGCAGCGATCTGCATTCGGCCGAGTTCACCATGCTGGAGTGGTATCGACCGGGCGCCGGGATGGATGCGCTGATCGAGGAGACCGCGGCATATCTGCGCTCCGTCCTGCCGCCCATTGTGTCCTGCCGCGGCGTGAGCACGGACCTGTCCCGCATCGAACGCCTCACCGTGGCCGAAGCGTTCTCCCGTCATGTCGGTGCCGATGTGCTGGCCACCGCGGGGGACGCCGCCGCGCTCGGGGCTGCCGCTGGGTCGCGCCTGCGCGAGGCCGAGAGCTGGGAGGATCTGTTCTTCCGCCTCCTGCTGGAGCGGATCGAGCCACGGATCGGCCGTGCTCATCCCACCTTCCTCACGCATTGGCCGGCCGCGCAGGCCGCACTGGCGCGTCGCGATCCGGCAGACCCGCGCGTGGCCGAACGGTTCGAGCTGTTCGTCTGCGGCATCGAACTGGCCAACGCGTTTGTCGAACTCACCGATGCCGGCGAGCAGCGCGCGCGCTTCGAGGCGGATCGCGCGCGACGCCGCTCGGCTGCCGGACCCGACTGGCCGCTCGACGAGGATTTCCTTGATGCTCTCGCATTCGGCATGCCGCCATCGGCCGGCATTGCGCTCGGATTTGACCGGCTGGCGATGATCGCCTCGGGCGCCGACCGTATCGATCAGGTGCTGTGGCTTCCCTGATGCGGCACGATCAGACGCGAGGAGAACCGGTTGACCCAACCCAGCCACACATCGTCGACGCGGGCGAACAGGTAGCCAACCCCGACGACCACCGGGGCATACACCGCGGCAACCAGCAGCAGCGTGGCCTGGCGCGACATGGCCGGCTGCAGCATGACGAACAGGCCGCATGCGAGCGAACAGAGCAGCGGAAAGTGGAACAGGTAAACCGGGAACGACAGACGTCCGAGCAGTCGGAACGGCGGCGATGCGAGCGACCGGCCCAGCCGGTGGTTGCCGATCAGACCGAGGATGATCATCAGTCCGCTCGCGGTGTGGATGACGATCCGGTCGAAGCGCACCGGGCCCGGATCGCGCACCGCGGCGAAGGCGGCATAGGCGCCGCGCGGCTCCAGATAGCCGAACAGGAAAATTCCCCCCGCTATGCACGCCAGCGCCACGCCCGGCGACAGGCGGATGTCAACGCGCGACATGAGCCAGGCGAGGCCGGTGCCGACCACGAATGCAAAGAGGTAGGGATCGGTGAACCTGAACGACGACCGCGGCCACCAGCAGGAACCACGCTGCCGCCGGGGCGCGTGCCCGACAGATGACGACCGCGAGGAAGAACGTGACGAAGCTGCCGAGGAACTCGTGATGCATGGTCCAGAGGACGGGATTGTAGTGGTCGGGTTCGCGGAGGAACGCGAGCAGCGAGCCCTCGAGCAGCGCGCCGGGCAGTGACGGGACAAAGCCCTGCTGCGGATGGGAACCGCCGAACGTGCCGAGCCAGGCGGACTGGCTGAGCTGTGCCGCCTCGCGATGCCGGTACAGGCCGAAACGAAACAACAGCCACGACAGCAGCACGGCGAGCAGCACGAGGCCGACCAGACGCAGCCAGCGCTTGGCGGCAGCACGCATCACGATGTCGGTTTGGCCCGAGCGGAAGAAGCCGAGCGGCAGCACGAATCCGGACAGGACGAAGAACAGCGTGACGGCCGCGGGTCCGTCGATCGATGCGAAGCTGACGCTGCCGAGCATCGCCGACGCCGGGTCGAAGTTGTCCGCCATGCCGAGCAGCCCGGGATCGAATGCCCACAGGAAGTGCCACGCGACGACGACGAAGGCTGCCAGGCCGCGCAGCGCCTCGAGTTGCACGAGCTTGCTCTCCGCGCGTACCGTGACGGCGGGTGCGCGCGCGCGGACCAGCGTGTCAGAGCCTGCAATGTACAACGGCCTTGCACCTCCGCATCGCTGGGGATCCGAGGCAAACAAGGCGAAGAATCTGACCACAGTGTGACGCGCGCAGGAACGTCGGCGTGAGGAGGAGGCAAGACGTGGTGGCGATATCAGCTCCGCGCGAGCGCCTTCGCGTACGCACTGACCGCTGCGGCGAAACCCATGACGAGCGCATCGGCCGTCAGTTCGTGGCCGATCGATGCTTCGGCGAGGCCCGGCATGCGCGCGATCAGCGGCGACAGGTTGTGGAGGTTCAGGTCGTGGCCCGCGTTCACCACAAGCCCGCGATCCGCCGCGGCACGCGCCGTGGTCGCGCAGGCGTCCAGCGCAGTGTTGTATGCGCCGGCGCGGAACGCCGCGGCATAAGAGCCGGTGTAGATCTCGACGCCGTCGGCGCCGCTCTCGGGGATCCGGTCCAACACACCGGGATCCGGATCGATGAACAGGATTACCCGCGCGCCCATCGCCTTCAGTGCCGCGATGGCCGGGCGGACCAGCACCATCTGCTCGGCGCCAAGCTTGAAATCCCTCCTCGGAGGTGAAGGCATCGGGCGCATCGGGCACCAACGTGCATTGCTCGGGCCGTACATCGGCTGCGATCGCCAGCAGGCGCGGATTAGGGTAGCCCTCGATGTTCAACTCCACCGCCGGACGCCACGTTGCGATCGTCGCGGCAAGCGTCGGCACGTCGGAGCGGCGGATGTGGCGTTCGTCGGGGCGCGGATGCACGGTGATGCCGCGCGCGCCGGCCTCGATCGCGATGCGGGCAAAAGCGGACAGATCGGGCACGCCGGTGCGGCGCGAATTGCGCAGCAGGGCGATCTTGTTGAGGTTGACGCTGAGCCGGGCCATCGGTTGACCGTTCATACAGCATCGCTGCGTGCGTTGCCATCGTCGGTGGACGTGCGCGTCAAAACGGAGCGAAGGCAGGCGGTTTCAGAGTGCGGACGCAGGATGTGTCGGGTGCGGTCGGATCGGCGAGGAATGCTGTGATGACCGTCTGGGCGCACGGCGATTGCGGGGCCACGAAATGCCCGATGCCGGGGATGCTGATGATCGTCGCTTTTGACAGGCGCGCCGCCGCGGTCTTCGCCCCGGCCAGCGACGTCAGCGTATCGAAGCTGCCAGAGATGAGGAGCGTCGGAATGCTGCTCGCGACGGGCTGGCGCATTGCCTCCGGGGCGGCGGGGACCTTCCAGACGTCGCGGCAGTCCTGGTTGATGTATGCCCAGCCGCCGACGGCCTCGCGTTGGAGCGAAGCCGGATAGTCCGGAAACGCGTCCCGGCCGGCCGCGGCGAGATCCTGCGGCGTCGCGAACGGATAGGCTTCGCGGCAGCTGACGCCATAGGACAGCCCGAAGCCGAGGGCAGGGACGTCCGGACCGGGTGGGGGCGCCCGGCTTGCCCGATCCTTGGCGATCGCCTCGATGGCATCGGGGCGGCCGGCGGCGAGCCCATCGATCCGATCCGGCGCGGCCCGGAGCAAGGCCACGGCATAGTTCTGGTTGCGCAGCCAGTCGATGAGTGCCCCGCCGTCGAGCACGACTTTGACGGCTTGGCCGGTGGCCGGGTCGCTGACGGTTGTCGTCAGAGGCGCGGACTCGAACTTGTTGACCAGCCGGGTGAAGGTCTCTTCGAGATGCGGATGGGCGGTGTTGCAGGCCGTTTCTGCCGCGCAGGCGTGGAAGAGGTTGTCGAAGCCGGCGCGTGCGTTCTGCCAGTTGCCGGGAATGGTGTAGGTCGTCGGTAACACCGAATCGAGGATGACGCTGCGGATGCCCTCGGCGTGGTCGCGCATGAGCGTCTGCGTCAGGTAGGAGCCGTAGGAGGTTCCGTAGACATTCCACGCGGCGATGCCGAGCACCTTGCGGAGATCGGCGACATCGGCAGCACTTTCGGTTGAATTGTAGGCGCTGAGGTCGGCGCCGGTGGTGGCGAGTTCCCGGTGGCAGGCTTGCGTCGCCGCCAGATGGGCGCGCTCGGTTGCGGCGGAATAGAAGCGGAGACCGAGAAGCTCTCGGTCGAAGTCGTCGGCGGGCGCGCAGGTGAGCGCCGGCTGCGAGAACATGGTGCCGCGCTGGCTCACCACCAGGATGTCGCGGTCGCGGATGAAGTCGGCGGCAATGAGACCGTTGACCTCCAGGGGGGCGATGTCGCCTGGGCCGCCGGACAGATAGACGACGGGGTCGGCTCGCTTCTCCGATGAGCGCGCGGGGTATTTCGCGACCATGAGCCGAATTGTGCGACCGGTCGGATGGGTGCGATTTTCCGTTACGACGAGGTAGCCGCAGCTCGCTTTGGCCAGCTCTTCGGCGCCCGGCAGTTTCGGGCACGGCGCGGGCTCGAAACGCGGCACCTGCACCGTGCGGCCGTCGGCGCGGCTCTGCGCGGAAACCGGTCGGGGCGAGGAATGCCACGCACGACGCCACGACGATCAGGGTTTCGGGGCGCACAGATCGATCGCATGCGGCTCTCCGCCAATGTTTCAACTATAGCGCCTGTGAGGCTTTGTTTTTCGGAGTGCAGGGCATGCCTCGCCTTGCGCCGCCTGATGTCGTGCCCAACAATGGCTGCTGATCGCATCCCTGCTCGATCTTGCGGGAACAAAGGCAAACGTGGTGCAACTCCGCGCCGAACGCCAAGGACTAGCGGGACATCGACCAGGGCAATCGGGTGAACGGCCGGTGCCATCCGAACGACAGCAAGAATTCTTCACACGGAGGACGATCGGAGAGCCACGGAGGACCACGGAGGTCGATTGGGTCGGCGTACAGCGCATTCAATCCGTTCTCCGTGGTCCTCCGTGGCCCTCGCACGTCCTCCGTGTTAGAATCCTTTCTTGCGGACCATCCGACCGCTCGGACGGGTGGACGTTCGCCCGATTGCCCTGGGACATCGACGCCATTCTTCGCGACGGGCGGATTGACCTTTCGACCGCGCTGGCAAGCGCGCAAGCACTCTATGGCCCCCAATTCAATCCGCAGTTTACGCTCAAGGCGCTGTCATTCTTCGATGAAGGAAACCTGCGCCGCCTTGCGAAGGCAACCAAGGATCGTCTCGCCAAGGCGGCGCGCGAGGTTGATCTTGACCGCCTGCCGACGATTGCCCGCGCCGTTCACCCCGGCGGCACAAGCAGCGGGGCATCGCGGTGAAGCCGATCCCGCTCAACCCTGACACGGAAGCGGTTGCGCGGCGGGTTGTCTGGTTCGAGGAACCAGCCGAAGCGCTCGAAGACCCGATCCGCTTCATGACCTACGCGATGAAGCATGCCGTGCATGATGATATGAAGGTGCTGCGCCGCTATGTGTCGGACGAGGATTTCCGTGAAGCGCTCGACAAAGCGCCGCCCGGCATCATCGACCCGCGATCATGGGCCTACTGGAATAACAAAATGGGCCGGTATCCCACCCCGCCGATGCCGAAGCGCGCCAAACATCTAGATAAAATCAGCAACAATTAAAAATCATAGGAAATTATTCCTCAAAAGTCCTCGATTCCTCTGTGGGGGAGTCCGTTCTCGACCCAAGTCAGGCATCCGAGGGCCGGGCGGACATTCCAGATAGCGGACGTCCAGAGGTGCCCGTCGTCGGCAGCCGTGCGCCCAGGCGGTCGTTCCAGGCAGCCTCGCTGTCACTCGAATGTAGACGTTCGCTCAAGTGTGTCTAGCTGCTTACAGTCTGCTGCGGGTGTAAGCGAGCATTCCCGATTGCCTATGGACGCCCGGGCGCCGGAATCCGACTGTCGTGCTGCCGCTTCGCCGCCAAATTGCTACGCGCTGGATCGGCCGCCCCGTGATGAGGCGGCCGATCCTCCCGAACGTCAGGCCGCCTGCTTCTGGCGCAAGCTGCTTGTAGAAGGCGGTCTGAAATCCATGTATCCGACAAACGACACCGGATCCCCGAACGGCAGGCCGGGTGGCCCAGAAGCCGCCGAAACCGTTCGGCGATCGATCCAGTAGAACAGGTTCGCCAGCCCTGCCCAGCCGAGCGCGCCGGCCGGGCGCCCGGTCGGCGCCTCCTCGTCGTTGATCATGAACGTCAGCGCCCACGACTTCGATAGTCCGGGGAAGAACTCCGCGTCGTTGGACAGCGACGGGATCACGCCCGGGCAGCATCGTCACCTTCTTGTCGCCCAGATGGTTCTTTTCCGCCATCCGCACCGTCTTGGCCTCGGCGCGCGCGCCCATGCTCGCCCGTTGCCGTCGTTCAGCCACATGCGGATGAAGCGCATGTAGTCGCCGACGGTGCTGTACAGCCCATGGCCGCCCATGTGCACCTCGGGCTCGTGACGGCAGCTCGAGATCCATCGGCGCCAACGAGCCGTCGGCATTGCGCGCGTGCATGCCGGCGACGCGCCGATGCTCCTTCAGCGCGTTGAGCGTGCCGACCTCGTCAGCGCCCATCATTCCGCCTGTAGCCCGCGACGTCGGCCGCCAGAATTGCCGCCAATCGGCGCTCGATTTTCGCCGAGGTCGTGGTGCGGGTCGTTGGCATGGAGTTTGCCAGCCCAGCTTCGCCTGCCCAGCATACCCGCGTGCGTCAGGATTTCGAATAGTGATAGTCCCCGCACCCTCAAAGGCGATCCAGGCCGCCTGTCCTGGTTGCACCGCCACAGTGGGGAACCGTTACTAACCACCAGCAGGCAGTCGTTCATTGGCGATCCGGCGAACGGCCGGAGGCGACCCTGAGCTGCCGTTCGCCATCGATGCGATGAGCTTCCCGTGTCGGGTCATAATCCGCTGGTTGTTGAAGAATCTGAAATGCAGTCGGGTCGCCTTGGATTAAGGTATTTCCCCGCTGTCGGCTCCTGAGTACCTACGATTTAGTTGCCCGTTGCGCGAATTTCGGCAATATTGGCACCGCACTCCAGTGGCGGATCTACCGACCCGCCTTCGGGACACGCCGCCATGGGTGGCCTGATCCTGAACGACAATCAACGACCGGGTTCCGCCTCGGTCGAGAGCGCCGTTGGCCTTGAACCAGTAGCCGCTCGCCGAGCCGTGCGTAAAACTCGGCGCCCGTGCTGCGACGCTGCATGAAAGCGACCGTATCATCGAGGCCGGAAAGACTACAAGAGAGAGATCAAGATGAAGATCGTGATGCGCGCCGCGATGGCGGCCCTGAGTTTTGCCAGCATCGGCGCCGCTTACGCCGGCGAGAGCGAAGGCGCCGTGGCCAATCGCAGTACACCGAGATCCCGGGCGTTGTCGCCCAGGCTCCGGTGCAGAACGCGCCTGTTGTTGCGACCGCCCGGAACGACCAAGCCGTGACAGCGGAAACCGGGCAGGTGCAGAACAGGCAGGTCCACATCTACGGCACCCGGTCAGGGCATGGGACATGACTGTTCGCCCCTATCGGCAACCAGGGTTCCAACAGCTAATTTCTGTTTCAGCGGGTTTGAACGGAGAGGCCGGCACCCGTGCCGGTCTTTCTCGTTTCGGAGGAGGGAATGGCGCCGTCACACTGGGTTGATTTTGATGCCTCTCCTGGTGCTCGCACATGATACGGATAAGGATGCCAAATCTGACCTTATCGCGGGAGTTTCAGCCAGAATATCTGCCATCTTTCCATGCGTTGTGGCCACCCACGAGTTTTGGCGCAACTACCCATCGCCGGGATCAATTGCGACTGCCAATCTTTTAAGTCCGAGGCAGGCCAGGAGAGATCGTCCGTGGCGGTGGCACGCCAACCGGTATCGAAATCAGCAGGTCAACCCGGCTTCCGGACCATGCGCTTCAATGCAATCACCTGGCGAAAGAATTCCTTTCGCGGCTGCGCTGGGCTGCCAAGCAATACCGCACCGGCTGGCACATCGGAAATGACCCCTGCTTGCGCACCAATCTGCGCTCCGTGCCCGATAAGCAGGTGCCCTGCCATTGCTGCTTGGCCGCCAACCTGAACGAAATCCTCAAGGACCGTGGAACCCGCGATCCCAACCTGGGCCACAATCACGCAGCAGCGTCCCAGCCGGACATTATGTCCGATTTGAACCAAGTTATCGAGGCGCGATCCAGCGCCTATGATGGTGTCGCGGGTTGATCCTCGATCGATCGTCGTATTGGCACCTACCTCCACGTCGTCTTCCACGATTACGCGCCCTAACTGGGGAATGCTTAGGAAACCGGCCTCGGTGGATGCGAAGCTGAAGCCCTCCTGCCCAATCCGGGCGCCTGGGTATACGTAAACACGCGCGCCCAGAAGAGCGTGGCTCAGGGTGGCGTGAGCACCGATACGGCATTCAGGGCCAATGGCGACACCTTCGCCAATCGAGACGAATGGACCGATGCGACAACCAGAGCCGATCTCGGCACCTGCTGCGATAACGACGTACGGGCCTATTTCAGCAGACGTATCGACGCGTGCCGTCTCCGCGATAACGGCAGAGCGGTGAACGCCAGAACAAGGAGGTGCAGCGGGATGGAAGAGTGCGGCGACTCGCGCCCATCCCTCATACGCAGCCGTCGTCACGATCGGTATTGTGGTAACCGGCACCCGCTTCAGCATATCCGGATGCACGATAACCGCACCCGCCATAGTCTGTTCCAGCGCCCTGGCATAGCGTCGGTTGTCGAGGAAGCTGACTTGGTCCGGCCGAGCCGATTGCAGCGGTGCGACGCCTGTGAAAGCTTTCTCGATCGCAGGTGCGGTGCCCTTCGCCGCTGTGGCAATAGCGGCGAGGGCATGAGGGCCTATTCGTGCAAAGAACCGAGCGTCGCCCATGGATGCTTCGACCATCGTTCCCTCCACATTCCAAAATGATCGGGTGCCGCGTCCTGGCTGGGAACCGAAATCCAGTTAGGATAGCATAACAAAAGCTCCCTGTCGCAGGGAACACTACCGGGTCGGTGGTAGCCTGGACGACGGCCCCGCACACAAGGCTTGCGGCAACCTCGGGAATGCCTCCTGTCGTTCCTCCGTTGGCACCGCCGGCGGCGCCGAGCAGCAGCCCTGTCACTTCGATCTGCAGACTGCCTTCTCTTTCGACTCACGCGCGGCCGCTACGGACAATCCGCAGCGCTCCGCCGCTGGCAATGCCGACGATCGGGGTCTGGGGAGAGGATCCTACGATCGGGGAGTCGCACTTGTCATCGTCGGCCTTCGCCTGCATGGGCGTGGCGGTCGTCCACGCCAGCATTGCGGCCGCGAGACCAATTCCCATAGTCTTTTGCAATCATCCCACGCCGGGGTTGGCCTGACCCGTGCGCTTCCGGGGGGGACGACAGTTGTGGGAGCCAGATCTGCTGCCCCACGAAGCGTGCCTGCAATGCGTGCCTGGGAACCGCTACGCCGTGGTCACCGAGGGCATCGGCGGCAATCGGGTGATCGGAACCGACGTACTACGCGGCGCAACCCTTCAGCGACGGCCCCTCGGCGCTGGAGCGCCTGGATCGCGATATGATCAGCCTGACCGACGTCTCGACCGTGATCGGGCTCGAGGGGACCTACAATCTCGGCAATGCCGGCACCTAG